>CASICI010000008.1 GCA_949373145.1 uncultured Phycisphaerales bacterium
GAAAAAGCCCCATCTACGAACCTGGTCTTTCGGAGATGATCACACGAAATGCCGGGGCCGATCGCCTGCACTTCACCACCGACAAGGCTGCGGCCTATGCGGACGCTGAAGCGATCTTCATCTGCGTGGGAACGCCCAGCGACAAGGACGGCTCGGCCGATCTTCAGTACGTGCTCAGAGTGGCCGCCGACATCGCGGAGGCGATCGATGCGCTTGGTCCGAACCAGACCCCCAAGATGGTCGTCGTCAAGAGCACCGTTCCGGTGGGGACGAGTCACAAGGTCCGTGATCTCATCAAGGAGAAGACGGATGCTCCGTTCTGGATCGCGGACAACCCGGAGTTTCTCAAGGAAGGCGCCGCGATCGACGACTTCATGAAGCCAGACAGAGTGGTGTGCGGCATCGAGGACGACGGCGCTTCGGAACTGATGATGGCGCTCTACGAACCCTTCGTGCGCCAGGGAAATCCGATCCACCTCATGGACGTGCGAAGCGCCGAGATGGTCAAGTACGCTTCCAACGCCATGCTGGCCTGCAAGATCTCCTTCGTGAACGAGCTGGCCACCCTGTGCGAACATTACGACGCGGACGTCAAACGCGTGCGCGAAGGCATGTGCGCGGACAAGCGGATTGGAAACCAGTTCCTCTATCCGGGTCTTGGTTATGGCGGAAGCTGTTTTCCCAAGGACACGCTTGCCGTCTGCGGCATGGGCAAGGCCGTGGGCTTCGAATGCGAATTGAACGAAGCGGTTCACCGGGTCAACTCGGCCCATCGACTCCGTTTCTGGGACAAGATCGAAAACCACTTCGAAGGCAGCCTCGCCGGACGAAAGATCGCATTCTGGGGCGTGGCCTTCAAACCCAACACCGACGACATCCGTGAAGCACCCTCGATGACCCTGATGCGACTGGCACTCGAGGCCGGTGCCACCTGTCGAGCGTTCGATCCGGTTGCGATGGAGAATCTCGCAAGCGAGATGCCGGAAGTGGAACAGGCGACTTCGCAGTACGACTGCCTCGACGGCTGTGATGCACTGGTCATCGCCACGGAATGGAATGAATTCAGAACGCCTGATTTCAACGAGATCAGCAACCGTCTGAGCGCGCCCCTGATCTTCGACGGCCGCAACCTCTATCGTGCGGTCACGATGAAGGAACTCGGATTCACGTACTACTCGGTGGGCCGGCCGGTGGTGCGAGCCACCGCGGACTCGAAGACCAGTTGAAAGATGCCGAAAGGCACGGGTTGATCCATGTCGAAGATCGTGATTGAAAAAACGGGCGGAACGAATCAGAGTTCCGAACTGATTCTCGATTTCGAGCTCGACACGTCACGCAGCTACACGATAGGTCGCCACCCCAGCAATGACGTCCAGATCGACCATGCTGCGATCAGCCGCATGCACGCGTTGATCTTCCACCACTCTGAAAAGTGGATGATCGCGGACCTCGATTCCACCAAGGGGCTTTCCCTGAACGGTGAACGCATTCGGTGCACGGCGTTCTCGGATGAGATGTGCGTGACGATGGGCCCGGCCCGATTCTGGTTCGCGCAGGGACCGGAACACGGCAGCGACCCTCCCCGCGGGACCGAGACCCACGTCGACGTCCTTCAGCTTGAAATGGCTTCCGATGAGCGAAAGCCGATTCAAAAGCAGGCCTTCTGCCTCGCTGGTTTTCGCAATATCAGCGTGGGATCCGATTCCCAATGCGACATCCGGCTGCAGAATCCCGGAGTGAAACCACTCCATGCCATCATCTTTCGCCGCAACGACCAATGGTTCGTGACCTCGACCGACAACAGCGTCATCGAGTCTCGAAGCACGGACGGGCGAACGGATGGAACGTTCATGGAACTGGGAGATGACCGAGTTGGGGCCTGCGGATGCCTTGTTTTCTCGCTCATTCGAGCGATGCCGATCAGTTGAATGATGAGTTTGAAATGAAAAAAGCCCTCCCAGAGGGCGCTTCCACCTCCCCGCCAGGGCGTGAAATCGAAGCAAAAACACCTTGAAATCCATGTGTTTCAAGATCTTTAAAAAATGTCATGTTTTTGCCACGTTGATGAAAAGTGCGAAAAGCACTGTTTTTTATGACTGATCGGCTTGTCCTTCTCGTCAGGAGCAGATACTTTCCGCGCACCTACCTGATGTCAAGGAAGGGCCAACGCGAAAGGATTCAGCACCATGGCGAAGAAGACCACGAAGAAGAAGACCACCAAGAAGAAGACGACTGTTCGCAAGGCGGCTCGCCGCCCAGCCAAGAAGGCTGCGAAGAGAACCACGACTGCAGCCAAGAAGAAGACCACACGTCGCACGACCGCCAAGCCCAAGGCAAAGGCAGCGACCGGTCCCAAGAAGATCACCGCTTCGGCAACGCCTCGAACGCGAAGCCAGCAGCTGACCGCGATCGCGGACTCCTGCGAGATGACCAGAAAGCAGGTCACGCACGTGTTCGACGCACTCGAACAGATGTGTGTCGCCGACCTGAAGAAGAGCGGCATCGTGAAGTTCATGGGCATGAAGCTCACCGTCAAGAAGGCACCTGCGAAGCCCCGTCGCAAGGGCGTCAACCCCTTCACCGGTGAAGAGCAGTGGTTCGCTGCCAAGCCAGCTTCCAAGAAGGTCCGCGCACGCGCCCTCAAGAAGCTCAACGACCAGGTCTGAGTTGATTCGCGCTTGCCGCGAAACAACACGAGAACACGAACAGCCCCGTGCCTCGCACGGGGCTGTTCCTTGTTCGAGTCTCGTTCAGCCGTCGCGGGGCTCGCTCACACGTCCCATGAAAAGAATCGCGCCGGTGCTGTTTTCACGGATCAGAAACATGAAGGGTCGATCCGCTCGAAAGACGACCGTCGGAGACTCGGGCTTCCTGGGAGCGCCACGTCCGACAAGTGTGACCACGGTCACCACCACGGCCTCGGTGCCACCTTCATGAAAATCGATCTTCGCATCCTGAAGAACCTTGTCGATCTGCAATTGGTCGGCGGTCGTGATGCCGGAGAAATCCGCATCGTTCTGAAACGGAAGGGAGAGCCCCAATGCCTGAAGATGTTCGCCGAGAGCGATGTTCGATGCGATCGAGAAACGTGGCAGATGAACCGAAATCATCGCTTGCGACAGACCTTCCAGCCGCTTCTCGAGTTCGGGTCCGGTGAGACCCCTCTCAAAGCGCCTCAGTGCGTCGATCGATCCATCGGACCCGGAGACTCCCGGTGCCGGCAGAAGGATGAAGGCCGATGCTCCACCACCCTCGTAGGGCATTTCAAGAATCCGGATGTCGTCCCACGTGCCATGTCGGAGGACCGTGTCCATTCGCATGGTGGGGACGTCGATTCGAGTGCCGTCCATGAGTTCGAAAGGCGCTTTCACGGTGCGTTCCGGATCGAACTGCTGTGCCCAGGACGCCTTGAAGAGGAGCGTGTTGATGACCAGCAATCGAAGAAGTGGATTGGAAAAAGCCTCCGCGGGAAGTTCGGCGGCTCCATCGGTCCGATCACGCACCCACGCACGGACATCTTCGCGCGCCGCAGGCGACCGAAAGTCGACGTTGAAGACTTCGGCATCGAAATCGGTTCGCACACTGGTCTCGAAGGCCTTCTGCAGGGGAAGCTGACTCCAGAGACCGTTGTCCGACTTGTAGGTCACGAAATCGGTGTTGAGCCGTGCGACCGCCTCGCGCAACCGACGAAATCGTGCCCCCAGGTCCGCACCTTCTTGCGGGAAACCAAGCACCTGCGCCATCTGCTTCGCGGTGGCTCCGCCTGCCCCTTCGAAACAGAGTGCAAGCGCTTCCGACACTCCGTTGGGCGCAAAGAAGAGGTTTCCCTCTCCTTTGATCTGCTTGTAGAGCTCGAGCGCGAAGTGGGTGTTGCCTCCGACCAACGCCTCGATCGATGTCGTTTCGGGTGGAAGAGACGAGATCGGAACATTCGGTTGAACCGGTGGGTCATCGGCGAAACACGTCGGGGCCGCCGTGCTGGTGCTCAGGAGAAGGACGTTCAAGATCCGACGAAATGTCACCATGATGGAGCTCCTGTGTTCAGAATTCGTTCAGCCTAGGAACGCTCCAGCATCTCGATTGTTGCACGCAGATCCAAATTCGCTTTTCTGAGACTGCTCGCCGCGTCTTCACGAGAGAGTCCGGGGAAGAGACGACGAAGAATCCGGATCGCACGGTCGAAAAGCTTCGTATTGGTGGCACGCATGTCGATCATCAGTCCGCTGCGAACCTTTCCCAGCTGCGCGAAAGCCACGGTGGTGATCGTGTTGAGCGCCAATTTGGTCACCGAACCGGCCTTGAGCCGAGTGGAGCCCGTGAGAAGCTCGGGACCCGTTTCCAGCACGATCAGATGACGACAGCCGTTCGGTGCCTTCCGAGGGGCGCACGTGATCATCGCGCCAACGGCACCGAGACGATCCGCTTCCTCGATCGCGCCCAGGACGTAGGGCGTGGTACCACCCGCCGCGATGCCCACGAGCACGTCGTCAGCTCCCGGCGAAAGACGATGCAGTGCGTCGTGAGCACCGTGAAAGTCGTCTTCAAGACCTTCACTCGAAGTTCTCAGTGCGGTGTCACCACCGGCGATGAGTCCGATGACGCTGGCGGGGTCGATGTTGAAGGTCGGAGGACATTCCGAGGCATCAAGGACGCCCAGGCGTCCGCTGGTGCCCGCTCCGACGTAGATCAGTCGACCACCGGTGCGGAGTGCCTTCACCACGGCTTCGATCAGAGGGGCCAACTGAGGGCCTGCACGGCGCAATGATTCGACGACCTGCTCGTGATCCTCCGCGATCCACTCGATCGATTCCTCGATCGAAGCGGAGCCGAGATCACGGCCACTGAGATGTTCGACCTCGGTGAGGACGTGCGAACGATCGGGCGGAAGCTCGCTCACGGCGCGCCCTGTTCGGAACCGACCAGGTGATCCACGAGAAACGACCACTTCGCGGAACGGAAGGCCGGGGAGTAGATGCCGTGTGCGCTGTCCGGAAAGAACTGCATCTCGAAGGGAATGTCGAGACTCTGAAGCGCACTGGCAAGCTGCCAAGCGTTCGAGGGATGGACGTTGTCATCCACCATGCCGTGCAGGAGGAGGAACTCCCCTTCGAGGTTGCGGGCGAGCTTCACGCAGCTTCCGGCGTCGTAGTTCCCGGCATTCTCAGCGGGCGTGCGCATGTACCGCTCGGTGTAGATCGTGTCGTAGTTGCGCCAGTCGGTGACCGGAGCCCCCGCCACCGCCACCGTGAAGGTGTCCGGATGTCGCAGCACCGCGAGAGCGCTCATGTAGCCGCCGTAGGAGTGACCGGTGATTCCGACGCGTTCGGGATCAAGCCAGTCGTGGCGCTCGAGAAGCGTCTTCACGCCGTGGGCCTGGTCATCGAGGTCGGTCAGTCCCAGCTTGAGATAGGTCGCGCCTTCGAAGGCCTTGCCTCGCCCTTCCGTTCCACGATTGTCGATCTGAACCATCACGAATCCGAACTCGGTCATCGCATCGGAGACCGAAAATCGATTGGTGATCGCACTGGATTCGGGACCACCGTAGACATCGACCAGAATCGGCCATGCCTTCGAGGTGTCGAAATCACGCGGGTAGTGAATGCGACCGAAGCAGGTCTCGCTTCCATCCTCGGTGACGAATTCGAAGAGTTCCGATGGGCGCCTCCCGGAGTCGACGAGCCTGGAGGTGTCGGTCTCCGCAAGGACCAGTGGATCGGTGACTCCGGCGCAGTAGACCATCAATGCGGGCGGGGCGTCCCAGGCCTGACCGAGCGCCACGGTCGCGGAGAGATCGGGTGCGACGGAGAAGTTGGAATGGGTGAGTCCGTCACTGGTCAGGCGCATGTGTCCCCCACCGTCGAAGTCGACGGCATGAAGATGGACGTTAAGTGGATGAGCTCCACCGTTGCCGCTGAAGATCAGACGACCACCACCCGGCAATTCGGGATCTTCACGAACCTCGACGATCGAACTGGATGGAAAGTCGGCCGGGCCGAGCACCGCAAGCAGGCCATCCTCGATGTCCCAGAGCTCATAGGTCTTGAAGCCGGAACGCTCGGAAGACCAGATGAAACGTCGTCCGTCCTCGAGCCATCTCATCTCGGGATCGTGCGCCACCCAGGTGGGCTGGCTCTCGGAGATGAGCGTGCGAGAAGCGCCGCTGGTGGGATCGATCACCAGAAGCTCCAACTGATTCTGCAGCCGGTTCATGCGAAGAGAGGTCAGGAATCTCGAATCGGGTGAGAAGGCGACGCGATACAGGTACTGATCCGACTCCTCGCCCACCTGCGCCGTGATCGTCTTTCCCGAATCGATGTCGTAGACACGCAGTCCCGCGATGGGGTTGGCATCGCCGGGCTTGGGGTAGGCCTCGTCCATGATCGTGGTTCGAAGCTCGGTCAATCCGGAGAGCAGGAAGTAGTCGGGCACTTCGGAGACATCGAACGCGTAGAACGCGAGGGACTTCTCGTCGGGTGAGAACCACATGGCACTCGACTGATCAAGTTCCTCACCGTAGACCCAGCTTGCCGTGCCGAAGCGCATCCGATCGGTTCCTTCGGTGGTGATGGCACGAGTGACGTCGGTCTCGTCGATCAGAAGAACGTTGTTGTCCTCATGAACCGCGGTCCAGGTCTCGTTCGGCGAGACGACCCGAGTCGCCTGACGACCGCGTGCGGGGCCGCTCCACCGTCTTCTTCGACCATCCTCGCCATCTGACTTCTTCGTGGCTCGGGGGACGTCGAGGTCCGAAGCATCCTCTCGAATCTCACAGGTCTGGAGATCCACCACGGTCCACTCGCCGTCGATTCGTACGAACGCGAGCCCGGCATCGAGATCCCATCTGACGCTTCGGGTGCCGACCGGAGTCATCAGACGTCGCGATTCCATGCTTGCGGCATTGACTTCCCTGGCGCGGGGGATGTCGTTGAAACGATCCCAGTTCGAGGTGGTCTCGGAGACCGATGCCTCGACGATGAAGAACGACAGAAGACAGGGAAGCATGAGACGAAACAGGACCATCGGTCTCTCCTTGGGGTCGTTGACATGTCGGAGACGGATCATTCGAAGCGCGTCGCCGTTCGAAACACATCGAGTCGTTCTTCAAGCGCCGCCAGGTCGAGCCCACGCAGACCCTCGAGCCCGAAGGCTTCGATCGTGCAGCTCGCGGTGACGGTGCCCCAGGCGAGCGCGGACTTCAAGGCTTCCAGATCACAGCGATCGACTCGATTGAGATAGGCCATGAAACCGCCCGCGAAACTGTCGCCGGCGCCGGTGGGATCGACCACGCCCTCGAGTGCGACCGGGAATGCAGGCATCGTGGCGACACCATCCTCATGAACCAGGATCGCGCCGTGTTCGCCCTTCTTGACGATGACGAATGATGGTCCCATCTCGAGGATGCGACGACCCGCCGAGTACGGATTGCCGATGCCGGTGAGCTGCTGGACTTCCGAATCGTTGAGCATCACGCCGTCGACGCGAGCGATGAGCGCGTGAAGATCGGCATTGGCGATGTCGATCCAGAGGTCCATCGAATCAAGGACCGTGAGAACGCGGTCGGGAAGCTGATCGAGAAACGAATTCTGCACGCCGGGGTGGGAATTCGCGAGAAAGACGTACCGACTGTCGCGAAAGGACTCCGGCACCGCGGGCGGTGCCTCTTCGAGCACGCCCAGCTCGGTGAAGAGGGTGTCGCGAACGTTCATGTTGTCGTGGTAGCGGCCACCCCAGGCGAAGGTCTGAGACCCACCGCGCTGCTCGAGTCCGGCCAGATCGACCTCGGTGAAGGACGCCAGCACCGAGCGATGCTCGTCCGGCCAGTCTTCGCCCACCGCGCCGACCAGTCGGACGGGCCCCTGCGCGCTTGCGGCTGCGCTGAAGTAGGCGGCTGAGCCTCCCGGAACACGCTGTGCGTTTCCAGTGGGCGTTTCGATCGAATCAATTCCAAGCGTTCCGGTGACTATGAGTGACATGTCTGAAGTCTACACGGACGCAGGCTGCCGGGGCTGAACTGAAGGAAGTTCTTCCGGTCAATCGAGACTCACGCGCGGACGGTCGACTGGGGTCTGGTCGCCAGCTCGAGAGTCTCAGCGAAGAACATGCGGGCGACGCCGAGTCCGAACGCGCTTCCGCCCAGTGTGCCACCCACCCAGTCCAGGGGCATGACCCACAGAAGGCGTGGCGCGGTGCCGGCCACGAGGGCGTCAGACATCGTGCCTGAAAACCCGCTTGCCAGCACGATCTGTGCGAGACCGCCGACGAGAATCGGACCGACGAACAGAAGGACTGGTTGGGTCCGGGGAAGTGCGAGTCGTCCGATCAGACCACCGACCATGGCCCCCGCGAAGACCGCTCCCAGCACCTGCCCGTTGCTCCAATCGGCCAGCAAGGCCCAGGTCACCCCCACGGCGGGGATTCCACAGAGCAGCATCGCGAGGCCGTCACGAGCCAGCATGGACTCGAAGCTGCCTGCCGGCGGGGTGCTGTAGTCGCTGTAGACGTCACGGAGCCCTTTCGAAAATCGAAAGACCACGATCGTGAGCACGGCGACGATCGGAATCCAGAGAATGGTCTCGACTCCGAGGGCCCAGATGGAGGCTTCGGACCACGCGAAGACTTCGACCGTATCGCATCGAAAGGCGATCAGACACACGCCGAAGCCGATGACGAACAGCCCCACCGCGGTGTTGAGCCCCCGAGACACGACCCCTCCCAGGGCAAGCAGAATCACCAGCGACAGAAGAAGTCCGAGATCCGCCATGAACGGAGATTGTGCCCCGTGAGCGAGTGGCGAAGGACCGCCCCAGTCGGACAATCGCCAGGCGATCGCGGGCATGACGATGAATGGCGTGAGAAGAAGTGCGCCGAAGAGAATCATGTATCGCTGGATTGCGTTGATCATGATGCCGAGTCTACCCGCTCCCGAAGCTCGAAGTGCCTAGGATGCTGGCAGGAGTCAGTGAAGCACGATGCCGACGACAACCAGATCATCAAAGGCCACCATCGCCATCGCGGGAGCGGGTGGATTCGTCGGCCGAGCGCTTCGCAGTGAATTGGGGCGTCGTTTCAACATCGTCGCCCTCACCAGAAGCCTCTCACGAAGTCCGATCGAGGGCGAGGACGAGGATGGTGTCACATGGCGCCGCTGCGACCTCTTCGATCCCGATGCACTGGCCGAGGTGCTCGAGGACGTGGACATCCTGATCTATCTGGTGCATTCGATGTCACCCCAGTCGCGACTGACTCAGGCACGTTTCGAAAACCTCGACCTCCTGCTGGCGGACAACGTGCGGATCGCCACGGAAAAGGCCGGGGTGAAACGAATCGTCTACCTGGGCGGGCTGGGCAAGGCCAGAGAAGGTGAACGACTCTCACAACATCTCGAATCACGACGGGAAGTCGGCAACACCCTGGGCGCGGGAGACGCCAGACTGACGCGCTTGCGAGCCGGCCTCGTCATCGGCGCGGGCGGGTCCTCGCTGCGCATGATGGTCCGGCTCATTCAACGACTGCCCGCCATGGTCCTGCCACGATGGACCACCACGCCCACGCAACCGATCGCCCTTGTGGATGTGATTCGAGCCTTTGAAATCGTGCTCAATGAGGATGAATGGTCGGGGACGTTCGACCTCGGCATCGACGAAAAGATGACCTATGGAGAGATGGTTCTGCGTACGGCACATCAACTGGGACGAAGACCCTTCACGGTGTCGGTGCCGATCTCATCACCCAAGATCTCGACGCTCTGGGTGATGCTCTTCAGCGGCGAACCCAAGAGCCTCGTTCTGCCGCTCGTCGCCAGTCTCAAATCACCGACTCTTGCCGAACCCAATCGCCTGCTCGAGCGGCTTCGCGAAGACCAACCACTGGTCGACTTCAATACCGCCCTGGATGATGCCACCAGAAACGATGCCGCCGAGGAGGATCCCCGCCGCACCGTACGCCGCCAGGATCGCGTGGTCATCAACAACCGAAGTCTGGTGCGGTCGATCCAGAGAATGAAAGCGCCGGAAGACTGGTCGATGGAAAGGACCTGCGGCGAATACTGGCGTTGGCTCGGCCGCTGGGGCCGACCTCTGCTCAAGGTCACCTGCACCCCCACCGAGAACGACGGTGTCTCCCGGGTGATGATCCGACTCTTCGGTCTGATTCCTCTGCTTCATCTGGAACGGGACGAGCATGCGTCGGCCTTCGACCGTGAGATCATGTCGATTCGAGATGGTCTTCTCGTCCGCAAGAACGGCTCCGACACCGGTCGATTCGAATTCAGATTCGTCCGAGAAGGTGGCGTCACCCTTGCCGCCCTTCAGGACTACGCACCCAATCTTCCCTGGTATTTCTACGGAGCGACCCAGGCACGACTGCATCTGCTGGTCATGGGCGCGTTCCGAGGATGGTTGCGACGACGAGGGCGGAAGAGCGCCTGAGACGCAACTCCGAGTCGGTGAACCGACTCCATCCTGATTCAATTGGCCTCCCGGCCCCTCAGCACCTACGCTGGCAGCGCGATGCCAGAACACACCCCCACTACCGTGACGCTCGACGGAAGCCCGCTCACCATCGATGAGGTCGAAGCGGTCGCTCGTTTCGGAGCGTCGGTCTCGATCGCACCTTCAGCCAGGGAACAAGTGGACCGCGCACGTGCGGTGGTCGCCAAGGCGGCGGAACACGTCGATCCGGTCTACGGCCTGAACACCGGCTTCGGCTCGCTGTCGAAGGTTCGCATCAAACCCGAGCAGGTCCATGAGATTCAAAGACACATCGTGCGCAGCCATGCCGCCGGAGTGGGTGAGCCTCTTCCGGACGACGTGGTTCGGGGGATGATGCTGCTGCTGGCCGGAAGTCTTTCACGAGGCCATTCCGGGGTCCGGATCGAGACGATCGAACGATTGGTGTGGCATCTTGAACACGACATCCTTCCCGTGGTGCCATCTCGAGGCTCCGTGGGCGCCTCAGGTGACCTCGCGCCATTGGCACACGTCGCCCTCGCCCTGATCGGCGAAGGCACCTGCCGGGTGTCGGGCGAGGTGGTGGAGACCGCGACCACACTCAAGGCCGCGAGTCTCGAAGGACTCGTTCTGGAGGCCAAGGAAGGACTCGCCCTTCTCAACGGAACCCACATGATGGCGGCGACCGGCGCTCTGTGCTGCGCGGATGCCGCACGATTGATCGAGTGCGCGATCATCGGGACCGCGATGTCCGTCGATGCCTGCCGAGGCTCGCATGGTCCCTTCGATGCTCGGATTCATTCGGTGAGGAAACAACCGGGACAGATCGAAGTGGCACGTCGCGTCATCGAACTTCTCGAAGGCTCGCAGATCGTCGAAGACCATGCCGACGACGATTCCCGAGTCCAGGACCCCTATTGCCTGCGCGCCGCACCGCAGGTCCTCGGAGCGGCCATCGATGCGATGACCTACGTCAGAGAGACGATCGAACGGGAACTCGGTGCGGTCACGGACAATCCCGTCGTCTTCAGTGAGGACGACGCGATCCTCTCCGGCGGCAACTTCCACGGCATGCCGCTTGCGATCGCGCTGGACACCTTGCGAATCGCGTTGGTGCACGTGGCGGGCATCTCGGAACGACGCGTCTTCTGGGTGCTCTCGGGACACGACGCGGAGAACGCGGTCACCGCCTACCTCGCCCCTAAACCCGGCCTGCACTCCGGCTACATGATCGCCCAGTACACCGCAGCGGCCTGCTGCAACGAGCTCCAGACGATTGCCAATCCGGCCAGCGTGGGCAACGTCTCGACCTCGGCGGGCATCGAGGACTACAACTCGATGGGTGCCACCTCGGCCAATCTGGCGCGCCAGTCGATCATTCTGGCCAGGGACGTGCTTGCGATCGAACTTCTGGTGATGGCGGAGGCCATGGAGCATCAGAGACCCCTCCGCTCCGGCGCAGGAGTGGAATCGGCCTTCGATCGAATCCGGGCCCTGGTGTCGCCCCTGACCAATGATCGCCCCCCCGCTCCAGATATCGCACGGATTGCTGAATCCATTGCCTCGGGAGGGCTGTGATGCAGGCTAGAATGCCCGCATGACGACCACTACAGAACATCGGACGATTCGCGCACCACACGGCCTCGAGATGACCTGCAAGACCTGGCAGGCCGAAGGCGCGATGCGCATGCTCATGAACAATCTCGACCCCGAAGTGGCCGAACGCCCCGAAGCACTGGTGGTCTACGGAGGTCGCGGGCAGGCGGCCCGCAGCTGGGAGGCGTTCGATGCGATCGTCGCCTCGTTGCGTTCGCTCGAAGCCGACGAGACCCTGCTGGTTCAATCCGGCAAACCGGTGGGCATCATCAAGACCCACGAAGACGCCCCGCGCGTGATGATCGCGAACTCGAACCTCGTGCCCCACTGGGCGACGCAGGAACATTTCGACGATCTCTGTGCGGAAGGCCTCATGATGTACGGGCAGATGACGGCGGGGTCCTGGATCTACATCGGAACCCAGGGCATCCTGCAGGGAACCTTCGAGACCTACGCCGAATGCGCTCGACAGCACTTCGGGGGCACGCTCGCGGGGACGCTCAACGTCACCGGCGGCTGCGGAGGCATGGGAGGCGCCCAGCCACTTGCCGTCACCATGAACGAAGGAACCTGCCTGATCGCGGATACCTGCCGCGAACGGCTGGAGAAACGCGTCCACGATCGCTATCTCGATGAGATCGAGACCGACCTCGATGTCGCGATCGATCGCGCGCTCGCCTACAAGGCGGAGAAGAAGGCGCTCTCGATCGGATACCTCGGCAACTCCGTCGACCTGCTTCGCCGGCTTGAAGAACGCGACATCGTGCCGGACACCCTGACCGATCAGACATCGGCCCATGACCCGCTGGTCGGGTACTACCCGGTCGACATGAGCCGCGAAGAAGCGGACGCTCTGCGAGAGTCCGACCCGGACGAATACGTCATGCGTTCGCTGGACACCATGGAAGAACACGTTCGCATCATGGTCCGACTTCAGACCGCCGGTGCGAAGACGTTCGACTACGGAAACAACATCAGACAACGCGCGCTCGACAACGGTTTCGCGGACGCCTTCGCATTCCCGGGATTCGTTCCGGCCTACATCAGACCTCAGTTCTGCACGGGTCGCGGGCCCTTCCGATGGTGCGCGCTTTCGGGCGACCCCAAGGACATCGAAGTGACCGACAAGGCCTTGATGGAACTCTTCCCCGAAGACACCTCGCTTCATCGCTGGCTCACCATGGCCGCGGATCGAGTCGCCTATCAGGGACTGCCTTGCAGAATCTGCTGGCTTGGTCTCGGTGAACGCGACAAGGCCGGCCTGCTGTTCAACGAGCTGGTGGCCAGTGGAAAGGTCTCGGCCCCGATCGTGATCGGCCGCGACCATCTCGACTGTGGCAGCGTCGCCAGCCCCAACCGTGAGACGGAATCGATGCTGGACGGCACCGATGCGGTCAGCGACTGGCCCATTCTGAACTTCGCGACCAACATCGCCTCGGGTGCCAGCTGGGTCAGCTTCCATCATGGTGGCGGCGTCGGCATCGGGTTCTCCCAGCACGCGGGCCAGGTGATCGTCGCCGACGGCACCGAAGCCAGTGCGAAGCGCCTCGCGCGCGTCCTTTCGAACGACCCCATGATGGGCGTCTTCCGCCATGCGGATTCGGGCTACGGCATCGCGCAGGAGTGCGCGCGGGATCTGGACGTCAAGATTCCGATGAACAATCCGCTCAGGGATTGAGCGGAGGCACGCAGGCTCGCTGAAGACGATCGTTGATGGCACGCCAGAGGCCACCGCTCCACGGTGGAATCTCGACGACGATCAGTCCGCATGCGGACTCGTCGGCTTCTCGGAGGCCTGCGTACAGACGACGGGCGTACTCATCCGGATCCTCGGGCATCTCGACCAGGACATGCTGTGCCCCGAGCCGTCGATGGCCGATCGAGATCACGGCCACACCTTCATCCAGTTCATCGAGACGTTCGTCGAAGCGATCGGAGTCGACCAGAACGGTCGGCGTTCGGGGCGCGTAGTGTCTCAACGCCGTCCCGGGGGCGTTGGTCTGTTCGCCGATCACGGGCACTTTGACATCTGGAATGATGTTTCTCAGGGCGCGAACGGTGACCGCCCCGGGGCGCAGGACCAGAGGCGTCTCACCCGTGAGGTCCAGAACCGTCGATTCGATGCCCAACGCGCAGGCGCCACCATCCAACACTGGGAAATCCTCGAGCGGAAATTCGGTGATGACGTGACGAGCGTCGGTGGCGGAGACCTGCCCGCTCTGATTGGCACTTGGCGCGACCAGCGCACGGTCGGCGCATTCGATCAGTCGACGAGCGACGTCATGCGCCGGCGAGCGAACCGCCACGGTGTCATGACCGGCGGTGACCAGATCACTGGCCTTGGAACTGCGGCTGAGCACGAGCGTCAACGGGCCCGGCCAGAACACCTCCGCGAGACGCTTGCAGTCGTCATTCCAATCCTCGACGAAAGGCTCGGCTTGCTCGGTGTTGGCGACATGCACGATCAAGGGATTGCTGGTCGGCCGTGACTTCGCGGAGTAGATCGAGGCGACGGCCGCATCATCCGCCGCATTGGCGGCCAGGCCATAGACGGTCTCGGTGGGAATACCCACGAGCCCGCCCTCGACGATGTGACGTGCGCAACGCTCGATGTTCTCATCGGTGGGTTGAAGAATTCTCTTGGTCATCTGGCGCGGGTCTCTCCTGAATCGACTTCCACGATCTCGATCTGATTCATTCGCAGACCGATCCCCATCGTTTCGAACAGTCGTGCGATGGAGATGTTGTAGTCGACCAGCGCCTGCACTTCACGAAACTGCGCGGCGGCGAGACCGTCCTGACGCTGGAATTTCAACGACAGGAACTCGGGCGTCAGCTGGCCCATGGTCTGTTGCGACGCCTGAAGAGCTCGAAGATTTTCGGCTTGCGCCAGCCGGAGGGCACGACTTTGACCGATCAACGCGGCATTGGCCCGGACATCGCGCAGGGCGTTCTTGATCTCCAGAACCACTTGCTGGATGGACTGCTGATACCCCACCACCGCGGCCGAGCGCTGAAGACGGGCTCGGCGGTAGACGGCCTCGGCCCCCTTGTTTCCCAGTGGTTGAGAGAAACGAATACCGAGCAGATAGTCCACCAGACCGACGTCGACCATGTTGTCATAGCTTGAGCCCAGCCCCTGATCGAGACCGTTCCAGCGCATCTGGCCCTCGAGGTCGAGTTGAGGAAGGCGACCATTGTCGGCGAGGGTGACACCGATCGAGGCATCGTCGATCGATAGCAACGAACGACGCACCGAGGGCGCACGGTCGATGCCGATGGAGATGGCCTCTCGCAGGTTGTATCGAATCGGCTGGTCGGACATCCAGTCAGCGGGTGCGATCAGAGTCTCTTCACCAAGCGGGAACTCGGGGTCGTTCATCAAGGCCTTCAAGGCGTCGCTGGCGTAGCGTGCATCTCGCTGCGCGACGATGAGATCACCACGCCGACGCTCGACGGTCGCGACCGCATCGGCATAGTTCGCGGCAGTGACGTCGATCTCCCGGCGCTGGTCGAGGATGTCCCTGATGGAGATGCCGACATCCAGCAACCATGTGGTCGCGACCACATTCTGTCGCGACAGGACCAGCTGCCAGTAGGCGGCTTCCACCCGATAGACGATCTGCAGCAGCTGCGCTCGCAGGTTCTCGCTCGAGACTCGGGTCGCATTCTCCGCCAGTCGCAGCTGCGCAAGCGCGACATCACTGCCGAACCCGCGAAGCAGAGGTTGTGTGATGCCCAGCGAGACCGCGGTGCTCCAGGCAGGATCGGGGGTGTAGGTGATGGTGGAGGAATCGGCGATGTCGTCGTACCCGATACGGGTCGAGAGCTGGACCGAACCACCGGACGTGAGCTGACTCTGCAGACCGGTGTCCACCGACCACTGCTTGGTGTCCTGGACCAATGGAGAGAGAGGCGCGCCGTTCAACTCGGGGACGATGCGCGGCTGCTCCAGTCGGGCGAAGTCGAAGTTCGAGAAGAACACCGCGTCGAACGCCGCCTCGGCCTGAACGATCTCGGTGGCGCTGATGCCCTGGGTGAGGCGGGCACCCTGGGCGGAGAGGTTGTTCTGAATCGCCGAACCGACCGCGGTCTCGAGACTGATGAAGGCCTGCTGCTGCTCGGCACCGTAGAGGTCCTCACCCAGATCGATCGGCAGTCCGCCTCGAGCGGTTGGAGGGCCAAGCCGGTCGAGCTCCGCTCGCCGAGGCGCCAGTGCCTCCTCTATTTCGGTGGAGGCCTCAGGGACCGTTTCCAACTCGGAATCCGGCTGAATGTCGCCGACTTCGTTGGCAATGGCCGCCTCCATGGCGATTCTCAGCCGTTCATCGGCGTCATCATCGCCATAGGGACGACTGCAGCCAAGGGTCGTGACCGAGGTGGCGGCGAGAAGAAGGCTGACGATTCTGGTGGAAAACCCGCTCATATGGCCGAATCCTAGCACCGCTCGGGCCGATGAGTACCATGAGGACATGAACAGTACGAAGTTGTTTTTCATCGTCGCCCTTCTCGGGCTCGCCACCTGCCTCACCGCCACCGCTCAGGACAGCGCACCCGCCTCGAAGGTCGATGCTGCAGCGGATGCCAAGACCGCGCGATACGCCGTTCTGACTGGTGACAATGTCAACGTCAGAACCGCGGCAAGCGTCGAGGGTGGCTATCCGATCCTGAAGCTGAAGACCGGAGATCTGGTTGAAGTGGTGCTCGAAAAATACGGTTGGACGAAGGTCCGAACGAACACACCCGTCTTCAAAAGGATGACGGGATTCGTGCGAGCGGACTTGATCGCCGTCGATCCTGCAGACCCCACCATGGGCACCGTGATTCGCCGGACATCATTCCGTGCTGCCAACCTCACCCGAAAATTCAAACCCGCGGCGAGCTTCGAAGCGCTCGATCCCCCGCTGCAGTCAGGCACCACACTCAAACTGATCGAACGATTCGAAGGATCCAGATCGGAAGATCCGGGTGTCTGGAAGGTCGCAGCTCCGATGAACCAGCTCGCCTGGATCAACTCGAGCTACCTTGCCCCGGCGACCGCCGCACAGATCGCCGCCGCACTGCCTGCTCCGAAGCCCGTCGTGACGCAGGAAGCGCCGATCGAAGTCGCGTCGGCCCCGACAGCCGAGACGAAGAAAACCCCGGCAACCACCCCCGCTGAGACGACGCCCTCCGCCACGGACGCACCCGTCGTGACCGCGAGCAACGAGACCGAGATCGACACCACCACGGAGGTGGTCACACCGGAGACGCCGAAAGCCCCGGACATGGCCGCACGGCTTGCCGCACTCGACGACGCCTTCAGAGAGATGCTCAAGGAAAACATCGAATCGGCGGAACTCGAACTCCTTCAGAGACAGTTCGCACAGATCAGCGAAGATTCTGACGCGACGGAGCTCCAGAAAGCCAATGCGAACAGTCGCATGGAAATCCTTGCCATGAAGATCGACGTGCAGGACCGCATCGCACGCCTGCGATCCATGCGTGATCAGAGCAGGATCGATGGCGAAAACATCGATGCCACCAGAATGGCCATGGACACCAGAGCGCCCTTCGACATGGTCGGCCGACTCAATGCCTCCGTGGTCTTCACGGGCCAGAACGCGATGCCTCTGCTCTTCAGACTCCAGGACATGGCTGGTGGGAGAACCCTGGCCTACGTCGTCCCCGACGATCGGTACGACCTGGCAGCGTGGACCGGTCTCTCAGTGGGTGTTATCGGCGACGTCACCTACGACGAATCACTGCAGTTGAACGTGGTCAAGCCACGTCGCATCGATCTCGTCTCGGCGAGAGCCAAGGCCACTCCGAAGATCACCGCGACCAAGGATGAAGCCAGCCCGGAGACCAACGGTTCAGCGACCGATCCGGCCGACTCGTCAAGAGTTGATGCGGAAACCGATTCGACCGAGGACTGAGGCCGGACTTCCGCTATACTCTCGGCGTACCCAGACTGGGGCGTTAGCTCAATTGGGAGAGCACTGCCTTTGCAAGGCAGGGGTTACCGGTTCGAGCCCGGTACGCTCCATTGTTTCAGAACACCTCGCGTTTCGACGCGGGGTGTTCTTGCATAGGTGTTCTTGCATAGGTGTTCTTGCAAAGAGGGTGCCTCGTTTTCGCAGATCGTGTGTGAACGAAGGCCATTGCAGGCATGATCACTCGGGGCGAAGGGGTACCTTCGCGTCGCCCGAATGCACGGCAGGGCTCAAAGCCACTGGGATTTGAGAATGCCCGCAGGAAGAAACATCCACAGAGCACAGTTCACGGCAGCACGCCAGAGGTCGGCAGGCAGCGACTGAAGCCAATGGCCGGAAGCGACCAACGATGGGGATGGATGACACCTCAGCGGATGAGGTCGACACCGACGCTTCGACTCACTTGTCGGGGTCGTAGTCGTGCTGGGTGTGCGGAAGAAAGATGCTGTGATAGATCAGGATGCCGGAGACGAGCGTCAACACGGTCATGATGCCAAGCATCACGAAAAGGGTCATGGGCTGGCTCATAGCACTGAGAATCGAAAACATTGGGGTTCCTCCGAGTGAGTGCAAAGGCTAGCTGATCAGAGGAAAGAAGTCCAAAGCCTCCCCCTCCCTTTCTGCAACTAATGGGCCCATCGACTGGACGCATTCAGAGCGGGAGGTCATCATGAGAACGGAGACACGACATGAACCCGACCACGCTACTGCCCCATCTGAGTGATCTGAGCGCGAAAGTGACCCCGGTCATCGCCGAGTACAGCCAGACGTCTCTCTACGAAGAGGACCTGATTCCGCTGGCGATTCGCGGTTTTCTCATCGTCGGCGCATTCGTCGTGGTTCCAGTCGCGATCGCCTGGTTCTTCTCCAGATGCGCGGACATCCATGAAGCCCGACATCCCGTCCGAGAAGACGATTGAACGTCGGTTCGGACCAGCAGACTCCAAAGACACACGGACAAGCCTCGGAACGAGCCAGGTTCTGCTTGAAGTGCCGCTACGACCTCAAAGATTCGACCACGAACCGGTGCGTGGAATGCGGACGAACGTTCGATCCTGGCGATGATTCGACCTTTCGACGGAAGGCCACCGGTCCGCATGTCCGGCCGGGAAATCTGAGTCGTCTGGACTGGACCGCAATCAGCTGCTTTTCAATCCCGTACCTGATGTTGGCATTCATGCAGTTCACCTGGCTGGTGGTCTGGTTCGAACTCGGACGCCAGCCGATCTACAACAATCCCGATCCGAAGCAAGTCACGGGAGTCATGAGCAGAGCGTGCCTCTTCGCGTTCGAAACGCTGGCGTGGCTGACACTCCCAAGCCTGGGCCTCTGCGTGGTGGTGCTGCTGGTTCAGATGGTGCGTGCCTTCACCAGATACGAGCGGGTCAAGCCATTCGTGATCACGCTCTTCACCTGCATCATGCTGTTCATCGGCAGCTACGTGCTGCTGTCCCTGAGTGTTCAATTCACCAAAGCCAGTGAATGGATACTCGATTAGGGGGTAAGACCCTGCCAGAGACTTGTTCTGGATTTGAATGAAGAGTTCGATGTCATCATGAAAAAAAAGCCAAAGACATGTCTTCTCGCCCTCATGGCCACCGCCACTCTGCTCGTCGGATGACACACCGCGGAACAGGACGATCATGCCCCGCACGCAAGGCAGACCGTGCAGGATGAGATGCTCGCACTGCCGGGTGAAGAGGACGAGATCCACTTAGAATTCATGGGCGTGAGCAACATGCCAGACTCGAACGACGGAGAAGAAGCAGAGAGACGTTTCTTCCCGATGGAGCGTCGCTGGAATGACGCCGGTGCAGGTGACAAGAAGCCTCGACCGGATGGGAACCGATGTGATGTCGTCCGTTTGGAGAAAACGGGCTTGGAAGCTCACCACGAGCGACTAAGCTGAACGGGCTGATTTCAGACCCGCGCTGAAATCAGTGACACGACGTCATTTCTCGCACCAGCTGCAATGAAACCGTGAGTATCAAGTATCAATGGGTGACACCCCGCCATGCCCATGACTGACGAGAGCAAGAACATGCAGAACTCGACGTCGAACACACTGACTTTTTCGACCGGAACACTGTGTCTCGCACTGCTTGCCACCTCCAGCATGTCCGACGTCATCGTCGTCGACAACGACGGCACCGCTGATTTCAACACCATCGCGGCAGGACTCGCCGCCGCCACCGACGGCGACACGGTACTGATCCGAGCGGGCACCTATTTCGAACAGAACCTGAACCTGTCGGGCAACATCACCATCGAAGGCGAGATCGGTTCGGATCTGCTTCCGGCAGTCACGATCGACGCGCAGGGCAGCTGGCATCTTCGTTTTCTCTCGGGTGAGTACAAGATGGAACTGAGAAATCTCACGTTCACCGGGTCACGCGAGACCTCGTGCAGCACGTTTCATGCGGACCCGACCCTGGTCAACTGCACGTTTCTGGACAACGGTCCGCTGGAACCCCTGGAATTCCGACTGGGCGGAGCTTTCTACAATCTGAACAGCGCACCGGTCTTCATCGACTGCAGGTTCCTCGAGAATCGCGGCGGGTTCGGTGGTGCGTTCGCAACCTGGGAATCCGGCCCCGACCCCGCGGCTGAATTCCACCCACGTTTCGAGGGGTGCACCTTTCGAGGCAACTCCGCCCACTGGGGTGGTGCGATGGCGAATCTCAGAAGCAATCCGACGGTGATCGACTGCCTCTTTGAAGAGAACACCAGCCTGAACTCGGGAGGCGCCATCGTCAATGACGGTTTCGACCCCCCTGACTTCTGGATCAGTCGCCCCACGATCATGAACTGCGAGTTCACCGGCAACACGGCGGCGGTCGGTGGCGGTGCGATCATGAACCAGGGCACGAGCGTGTCGACGCTGATCGGGTGCACCTTTCAGGACAACGTCGCCGGAAGCGGCGGCGCGGTCATGAGTGACGAGAACAGTTCCGCCGTGCTCACCGACACCATCGCGTGTGGAAACCTTCCCGACCAGATCACCGGAATCTGGCAGGATGATGGCGACAATTCGATCACGCCCGAATGCGACTCGCCCTGCCCTGCCGACCTCAACGGCGACCAGACGGTCGATGGCGCCGATCTGACCCTGCTCCTGAGCGCGTGGGGTCAAGAGAACGCAGACGTGGACCTCGATCAGAACGGTCTCGTCGATGGCGCAGACCTCACCATTCTTCTGAGCTTCTGGGGCGAGTGCCTCGGGTAAGCTGGGTGCCATGCGATGCCTCCTGACGGCCATACTGAGCACCATCGTCCTGCTGGGATGTACGTCACCCGACGACACGGTGCCGACATCGCAGCAGACACCCGCGTCGATTCGGATCGCGACCTACAACATCAAACACGGGCGGGGCATGGACGGGACCGTCGACCTCGAACGAACGGCCGCGACGCTCCAGGCCCTCGATGCCGACATCATCGCGCTGCAGGAAGTCGATGACCGGGCCAGCCGAAGCGGACGTGTCGACCAGGCGACGTGGCTCGCCGAGCGACTCGACATGTACGCGGCATACGGCAGTTTCATGCCGTTCCAGGGCGGCAGGTACGGACTTGCGATCCTCTCTCGGAACCGGATCGAATCTCACGAATCATGGCGGCTCCCGGATGGCAATGAACCACGCGTCGCACTGGCGGCACGAATCAGGATCGATTCGGGAGAGACGATCACCGCGGTGGCCGTCCACTTCGACTGGGTCGAGGATGACGGCTACCGCTTCGCGCAGGCACGCGAGACGATCACTCGACTTCAGGCACTGGAGATTCCCTGGATCGTCTTCGGTGACTTCAACGACGTGCCGACTTCGCGCACCATGAACGCCTTCGAACGCATCGGGCGAAACGCCGCCAAGCCCGTGGGGAATGCCGCCACATTTCCTTCCGATCAACCGAAGATCGAAATCGATTACATCTTCAACGGGCCACCCGCACGCTGGCGCCCCGCCATCGCCGAAGTCATCCCGGAATCGATCAGCTCCGACCACCGTCCAGTCATCACGAAACTATCTCTCATCAGGAATTGAATGACGATGCTTCACCGATCAGGCCTTGAAAAGACGATCCCTCTCGGCACGTTCCTCCTGCTCTTCGTCGGCATCTCGTCGGCCGCCCCGGCGGGCCCGCAGAAGATGGTGATCGATGAACACGTGAACTCTCGCTGGGTCGATGATGATCAACTCGAGTTCTCACGAACCGAGGATGGTGAGATGACACGGCTGCGCATCGATCGGCAGACGGGCGTGATTTCGAAGGTGACCGCCGGCCCCCAGGGCGTGAACCGTGCTCCGGGGCGACGTGTGTCGGGCTCGACCTCTCGTGGAGGTGACGTCCCGATCATCTTCAAGAACGAAACGAACGAGACCATCACCCTGATGTGGGTCGATTCCGGTGGGACCGAAGTCCATTATGGCCAGCTGGAAGCAGGCAAACGACGAAGAATGGGCACCTACGACGGGCACGGCTGGCGGATTCTGGATCCCGAGGGACGAACGCTGACCGCCTTCATCGCCGAACCAGGCAGACCGAGAGCGGTGGTCGACGAACGGTCGATGCGTGAGTGGCAGGCATCCGCAGAAGGTCAGGATGACGACGACCAAGGCGACCGTTCACGGGAAATGGCACCTCGAGCGAAGGTGACGACACGAGGCGGTGATCTGTGGATCGAACGCCCCGGCACCAAGCCGGAACGACTCACCGAAGATGCGAGACCGGACTCCAGGTGGCGCCCGAACGTGGTCTTCTCCCCGGATGGCCGGTACTTCCTGGCCCAGAAGATCGACGCACCCCAGAAGCATCCGGTGCACCTGCTCGAGATCATGCCAGAAGATCAGATCGAACCGATCCTCCAGACACATCAGTACCTCAAGCCGGGAGACCGGATCGCCCACCCACATCCGGCGGTCTTCGAAGTGGCGACCGGTCGGCGCATCGATCTCGAGTCCGAACTCGCCCCGAACCCATGGTCGATCAACGAGATCAGCTGGCACCCCGAGGCGCCGAAGGTCCGCATGCTCTACAACCAACGAGGGCATCAGGTCCTTCGCCTGCTCGAGATCGACGCCCGCACCGGTGAGAGTCGGGTCCTGATCGACGAGACCGCGGACACCTTCATCGACTACGCCGGCAAGGATTTCCTCCACATCATGGAAGACGGAGACCGTGCCATCTGGATGACGGAACAAAGCGGCTGGAACCACCTCGACATGGTGAACCTCGTGACGGGAGCACGAACGCCGCTGACCTCCGGCGAATGGGTGGTCCGCGGAGTCGACGACGTCGATGAAGCGACGGGCACCCTTCGCATCAGGGCGCTGGGGCTCGATGCTGATCAGGACCCCTACCACGTCCATCATGCGACGGTCGATCTGGACTCGGGCAGCCTGGTCCGACTCACCGAAGGCGACGGGACCCATGAACTCGAGTTCGCCCCCGACGGACGTCACTACATCGATCGCTGGAGTCGGGTCGATCTTCCCCCGGTGCATGAACTCAGAAGAACCCGTGACGGTTCGCTGGTCGGCGTGCTGGCGGAAGCCGACCACACCCCGCTGCTCGAATCCGGCTGGCAGGAACCGATCCGCTTCGTCGCGGAAGGCCGAGACGGCGTCACCGACATCTGGGGTGTCATCATCACCCCACGAGATTTCGATCCGGACGAGCACTACCCGGTGGTCGAACACATCTATGCCGGCCCCCACGATCACTTCGTTCCCAAGAAATTCAATCGGAACGCACGCATGCGAGAGGTCGCCGCACTTGGCATGGTGGTGGTGCAGATCGACGGCATGGGGACCAACTGGCGCTCCAAGGCCTTTCACGACGTGGCCTGGCAGAACCTCGGAGACTCCGGGTTCCCCGACCGCATCGCCTGGATGAAAGCCGCGGCGGAGACGAGACCGTGGATGGATCTCGACCGCGTGGGCATCTACGGCGGAAGTGCGGGCGGGCAGAGTGCGATGCGTGCCCTGCTGGCCCACGGCGACTTCTATGACGCCGCGGTCGCCGACTGCGGTTGTCACGACAACCGCATGGACAAGATCTGGTGGAACGAGCTCTGGATGGGGTGGCCGGTGGGCGAACACTACGCCGAACAGTCGAACGTCACCAACGCCCATCGACTTGAAGGGGAATTGCTGCTCATTCTCGGTGGCATGGACCGCAACGTGGACCCGGCGTCGACCCTGCAGGTGGTCGAAGCGCTGATCCGTGCCGACAAGGATTTCGACTTCATCTTGATTCCATCCGGCGGTCACGGTGCGGGAGGCTCGGCCTACGGATGGCGACGAACCCTCGACTTTTTCAACCGACATCTGAAAGAGGATGGAGCTGCCTGATCGATCATCTGAAAGAACACAACCGCTACTGCAGGAGCTGCGGCTATCTGCTTCGAAAGCTCCAACAGGATGCCTGCCCGGAATGCGGTCGTGCCTTCGACCCCGATGACTTGAGAACGACCCTGAAACATCCGAACTGGAATCCATGGAAGCTTCTTGGTTCGTTCTACGCCGGGTTGGTGATCCTGATCGGGGTCGTTGCGAGTGCAGCGACAGTCCTGTCGTTTCTTGCATTCGATCCGATGATCTACAAATTGAGCACGTTCGCAATGAGCGTCCTCATGCTGCCGCTGGTGATCATGACGCTGATTCCAAGGGTGGAAACCCGCTTCAGAACGAGGCTCATCGGGCTGGCGAGCGTGGCTCTCCTGCTTTCGGTCGCTTTCACCGACTGGCCGCTCAGAGTGTCCTTCGCATTCCACCGTCCCGCGCTGGAAGTCCACGCCGAAACATTCCTTGCCGGGGAGCCGGTGACCACCCCGACGACCTTCGGACTCTTCACCGTCATGAAGGTCAAGAACCATCGGGGCAACGTGGGATACCAGCTCACTGGCGGTGGCGGGGGTGGCACGTTTCTGGTCCTGAAGGATCCCTCGAACGAGTTCGTCTGGATCAACACCAACTGGGAATGGTCGCTCGGAGGCGACTGGTTTCACGTGTATCAGGACTGAGGACGAACAGGCTCGGATCGACTCACTCGGCACCGAGCTCCCAGGCATCCCAGCGAACCAACTTGCTGCCCACCGAGAAGGTCGCCGGGCGGTCCACGATCGCAGGAGCTTCCGGAGGACGCTTGAGAAGAACCCGCCCGGGCGAAGCTGCGAATGCGGCAGCGAGGAGTCCTTCGGGATCATCGCCACCACCATCGGCATGGAGCATCCGAAGAGCCTGCATGCCTTTCGGAGGAAGCGCGCTGGTCTTTCGACGCGGCGGATACATGGGATCAAGCACGATCGCAGCCGGTGACTGAAAGCTCGAGGGCAGTGAACCAAGGCAACGGATCGAATCCCCTTCGAGGAGGGTGATTCGATTCTGAAGCTCGGGATCGGTGATCCGTTCGTGGGCCTGACAGAGCAGCTGGAACAGTCTGGGCTCACGCTCGATGGCCAGGACATGCCAGCCGAGAGCGGCCAGCACCGCGGTATCTCCACCCAGCCCCGCTGTCGCGTCGACAACCACCCCGGTACAGCCACGCAGAAGTTTCGAGAAGGGATGCCCACGCGTGGACAGACCCTCGAAAGAGGCTCGGACACCCTGCCCCGGCCGGTCGTCGGCCCGGCGAAGTTCCAGCCCATGAGGGCCCTCTTCAAGCATGATGTGGGATGAACGGTCTGACACGGGATGAAGCGTAGCGAACCGACGACAAGTTCGTACCATGGGAGACCGGAGACACCCCTCAGATGACAGAATCAAGCAAGACACGAACCGCACCCGTCTATGGCAACGTCCTCGAGATGATCGGCAACACACCGATGCTCGAACTGACGAAAATGGACACCGGCCCCTGCCGGCTGTTCGTCAAGATGGAATCCATGAACCCCGGTAATTCGATCAAGGATCGCATCGCGATGTCGATGATCGAAGCCGCCGAAGCTCGGGGCGAACTGAAGCCGGGTGGACTGATCATCGAAGCGACCGCAGGCAACACCGGACTGGCGCTGGCACTCGTGGGCAGCCAGAAGGGCTACACCGTGATGGTGGTCGTTCCGGACAAGATGTCCGATGAGAAGATCTCCCATCTTCGAGCCATGGGCGCGGAAGTCATGCTCAGTCGTTCGGACGTCACACGCGAACACCCCGACTACTACCAGAACGTCGCGGCACGCATCGCCGAGGAACGTCCGGGTGCGTACTACATCAACCAGTTCGCCAACGAAGCCAATGCCGCGGCACACTACGACACCACCGGACCGGAGATCTGGGAACAGATGGAAGGACGCATCGACGCCTTCGTCGCCGGCGTCGGTTCGGGAGGAACGGTCACGGGCGTCGGACGCTTTCTCAAGGAACACGATCCCGCGGTGCAGATGGTGCTCGCCGACCCGGAAGGTTCCATCCTCGAACCACTCGTCAACGAGGGAAAAGAGGTCGAAGCGGGATCCTGGTTGGTCGAGGGCATCGGTGAGGATTTCGTTCCCGACGTCCTTGATCTCGATCTCGTCGACACCGCCTACGCCATCCACGATCGCGATGCCATGATGACGGCACGCGAACTCCTTCAGAAGGAAGGCATTCTGGCCGGTTCGAGCGTGGGCACCCTGCTCAACGCGGCACTTCGATACTGTCGCGAACAGACGGAACCCAGGCGAGTCGTCACCCTGATCTGCGACAACGGTGCGAAGTACCTCTCGAAGATGTTCAATGACCACTGGATGATCGATCAGGGGTTCATCGACCGACCGAAGCACGACAACATCCGAGACCTCATCTCACGCCGGCATCTCGACGGCGAGGACTACACCCTCGCGCGTCACGAGCCTCTGGCTCAGGCGGTGCGGCGAATGCGCATGTACGACGTCAGCCAGATGGCGGTTCTCGATGAAGACGGCAGCGTCGAAGGACTTCTCGACGAATCGGACGTGCTTCTGGCGATGACCAGACACCAGGCCGCGGGAAACAGCCCGGTCTCCGAACACATGACGAAGAAGCTTGAAATCATCGCTCCCGACGGATCGCTCGACGACGTGTTGAAGATTCTCGAGAACGACAAGGTGGCGATCGTCGCCGACAAGGAACATTTCTACGGCCTGATCACCCGAATCGATGTGATCAACTTCCTGCGCAAGCAGCTCCCTTAAACACGAGACCAAACCGACCATGAATAAAGACGCGCACATCCTCACCCGATGCATCCACGGTGGCCAGCAGAACTGCGAGGTGACCGGAGCGGTCATGCCCCCGATCTACACCTCAAGCACCTATGCTCAGGAATCACCGGGCGTCCACAAGGGCTATGAATACTCGCGAAGCCACAACCTCACCCGGTACGGCTTCGAACGCGCGATCGCGAATCTCGAAAGCACGGGGATCACAGAGGAACAGGACGTCTCCCACGGCGGCTTCGCGTTCTCGACCGGCATGGCGGCCACCGCCACCTGCCTCGAACTGCTCTCGAGCGGTGACACGATCCTCGCCATGGACGACATGTACGGCGGCACCTACCGACTGATGTCGCTGGTGCGTGAACGAAGCCAGGGACTCAAGCCCGTCTACGTGGACATGAGCGATTTCGCGGCGGTCGAGCGAGCCTTCGCCGAGCACAAGCCGAAGATGGTCTGGGTGGAGTCCCCCACCAACCCCACCTTGAAGGTCTCCGATCTGGCGAAGATCGCGAAGATCGCTGACGACCACGGTGCGATCGCGGTCGCCGACAACACCTTCTGCTCTCCCATTCTCCAGCGACCCCTGGAACTTGGCATGCACGTGGTGATGCATTCGGCCACCAAGTACCTCGGCGGCCACAGCGACGTGGTCGGTGGCGTGCTGGTGACGAGAGTCCCTGAACTCGCGGAACGGATCCGGTACCTGCAGAATTCGATCGGGTCGGTCATGGGGCCATTCGACGCATACCTCTGCTTGCGTGGCATCAAGACGCTTGGCTTGAGAATGGAACGCCACTGTCACAGCGGAATGGCCATCGCGAAGATGCTTGAAGCGCATGACAAGGTCGAACGCGTCGTCTACCCCGGTCTCGAGAGTCACCCTCAGCATGCCGTCGCGGCGAAGCAGATGGGCCTCGCGTCAGGACCCGGCTTCGGCGGAATGATCACGATCTTTCTCAAGGGCGGGATCGACGAGTCACGACGTTTTCTCGAGAACGTCTCGCTGTTCGCCCTCGCGGAAAGCCTGGGCGGCGTCGAAAGCCTGATCGAACACCCTGCGATCATGACGCATGCCACCGTGCCTGCCGAAGCACGTGAGAAACTCGGAATCAGTGACTCGCTCGTCAGACTTTCAGTCGGCATCGAAGATCTCGACGACCTGATCGCCGACATCAATGTGGGCCTCGACGCGATCTGAAACAGAATCCCTTAAGAGAAATACTCATGAACGATACGCAGACGAAGACAGGCATGTGTGCTCAGAGAATCGTGGGCATTCTCGGCCTGCTGACCGCAGTCATTGGATCATTGGTCCTGGTCCTGGTGGCACTCGGCTTCATCGAACAGCTTCCAGGATGCGGCCCGAACAGCGGTTGCGACAAGGTGACTTCGGGCGTGTGGGGTCGGATCCCGTTGATCGAGTGGCCGGTCTCCTTCGTGGGATTCGCCTACTTCTCGGGATTGCTGGTCGCCTGGGTTCTCGATGCACCAGGACGAGGCCTTCGAAACCTGATGCGTCTGGGCATGCTCGCTTCGATCATGTTCGTGGTGGTCATGATCACCGAAGGTGCCTTCTGCCGCTGGTGCGCCACCGCGCACGCCGGCAACCTGATCGCCTGGATCTGTTGCGAGCTGATCGTTCGAAGACAGCCGGCGGACGGACCTCGAGGCCTTTCGAAGCGCGTGTATTACAGCAGCGCATCGGTCTTCATGGGACTGACCGTCGTGCTCGCGATCATTCTTCCTCTGCGACAAGGCATGATCGAATCGCGTAACGCGAAGGAGCTTGCCACCAATCAGGCCGAGATCATGCAGGGCAACTCCGATGAATCGACGCTTGGTCGTCTGAGTTCAAGGAACGTGCTCGGTCCCGAGGACGCCAAGGTCAAGGTCGTCATGTTCACCGACTACCAGTGTCCGGATTGCAAGCGGTTCGAGGCCCAGGCCGAGAACATTCTCCGGAAGCGAAACGACGTGTCGTTCGCGATCAAGCACTACCCTTTCTGCCCGGACTGCAATCCAAACGTGAAGGCGAACCGACACCCGAACGCATGCTGGGCGGCACGAGCCGCGGAAGCGGCGCGAATTCTTCAGGGGGAGGCCGGCCTGGAACGGATGCACAACTGGCTGTTCAAGAACAAGGGAAGTTTCACGCAGGCATCGTTCTCGAACTCGCTGACACAACTCGGATTCGATCCCCAGACCTTCATCCAGACCATGAACTTGCCTCAGACCCTCGCGGACGTCAAGACCGACGCGGTCGACGGCTTCGAATTGGGCATCTACTTCACCCCGATGATCTTC
Source organism: uncultured Phycisphaerales bacterium (assembly GCA_949373145.1). Classification (GTDB taxonomy): domain Bacteria; phylum Planctomycetota; class Phycisphaerae; order Phycisphaerales; family SM1A02; genus UBA8087. The sequence continues at coordinate 29,496 of CASICI010000008.1, forward strand.
ATCAACGGAGTGGAATACAAGTGGTATCTCGGCAGCGGCAACACGATGGAAAAGACCATCGACATGGCCGCCCGAAGCGGCAGCTCCGAGCAGGTGGTTCCACCCAGCAGGATGGAACGTCTCTTCCTCGACTGGAAGACCGGAAGATCGAAGAGATTCCCAGCCGTGAATAAATCCTCCTGGTACGGAGACGGTCCGATCGAGGTCCTGATCTATGGCGACTACCAGCATGCCACGACTCTGACCGCGGAGAAGCTTGTTCGGGAGTTGATGCGTGAAGGCCAGCCTCTGAAACTGACCTTCCGACACACTCCCTTCGAACCCAAGGGTGATCTCTGGAACTATGAAGTCTCCTTGAACATGGCGAAGGCCGTCGAGGCGAGCAGACTTCTGGGTGGTGACGAGGCACGTTGGAAGGCTCATGACTGGGCGATACGCGCGAGTGGAAACATGTCCGCGATGACCATCGCCTCCCGGATGGCGCAAGAGACAGGACTCGAAGCGAGCGCGCTGCGTGCCATGATGGACTCAGCCGAAGTGAAGGCACGACTCGACTCCGACGATGCGGACAAGAAACGGACCTGGAAGGCGACCTACCCCTCGATCGTGATCGACAACCGCCACGTGATGCGCTGGAACGGCAACGGCATCGATTCGAAGGCACTTCTGCTCAGGATCATCGAAGATGCCAGCGCCTCGAAGGCACGACGGACACCCTCGAATGGCTGAGGACTGTTCACCTGAGGAATCCGACGAAAAGCGGACACCCGCAGTTCAAGCCTTCATCGAACGTTTCATGAAAAGCAAGGCGGGCGAGAACGCATCACTCGAGAATATCGTGATCGATGCCTTCGGTGACGGCGAGTCGGTGCAGATGGCGGATGAACTGCTTGCACTGGTGCTTGCCGGGACGAAGACGGCCACCTGCATGTCGGCATGGTCATGGGATCAGGAGTTCGAGGTCCCATTGGTTCCGGGAATGCTCTCGGTCATCCTGGACGGGGCGAAGACGCCTCGATGCGTCGTTGAAACCATCTCGGTGACACGACTCGCCTACCGAGATGTGACTGCGGACTTCGCCCGGGCAGAGGGCGAACACACGCCATCAGACCTGGATGATGATTCGGTTCTGAAGCATTGGAGAGCAGGCCACTGGGCGTTCTATGCGAAAACGCTCCCACTGATCGGCCGCGAGCCATCGCAGGACATGCCGGTTCTGTGCGAGCGTTTCACAGTCATCTACCGTGAGGACTCACGGCGATCGAATCGATCCTGACGGGAGCGAGCGTTCAACCGAAAGCGAGGCGGGTCGCTCGGCGGGCTGTCTTCCAGGCGATCAGGGCGACCACACCACAGGCTGCACCAAAGAGCAGACCGGTGAGGGGCATGCTGAATCCTGCAAGTGAAACGGATGCGCACTCGGTGCACATCGAAGCAAGGTCATTCCCAAGGGCGGCGGAAGAAGAGCAATTCGGACAGCAGGTGTTCATGGGGTCTCCAAGAGAAAGTATTGACAATTGATTGACGATAGTAACAGACTCCAGACTCCCTGCAAACCACCACAGAGTGAATGCACCCCTCTCAAATGGGTCATGAGGACGCTTGAGGACCGGGAATCTCTATAGTGGTTGGATCGAAAGTTCTTGTGAACACACCACACAAGGTGCGCTTGCGCGCTCTTCAGAGATCAAAAAACAAGGAATCACCATGGCGCAGATAGGAATTCTTTGCCATCCAGCCCGAGGCAGGCTCTACCCGATGCTGGCAATCGGACGGGCCCTCGCCGAACGTGGTCATCAAGTCACGGCGACCGGCCACCGCTCGACCATCGAGCTCATTCGATCGTCAGGACTGAACACCATTCAGGTGGATCTCGACGGCGAAGATCCGGTGAATCACTATCCCAGCAAGGCCGGCAGTCTTTCCAAACTGTTTCCCAAGCTGGTCAGCCGGCTCCCCGGACCGCTCGGCAGACGAACGTACGGACTCAAAACCTATTCACGCAGCTTCTGCGCCTATTACGCTCGAATGGTGGGGTTCGATTTCGAGGTCGTCATGCCACAGCTTGAGGATCTGGAAATCGACCTGCTTCTGGGATCGGACACGTCGTTTGCGGGAAGCACGATCGCGGAACTGATGGGCATTCCGCTGATGAGTGTCTGCACCGGGATTCCACTCTCGGGGGATCCTCGACAGCCACCGGAATTCACCTTGTGGAAAGACGGGCGAACACTCCGTTCAAGACTTCGAAATCGCGCTGCCAACCATGCGAAGCGGCTGGTTGAACGTCCCACGTTGCACTGCGTGAACGCCTTTCGACGGTCATACGGACTGGTGAAGTTCAAGGCGCTTCACGAAACACTCTCCGAGGAGGGTTGTCTCTGTCAGTTTCCGATGGGATTGGACCTGCCAATTCGCTCCGGACAGTCTCCGATGTTCTACACCGGACCGACATTCGATCATTCAGGTCGGGAGGAGACCGAGTTCCCCTGGGACAAGCTCGACGGCCGGCCGCTGGTGTTCGCCTCGATCGGCACGGTCAGTGACGATGCCCGTGAATTCTCAAGCATCGCCGGCGCGTGCGCGGACCTTCCGGTCCAGCTGGTGATCACCCGTGGCGGTGGACGCCATCCTCTGCCGGACACGCTGCCCGGGGATCCCTTGATTCTCGACTACGTCCCGCAATTGGAACTCATCAAACGAGCGAGAGTGGTGATCACGCACACCAGTGCCAACAGCGTGTTGGAAGCACTCGGAAACGGAGTCCCTCTGATCTGCATTCCGCAGGGCTTCGATCGGTATGGCACGGCCGTTCGAGCCGCACGGTCGGGCGCCGCCGTGGTCGTACCACCACGGAGACTCACGCCTGATGGAATCCGAGGAGCGCTGGAAGCGATCCTTGAGAATGACCGCTTCACCGAGGCCGCAGGAAACTTCAAGGCCCGCCAGGACAAACGTGATTCGATCGCGGCATCGGTGCACCTCATCGAGGCAGCACTGCCAAAGGAGAACCAACGACCCCCCCACCCCGGATGAACCGGAAGCCTTCACGGTGGCCGCGGAAGACGGGGTGCCGTTGCGAGGGATCCGCTGGAACCGCGATCCTGGCGGCCCGCTCGAGGGGACAGTGCTGTGCCTTCATGGCCTCTGCTCGGATGCCAACGGCATGGAGCTGGTGGGGCGACATCTGGCTCGCGCTGGACTGGACGTCATCGCACCCGATTATCGAGGACACGGCCTGTCGGGCCCCACCACCGCGCGGCGATTGACCATCCGTCAGCTCGCACGGGATGCTCGAAGAATCTGCACCGAACTCGATGTCTCGGAAGCCTGGATATTCAGTCAGTCCCTCGGAGGCAAAGTCGCCGTCGAGATGCTGGATGCGCCGGACCCCTCGCTCGACATCAAGGGTCTGTTCGCCTTCGCACCACCCTGGAGACTTCGAAAGGCGCCACTCAAGAAGCTTCCCAAGGCTCTGTTGTCGAGTCTCAAACACATACGAAACATGGCACGAACCGCAGGCTGGAGTGCGGCCAGAACACCATCACGTCAGGAGTACACGGTGATGACGGACATGCCGGATCTCCATCAACCCACCATGCGGGCCGAGGTGAAGAGTGTCTCACTGAGACGCTTTGCACGGTTGTTCCTGATCATGAAATTCTCCGATTTCGGAAAGAGAGGTGACTGGACGCTGAAAAGCGAGACCCCGATTCACCTCTATGCGGGAAGAAACGATCGCGCCATCAACAACCGTCAGTTGGAGCTGCTCGCCGAGCATCAGGAGATGAGGCTGACCTGGCTCGAATGCCATCACGTCAGCCTCATGACCAACGAGACACCTGCCCACGAAATCGGCAACTCGATCATCGGCAGGATCGCCGAAGCACGTTGAGCACGTTGAGCACGTTGAGCACGTTGAGGGGCGTGAGCATCCAGGCAAGGGCGGCAGTGGTCTCGAACACCCGGTTCGATCTACTGGGAGTCGGCCTCGAGATCCTTCACGGTCTGCAGGTCGACCCAGCGACCGAAGCGGCGATAGGGTTTCGAGACGTCGACGTTGCCGAAAAGTCGGTCCATGCGTCGCAGATCGACGACCATGAGTGGGCGTGAATCCTCGACGAGCAGTGAAGAGGACCAGGACATCTCGGACGGGGCGAGCACGAGCATCTCGATCGCAAGCTGCTCTTCGAGTCGTCGTCCGGAAAGACGTGGCCGACGACCATCGAGATAAAGTTCGATCTCGCGTTCGATCCGTTCTCGACCGCCTTCCATCAAGGAGGACATCGTCTCGAGAACCGCACGTGCATCGGCTCGCGAAAGGTAGTTCCGTGCACGGGATCCCTCACCCATTCGATAGGCACCCAGCATCAGGCAGAAACCCAGGCGACCTTCGCGGGAGTGTTCGAGGATCGATTCGATTCTCTTCTCACCCCCACCGGCTCCGGAAAGAAGAAAGGCGGCAAGCTGCAACCGTCGCCGCATGAACTCGTCCTCGGCGAGGTCCGCCAATGCAAGCGCCGCACTGCGACCCAGATTCGTTCGATCAAGCAAGCCCGCAAGTGCGAAGAGATGCCCCGCGACGCGGAGGTCCTCCTGAGTGCGTGCGGCGTCGGCGAGTTCCTCCGCCAGTTCGAAATAGCCCACGGGACGCGATGGATCCAGTTCTGCCATGCGAGCCTCCCAGTCCGGTGCGAGACTGCGACCCTGAGCATGGACGAATGCGCCCTCGCGACCGAAAAGGAGGAAGAGCATGCCGAGCAGACAGAAGATGGCGTGGTGGCGGATGATCATCCAAGCGCTCCATCATCGGGTTCGAGACGGTCGAGCAGAAGACGTGCGATCTCACGTTGAAGCAGGAGAATCTGATCCAGCACGTTGGTCGCGGCGGCCATGGCCGCCGTGATCTCGGAATGACGATCAAGCAGTCGGGCGCGAAGATCGGGCCTGAGCAGAGCTGTTTCGAAACACATCAGATCCATCAGAGAGAACAATTGTGCTACCACCATCTGCGGTTCGCGCACCGCCTGGAAGGAACGCACGGCACGCCTGCGGGTGAGTTCGGCCGGTTCGGCGGGCACGGGTTCCTGCATGTTTCGGTTCTCGAGTCGGCTTGACGCGGCATCGACCAGATCCGAGAGAAACGATGACGAAGCCCCGCCCGACCTGACCGACACCGATCCGCGAAGTCGACGACGGGTCTCGAGAGTGGCCGTGTATTCGGCGGCCAGACGATCGATGTCATGCATCGACGACTCAAGCAGCTTGAAGGCATGGTCCGCAAGCTGGCGGCGAGCCGCCAGCGACCAGTTGTCATCACCCACCGCGGGAAGAGCGCGTCCGCTCAGACTCTGGATGAACTGCGACGTCGCACGCTCACGCCGAGGTCGCTCGAATCCATCGAGAAGGGCACGCGCGACATTGGGTCCCTCCGAGAAATAGTCGGCGGTGATGGCCTGAGCCAGTCGGCGAATGTCGGGCGTCGGACCCTGGAAGATCACTTTGGCGAGCGCGGCGGCATCCTGAACTCCGAGATCCCCACCTTCGTATCCTTCGAGTTCACGCAGGGCGTCAAGACGGTCCGACGCATCCCGGCGCGAACGATCCCAGAGTGCGGCCCATCCACCATCCCGGGTGGTGCTTCGGCCGGGCTCTACGAAGAGTTGGCTTGAACGACGTGTCATGAGATACCCATCGGACCGCGCGGACTCCGCCACCCGCAAGGACTCCAGAGCCTCGACCCTGCGATCCAGTTCATACCGCTCCAGAGCGAGAATCAGATGGCCGAACGTGCGAATCTCATGGAAACGCGCCACATCATCGGGGAGGTCTTCGGTGTCACCGGCCTCGGACAGGAACGCTTCAAGGCGACGGTATTCCTCAGAGGACACCGACACACCTCGAGGTCGGTCCCCGGATGAGAACCGTGGCCAGAAAGAATCGATGCGATCGGCGATCTCCGATCGACGCGCCGCATCGGCATCCACGGAGAGGATCAATTCATCGCCCCACCATGCCACATCGCCAAGACGGAGAAACAGACTTCCCAGCAGCCAGAGGTTGTAGGAGGAGATGCCTTCATGCTCGAACCAGTCCATCAGATTGAGCCGCACCAGAACGGGATCGAAGGCACGGGGAGAGAACTCGATCTCGCCCAGCAGACGAGCGAGCAGATCGACGACCGGGCTGGATGGATCGATGACCACACGGTCACGAAGCAGGTCGCCGACCGCGTCGAGAATGGCGACCTCGAACAACGCACCACTTCTCAGTGCCTTCTGAGCGAGGAGCCAGGATTCGACCTGATCCGAGGCACCCTCACGATCGTTTTCAAGTCGAACGAGCAGGCCGGGAATCATCTCATCCAGAGCGACGCCCGCGGAACGTGCGAAGAGATCCTCCTGCAGACGAGTCGACGAACGCCGGGTGTCGGCACCGGAATGGAGCGAACGGGCATGCGATCGCAGCGACTCCGGCATGTCAGCACCACCGGAGACCATCGCAAGCAGCCCTCGTGACCACGAGATTCTCCAGGGTGCTTCCGTTGCGGAAAGATCCTGGTCGGCGAGAGAATCGATCTCATCCAGAAGACGACGTGCACGTCGACTGCCACTCGAAGTCGACACCGGTCTGAGCGAGGCCTGGATGAGCTGTTGCCTGAGAGCTGAATCAAGCAAGGGCCAGTGCGAACCCCCATCGAAAAGAAGCGAGCCATACGTCCTGACCAGCGATTCATCGGAACCCTGCTCGGGAAGGCTTGCCTTGCGTGCGACCAGACCGAGCTCCTCGATCCAGTCGAGAGCCTGAAGGGAAACATCCGTCCGAGACCCGCCTATCGAACCGACCAGAGAGGGACGAGTCGTCCAGACCGCAGGCTCGATCCTGTCCGAACCCCCGATGACTCCGTTGGAGAGAGGAGGCTGTTCTTCAAGAGCGATCGCACGCAGCTCCTCGTCAAGCACTTCCTGTTTGACGCGTTGATTCTCGATCTGCGTGACGATCGGGGATGGGACGGTGAGCGCCAGAGTGAAGAGTCCGATCAGAATGATCGCGCAGACACCGCAGGCGATCAGGATTCTGATTCTCGAACCCGGAGTCTCTCCACTGAACTCACGTGAGAGTCGCATCGAGACGTGATCCATCGCGGCCGCCACCATGGGGGAGCTTCCCCCACCGCCCATCAGTTTCTGCGCGGAGTCCTCCATCTCGGAGACCCGACGAGCCGACGCGGCGTCCGCCACGAAGGACCCCGAAGGAAGTGCGAGATCACCATCACGAAGCACCTGGGAGAGGCCGGTCATGATGCGGGTCATCGCCTTGGGATGAACGCTGTGGAGTGCCGCGAGTCCGGTGATACGCCCTCTGCTCGCCGCGTTCCAACCACCGGAAGCGACGAGGATCGAAAGAATCATCCGGTCGAACGGAGTGATTCCGATCCCGGTGGACCGGACCGTCGGGGTCGTCACTTCCTCTGGAGAAGTGTCGGTCGGAGCACCCTTCGTATCAGCGCTTTCCATGAGTTTCGAAAAAGTCTGGTTCAGACGCCGACGCAACTTCTGAGCGGAGGAATCCAATCTGGCGGGGTGCCGGTCGAGCATGACGAGCCGTTGTTCGAGGGCTTCAACGAGTTCGTCGTGCGTGAGAACCACGTCGGGCTCGAGACCCAGAAGCGTCCGGTCGTCAGCCTCGCCGGCCAGTCCCAGAAATCTCATTTCGGGAGTGCGCGCGCTCATGGCGTCCCTCCGCCCAGAGACTGGTGCAAGGCACGAAGTCGCACGCCCCACCGACCTGGTCCGTAGTCGGGATACAGCACGACGTGCTGATCGAGCACCTTGCGAGCTCGTTCGGAGTCATGACGAGAAAGCAGTTCGAGAAAACGGATCTTCCGTTCATAAAAGGTGTCGGATCCGGGACTCGCTCCGTTCAGAAGAACACGCTGTGCATCGAGCGCCTTGTTCAACCGTCCGGTCGAATCCGCGACGGCGACGAGGCCCTCGAGTGCACGAATGTCGCTGGGGCGCGAGCGCACCAACGCATCATGAAAGGCGAAGGCCTTCTCTCCGGCATCGAAGTCGCCGTTCCGTGCGAAGGCGAGTCGCTCCGCCAACGCCCTCGTTCGAAGGATGAGCCATCGCTCGGAATCGGAGAGGTCGGACTCGAGAGGCGTCGGACCGGAAAGACCGGTACCGGCTCGACGAACGGCCTCGATCGCGATGGGGACGAGTGCGGAGTCGAGGGATTCCTCGAGGAGCACATCTTCAGCCGTCGCCAGAATGATCTTCAATGAGCGGCGCAGGTAGGGATCAGACTCGATGACTTCATTCGATTCGAAGCTGCCCAGCACTTCACGAAGATTCTCGACTTGGAGGGGCGGGAGCAGCAGGACCTCGACACGCCGGGATGCGAGCTGCTCCCGATGCCGGACTGGAATCTTCATTCCGTCCGCTCGTGCCGCATCGATGCTTTTCATGAGTGCGCTCGCAGCCTCACGATCACGGGTGCGCGCGGCCAGTGAGACACTGAAGATCCTCAATGACTCGAGAAGCGCCGCATCGATCTCAACCTCGTTCATGTCGTTGGAGAATTCGGGGCTCGACACACGCTCGAGAAACAGTCGACCTGCATCGATCGACGTGGTCCCGGTACCGCTCTTGAAGAGTCGGTAGAGAATTCGAAGCGCCTTCTTCCGTGAGATCTCCACGAGATCATCGTCATCGACGAGGGTGAGAAGCGCGAGCGCATCATCGATGGTGGGCTCGGAGGTGTCCTCCATCTTCAGAAGACGAGCGCGTGAAGCGCTCGGGTGCGAGGGATGCAGTACGAGAAAACGATCGAGCAGGTCGATTCGCAGACGAATCTGATCGTCGGTGGCCTGCTGCGATCGTTCATGCTCCAGAAAACTCTGGATCGCCGACCAGAGGAGATCCCCCGCATCCAGACCGCCATCGGCTTCGGAAGCTGAAAGAAAATCCTCACCGGACGCAAGATGGTCGCCGAGACGGCGGTGACAGAGTCCGCGCATCCTCAGGAGCTCGAGACGAAGTTCGGGAAAGCTTCCGGCATCGGACTCGGTCTCAGCCGAGTTCAATTCCGCAAGAGCCTCACGATTCAGCTGTCGGGCGGACACCTGATCACCATCGGCTGAAAGCGCCTCCGCTTCACGCATCGCCTGCCAGGCACCCACGAATCGAAGGAGGAATCCCTCCTTGACGTCGGGAAGACCGAATCGCTCGGAGAGTTCGGAGATCAATGCGAAGTCACCACGAGAGGCGATCATGTCCACTGCGATGCGGGCGAGTTCCGAGGCTTCGGGATCCTCCGCGGCCTGAAGAGCCACCACGGATGCGAGACGAAGCATCTCCGACGTCACGTCATCAGGAGCCTCGGCGAGGACACGCGCGGCCGTTCGATAGTCTCGAAGATCAAGTGCCAGGGCGAGACGCCAGAATGGAAGCCAGACCCGGGGCCGTTCCGCGGCTGCCTCGTCATCGAGGAGATCAAGCCAGACATCGAGCGTCGGCATCGAATCGTTCAGACTGCGCGCGAACGCGGTTCCGATGATCGACCAGGCATACCAGTCGAAGGATCGTCGGTCCACGGAGAGCGAGGCCGGTTCCGGGTACGCCTCACCGGTGTCGAAGAGCGTTCCGAAGAGACGTTGAGACAACGCCGACGCTTCACCGGAATTCGTGAGCCAGGCAAGATAGGCACGCGCCCACGCTTCGAGATAGGTGGCCTGTCCCAGCATCACATCGAGCGTGACGGTATCGCGTGAGAGCAGTTCGGCATCGATGCCACGCGTCCGACCGAGTCGCTTCTTCTGGCTTTCGTTTCGTTTTTCAAGACGCTTTCGCAACTCACCGAGTTCCTCCGCCAGCTCCTCGAGCCGCAGGACCATCGAGTCACGGGACACCGCATCCAGACGCTGCAGACGTATCTCCAGACAGTCCGACTCGGCGAGCGCGTATCGAGACCGCAGAAGCACCAGACGAAGTGGATCACCAGTCTTGAGCTTGAGCCCCTCGAGGAGGCGTCGACCACGTTCCTCGAGAAGGGTCCGTGCCTCGTCGTCGAGAGTCGATTCGAAACCACGCACGTAGAGTTGGATCAGCTGTTCGATGAGGACGTCCTGCTCCTCCTCGACCCGGGTTGAAGCGAGCATCTCCTCGAGCCTTGACATGCGAAGACGATCGAGCCCTCTCGACTCCAGCCACCCGGCGACCGCATCCTGAGCCGGGAGGTCGGATGGCCTGCCGAGAATCGACATGACCAGCAGCAGGCTCCAGACGATCGGACGCGCGCCGGCATGCGGGGAGCATCGTCCCATGGGAGAGGATGACATCATTCGCTCTCCGAAGGAACATAGGTCACGCTTGAAAAACCGGCATCCTGTCCGGCCTGCATCGCCGCGGCGGCGAACCCGACGGTCGGACCGGAATGCACTCTGATGAAGAGATCGGATTCGGTCTCGAGTTGCTCGAGAGCCTGCGTCAGGCTGTCACGGTCGGTGAAGACGCGATCACCAAGCAGATAGCTCGGAACCGAATCAAGCATTCGGACCTCGACGATCTGAGGTTGAAAATCGCTGGCGAGGCCCGAGGAGGACGTTTGATCCATCTTCAGATTCGAGGACAACTGATCTTCAGGATCGAGGACGACCATCGTGAGCAGAAAATAAGCGAGCAGAAGGAAGGTGCAATCGATCATGCTGGCCATGTTGAGAATGAGACGTCGTCGACCACGACGGTTCTTGCTGGCACCTATGCGCATGATGGTTTCCTCCTTTCGTTCACGAATGAACCACGATCAACGTGGTGGGGTCGTCGCCAATCGAACCCCGGCCAGACCGGCTCTGCGCAGGGAATTCATGACCTGATTGAGTCGCCCTGCGGGTGCGTTTCGATCGGCGCGGATCAAAGGCCGATTCAAGGTGCCGCCAGTCTCGTCCGCCCCACCGGCCGCCATCGCGATCAGATCGAGTTCGGCGATCGAGATCACACGTTCACCTTCCACGATCGAACCATCGGCGAGAACGTTGAGAATCAGACCCGCAGGTTGCACGGCAGGATCCTTCTCCCCCATCTCGACCGGAAGCTCCACTTCGGCACGAGACTCCCGCGCCAGCTGCATGGTGGTGAGAAAGAAGATCAGCAACAGGAACACGATGTCGATCATCGGGGTCATGTCCAGCAGAAGATTGCGTTCCTTGCGTGAAGGCGCGTGAATCTTCATGTGTCGTTGCCGTTCTGCGAGGCAGGCCTGGCGGGACGGGCACGCCCCCCTGCTGACGCACCCTGAGCTGCGGGGGTCGCAGAGGGAGTCGCGGCGGCACCGGGCGCACCTGCGGATTCGAGCAACATCGCAAGCTGGTCCAGTTCGTTTCCGGCATCGGCAGCGATCGCGTCGATGCGATTCCTGAAGTAGGAACAGAGAATGACGCAGGGAATCGCGACGATCAGACCCTGCATGGTCGTGATCAAGGCGAGACTGATGTTGGCGGCGAGCTGTTCGTAATAGGCGGAATCATTGACCGCGCCCGCGGACACGGTGTCGAACGCACCGATCATGCCCCAGACGGTGCCCAGCAAACCAAGCAGCGGCGCGATCGATCCGATGACGAAGAGTCCGTCGGTCGAGCGGTAGAGGCGTTCGGTCTGTTCCGTTCCGGCATCCTCGATGGCGGTCTTGATCTCGAAGGCACCGAAGGGTGACTTGAGATACCGAGTCAGACCGGGCGCCAGCACTCGGGTGAGAAAACTGTCGTTCGGCGGAAGCAGACAGAACTCGAGCGACTCCTCGGCACGCCCGGCCCCCAGGGCACGGCTGAGAAATTCGACCTGAAGCTCCGGGATGAGCTGGGTCCGTCGAATCTGCAGGGCATGCACCACGGCCAGAACGACGGCCAGGATGGAGAGCAGGATGATGAGATACCCGATCAAACCACCGGCGGTGATGAACTTGATCAGACTCGAGCCACCCTCTCCGGCAGTGACGGTCAGCAGCATGTGGGAAAAAGACGTCATTCGTTCTCCGTTTCGAGATCGGGTGTCGAATTCGAGGCGGGGCCTCGGGACTCATTCAGCGGAAGCAGGCGAGGGGTGACCACGGCGGACAGCGGGCGAGGCGATTCCAACAGGAAGCGTCTCAGGGTCGCGGATTCGTCGTTTCGACCTTCGCCAGAAAGGATTCGTGCCGAAAGCTCGACCGCGCGCTGGGCCAGTACAGGATACGACCCCTGATGGACGGCGGGCAGCTCGAGCAGTGCCAGCACGATGCGATCCGTCGAGACCTCACCGGCGGCGAGCTGGGAGGTCGCGTTGAACCAGGCATGCCAGGCCTCGATGAATTCCGGGGCCTCATCGAGAGCGGACAGTTCCTCGAGCGTGCGCATGGATTCCTGGCGGAGCCTGCCGTCGAGTGATCGTGTGCCCAGAATCGATTCCATCAGAATCACTCCGATGTCCGAAGAGCCGGAGGGACGGACGCTTCGTCGTCCCATGGAGGCATAGAGCTCCGCGAGGCGTGAGACCACGGGATCGGAATCGATCCGCCAGTGCCTGAGATCCTCGGCCAGTCGATCCACGGATGAGTCACTGGTGGGAATCGGTGGCAGCTGCGGGAGCAACCAGAACCGGTCGTCGATGATCGCAGGCAGAGCCTGAAAACGATCGGTGTCGACCCCGGCACGACGAAGACGCGTGGTCTCCAGCGCGGCCGGGAGAATCGCCTCCGTGTCACCTGACTCGAGCAGGCATCTCAGCAACCCTTCAGCGATGATCAAGGCCAGTTCATGATTTCGCTCGTCACCGGTACGAGGGGTGAAATGACGTTGGAAGAGCACCAGCGCAAGTTGCGAATCACCTCGCTGAAGTCGGCTGCGGGCACGCCAGACATCGCGGGCGAGATCCTCATACCGCGCCCATTGATCGATCAGGATGGGGTCCGTCAGGTCATCGATGCCAGCCACCTGGTCAAGGGTGAAACGCATCGTCTCACCGGCAGACGTGACGACTTCCAGTCCCCCGGGGACGAAGGCCACTCGAACCGCATCCACGGAGGCCGCACCATCACGAAGGTGGACCACTTCCGCAGTGACAACGGACGGTGCGAGGAGGATGGAAAGCATCAGCACCGCAAGCGCGCGAACTCCGTTCATGGACGACCTCCCGGGAGGCCGATCTGCTTGCACTTCCCTCCGCTTTCACGTGCGATGCGCAGCAAGGGCGCCACATCCGCCTGGTCACCGAATGCGAAGGTGTTGATGATGACGGGCCGCCCCTTCGCATTGAGTTCGGACACCCTGTCGGGCGTGTCCTGAGGAATCGCACCATCCGTGAGAAAGTAGACGACGTCGGGTCGGTCCTCGAGCTGGAAGACCTGGCGGAACGCCGGGAGAGGCTCGGTGCCGTTCTCGGGTGACACACCCTCTATCCAGCGAATGACCTGCTGCTTGTTGCGACGATTCATCGGCAACCAGTTCTTCTGGAACGGAGGCTGGAGTGGGCTCTCGACACCACTGGAAAAAAGCGCGATGCAGATGGTGATGAAGTCGGGCAGATCGCTGATCGACTGTCGCAGCTGGCGAACGGCACGCTTGAAACGATCATCCTCCTTCATCGAACCGGACATGTCGATGATGAAGGCGAATCGTCTGCCCCGCCCACCCACTCCGAAGAACGACGCCGAACCGGAGAGTCCCGTACCCGCACTGTCGGAATCGGAAAATCCGCTCGAACTCCCGGGCGTCGGCACGGAGCCGGAATCATCGAGCTCGGTGACCGATGCGACGGAAAGATCCTCGGCCTCCTCGGCGAGCATCTCCGAGAGCGCGTCTTCGATCTCGGTGTCCTCGGCGGCAAGTTCGTCGATCTCGAGTTCGACCTCCATCTCCTCGAGCTCCGACTCCGCGAGGACCGCGAAATCGATCACGCTTTCAACTTCGGGAAGTCCGGGAGGGCCGGGGATCCGGATGAAGGCCAGGTAGACGATCAACAGAAGATGGAATGGGATGGAAATGGCACAACCCAGAAGAATGAAATTCCTGAGTCGGGCATGCCGGTGTCGACGACGTTCGGCGATCAGCTCCGAGACCTCGAGATGAAGACGGCTGGTGGCCTCGTCGAGAGAGTCGTGAGTCGAATCCTGAGATGTCTTGCTTTGGTGTGCCACTCGTCTCTTCAGATACGTACGGGATCGGAAAAATCATTCATCGACCTCACGTATTCTATGAAGTAACGCAGAACGGGGCCCTTGAAGGGTTGACCGCACCACGGGCTGGCGGTTCCAATTAGACCTCCAACAGCCTTCCCGGACATGCACTGCACTCGATCGGACCCCACATGCCTGCCAAATACAACAGAATCGTCCTCAAGATCAGCGGTGAAAGCTTCACCAAGGAAGGCGAACTGGGCATCGCGCCCCAGGAGCTGATGCTGATCGCCGACGAAATCGCCGAAGCCCGCGACGCCGGGACTGAAATCGCGGTCGTGGTCGGCGGAGGAAACATCATCAGAGGGGCGAATCTGGCGGCGGAGAGTGGTTTCGATCAGTCCACCTCGGACTACATGGGCATGCTGGGGACCGTCATCAACGGCCTGGCCCTCAAGGAAGCGCTTGAGACCCGAAACCATCCGGCACGGGTCATGAGCGCGATCAATCTGACCTCGGTCGCCGAGCCCTTCATTCGCGGGCGCGCGCTGCGACATTTCGAAAAGGGGCGAATCGTGATCCTCGTGGCGGGAACGGGAAACCCGTTCTTCACCACCGACACCTGTGCCTCCCTTCGATCGATCGAGCTGGGTGCCGACATCCTTCTCAAGGCCACCAAGGTTGATGGGATCTACGACAAGGATCCGCGCAAGGATGCCTCGGCGGTGCGCTACGACACCCTTCATTTTTCAGATGCCATCGAACAGCAGCTGGCCGTGATGGACCTGACCGCGATGACGATGTGCATGGAACACGAGCTGCCCCTGTGCGTCTTCGACTTCAAGGGCAAGGGCAACATCGCGAGGGTCATTTCCGGCGACACCTCGATCGGAACGCTCGTCACCGGCGGGAAGACCCGAAAAAACTGAATCATCGAACGCGCTTGCGTTCAGACGAGATACCAACACGCATTGAACTTCGGAGCCGGAAGACGGCCCGCCAGACATGGAGAGACGCATGGAAGTCGAAGAAATCCTTCTTGAATGTGAAGAGCGAATGGACAAGACCATCGAGCACCTGGGCAAGGAGCTCAGAGGCATCAGAACGGGACGGGCCAACACCGCCCTGGTCGAGTACATCAAGGTCGACTACTACGGCGCCCCCACCGACATCCGCGAACTCGCGGGCGTGAGCGTGGTCGAAGCCACCACGTTGATGATCAAGCCATTCGACCCGGCAGCCAAGAACGAGATCATCAAGGCGATCGAGTCCTCCGATCTCGGATTGAACCCGCAGAGTGACGGCAACACCATCAGAATCAGCATTCCGGCACCGACCAAGGAACGTCGCATGCAGCTGGTCGGTCAGGTGAAGAAGTTGGGCGAGGACTCCAAGGTCGCCATTCGCAACGAACGAAGAGATGCCAACAAGTCACTTGATTCTGCCCAGAGCGATCAGAAACTGAGTGACGACGAGATCAAGGGCGCGAAGGAGAGCGTCGATGATCTGACCAAGGCCCATAATGCGCAGATCGAAGCTCTGGTCACCAAGAAGACCAAGGAAATCGAGGACATTTGAACCTCGAACTCGAGCGGCACTTTGCGAAGGACCCCATAAAAAGACGTTTTTCAGATTATTCACCCGAACGACCCATGGAACCTGCTTCCGTGGGTCGTTCTTTGTTGCATGCACGCGTCCAGGTGGCACTCTGGAAATGGAAGAACACCGCCGACGGCGCCACAAAGAAGACCGCTCACTTTCAGAACAAGAGGCAGCAACGTGAAGATCAGAAACATCATTCCTGCGGCAAGTCTCTTGTGCGCCTTGAGTGCGACCTGCGCTGCGGACAAGATCGACGATCCACTGGGACTGTCGACCCACAGCGTCTACAGCAACACCTCCTTCGTCACGCTTTATGACACCCAGACGCTCGAATACGAAGCACCAAGCTCCGAATCACAGAGGCTTTCCACCATGGTCGGCGCGACGTACTGCGCGCGAACAGGCGTGACCGCTCGGATGGAATCGGAGAAATCCAGAATCGACACGGTGGTCTTCGACTGGTGCAATCGCGAGCTGTTCTCCCCGTACGGTCTCAGTGCCTACGGAAGCAGTTCCGTCGACTTCAGTGTCCATGACGATGCGATGATCGGGCTTGGATTCATTCCAGACACCAGCCTGCTTGCCGGGAACGCCGACTGGAGCATCAGCTTGTCGGACGCCGATGGTGCCCTGATCGGCACGCTCGACGAAGGCGCCGATGCCTACCTGCTTGAAGCCGGTGGGAGCTACAGCATCGAATTCTCGATGGAGGGGTCCGACACCAGAACCCTGGATGGAGCCACCCTCGAATGGGGTGTCCAGATGGCCTACGCCTCATCGCCTGCGGTGGTCCCCGGAGCCGGTGGGCTGGCGTTGTGCCTGGGATTCGGTGGAAGACGCCGAAGAAGAAGAATCTGATCCGGCGGTTGACCTGAACCACCGGGGCGCGGACGATGGTGCCCAATGCAATGCCCCTACTGCGGAGTCATCGATTCGAAGGTCGTCGACAGTCGTTCCAGTGAGAACGACACCTCGGTTCGTCGCCGTCGAGAATGCAATGCCTGCGAACGCAGGTTCACGACGTTCGAGAGAATCGAACGTCGAGGACGTCTCGTGGTGATCAAGCGAGACGGCCGCAGGGTCCCCTTCTCCAACGACAAGATCCTCAACGGCATCCGGGCCGCCTGCGGAAAACTGCCCATCTCCGAGGAAGTGAAGCTCGAGATCGTCCGGCAGGTGGATGACCTGATGCATCGGAGCTACGAACGGGAGGTCGAATCCCTCGAAGATCGGCCACGAGGTGGCTCGATATCTTCGAGGAATCGACCAGATCGCCTTCGTCAGATATGCCAGCGAGTACCTCTCCTTCGAATCGATCGAGGACATCGAGGAAGTGATTCAGGAATTGAGAGAGTCACCACCCGCGGTCGAGGGCCAGAGCGAGCTGTTTCCCTCGGAATGATCGCGCGTCATCGCGTACACTTCGATGATGCTCAAGATCAAGCTTCCAGACGGCAGTGTTCGAGACTACGACGCACCCACCACCGCAGGCCAGGTGGCCGCGGACATCGGCCCAGGCCTGGCGAAAGCCGCGCTGGGCGCACGCATCGGAAACGAGCTCGTCGATCTGACGAGGGAGATCTCGGAGGACTGCGAACTCGCCCTGATCACCGCCAAGACCAGAGAAGGTGAGGTCGATGAGGATGGGCTCCAGCTGATCCGTCACTCCTGCGCGCACGTCATGGCGGAGGCCATCGAGACTCTTTTCCCGGGCGCACGACTGGTCTACGGACCTCCCGTTGACAGTGGCTTCTACTACGACATCGCTTTTCCCGAGAGATGCCAGCCTCTCGAGCGAGAACTTCGCGGCGGTCGAAGCGGAGATGAAACGCATCATCAAGGAAGATCGCCCCTTCACCCGATACGGCCTGTCCCTCGAAGAAGGCATGAACAAGCTCCACGGAGAAGGTTCCAAGTACAAGATCGACAATGCCGAACGAGCGCGCGAAGCCGGGTCGGAAGAACTGTCGTGGTATGCGACCGGCACCCCCGGAGAGCACTGGGAGGATCTCTGCCGCGGCCCCCACGTCCCCTCGACGGGAAAGATCGGCGCCTTCAAACTGATGTCGATCGCCTCGAGCTACTGGCACGGCGACGAGAATTCAGATCGCCTCACACGTGTCTACGGGACCGCGTTCGCAGACAAGAAACAACTGAAGGCGCATCTTCAGCAGCTTGAAGAAGCGCAGAAGCGAGACCACCGGCTCCTCGGTCGGAAGCTCGGTCTCTTCACCATCGACGAACAGGTCGGCCAGGGACTGATCCTCTGGAAGCCGGCAGGCGCCGTGGTGCGCCAGGAACTTCAGACCTTCATCTCTGAGGAACTGACCCGCCAGGGCTACCACCAGGTCTTCACCCCGCACATCGGCAAGCTCGATCTGTATCGAACCTCCGGACACTACCCCTACTACCAGGAGAGCCAGTACACCCCGATCATCGATCGAGACACGCTGGCAGGGCTCGCCTCCGAGGGATGCACCTGTGGAGAGCTTGCCAACCGCATGGACGATGGCGAGATCGACGGCTATCTGCTCAAGCCGATGAACTGCCCCCACCACATCAAGATCTATGCGAGTGAACAACGGTCCTATCGCGATCTGCCCATTCGCCTCTCCGAGTTCGGCACGGTCTATCGATGGGAGCAGTCGGGTGAGATCGGCGGCATGACGCGCGTCCGTGGATTCACCCAGGACGACGCCCACCTCTTCTGCCGGGAAGAGCAGATCGCAGAGGAGGTCCAGGGCTGCCTGAAGATCGTGAAACTGATCTTCGGAACCCTCGGCATGACGAACTATCGGGTCCGGGTCGGCCTGCGAGATCCGGACGGCAGCAAGTACGTCGGAGACCCTGAGAAATGGGACCGGGCCGAGAAGGCCTGCCGCGATGCGGCCGCGACACTCGGCGTTCCCTTCAGCGAGGAACCCGGAGAAGCCGCGTTCTACGGACCGAAGATCGATTTCGTGGTGAAGGACGTCATTGGTCGTGAGTGGCAGCTGGGGACCATCCAGGTCGACTACAACCTGCCTGAACGATTCGGTCTCGAGTACGTCGGCGCCGACAACCAACGACACCGACCGGTGATGATCCACCGCGCCCCCTTCGGTTCGATGGAACGCTTCATCGGCGTCCTGATCGAACACTTCGCGGGGGCCTTCCCCTGCTGGCTCGCCCCGGAGCAGGTCCGAGTGCTGCCGATCAGTGAAAAGAGTGCGGCCTACGCCGAAGAGCTTCACAGTGCACTCATGGATCGTGGAATCAGAACGACGATGGACATGAGCTCGGAACGCATCCAGGCGAAGATCAAGGTCGCCGCCGATCTCAAGATCCCCTACCTCGCCGTCGTGGGTCCGCGTGATGCCGAAGGCAGGAATGTCTCGATCCGAGCGTTTGGAACCGACAGAAACCTCGGCGAGATTCCGTTCGACGAGTTCGTCGAGACCGTCGCCGAAGAAGCACGCACCCGTGGCGCGGTTCACTTGCTCGATCGCTTTCAGACCGAAGAAGCAGGCGAATCCTCATGATTTCGATCGAAGATCGCCAGAACGACACCCCGAAAAATGTCCTGGGGACGGCCCTCGAGGCCTGCTCCATGGACCCCCTCACCGGGTTCTACAGGACAGGGTGCTGCGAAACCGGCCCGGATGACCATGGTCGTCATACGGTCTGTGTGCGGGTGGATGAGACCTTCCTGGCCTTCAGCCAGTCTCGAGGCAACGACCTCTCCACACCCATGCCCCAGTATGGCTTTCAGGGATTGAATCCCGGCGATCGCTGGTGCTTGTGTGCCCTGCGCTGGGTCGAGGCGTTCGAGGCAGGCATGGCGCCGTCTGTGGTCCTGGAAGCCACCCACGAGGCGACGCTTCAAGTGGCATCACTGGAAGCGCTTCAGAGACATGCCGAGCAGCTCTGAGCCGTTTCTGGCTGAAATACCGCGAAACGCCTGAGATTCGATGGTGAATTTAGCAGCTTAGGTTTGCCGGGATTCCCCTGAGGCGGTACCTTTCAAGGACCGGACGGCACGTTGCCGCCCTGACGAAGGTCGCGCTGGACTCCAGCGCACGGAATCATCACTTGACCCAATGCCTCGATTCCAGAGTGTGGACGTCTTCGATTGCCTGCTCTTCATGAGCCGATCGATTCACCACATCATGCCCTCGTCGTCCCAACGCCCCGAGATGTCATTCGATCAGCGACGTGTTCTCACGTCCTTGAAGGTCGTGTCCCATTGGACGCCTTCATGTTCGATGCCTCTCAACTCCTAAAACAAAAAGGATTCGACCCATTTCCCGCAGACGCTTCCAGCGCCCCGTCCAGGCCAACACCGGACCTCGTACCAACGAACGCATCAGAATCACTCCGATCCGCCTCATCGATGAGACCGGCGAGATGGTGGGTGTCGTCGAAACCGATGACGCACGTCGCAAGGCCCATGAGCTCTCACTCGACCTCGTCGAAGTCGCGCCGGATGTCAGACCGCCCGTCTGCAGAATCATGGACTTCGGCAAGTACAAGTACGAACAGTCCAAGAAGGATCGTGCCAACAAGACCAAGACCACGGAACTCAAGGAGATCCGGCTCGGGCGTTCGATGAAGATCGATCCCCATGACGTCGAGATCCGCATGAGGCAAGCTCGCAAGTTCCTGATCGAGGGCCACAAGGTCCAGATCGTTCAGAACTTCAGAGGCCGCGAGATGGCACACCGTGAACGCGGAAGCGAACGCATGCAGGAAGTCCTCAAGCAGCTTGAAGACGTCGCCAAGATCGAACTGGCGCCGCGAATGGCCGGACGGCGCATGTCGATGGTGGTCTCTCCCGATCGCGCCAAGGTTCAGAAGATCCTGAACGAACGCAAGCGTGCCGCCAAGGAAGCCGGCAAGCCGGAGCCCGAAGAAGCACCGGTCGTCGAGGAAGCCACCATGGAGGCTCAGGTGGAGGACACCAGCCACGAGACCGCCGCGGATGCCGCCGCCAAGGCCGCTCTGGCAGCCGTCCTTGAAAGCGAGACTGAGACCGAGGCTGTGGAGGACGCCGGAGAAGACACCAAATCCGACGCCTGACCGCCTCTCAGCGGGTGCCACGGCACCTCTGAAAAGCACACACGAAAACAGCCCGCTGACGAATCAGCGGGCTGTTTTCTTGAATCATCTCGGTTTCGAAAGCGGCGAGGGAACCGTTATGAAACCAGAGGGGTCAGGCGCGACGACGGCGGGCGACGAGGCCAGCCATGCCGATGCAGCGCAAGTGCGCCGGGAGCGGGAATGGTGCCCCCCAGTTGACGTTGGCGAGTCATTGCTCACGGTAACGGTCATGTCTCGCCGAGGAGGTAGGCACGCCTTCGGAGTCGGTCGAGGGACCTGGCAGTAGATCGTAGCCTCGAGCGCAAGTGCGGTCTGACCGGCTGCGATCGTCCAGGTCACCGCCTGCATCGTGAAACTCGCACGTTCAGACCGGCGTAGCCACTCGGTCCACCAGCCGGCGGAGCCGTCATAGGCATCGACCTCGTCGTTGTCCGTGTAGTGGCGCCCAGATCGACCCTTGCTGGTGGCAGCTGATGTCCTTGCCGTGCCCTGAACCACATGCTGACGGTCACGGTGTCACCTTCCACGAGGACGGTGACCCATGCGGCGGTTGCCTTCGGGGTGCCGGCAAGCCCAGCTTCCTGCATGAACGCAAACCAGTGCCGTCGCTGTAGCCTTCTTCTGCATACCCGAAGGTGAGGTTGTCGTTCGACCGTCAAAGCTCGTCGACAGTTGCGGACCTGACTGATCATCCCAGGTCGAGGTAGTACGTCACGTCGGCGGACGGCGACACCAGCACTGGCAAGCGCAGTCATCGCAGCGATGAGAGTCATTGTATTCTTCATGGGAGTCATTCCTTAATCTTTTAAAAGACATCTATTCAAGTACTTAAACGAATGAACGGTGATCTTCCAAACCACCGCACTGGAAGCTTGGCTTGTGCCTGGGGCGAAAGCAGTGACAGACGTCACCCTTCCTGAAAAGGCACCCTTGACCCGTCTGATTTTTAGGACAAATCTCTCAATCTCTCGAATACAAGATTAGCTGGAGACCGCTGACAGAACAAGAGATAGGGGTCAATTCGAAGCGAACTTCACCAAAGGCACACAGACATCCTTGAGATGGCAGCTCAGCAGCTCAAAAGAGCTCATTTCAGGCCCTTCAGTCGGTGGAATTTCCGAGCAAGCCGGTGTCTGTCCGATGTGGATAAGAGGTCAGAACTGGCGCAGAAAGCGGGCGTCATTGTCATACAGCCAGCGAAGGTCGGAGATCCCGTACTTTCGCATGGCGATGCGTTCGATGCCCAGACCGAAGGCGAACCCGCTGTAGACCTCGGGATCGATGCCCACGCCCTTGAGGACATTGGGATGCACCATGCCACACCCCCCCAGTTCGACCCAGGTCCATTCGCCTTTGACCTGCATCTTCATGTCGATCTCGGCGGATGGTTCCGTGAAGGGGAAGTAGCCGGGTCGCATTCGAACCTCGGCCTCGGGGCCGAAGAAGGCACGCGCGAACTGGAACAACGCGGTCTTGAGGTCGACCATGGTGATCCCCTTGTCGACGCACAACCCTTCGCACTGATGGAACATCGAATAGTGCGTCGCATCATGCGTGTCGGGACGATAGACCCGACCGCTGGCGATCACCTTGAGCGGCGGCTTCTGCGTTTCCATCACACGGATCTGCACGGTCGAGGTCTGCGTCCGCAGAAGCGTGCGCGAGCCTTCGCTTTCACCCATGTAGAAATTGTCGATGGGATCACGTGCCGGATGTTCGGCGGGAATGTTCAAGGCCGTGAAATTGTGCCATTCATCCTCGACCTCGGGGCCTTCGGTATGGGTGAAGCCCATGCGAGCGAAGACGTCACGAACTTCGTCGATGGTTCGACTGAGAATGTGCCTGGTACCGAGTGGCGGGCACAAGCCGGGTTCGGTCACGTCGATCGCGGGCCCGGCGGACTCGGTCGCTCCAAGCGATGACTGACGTTCGAATGCATTTTCAAGGGCATTCTTGACCTCGTTGAGACGCTTGCCGACGGCGGGCTTGTCCGCCTTGTCGACATTCTTCAACAGTGGCATCATGCCCTTGAGACGCCCCTTGCTTCCAAGGTAGGCGATTCGCCAGGTCTCAAGTGCGGCGGTGTCGGTCGCGGAAGTCAGTGCGGCCAGAGCGTCTGATTCGAGTTGTTCGAGTTCGGCAAGCATGGGAAGCAGTTTACTCGATAGAAACGACAGGCCGGCATCCGAATGGATACCGGCCTGGGAATTTACGTGGTTGAAGGACGATCAGCTTTCGGCTGGCTTGTCCTCTTCGGTCGCTTCAGGAGCCTCGACCTGGGGTGCGTCGACTTCGGCTGCTTCGGCTGCAGGGGCTGCCGTTTCCTCGGCGACCGCAGCGGCCGCTCCGGAGTCGTCACCCTTGCGGAGACCAGCGGCGAATGCCGTTCGGGCATCCGCGATCTGGCGACGTCGGGAGACACCCCCACCGATCTGAGGACCTTCTTCCTTGCCCACCAGCTGGAGCAGAACCAGATCGGTTCCGTCGCCGAGACGATGCTTGCCGAGCTTGATGATCCGGGTGTAGCCACCATCACGATCCTCGAACATCGGAGCGATGCGCTCGATGAGATGCTGGACGAGACGAGGAGCCTTGCGGACTTCCCCGTATCGGTTGAACTCGATCTTGTCTTCGTCCGGAAGATCGAAGTAGGCGTTGACCTTCTTCGAATCGGGGACGTTGGGATCGGCCAGCCAGGTGAAGACCTTGCGGTCGGTGAGGCGGGATTCAAGCTGACGACGGCCTGCAAGACCAGTGCTCTTCTTGGCGGTGGTGATCAGCTTTTCAATGAAAGGCTGAACGGCCTTCGCCTTGGGCAGGGTCGTTTCAATCTGACCATGCTCGAAAAGACCAGCTGCAAGATTTCGGAACATCGCACGGCGATGTTCACTCGTTCGGTTCAGCTGCTTGCCGTGAATACGGTGACGCATATCGAATACTCCTCCCGCTGCTGCGGGGTTCGGGTGCAGGAATCAGGCGTCCTGCCAACCCTCGGGGACCTGCATTCCGAAATGCAGGCCAAGTTCTTCAAGTTTCTTCTTCACTTCGCGAAGAGACGTACGACCGAAGCTGCGCAGCCCGAGGAGTTCATCCTCGGTTCGCTGGATGAGGTCACCCAGCTGGCGGACGCGGCCACTTTCGAGACAGTTGCTCGCACGGACCGAAAGCTCGAGCTCCGAGATCGGAAGCTGGAACTTGCGGAGCATCTCCATGTCCTCGTCGGTGGCGGACATGACTTCTTCAGTCAGTGTTTCCGCACCCATGTCCGAGTACTGGACGAACGGGTTGAGATGCTTGCGAAGGATCTTTGCGCTTTCGACGATCGCCATTTCGGGAGCGACGGTACCGTCGGTCCAGACGTCGAGGATCAGCTTGTCGTAGTTGGTCTTCTGACCGACACGGGTGTCTTCGGTTCGATATCGAACACGCTTCACCGGAGAGAACACGGCGTCGATGGGAATCTCGCCCAGGACCTGTTCCTGTTGCGTGTTGTACTGCTCGGAAGCGGGCTGATAGCCACGACCACGTTCGACGGTGAACTCGACCTCGAACTCGACTTCGCTGGTCAATGTCGCGATGACGTGGTTCGGGTTGTGCAGGGTGATCGACGTGTCAGCCTGAATCATTTCAGTGGTGACTTCGCCCGGACCCGTGACGGAGACCTTCATGGTGCGCGATTCATCGGCATCCATGCTGACCACGATGCCCTTGATGTTCAGGATGATGTCGGTGACATCCTCCATCACGCCGGGGATGGTGGTGAATTCGTGGGTGACGCCTGCGATGTTGATCTTGGTGATCGCGGTTCCCTCGATGCTCGAGAGAAGAATGCGTCGAAGACTGTTGCCGACGGTCGTGCCAAAGCCTCTTTCGAAGGGCTCGGCGACGAAACGTCCGAAGGTGTCGGATCCGAGATCTGTTTGGTTTTCGACTCGAGCAGGAAGCTCGAGACCTCTCCAGCGTACGTGCATGATTGAAACTCCAACTGTTCGGCAGAACCGATGAAAACGGTGTGGTCCGAGCGCCTATCGGTTCTTTCTCACATCTGCCGAAGTGGGAAAAAGACCTGCTGTGCGATCGGATGACGAGACCCGCTCCCCCGTCGGACGGAAGATGAGGTCTGAGACGAAAGCCGTGGCGTCAGACGCGACGGCGCTTGCGAGGTCGACATCCATTGTGTGGGATGCCGGTGTGGTCCTCGATCGCGACGACCTTCAGGCCATTGGCCTGAAGCGCGGTGATCGCGGACTCACGACCCGGGCCGGGGCCACGGACGTGAACTTCGACCTCTCGCATGCCCATGCGCTTCACCTTGTTGGCGCAACGTTCGCTGGCACGAGTGGCGGCGAACGGGGTGGACTTGCGTGATCCCTTGAACCCGACGGTCCCGGCTGAATCCCAGCACAGGGTCTCGCCATTGGGGTCGGTGATCGTGACCATCGTGTTGTTGAACGTCGCCTTGATGTGGACGACGCCCTTGACGACGTTTCTTCGAATCTTCTTCTTGCTGGCCATGGTGTATCAGTTTCCTTGTCGGAGTTGATGCCGTGTTCGAACGAATCGAACGAGGATCAACCCTTGACGCCCTTCTTGCCGGCGACGGTCTTCTTGCGTCCCTTACGGGTACGTGCGTTGCAACGGGTTCGCTGGCCTCGGACAGGAAGTCCGCGACGATGACGATCTCCTCGCCAGCAACGAATGTCCTTCAGGCGCTGGATGTCCTGCTGGAGCTGTCGTCGAAGTGAACCTTCGACCACGTGGTTGGTGTCGATCTCCGAAGCGATCGAGGCGACTTCTTCGTCGGTGAGCTCGCGCGCACGACGGTCGACATCGATGTTGGTCCGCTCCAGGATCAAGGCGGAGGTCTGAGGACCCACACCATAGATGTACTGCAGCGAATAGAGAATCTTCTTGTTGTCTGGAATGTCTACGCCGGCGATACGAGGCATGGTTACGCGCTCCGTTGTTGACTCGTGGGGTTTTAGCCCTGACGAGCTTTCAGTCTCGGGTTCTTCTTATTGATCACGTACCGCTTACCCTTGCGGATCACGATCTGGCAGTCTTTAGTCCTGCGCTTGATGCTGCTACGAACCTTCATGGCACTGGTCCTTGGTCGTGTTTCGCCGGCGGAACCGGCTCATGAAAAAAGCGATCTCAGAAGACTCTTCTTTGATCCATTGATGCGAATCACGCCTTTGGCGTGGCTTCGCCTCCTGATCCGGGCTGTCCCGGCTGTGCTTCGGGTGCGGCATCGGCCGGTCCCCTGTCCCTTCGCGGCATGGGGCCGCGGTAGATGATGCGACCCTTCGTCATGTCGTAGGGACTGATTTCGACGGTGACCGTGTCTCCGGGAACCGTTCGGATCCTGGCGGTCTTCATCTTGCCGCTGATGTAGGCAAGAATCTCGTGGTCGTTGGGAAGCTTGACCTTGAACTGAGCGTTCGGGAGGGCTTCGACGACTTCGGCTTCAAGTGTGATCTTCTCTTCTTTACCCATGTGCCATCTCCGATGGTGTGCTGGCCCGAGCGATCACGAAGACGCCGATGGTGGCGTTCCTGAGTACTTGAGGATGATTTCGTGCGTCGGTGAACATGAGTGTCGTTTCGTCGAGTGTTGTCGGCTGGAGACCGTTAACCACGAGCGCTCCTGATTCGGGGGCCCTTGGGATCGTCTCCGGAAAGGAATCCGGCGTAGTTGCGCATGAGAAGGTTCGCCTCGATGCGCTGGATGAGGTCCAGTCCGACGCTGACCACGATCAGAAGTCCGGTGCCGCCCAGGAACTGGGAGACGAAGAACGGGATTCCGAAACGTTCCGCGACGATCGCGGGAATCACCGCGATGACCGCGAGGAAGCCGGCACCGACGAAGGTGATGCGTTCCATGACGGTTTCGAGGTATTCCGCGGTACGAGGTCCGGGCCGAAGACCGGGGATGAACGAACCATGGTCCTTGAGCTGCTTGGACATGTCATCAGGACTGAACTGAACGGTGGTCCAGAAGTAGCTGAAGAAGTAGATGAGCAGGATCTCGATCAGGACGTAGGGATACTTGCCGATCTGGAAGTTGTCGGCGAGGAATTCCGTGGTGAACTGCCACCAGGCCCAACCGTCGGTCTGACTTGCGCGGGTCGCGAAGTATCCGAAGATCGCGGACGGGAAGATCATCAATGAGCTGGCGAAGATGATCGGCATCACACCGGCATGGTTCACACGCAGGGGAAGGTAGTGACGCTGACCGCCGAAGGTGCGTCGACCACGGGTGTGCTTTGCCTGCTGGATCGGAATCCGACGCTGGGCGACCGTGATGATGATGGCACCTGCGGTGACACCCACGAAGGCCAGAATCAGGAAGACCAGGGGGAGCAATCCGAGCTGACCCTGTTCGGCCTGCTGTGAAGGATTGAAGTTGGTGACGATCCAGGACACTGCGGTCGGCATCTGAGCCAGAATGCCTGCGGTCAGGATCAAGGACACGCCGTTTCCGATGCCGTACTTGTCGATCTGCTCGCCGAGCCACATCAGGAAGACGCTACCGGCGGTGAGTGCGGTCAGACCGGCCACCATGAAGATGGTGAAATTGATTCCGGAGGTGAACTGAGGCTGGATGAGGTTCTGAGTCTTCAGATACCAAAGCCACATGAACCCC
The DNA here is from genome assembly GCA_949373145.1 of uncultured Phycisphaerales bacterium. GTDB lineage: Bacteria > Planctomycetota > Phycisphaerae > Phycisphaerales > SM1A02 > UBA8087. Next base: position 56,970 of record CASICI010000008.1, read on the forward strand.
TGGACGAGACACAGGCCCACCGTGGAATATCGTGTCCACTCGGTGATCTTCTGCTGTCCGGAGGCGCCTTCCTTCTTCAATTCCTGAAGCTGAGGCAGAACGGACTGGAGCAGCTGGAAGATGATCGATGCGGTGATGTAGGGCATGATGCCCAGCCCGAAGATCGTCGACTGACTGAGTGAGCCGCCGGAGAAGATGGAAGCGAACTGTGCAATTCTGGCGAAACCGGATTCGGTTTCTTCCATGGCCGTCTTCGCGGTTTCCTGGAGCTGTGACTGATCGACGCCGATCAGTGGAATCCAGAAACCGATGCGATAGATCACCAACATTGAGAGGGTGAAGAAGACCTTGTTGCGGAGTTCCGCGATCCTGAAGATGTTGAGGAAAGCCTGCAGCATCTGAAGTGTGTACCCGTTCCTTACTTGGAATCGGAATCGGAAACGTCAGCCGATTCATTCTTCTTTGATTCGCCTTCGACCTTGGTGGCCGATGGCTTGCGGACCGCTTCGGTGCATGAACCACCGGCGGCTTCGATTTTCTTGCGAGCACTTGCGGAGAACTTGGCGGCCGTGACCGTGAACTTCTTGGTCAGTTCGCCTTCCCCGAGCACCTTCAGCGGAAGCTGGGTGTCGCGGATCAGGCGGATGGCTGCAAGCGACTCGAGGTCGATGACGGCACCGTCATCGAAGCGTTCTTCGATCACCTTGAGGTTGACCACGTGGAAGTGCTTCTTGAAGGCGGCATTCGAGAAGCCGCGCTTGGGATAGCGCTGGAACCAAGGAAGCTGTCCACCCTCGTAGCTTGCGCGACGAGAATATCCTGCACGGGACTTGGCGCCCTTGTGGCCGCGTCCGGCAGTCTTGCCGTTTCCGCTGCCTTCACCACGACCAACGCGCTTACGTGCCTTGAATCGTCCGACTTTTTCGGTGATCTCATGGATCATCATGGCTGCTGTACTCCACCCTGTTGGGCTTCGCGAACGGTTCCGAAACATCGGAAACCGAGATATACGTCTGTCCATCGAAGGGAGAGGTCCCGACGATTACGATTCGCTCCGTTAGGAGCTCTTTTCTCCACCTTCGGCCGGTGCGGCTTCGGGTGCAGGTGTAGCTGGTGCTTCGACCTTGGGGGCGTCTGCTGCGGGTGCTGCTGCGGGTGCTGCTGCGGCAGGTGCCTCGGCACCTCCACGTCGGCCACCACCACCACCGCCACCGCGTCTGTTGCCGCCACCGCCGCCACCACGTCGACCGCCACGGCGTTCTTCGCCGACGGTGTTCACGGGTGCCTGGGCCTTCTCGGAAGAGGTGGACAGTGGCATGAAACGGCTGCCGCGTGCAATGGCGTCCTCGACCGCGGTGGGTTCGAGTTCAACGCCACGAAGTTCGGCGATCTGCTGTCGTGTTCTGGTTCTCGAAAGAGCGTCGATGGTCGCCTTCACGAGGTTCTTCGAGTTCGTTGAACCGAAGGACTTGGTGAGACAATCCTGAAGCCCGACGAGTTCCAGCACCGCTCGGACCGAAGCACCTGCGATGACGCCGGTACCTGGCGAGGCAGGAACGAGTCGCACGCGACAGGCGCCGAAGCGACCCTCGACTTCATGCGTGATCGTCTGCCCCTGAAGCGAGAAGCTTCGAAGATGCTTCTTGGCATCTTTCTGAGCTTTCTCGATCGCGGTTGGGACCATGTTGGCCTTGCCATACCCGATGCCGACAGTTCCCTGACGGTCGCCGACGACGACGAGAGCGCCGAAGCTGAAGCGACGGCCACCCTTGACCGTGGCTGCGGTACGGAAGATGCCCACTGTCGTGGACTCGAGTGAAGATGATGAGTCGACCATTTCTGCCATGTGTCGTTCCTTCTAGCCCCTGAGGGTCAGAATTTAAGTCCACCCTCGCGGGCAGCGTCGGCCAGCGCCTTGACGCGACCGTGATAAAGAAAACCGTTTCGATCGAAGACGACGTCGTCGACGCCGGCGCCCGAGGCGCGTTCCGCGATCCTTTGTCCCACTGACTTGGCCGCGTCCACGTTGCCGGTGGAACCATCATGCGCGGATTCGCATGAGGATGCCGAAGCAAGTGTGTGACCCTTGAGGTCGTCGATGACCTGGGCGTAGATGTGATTGAGCGAGCGATAGACGCTGAGACGCGGTCGTGCCGCGGTTCCCATGACATTCTTTCGAATGCCGCGCTTTCGTCTCGTTCGACGAGCTGTTCTGAGCTTGGTCTTGTCCATGATGACTTTCCTGCCGTTCCGAAAGACGCCTTATCAGGCGCCGAATGCCTTGCCTTGCTTCTTGATGATCACTTCGCCGAAGTATCGGACACCCTTGCCGTTGTACGGCTCGGGGTTCTGGGCAAGACGAATCTTGGCCGCGAACTCGCCGACGAGCTGCTTGTCGATTCCGGAGACCGAGACAATGTCACGTTCGATACCGACATCGATGCCTGCTGGGATTCTGTAGACCAGTTCATTCGCGTAGCCGAGCTTCAGGACGAGGTCCTGACCCTTCTGCTTCGCGTTGTAACCGGCACCAACAATCTGGAGTCGCTTGGAGTAACCGTTGGTCACTCCTTCGATCATGTTGTTGACCAGCGAACGGGTCAGACCCCAGTAGGCCTTGCCCTGACCGTTCGGCTGAACGCCGTCGGCAAGATGACAGGAGATTGACTTGTCGTCTTCGTTCCACTGCACCACGACTTCCGGACGATGGGTCATCGAAAGCTTGCCCTTGGCGCCCTCGATGGCGACGGCGCAGGCGTTGGTGTCCACGGAGACTTTGACTCCAGATGGAACGGGGACGGGTTTTTTACCGATGCGGGACATCGTTTATTCCTCGATTGAGCGATCACCGGAATGGTGATTCGCGTTTCATTCGGTCAGCAGACCGTGGCAACCACTTCTCCGCCGAGTCGCTCTTCGCGACACCGACGATCACTCATGACTCCTCGACTGGTCGAGACGATTGCAATACCCAGGCCCTGGAGGGGACGGGGAATATCGTCGACCGATCGATAGACTCGACAACCACCCTTTGAGACGCGATCGACCGAACTGATCAGTCGCTCCCCACGGGTTCCGTACTTGAGATCGATCCGGATGAGGCCCTGACGGCCGTCTTCAACCAGTTCGAATTCGTTGATGTAGCCCTCGGACTTAAGGACGCTGGCAACGCCGATGTTCAGCTTGTTGCTGATCACGGTTACCTTCTTCGCGTCATTCCGAACCGCATTTCTGATGCGGGTCAGCATGTCTGAGGTCAGATCGTTCATTGACATCTGTTCATACTCCTAGCAGTACCACTTTCGGTACCAGGGTCCGTCTGAATCCTTGAAGTCACCAGCTCGCCTTGCGCATGCCGGGCACCATGCCCTTGAGCGCCAACTCACGCAGCATGATTCTGCTGACTCTGAACTTGCGGTAGATCCCACGCTTTCGCCCGGTGATCTCGCATCGGTTCTGTCGTCGCGAGGAGAACTTCGGTTCGCGCTTCATCTTGGCAAAGGTTCGCTTGCTGGCCATCTGGGTGTCCTGTTCTTATCTACGTCTTGGTCCGCGTCAGCGGTTGGAATTCTCGTTTGTGAAAGGCATGCCGAGTCCCTCGAGGAGGAAAAGGCTCTTCGCGGGATCGCTGTTGGCGATGACGAAGTTGATGTGCATGCCGTGAATGAAACTCACACGTCCCATGTCGATTTCAGGCCACACGGCCTGTTCGGTCAGTCCCATCCCGTAGTTGCCGCCCTGATCGAATGACTTGCGGCTGAGGCCGCGGAAGTCCTTGATTCGAGGTGTGGCAAAGTTGATGAGTCGATCGAGGAAGTTCCACATTCGTTCGCGACGAATCGTGACCATGAATGCGGAAGGTGCTCCTTCACGAACCTTGAAGTTCGCGACGGACTTCTTCGCCAGGATCATCACTGGCTTCTGACCGGTGATGGTGGTCAACGTGGAGATGACGGTGTCGCGAACATCGGGCTTGAGCTTCTGGTTCTCAAGAACCTTACCCACACCGACATTGACGATGATCTTCTCGAGCGAAGGCTGCTGATTGACGTTCTGCAGGTTGAATTCCTCGCGCAGCTTGGGCGCGATCTCATCAACGTACTTGGTCTTCAGTCTTGTTGTGGCCTGGGTGACCATTTCCTGTACTCCGACTTAATGGTCGTTTCCGACCTCTTTGAAAAACCGGCCTTCCGGTCCTTGAACGCTTGGTTTCAGCCCTTTTTGGCTGTCGCACTACGAAGAACGTGCAGTTCGGAACCGTCTCGGGCCGCGATGCGGCTCTTGGATCCGTCCGCACCGACTTCGAAACGAACCCTCGTGGGCTTGCCGTCGACGCAGGGGCTGACGTTGCTGATGTGGATCGGCATCTCGGTACGAACGATGCCGCCCTGTTGATTCTGCTGAGTGGGCTTCATGTGCTTGGTTCGCACATTCACGCCCTTCACGATGCAGGTGTCATGCTTGGGATTGATGGAGATGATCTCTCCGACCGTTCCCTTGTCATTGCCTGCTGTGATGATGACGCTGTCACCCTTTTTTACGTGCCGTGCCATCTCAGACCACCTCCGAAGCGAGCGAAACGATCTTCATGTAGTTCTTTTCGCGAAGTTCTCGAGCCACCGCACCGAAGATGCGGGTTCCTCGGGGGTTGCCGTCGTCACCGATGATGACGCAGGCATTGGAATCGAACCGCACGTACGAGCCGTCGGCACGACGGGTCGGATACTTGGTTCGGACGATCACCGCGCGGACCTTGTCACCCGACTTGATGTCGGAGTTGGGCAAGGCCTTCTTGACGGTGCAGACAACCTTGTCGCCGACACCCATTGCGGGGCGTGAGTAGCGACCACGAGCGGTCGTGCGTCCGAGGACACCGATCACCTGAGCGATCTTCGCTCCGCTGTTGTCAGCTACTTCTAGGCGTGATTCTTTCTGGATCATGACTGCGTTTCCTGGGGGTTTCCAGTTCCGGGATCAACCGGCGGTGGAGTTCAACTGGGCTTTTTCGACGACCTTGGTCACAGCCCAGGTCTTGGTCTTGGAAATTGGACGGCATTCCGTGATCTCGACTCTGTCGCCGACGTTGGAGATGTTCTCCTCATCGTGGACATGAATCACTGTTCGACGACGGATGTACTTGCCGTACTTTGGATGCTTGGAGAGGTAGTTGATGACGACCTTGCGGGTCTTGTCCCGACTGTCGCTTTCAACCACGCCCGTCTTGCGGGGGGCGGTCTCCGAAAATTCAACCGTTTTGATCTTCACGAGGTAGCCTCACTGTTTGCTGTCGCCTTCGCGATGTCTCGCGAGCGGCGCTCGGTGTGGAGTCGCGCGATGTCTCGGCGAACCTTCTTGAACTGCGAGGTGTCCTCGATCTTGTCGGTGACTTTCTGACAGCGGAGTTCGAACAACCGCTTCTTCAGTCGGACGATCTCGATGTCGACTTCCTCGTCATTAAAATTGTGGACTTCTTTGGCCTTCATGCTTTCAGCTCCACGTGCTTTCGCTCGTTGCTCTGATCCTTCTGTAACTTAGACCGCCAGACGGCGACCAACGAACCTGCATTTCACGGGCATCTTCTGTGCGACGCGTGCAAATGCTTCTTTTGCGATTTCCTCGGAGACGCCCGAGATTTCATAGAGCATCGTTCCGGGCTTCACTCGTGCTGCCCAGTAATCGACCTCAGCCTTGCCCTTACCCATTCGAGTCTCAAGTGGCTTCTTCGAAACCGGCTTGTCAGGGAACAGGCGAATGTAGATCTTGCCTTGACGGCGGAGAAAGTGCTGTGCCGCGATTCGACCGGCTTCGATCTGTCGAGCGGTGACCCACTTGGGATCAAGCGCCTGGAGACCGAAATCACCGTACGCGACGTAGTTGCCGCGAGTGGCATTGCCGCGCAGACGACCACGCATCTGCTTGCGGTACTTCATTCTTTTCGGAAGCATCGGCATAGATCAGTGCCTCCCGCGTGCTGGCGCACGGCCACCGGCCGCACTTGATTGCGTCTGATCTTCATCGGTGTCGGCGTACATGCCCTTGTAGACCCAGACCTTCACACCAATGGTGCCGTAGGTGGTCTGACTGGGGACGTAGGCATAATCGACGTTGGCCTGAAGAGTCGAAAGTGGAATCGATCCGAGGCGAGTGTCGAAGCGTCGAGACATCTCGGCGCCACCAAGACGACCGGAGATGAGCACTCTGATTCCAAGTGCTCCGTTGGTCATGGCGGCTTCGCATCGCATCTTGATCTGACGGCGGAAGTTCGAACGCTTCTTGAGCTGCTCCGCAAGCGCCTCGGCGAGGAGCGTGGCGTCGATTTCAGGGTTCCTGATTTCAACGATCTTGATCACGACCTTGCGACCGGTCATCGCCTGGAGATCGGCGGTGAGCGACTCGACGTCCTGCCCCTTGGGACCCACGACCTGACCCGGACGTGCCGTCCGGATGATGATGGTGAGCACTTCACGGGTGCGTTCGATGAGAATGTCCGAGACCGCCGCGAATGGTGGCGTCCTGTTGAGTCGCTTGTCGACGTACTGTCGAATGCGATAGTCCTCAACGAGGAGTTCGCCGAAAAGCGCCTTGGGCGCGAACCAACGAGACTTGTGGGCCTCGGTGATTCCGACTCGGAATCCGAATGGGTGGGTTTTCTGTCCCATGTACTGGTCCTTGCAGCGACCTTCGTGGCCGCGTCTTGATCTTGAAGTAGATCTACTGATTCAACTGATTCAACGCTCGGCGAGCCGCACGTGAATGTGACTGGTTCTCTTGCGAATTGGATGAGCCCGACCTCGGTCCTTGGGCTGGAAACGCTTGATCGTGGGCCCTTCATCGACCCAGGTGGACTCGACGAAGAGATTGGCGACGTCGGCGTCACTCTCTTCAGCGTTCGCGATCGCACTCTTCAGAACGCCGCGCAGAAAGTACGCGCCGCGTCGTTTGGAGAAATCAAGGGCTGCGATCGCCTGTTCGATGCTTTCGCCACGAACCATGTCCGCGACCAGACGAGCCTTGCGCGGTGAGATTCGAGCGAAACGATGTGATGCTTGGTAGGTCATCTTGAGTGTCTCCGGGAATGGAGCACCTGGCGTGAGACGCCGAGTGCGTTAATTCCTGATGCCTTCCTTCTTGTTGGTATGGCCTCGGAACAGGCGGGTGGGCGCGAACTCACCAAGCTTGTGACCGACCATGTCCTCAGTACAGAAAACATCGACGAATGCACGTCCGGTGTGCACCTGGAAGGTGTACCCGACGAACTCTGGAACGATGGTGCAGGATCTAGCCCAGGTCTTGATGGGGACGCGTTGTCCGCTTTCGACCTGCTTCTGCACCTTCAAGTAGAGCTTTTCGTCTACGTATGGGCCTTTTTTCGTTGATCGCGACATGTCTGCCTCGTGTTCCTTAGATCTTCAACTGTCCGTAACGCACCGACTTGCGGCGACGAATGATTCTGGCGTCACTGCTCTTGCCGCGCTGCCTGGTACGACCACCCTTTGCACCGGTACCGGCTGCATTGGAAGGTTCGCGTCCACCCTTGGACTTGCCGTCACCGCCACCATGGGGGTGACAATGGTGACTCATGGCCACGCCGCGGGTGGTTGGTCTTCGGCCGAGCCATCGGGCACGACCGGCTTTACCGAGCTTCACGTTGGAGTGATCGGAATTTCCGAGCACGCCCACTGAAGCACGACACTCCATTGAGATCTGACGGATCTCGCCGGAAGGGAGAACGATGGTCGCCCATCGCCCCTCTTTATTCGTAAGTCTCGCACCGACACCGGCACTTCGACAGATCTTGCCACCACGGCCGGGCTCGAGTTCCACGTTGTGCAGAACGAGGCCGGTGGGAATGTGCTTGACCGGCATGCAATTGCCGGGCTTTGGTTCGACCGCATCGGCCGAGCTGACCAGGACGTCGCCATCGGTCACACCCTTGGGAGCCAGGATGTAGCGGAGCGTTCCATCTTCGTACTTGAGAAGTGCGATGTGGCACGAACGGTTGGGATCGTATTCGACACCGACGACGACCGCGTTCATGTCGTCCTTGGTGCGACGGAAATCAATCCGTCGGTAACGGCGCTTGTGACCGCCGCCACGACCTCGGACGGTCTTCTTGCCTTGGTTGTTACGGCCACCGGTCTTGGAGAGCGGGGCGAGCAGTGACTTTTCAGGTGTACGCTTGGTGACCTCAACGTGGAGGTTCACCGACGCGTTGCGTCGTCCTGGAGTCGTCGGCTTGTAGATTCGAATCGCCATGGGAATTTCCGTTCGTAACTTCAAATGAACCAACACTGGATTCCGTTCCTCGAGGAGCGGATCAGAAGAGCTGGATCGAGTCCTCCGAGTGAACTTTCACGATTGCTCGTTTGATCGAGCCCGTGGTGACGTAGCCGTGCTTGCGGCGAAGCGTCTCGCCCCGACGCCGCTGAGTCGCGACACCGACGACACGTACGCCGTAGATTTCTTCAACCGCACGCTTCACGTCGGCCTTGTTGGCCCGACGATCGATTTCGAACGTGAATCGGTTGCATTCGTTGGAGTCGATCGTCGCCTTTTCGGTGATGACCGGCTTCTTAATGATCGTGGTGGCTTCCATTAGGCGGCCTCCTTCTCTTCGCTGTCCTTGCCGTAGCAGGAGGAATCGATGAAGGATTCGAGCGAAGCCCGATCGATCACCAGGTAGCGGTGGTTGAGTACGTCGAAGGTGTTGAGCTGATCGACTCGGATGGTGTCGACGTTGGCCAGGTTCCTCGCGGAAAGCGCGGCATCCCGATTGGTGGGATCAAGCGCGACGAGGCAGGTTCGATCGATGCCGAGCGCCTTGAGCACTGCGGCCATCTCACTGGTCTTGGGAGCGTCGAAGTCGAGATTGTCGACGACCTTGATCTCTTCGATCATGGTGCCTTCGTAGTTCATCATCTTCGCCAGGACCGAGTTTCGGTTCGCGAGACGACGCATCTGCTTGCTCATCTTGCGACGGAAGCTCTCACGAGTCTTCGCAAACGCGACGCCGCCGCCCTTTCGGATGACGGTGCGGTTGGCACCCATTCGTGCGTTGCCGGTGCCCTTCTGGCGATAGATCTTTCGGGTGGAGCCCCGGACCATGCCGCGGCTCTTCGTACGAGAGCTCGCCTGGCGCTGGTTTCCGTGGACGATCACGTAGGCCTGCTTCAGCAGTGCGCTTCGGATCTCGGGTCCGCCAAGCGTGGTCTCGTCGATTTCGACGGTATCCACTTTGGCGCCGCTCTTGTTGTAGACAGGAAGTTCAATCATCGTCTCATTACCTTGCCGGGCCTTCTGGCCCGCTTTCGCCGTTCTCTCCGCGCATCTGTCGATATCGATGCGGGGCAGAGGTTGACTCAGGTCCTTGGTGTTGTCACGAACGAGTGGTTCCGTCGCCCCACAGGGGTGGCGGCCTTCTCGATCTCAGCGGTCAGCCTTTGTCAGCTGCCGCCTGTGCCTTTGCTTTCGGCTTGTAAAGCCTCGAGGGTGTCTTGATGTACAGAATGCCAGTGTTGGGACCGGGGACCGGACCCTTGACCAGCAGGAGATTTCGTTCATTGTCGATCGAGACCACGTCGAGCGACCGCATCGTGACGCGTTCGCTGCCCATGTGGCCGGACATGCGCCGGCCCTTCTTGATCTTGGGACCGGTACCGAGGTTGATGCCGCCGCCGCCGATGGAACCGGGGGAACGGTGCGCACGCTGAACGCCGTGCGAAGCTTCAAGGCCTCGGAAGTGGTATCGCTTCATGACACCCTGGAAACCCTTGCCCTTGCTGACGCCTTCGACGTCGACGTAGAGCAGATGGGAGAGCGCGTCGACGGTCAGGATCTGACCGAGCTCGTACTCGGCGACCTCGTCGTCGGAGTCACAGCGGAATTCCGCATGGACACGCTTGGGAGTGGCGCCGACCTTGGCATCGTGTGCGATCAGCGCACGAGTCGAACGACGGGCCTTCATGTCCTCGAAACCGACCTGGACCGCGCTGTAGCCGTCGGTTTCGACGGTCTTGAGCTGCGTGACGACACAGGGACCCACTTCGATCACGGTGACGGGAATGTTCATTCCGTCCTCGGTGAAGTAGCGGGTCATTCCTACTTTTCTGCCGACGAGTTCGATGTGGCATGTCTGTCTTTCAGAGTCTCGAGGTTGTAGTCAGAGGTTCGTGAACGTGACTGGAATTTCAGAACGAAGAAGGCCGCTCATTCGTGAGCGACCGGAGGTATGTCAAGGCTCAGGCCTTGATCTTCACGAACACACCGGCGGGGACCACGAGGCGGTTGAGCGCTTCGACGGTTCGTGGGTTGGGCTCGGTGATGTCGATGATGCGCTTGTGCGTCCGGATCTCGAACTGCTCGCGCGACTTCTTGTCGATGAAGGGCGACCGGTTCACGGTGTAGACCTCACGTCGCGTGGGAAGCGGGATCGGTCCAGCGACGATCGCTCCGGTGCGCTTCGCGTGATCGGCGATTTCCTTCGCCGACGCGTCGAGCGCCTGGTGATCGTAGGCTTCCATTCGAATGCGAATCTTGCCGCCATCCATAGGGGACCAATCCAAACCGATTCAAAGAGGAGTGTCACCGAAGTGGTGAGTCGTCCCTGCCGTTCAAGCGATGGACTGCACGTTGCGGTCCATCTCGCGCACCCTTCTTCAAGGAAGACGTCCGGTCTTTTCTGCTGCGCACGAAGGTGACTTCGATCCAGGAACGATCAGACGGTCGGTCTCTCGAACACTCGGAACACAGAGTGAAGGACCTTCCTGACGTGCGGTGGCGGACGCTGTTAAGACAGGACGCCTGCATGGAGACAGGCGCGAATCGGAGATGATAGGGATTCGACCTAGCCTGTCAACACGCCCGGAGCTTGGGGCCAAGAGAATACGGGGACTGGGATCGGAGCTGGAGCCACATGGCAGGGGCTCAAGTCAGGTAGAATGGGCGCCTGAAATGACGCTGCATCGAATCATCCTCTTGTACGGCGCACTGTTCACGGCAACTCTGCCCTGCTCTGAAGCTGTCGGCTGGACCAATCCGCTGGAAACGGGTCTCATAAGAACCGCCCTGAAATGGACGGAAAAGCCTTTTCAGCCACAACAGGACGTTTCCACCGAGCCAGAGTCTGTCGAAGGGTACTCCGAAGAACTGGGGCTCCGGTATCCCACCGGACCCGGAATCGCGGCCAGAACGATTCGGGCCAACGGCCAAGTGATCCTCGAACTGCAGGACACCAGTACTCCACCAAAATGGAAGATTTCTCTTCAGAAAACGCAGGTGGCGCAACTTGGAGAAACGACCCACCTCACGAATCGACACACTTCTGCAGGGCCTGAAGTCTCGAAACGACCCACGCCACTCTTGATGGAACGCAGCACACTGAAGATTCGGGTCATGGGCTGGCCGGAATCACAGGGTTTTCCCGCAGAATTGATGTATCTGAATGTCCCCCTCGATGGTGACCGCACTGGTCGTCAGTGGCCTTTTGATCATCAGACGGGCTTTCGAACTTTCTCTACGGGACGCTCTTTGCCGAAGGCGAGTCCTTCGACGCCACCCTCAAACCGATGCTGAACGAGCATGTATGCCGACCTTCGAATCGAACCCGAGGACACTCGGCGCCAGCTCGACTCCACAAGAATCGCTTCCGGAACCCAATTGATCGACACTGATCACTCCGGAGGTCCTTCGAACCATCGCGACCGATACGACCCGAGATCTACAGCATCTATGAAGAAGGTCCGGATGGGACCGCGACCGAGAATCGGCTGGCAGAGGCTCTCCACCAGACTGGCACCGATCGAGGCGGTCGAAGGCAGAATCCCCTCGGAGGATCCCAAAAAGGAGGATCTCGGCCTTCTGATCACCCTTGAAGGTGAAATCGTCAGTGGATTCACCCAGTCCAAGGTGACCACCGACACCATTCGAAGACATTGGATCTCACTCGATCGCACCCGAGAACGCTGGTCCGTGCAACGAACCCCCCGAAGAATCATTTCGAGTGGACCCGGCGGGTTGAATCGGAAGTGGGAAACACCAAGGCGGAAACAGGCGTCGGAACGCCCCCTCAGCCACGATCCACCATCACAATCATCGACTCAGAAGGCATTCGACAGACCCTCGATGTCCCCCAGCCACCCGTTCCATACATGACTCAGACCGAGTTGTACGTCCTGGGAAGAATCCTGAACCAGATCACATTGACCGACGAAGTGCAGGCCGACTGGTACGTCCTGGATCGCTCGATCCCTCGTGGTGACGGGATCAGAAAACGACAGGATCGAATCATGCCCATCCCGCGAAGATGGCGGATGGACCGTCTCCACGTTCGGCCCTTCAGGAACGTTTCAGCAGAAATTCGATGCCGATGGCTCCAGGCTGTTCAGGCGAACCCCCATCATGGATGGCGATCGTCTTCTGATCCTTGAGAAAACAGACCCTAATCGCCTGCTTGAGCTCTATGCTGAACAGGGAATCCCCACCCGTTGAGTGATCATCTCGACATCAAGACAACTCAAAGACATGTTTCACGAGGCATGACATGAATCAAGCGTCGCACGAATCCACGAAGGATCGCTCGAGAATCCTTCTGGCCATCCCCGTCTACAACGAAGCCAAGTACATCGAACCCGTTCTCAGCGAGGTCGGAAAGTATGCACGAGACATTCTGGTGGTCGACGATGGTTCGACCGACGACACTCCCCTGCTGCTCGCGAAACATCAGGTCGAAGTGATCCGCCATGCGGTCAACCGAGGCTACGGGCGTTCGATCACGGACATGTTGCGCTGGGCGGACTTCGATGGATACGACTGGCTCATCACGATGGACTGCGATGAGCAGCACGAACCTGCCGCCATTCCGGAGTTCATCGAGGCGATCGAGACGATGGACGCCGATGTGATCTCGGGAAGTCGCTATCTGGTCGACGGAAGAAGGCAGCGACACGCCACCGGCAGACCGACGAGCGATCAACGGCATCATCACCGAAGAGATCAATCAACTTCTGGGATTCAAACTGACGGATGCCTTCTGCGGCTTCAAGGCGTACCGGATCTCATCCTGCAAGGCGTTGTCTCTGGACATCACCGGGTATGAATTCCCGATGCAGTTCTGGGTTCAGGCGGCCGCGCAAGAAGCTTCGAATCGCGGAGATTCCGGTGCGTCTGATCTACAACGACCCCACCAGAAGCTTCGGGGGACCGCTCGATCAATCCGACAACAGACTGGCCTCGTATCGCTCGACGATCCAGAGAGAGCTCGACCGCTGCGCGGATGAGCTGTCCATGTTGAAACTGAACGGATGATCAGATGAGTCGAGGGACTCTCCTCTGCGGACACCAACCTGGTTTTCATCACCCGGGCATTCTCGCGAAGAGAGTCATGCAGCACGCCTGCGCCTCATCCGACGGCGTCGAGGCGACCTGGATGCTGGTCGATCAGGATGTCGGCGACCCGGGAGCGATCCGGTACCCCGATCTGAACGATCGAGGCGAGCTGATCGAAGGAACCTGGCACGCCGTCTCGCACCTGAGCGACCATCCGACGGGCACCACCGAATGGACGGGTGCACTTGACCGAACCACCCCGGGTCTCGAAGGAGATGCCGGACTCCGTGCAAAGAGGACTGCAGGACATCCACCGCGCGCTCCATGACGCGGAAGGCGACACGCTGGCCGAGCGCTTTCACACGGCACAGGAACAACTCCTCCAGACACGACTCCCTGATCTGGTCGGTCCGACTCCGGAGACCCTGCGTGCCACGACGATTCTCGAGAGCGATGCCGGCAACGCCATGGTGTCCTCGGTGCTCGAGTCGCCCGTAGCCTGCGCGTTGGCCTGGAACGAAGCAGGACGTCTGGTGCCCAGAGCCGCTCGAGCCCTGAAGATCGACCGAGCGACGCCTCACCGAACGGAAGTCCCCTGCTGGACGCTTGACGATGCCGGGCGCCGAATCCCCGCGACGGTCGAGGATCTGCAGAGACATCGTGATGGCACGGGTGTGATTCATCCCCGAGCTTTCTTGATGACTGCCGTGCTTCGTTCGACCAGCACGCTTCCCATGATTCATGGAACCGGTGGCGAACGGTACGAACGGGTCACCGATCGATGGGCCGCCGAATTCCTCGGACTCGACCTGCCCTCCATCCGCGTCTGCACGGCTGACCTGCGACTGCCGCTGGAAGCACCGGGCGCCGAACTGGACGAGGTCGATCCACAGGACGCACTCAGACGCCTGGAGCATGACCCCTGGCCGGACGAGACGACCAAGGCGGACCTCGCAGAGGCGATCAGACTCGCGCCACGTCGAAGCGTCGAAAGACGCCGACTGTTCGATGAGATGCAGTCGATGCTTCGTGCGGAGAGAGACCGTCAGGCACCACGACTGGAAGCACTCAGGGAGGAAGGCAGACTCCAGAGTCTCCACTCGGGGCAGCGGCGCGTGGCCAGAGACCGAAGCTGGGCATGGCCGCTCCATGAAGATCAGGCCCTTCGCGGACTCGAGCTCAGGACCTCACCACTCGAGGGATGACCAGAACCGGGTGGCTCAGTTGCACGGGCCCCAGCCACTGAGCAAGACGGTCAGGTCCGAACCACCGATCACCAAGTCACCGTTGAGATCGAGCAACGGATCCTCCTCACCCCAGCTGGAGAGGAGCTGAGTCAGATCGCTGCCATTGATCACGCCATCCTGGTTGTAATCACCGGGGCAGGAACAGTCTGAATTTCCACCGTCATCCACCCAGTCATCGGAATCGATGTTCTCGGGCTGGTTGTCGCAGAGGGATGTCTCTTGAATGTGGAGACGCGAACCGTCACCGGAGACGAAGATGCCGCCACCGGCAAGCGCCTCGTTTTCGAGGATCTCGACTCCGTCGATCAAGGTCACGCTGTCGCTGAGATCGTGAAGCATCAGGGAGATCGCGCCGCCATGCTCGACTGCGATGTTCGAGCGCAGAGCGCCACCCTCGATGGTCGTCCCACCTTCGAGGATGTGCAGGGCACCACCTGAACGGCCGGCAAGATTGGAATCGAATTCACAGTCCACGATGTCCATCGCGGAGTCGATCGAAAGGATCGCGCCGCCATCAAGCACGGCTTCATTGGAGATGAACTGACATCGATCGAGCTTCGCATCGGACGCCTGAGCGTAGAGTCCACCACCGAAGTCGGAACGACTGGAGGCGATCGTGCAGTCCTCGATCAGAGGCGAAGCGCCACTGATGAAGATCGCGCCACCCACCAGCACCGAAGGTGCCTCGGGGAACGGACTTCCAGTGTTGCCGTTGATGATGGTGAATCCTCTGAGGATCGAGTCCTGGGTTTCCGCCGTGACGAATCGAACGATGGAGCCCTCAAGGCCTTCACCATCGAGAATCGTGGTCTCGGCACCCTTCGAGCCGTAGACCGTCACGGCCTTGCCGAGGAAGTCGAGGCGTTCGGCATAGGTACCGGCATCCACTCGGATCACGTCACCCGAGACGGCCGCTTCGATCGCACTCTGGATCGTCATGAACTCGGAGGGGACGTCGAGCTCCTTGTCTTCGCAGACATCGGGCACTCCGTTGAGATCGGCATCGGCATAGGTGCCATCGAGGATCTGTCGGTAGTCGATGATTCCGTCACTGTTGCAGTCGTCGGACCATTCGATGAAGTACCCGGTGGAGAGGCGCATGCCGTTTTCACAGTCCTGCTGAGCGGCTCCGCTCACGTCGACCCACTCCGGAGTCAAGGTGGAGGAGGAGATCGCAAAGGCCATGAAGGAGACCTGGGCTTCGCCGTCGCAACTGGAGTCGTCCGGCTGGTTCTGAGCCCAACGATCGAGCTCGAAGGCTTCACCGGTCACCCAACGCCAACCCCCGGCGGGCTCGACGTAATCGAATGCGGAAAGATTCTGATAGCCGCCGAGCCAGACATGTGATTCCAGACCGCTGTCGAAGGTCATGTAGCTGAAGAATCGCTCCTCGAGGAACGACATTTCGGCGTCGTCGGAGAGGGTCACGAGATGTCCACCCAGCGCACGAGCCTGTTCGTCCGCATTCTCCCAGGTGATGCCACCGGCATCAGCGGAGGAGACGTACAGGTAGAGGTGGCCGTTGCCACCGAGTTCGGTGGGCCAGAGGACGGGTTCACCCATCTCGACACAGTCGGCCACACCATTGCCATCGATGTCCTGGTCGAGAACACCACAGCCGCAGGTTCCAGGCTCGATCTTGTTCGAATCCTCGGGACACTCATCGATGCAATCCGGGGTGCCGTCACCATCGGTGTCACCTTCGGGAAGACCGCAGCCACAGTCGCCGGCGAGAATCTTCTCGGGATCATCGGGGCAGTCGTCGAGGCAGTCGAAGGTTCCGTCGGAATCGGTGTCGACATCGGCCACGCCACATCCACAGGTCCCGGCAAGCGTCTTCGAGGCATCATCCGGACATTCGTCATCACAGTCGGCGGTGCCGTCGCCATCACTGTCATCATCGGAGACGCCGCAGCCACAGGATCCGGCGCTCGTCTTCGCAGCGTCATCGGGACAGTCGTCCGTGCAGTCGGCGGTTCCATCACCATCGCTGTCGTCGTCGGAGACGCCGCACCCGCATGAACCGACGACCACCTTCAGAGGCATCCTCGGGGCAGTCATCCACACAGTCGGCGGTTCCGTCACCAGTCGGTATCGGCATCAAGGACACCACACCCACAGGCACCCGCGGTGACCTTCGACGCGTCATCGGGGCAGTCATCGAGGCAGTCAGCGGTGCCATCCGAATCGGTGTCGGTGTCGGCGATGCCGCAGCCGCAGAGGCCGGCGAGAATCTTGGAGGGATCCTCGGGACACTCATCCACACAGTCGGCGGTTCCATCCAGGTCGGTGTCGGTTTCGATCACGTCGCACCCGCAGGCACCGGCGACGACCTTGTCGGCATTCAGAGGACATTCGTCGTTGCAATCGAGGGTGCCGTCGGCATCACTGTCAGAGTCGGGCACGCCACAACCGCAGGTTCCGGCGACGACCTTGGTGGGATCACCGGGACAGTCATCATCGCAGTCCGGGGTGCCGTCGGCATCGGAGTCGTCATCGGAGACACCGCAGCCACAGGTTCCGGGAGAGGTCTTCTCGAAGTCGACCGGACAGTCATCGAGGCAGTCCGGAGTGCCATCGGAATCCGTGTCGGTCTCCGGCACGAAACACCCACAGGCACCGGGAAGAACCTTGGCTTCATCAAAGGGACACTCGTCAAGACAGTTCGGAGTGCCATCGGAATCGCTGTCGAGGTCGGGGGCACCGCAACCACAGTCTCCAGGGGTGATCTTGAGAGGATCGGCAGGACAGTCATCGAAACAGTCAAGCGTGCCATCTGAATCGGTGTCGGCATCGGAGACGCCGCAGCCGCAGGCACCGGCCACGCTCTTCAGAGGATCACCGGGGCACTCATCGACACAGTCGGCCGTGCCATCCGCGTCGGCATCGAGATCGGCGATGCCACAACCACAGGCACCCGGGAGTGTCTTGAGGGGATCGGTCGGACAGTCATCGAGACAATCAGCGGTGCCATCAGCATCGGAGTCGGTGTCAGCGACACCACAACCGCATGCGCCGACTGCGATCTTCAGAACGTCATCAGGGCAGTCATCGACACAGTCAGCGGTGCCATCGGAGTCCGTGTCGGTATCAGCGACACCACAACCACACACACCGGCTTCGGTCTTCAGAACGTCATCAGGACAGCCATCGACACAGTCGGCGGTGCCATCGGCGTCCGTGTCGGTGTCGGCGACACCACAACCGCACACACCGGCTTCGGTCTTCAGAACGTCATCAGGACAGCCATCGACACAGTCGGCCGTGCCATCCGCGTCCGTGTCGGTGTCGGCGATGCCGCAGCCACAGAGTCCGGCTTCGGTCTTCAGAACATCATCAGGGCAGCCATCGACGCAGTCGGCCGTACCATCCGCGTCCGTGTCGGTGTCGACGATGCCGCAGCCACAGAGTCCGGCTTCGGTCTTCAGAACATCATCAGGACAGTCATCGAGACAGTCCGCCGTACCATCCGCGTCCGTGTCGGTGTCGGCGATGCCGCAGCCACAGAGTCCGGCTTCGGTCTTCAGAACATCATCAGGACAGTCATCGAGACAGTCGGCCGTGCCGTCGGAATCAGTATCCGTCTCGGCCACGCCGCATCCGCAGTCGCCCACTTCAGTCTTCAGAACATCCTCAGGGCAGTCATCGAGACAGTCGGCCGTGCCGTCCCCATCGGTGTCGGTGTCGGCGACGCCGCACCCACAGAGTCCGGCTTCGGTCTTCAGAACATCATCAGGGCAGCCATCGAGACAGTCGGCCGTGCCGTCGGAATCAGTATCCGTCTCGGCCACGCCGCACCCGCACGCACCCGCTTCAGTCTTCAGAACATCATCGGGGCAGCCATCAAGACAGTCCGCTGTGCCATCGGCATCAGTGTCGGTGTCGGCGACGCCGCACCCACAGTCACCTGGCTCGGTCTTCGAGACGTCGTTGGGACATTGGTCAAGACAGTCCGCCGTGCCGTCGGAATCAGCATCCGTGTCGGCCACGCCGCATCCGCAGTCGCCCGCTTCAGTCTTCAGAACATCCTCAGGGCAGTCATCAATGCAGTCCGCCGTGCCGTCGGCATCCGTGTCGGTGTCGGCGATGCCGCAGCCACAGAGTCCAGCTTCGGTCTTCAGAACATCATCAGGGCAGTCATCGAGACAGTCGGCCGTGCCGTCGGAATCAGTATCCGTGTCGGCGATGCCGCAGCCACAGAGTCCGGCTTCGGTCTTCAGAACATCATCAGGGCAGTCATCGAGACAGTCGGCCGTGCCGTCGGAATCAGTATCCGTCTCGGCGATGCCGCAGCCACAGAGTCCGGCTTCGGTCTTCAGAACATCATCAGGGCAGCCATCAAGACAGTCCGCTGTGCCATCGGCATCAGTGTCAGTGTCGGCGACGCCGCACCCACAGTCACCTGGCTCGGTCTTCGAGACGTCGTCGGGACATTGGTCAAGACAGTCCGCCGTGCCGTCGGAATCAGCATCCGTCTCGGCCACGCCGCATCCGCAGTCGCCCGCGTCAATCTTCAGAACATCTGCAGGACAGCCATCAATGCAGTCCGCCGTGCCGTCGGCATCAGTGTCGGTGTCAGCGACGCCGCACCCACAGTCGCCTGGCTCGGTCTTCGAGACGTCGTTGGGACATTGGTCAAGACAGTCGGCCGTGCCGTCGGAATCAGCATCCGTGTCGGCCACGCCGCAGCCGCAGTCGCCCGCTTCAGTCTTCAGAACATCAGCAGGACAGCCATCAAGACAGTCGAGGGTGCCGTCGCCATCGGTGTCGGCGTCGGCAACGCCGCACCCGCACTCGCCCGCGTCGGTCTTCAAGACATCGTCGGGGCATCCATCAAGGCAGTCAGCGGTGCCATCCAAATCGGTGTCGGTGTCGGCAACGCCGCACCCGCACTCGCCCGCGTCGGTCTTCAAGACATCGTCGGGGCATCCATCGAGGCAATCAGCGGTGCCATCCAAATCGGTGTCGGTGTCGGCAACGCCGCAGCCGCAGTCACCCGCGTCACTCTTCAACACGTCATCAGGGCAGCCATCGATGCAGTCGGCAGTCCCGTCAGAGTCACTGTCAAGATCTGCGACACCGCAGCCACAGTCACCGGCAAGAACCTTGGCAGGGTCAGCTGGACAGTCATCAAGGCAATCGAATGTTCCATCGGAATCCGTATCAAGTTCCGCGACCCCACAGCCGCAGAGACCGGCTTCGATCTTCAGGACGTCATCGGGACAAGCATCAACGCAGTCGAGCGTGCCATCGCCATCGGTATCGACGTCGGCGAGGCCGCACCCACAGTCGCCTGGCTCGGTCTTCAAGACATCGTCGGGACAACCGTCAACGCAGTCGAGCGTGCCGTCACCATCGGTGTCCGTGTCGGCAACACCACATCCACAGTCACCGGGAACGGTCTTGAGAACATCGGTGGGACACTCATCGATGCAATCGGCGGTGCCGTCCGAGTCGGTATCGATGTCCGCCACACCACAGCCACAGTCACCAGGTTCGATCTTGAGTACGTCATCAGGGCATTGATCCGTGCAGTCGGCGGTGCCGTCACCATCGGTGTCGGTACCGATCTCTCCACAGCCACAATCGCCGGCAAGGATCTTGCTCGAGTCGTTCGGGCACTCGTCGACACAGTCAGCCGTCCCGTCGGAGTCCGTGTCGAGGTCGGCGATACCGCACCCGCACGCACCCGCGTCAGTCTTGAGGACATCCTCGGGACAACCATCGACGCAGTCGAGCGTGCCGTCGCCATCGGTGTCGATGTCGGCCACGCCGCAGCCGCACTCGCCGGTTTCAGTCTTCAACACGTCCTCAGGGCAACCATCGACGCAGTCGAGGGTGCCGTCGCCATCCGTGTCGGTGTCGGACACGCCGCACCCGCACTCGCCGGCTTCAGTCTTGAGAACATCTTCAGGACATCCGTCGACGCAGTCGAGCGTGCCGTCGCCATCGGTGTCGGCGTCGGCAATGCCGCAGCCGCACTCACCCGCGTCCGTCTTCAGGAGATCGTCGGGGCAGCCGTCGAGGCAATCGGCGGTGCCGTCCCCATCAGTGTCGGTATCGGCAATGCCGCAGCCGCAGTCGCCCGCTTCAGTCTTCAGGAGGTCGTCGGGACAGCCGTCAACGCAGTCGAACGTGCCATCGGAATCGCTGTCGAGATCCTCGGCACCGCATCCGCACGTACCCACGAGAATCTTGCCTGGATCATCTGGACACTCGTCGACGCAGTCAGCCGTCCCGTCGGCGTCCGTGTCGAGATCAGCAATACCACAGCCACAGATGCCGGCGTCGATCTTCAGAAGGTCCTCAGGGCAACCATCGACGCAGTCGAGGGTGCCGTCGCCATCCGTGTCGGTGTCGGACACGCCGCACCCGCACTCGCCGGCTTCAGTCTTCAGAACATCTTCAGGACATCCGTCGACGCAGTCGAGCGTGCCGTCGCCATCGGTGTCGGTGTCGGCAATGCCGCAGCCGCACTCACCCGCGTCCGTCTTCAGGAGGTCGTCGGGGCAGCCGTCGAGGCAGTCGGCGGTGCCGTCCCCATCGGTGTCGGTATCGGCAATGCCGCAGCCGCAGTCGCCCGCTTCAGTCTTCAGGAGGTCGTCGGGACAGCCGTCAACGCAGTCGAACGTGCCATCGGAATCGCTGTCGAGATCCTCGACACCGCATCCGCACGTACCCACGAGAATCTTGCCTGGATCATCTGGACACTCGTCGACGCAGTCAGCCGTCCCGTCGGCGTCCGTGTCGAGATCAGCAATACCACAGCCACAGATGCCGGCGTCGATCTTCAGAAGATCCTCAGGACAACCATCGACGCAGTCGAGGGTGCCGTCGCCATCCGTGTCGGTGTCGGACACGCCGCACCCGCACTCGCCGGCTTCAGTCTTCAGAACATCTTCAGGACATCCGTCGACGCAGTCGAGCGTGCCGTCGCCATCGGTGTCGGCGTCGGCAATGCCGCAGCCGCACTCACCCGCGTCCGTCTTCAGGAGATCGTCGGGGCAGCCGTCGAGGCAGTCGGCGGTGCCGTCCCCATCGGTGTCGGTGTCGGCAATGCCGCAGCCGCAGTCGCCCGCTTCAGTCTTCAGAACATCTTCAGGACAGCCGTCAACGCAGTCGAACGTGCCATCGGAATCGCTGTCGAGATCCTCGACACCGCATCCGCACGTACCCACGAGAATCTTGCCTGGATCATCTGGACACTCGTCGACGCAGTCAGCCGTGCCATCGGCGTCCGTGTCGAGATCAGCAATACCACAGCCACAGATGCCGGCGTCGATCTTCAGAAGGTCCTCAGGGCAACCATCGACGCAGTCGAGGGTGCCGTCGCCATCCGTGTCGGTGTCGGACACGCCGCACCCGCACTCGCCGGCTTCAGTCTTCAGAACATCTTCAGGACATCCGTCGAGGCAATCGGAAACACCATCGGTATCGGTGTCGAGATCTTCCGTCCCGCACCCACAGTCCCCGGCGATTGACTTCAGAGGATCGATCGGACATTCATCGACGCAATCAGGTGATCCATCATCGTCGGTGTCGGTTTCGGGAAGGAAGCAGCCGCACGTCCCGGGGTCGATCTTCGTGGAATCGAACGGACAGAGATCGATGCAATTGGCGGTTCCGTCACCATCGGAATCGATTTCCGGGATCTGGCAGCCACAGTCTCCCGCGAACACCTTGAGTGGGTCGCTGGGACACTCGTCAAGACAATCGATCGTACCGTCCGAGTCCGAATCGACGTCGGAAACACCACAGCCACAGAGCCCGGCAGACGCCTTGAGTGGATCATTCGGACAGTCATCAAGGCAATCGACCGTGCCATCCAGGTCGGTGTCCGTTTCAGGGATACCGCAGCCACACAGACCTTCGAGCATCTTGAAGGGATCTTCAGGACAGTCGTCGAGGCAATCAGGAATCGAATCCAGATCGGTATCGATCTCGGAGACCGAACAACCGCACTCGCCTTCGGTGGTCTTGTCGGGATCATCAGGGCAGTCGTCGTTGCAATCAAACGTGCCGTCACCATCGCTGTCGGTGTCGGACACACCACAACCACAGGTTCCTGCAGCGACCTTCGCCGCATCATCGGGACACTCGTCGTTGCAATCAAAGGTCCCGTCGCCGTCGCTGTCGGCATCGGACACGCCGCAGCCACAGGTTCCCGCAGCGACCTTGGCCGCATCATCGGGGCAGCCATCAAGGCAGTCGGCGGTGCCGTCGCCATCGGTATCGGTGTCGGCGACACCGCAGCCGCAGTCGCCGGGCTCGATCTTCAGGAGATCTTCGGGGCATCCGTCGAGACAGTCAGCGGTACCGTCGGAATCCGTATCGGTCTCGGAGACGCCGCAGCCGCACGAGCCCGCTTCGGTCTTCAGGACATCATCGGGGCAGGCATCAAGACAGTCGGCGGTGCCGTCGGAGTCCGTGTCGGTGTCGGGAACACCGCAGCCACAGGCACCGGGCAGGATCTTGGTGGGATCGTCCGGACATTGATCATCACACTCGACGGTTCCGTCACCATCGGGGTCGAGGTCTTCGAATCCACAGCCGCAGACTCCGGACACGATCTTGAGTGGATCGAGCGGACAGCCGTCGACGCAGTCCAGCGTGCCATCGCCATCGGTGTCATCATCGGCGACCAGGCACCCACACTCACCAGCGAGAATCTTCGCCGCGTCGGTGGGACAGTCATCATTGCAGTCGACGGTTCCATCATCATCGGTGTCGGCATCCGACACACCACATCCACAGATTCCTTCGAGGATCTTGTCGACGTCCTCGGGACACTCATCATTGCAATCGGGGGTGCCATCGGCATCGGAATCCGCCTCGGACACACCGCACCCGCAGAGTCCGGCAAGGATCTTGGTGGGATCGTCGGGACAGTCGTCGTTGCAATCAAACGTGCCGTCCAGATCCGTATCGACATCGGCAACACCGCAACCACAGACGCCGGGAACGACCTTGTCGGGATCATCGGGACATTGATCTTCGCAATCAGGCTGACCGTCGCCGTTGAAATCCTCTTCGGACACGCCGCAGCCACAGACGCCCGGATCGATCTTGGCCGAGTCGGCGGGACAGTCGTCGAGGCAGTCGGGGGTGCCATCGGCATCGGAATCGACTTCGGAGACACCACACCCGCATGAACCAGCGAGGGACTTGTCGGGATCGGTCACACATTCATCGAGGCAGTCGGGGACACCATCGAAATCGGTGTCGATGTCCGCAACACCGCAGCCACACTCGCCCAGGGAGATCTTCGTCGGATCGTCGGGGCAGGCATCGATGCAGTCGGGTGCACCATCCGAGTCACTGTCGGTCTCGGGCGCGGAACAACCGCAGAGACCGGGTTGAGTCTTGTCGGCATCGAAGGGACAGGAGTCAATGCAGTTGGGTGAACCATCACCGTCTGAATCGATGTCGGGAATACCGCAGCCACAAATGCCGGGTTCAGTCTTGTTGGGATCGAAGGGACAGGTCTCATTGCAGTCAAGGGTGCCGTCCGAGTCGGTGTCGACGTCCACGAGTCCGCAGCCACAGAAACCAGGTGTGGTTTTCGCGGGATCTTCGGGACACGCATCGATGCAATCCGGGAAGGAGTCACCATCGGTGTCGATGTCCAGGATCTCGCAGCCACAGGCACCTGGTTGGATCTTGTTGACGTTGTCCGGGCAGCCATCGACACAATCAGGGATTCCGTCACCATCGGTGTCCAGTTCATCGACCCCGCACCCGCAGAAGAGCGGGTCGGACTTCAGGGGATCGTCGGGACAGTCATCGACGCAATCAAAGGCACCATCACCATCGGAGTCCAGGTCGAGCAGACCGCAGCCGCAGCCCCCCGGTTCGATCTTGTTCTGGTCGAATGGACAGCCATCGAAGCAGTCGAGCGTGCCGTCTTCGTCGAAGTCGGAATCGAGCACGCCGCATCCACAGATGCCGACCTCGATCTTGTTGGGGTCGACGGGACAGTCATCAAGGCAGTCAAGGGTCCCATCACCATCGCTGTCGATGTCGGACACTCCGCAGCCACACAGACCCGCTTCACTCTTGAAGGGGTCATCGATGCAGCCATCGATGCAGTCCGAGACTCCATCACCATCGGAGTCGACGTCGGCACCGACGCATTGATCGCATCCATCCGGGACACCATCGAGGTCTTCATCGACGGCGTCATCGGAACCTGGACAGATGTCGTCACAGTTCAGGACACCATCGCCATCGGCGTCACCTTCCGCGAAGTCGCATCCACAGACGCCGGGTTCGATCTTCTCGGAATTCAGTGGACACAGATCGTCGCAGTCGAGGGTGCCGTCACCGTCGGAATCAGCATCGGAAAGACCACACCCGCAGAGACCGGGGGCGACCTTGGCAGGATCATCGATGCAGCCATCGAGGCAATCCGCGGTCCCATCACCATCGGTGTCGATCTCCGAAAAACCACACCCACACTGACCGAGGTCGACCTTGCTGGAATCATCGGGGCAGTCATCACAGGCGTCGATGACACCGTCGAAATCACTGTCGAGGTCACAGGCATCATCAAGCCCGTTTTCATCACAGTCACCGGACTCACGCTTGACGACCAGCTCGATGCGCCAGCCTGCAAGCACACCGGGGTTGTCTTCAGCCTCATCGGAAATCTTGAGCGTCCACTTGCCGGAGCCGTTTCGACCGGCGAAGACGGGAGACATGAGTTGCTTGGGAACGAAACTGAAATCGTTTCGAAGATCCTGAGTCACATCACTGAAGGGCGCGCTGGGGCAGAAATTCCGCTGGCCATCGTCCCTGAAGCGGAAGATGCCGTTGAAGTGCCATGTCGAGCCGCAGTCATCCGAGATCAGCGCGGAACGCTGCTGGGAATTTTCATCGAGATGGAAGAGCTCGATCTTCAGTTCTTCAGCCCAGGTCTGCTGGATGTCGTCGATGTAGAGCCTGACCTCGACGATTTCACCGACGGTTGTAGGAACGTCGATCACACTGAGGAAGGAACCGAAACCATCGGGGATCGCTCCGCCTTCTCCGCTCATCCTGATGATGCGTTCATCACATTCGACCGCCTGGCATTCATCTGGAATGCCGTCGTTGTCGTCGTCTTCGCTGAGTCCGAGTTCGATGTCCAGCGCATCATCGATGTCGTTGCCATTGCAGTCGATGTCGAAAGGAAGAGCGTTTCTGAGTTCGTTGATGTCGGAGAGACTGATCACACCATCGAGATCGAAATCCGCCACGGCGCAGGGATCATCGGGGGTGACGGACGAGCCGAGGCATTCCAGGGCAAGTGCGAGGTCCGAGGAGTCGAGATCGTTGTCTCCGTCCATGTCGAATTCGCGTTTGCCGAGAGACTCGAGGAACTCGACGATCTGGACGCGTCCCTCCGGCTCGAGATCATCGAATTCACGACGAGACCGGTTCGCCTCGCCACGATGGACGTCGACCACCTCGACGATGCGATCGAAGAACGAAGGCGATGCAGCACGTCCATCGTGAAGCAACCTGGTCCGATTTCGCAGATTCCAAAGCGCTGGCGTACGAAAGTGCGAATCAGTGGCGATGCCATCGATGATTCGGTCGCGCAATCGACTTCCCATGTCGTGCAGGAGCAGGTCGCTGTACGGCTTGATCGTCTTGCTTCGAAGAGCATCTTCAAGACCAGGGTCGTCGGAAGTCACCCAACTCGGTCGGTGGCAGCCGGCACAACCGATGTCGATGAACAACTGCTCTCCGGTCATCCCGGAGGGAGGCGTCTGCGGCGGGGCCGCCAGAAATCTCTGGAAGTCATTCACTCGAGCGAGGAAGGAATCGGGATTGGTTCTCGGGTCGGGCAGTTCGGGATCAGGGACCGTGTCGCACGCGAAATTCGGACCATCCGGTCCGTTGGGAAGACTCTCAAGAGGCATGAACGGACTGGTCAGGCCGAGTTCTTCCTTGGAAGCTCCGATGGAAAAGGTGAGCACCGTCGGGGCCTGGGATTTCCAACCGAATCGACCGACTTTTTCAACTGCGCCAGGCTGACCGACGTCTTCTCGTGGCATGACCATTCGTGCGAGACCACGGATGCCGTCGCCGTCCAAGTCTTCGGGGTCCGCGCCCGCGATGATTTCATCCTCGGGGATCGCTTCGATCAGACCGTAGCCGAGTGTGCCAAGAGTCAGACGAGGTGTCACCACGTTCGTGAACGCCGGCACATCTTCGGGACCACACGCGAGATCGACCCCGGGGATCACTTCAGACTGCAGCACCGGACCACCGAGATGTTCCAAGGGATCGAAGGTGTTGTCTGCAAAACGACCGAAATTGATGACCGTGATCACACCCGCGCCACCCAGAGGCTGGGAATGACAGGCGCCACAGAAGCGCTTGTTGTAGATCGGACCAAGCCCCTGCTCGACCGTCACCGGCGTGCTGTACGCCACCAACCCACTCTCGAAACGAGCAAACTCTTCAGGAGAGAGACCGGGGAGAGGATCTCCCGCGATGGGCTGAAGTGTTGGCGAGTTGGAATCCTGGGGTGCGGAATTGGCCTTGGTGCTGCAAAATCCTGCGAAAACAAGCGCGAAAAGCATGACCACTGATTGGAAGCATCGGCTGAAGGCGGAGGAATGACCCCTGGCTCTACCCGCAGAAACGATGGAAGTGTTGTCAATTCTTTCGAACATTGAAGCGACCCCAGATGCGTCTCAAACGCATCCGCTGAAATCCCATTGAAAATGAGAGATCAGGTGTCTCGTGCCTGCCTTCAGAAAGCATGCACCCAACAGCCGCTCAACATCTTCATCTCAAATTAGAAGGAAGCACATTGCCCCTCCTTATTTGAATCACCTATGGCCTAAAAAAACTCTTGCCGACAATGACCCACTTCGCAGGCCTCCTACGCCTGTGAAGTTCAACAAGAGTAGCCGGTGGAGCTTGGTGGTTGAGGAAACTCGTCGTTCAAAAAAGAAGATGTGAACAACGACCCCGACTCAAATGACTTAAAGTACTTTAAAAAAGACACTTAGAGTATTTGAAACAGGACCCATCCAGTCATGTATTGAAAAGAAAAGTTCAATCTGATGGCTGGAAATGGTTTTTTCAGTGGCCTGTCGGCCGTGAAAGGGCTGATGATCCCCGGGGAGATGAGAGATCAGGACAGCAAGGATGGATCCGGTCGATAGATCTTGGTCTCAAGCGCCCAGATCTTTTCACTGAAAGTCTGCCCCGGCTTGAGATTCGCTCGATCCGCGGCAGACAGTGCCATCGCCGTCTTCGCGTCAAGATTGTCCAGCTGCGAGACGAAGATCGCTTCCGGAGTCGAGGGCAGAACGGGTGAGCCGTACTCACGCTTGCCATGATGACTCAGAATGATGTGCTCGATGCAGTGCCGCAGAGGAAGAGGAAAACGCTCGCCACTCAAAGCCTGCTCGGCGACCTTGATCTTCACACCGAGCAATTGAACACCGAAGACGATGTGCCCGACGAGGTTGCCGGTCAAGGTGTAGTCGAAGCCGCGCTGCCACTGAAGTTCGTAGCCCTTGCCCAGGTCGTGAAGGAAGAGTCCGATGAGAACGAGATCACGATTCAAATCGGGATAGAGCGGCAAGGAGGCATCGGCGATCTTCAGGAGTTGCCGGGTGTGTTCGAGCAGGCCGCCGATGAACGCATGATGCAGCGCCACCGCGGCAGGCGCCTGTCGAAAACGACGCATCAACTGATCATCATCGAGATAACTGTCCACCAGAGCGCGAATCATCGGATCCTTCACGGATCGCATGATGCCGCAGACTTCCTCGAACATCATCGACACGTCCTGCGTGGTGTGCGGAAGCAGAATCGCGAGGTCGGCATCATCAGGTTCGTAGGACTTGATCTCTTCGATCTTGAGCTGGATCTGATCCTTGTAATTCTCGGTGCAGCCCGAGATCCAGGCGTACCCGGTACGAGTGATCTCTTCAGCAGCATCGGGGTCGATCGACCACAGTCGAGCGGAAATCTGCCCGGTCGCATCACGGACGAGACACTTGAAGTACGGAGAACCATCACGCTTCGGAGCCACCTGCGGATTGACCAGTGAATAGGCGCCGTCGACACGGGTCCCTGAAGTCATGTCCGAAATATTGAGGTGGTAACGTCCGTCCGAGTATTGAGCCATTTGGTGAGGCCTCCTGTTCATGGAGGAGTGTACTCAAGATCCTGACTCGAACACGGCGATCGCAGCGGGAACTGCTTGAAGAAGTTCACGAGAAAGAAGGCGGCGTGTGCCACGGGAATCACAGACTTCCCGTGCTGCCAAGGCGTGAACCCGCACCGCAAGCGCGGCGGCTTCGAAGAGGCCGAGGGCCTCGGGAAATTGTGCCGCGAATCCCGCACAAAGCCCGGTCAGGACATCCCCGGACCCCGCGGTTGCCAGAGCGGGGTCGACGGTTGGTTCGACGAACGCCCGCAAGCCGTCGCTGACCACGGTTTCGGCACCTTTGAGCACCACGACCACACCAAGCCGCGAAGCCAGAGATGAGGCCGCATCAAGACGCTCCTCAGGCGAGCGCGGGGAGGGGCGAATGCCAAGGCGTTCGGCCAACCTCTGGTATTCCCCGGGATGAGGGGTGAGAATCGCAGGCGCACGAAAATCGGATTGGACCGAATCGGTCAGGGCCAGGACATTCAATGCATCGGCATCCAGAACGAGTCGGTGCGATTCCCGACTGATGAGTCGCAACACGATCTGACGCTGCGCTTCACCCACGCCGAATCCGGGGCCGACCGCCAGGACCCGGGCGGCACTCATGTGATCGTCGATACGCACCGCCGCGTCCGATGCGATGGGCGCACCGCTTGCCGTGACCGGCAGAGTGAATCCAGTCGCCTCCGGGACGAGTTCGAGAATGCTTGGCAGGATTGGCTCGGGTGCTCCGACGATCGCGAGGCCGCATCCGCTGCGAAGAGCGGCCTCGGCGGTGAACGCGGGCCCACCGACCATCATCCGTTCGCCGACCGAACCGCCGATGACACCGACGGAACCGAAGGTTCCCTTGTGGCCACGTGGCTCACGCGCGGGCAGGGATACGGACGAGATCATTTCGAGAGTCATCGGTCGTCACCTCTTTCATCAGTCGTCTTTTCATCAAGCACCAGACCATCCACGCAGATCACCTCCACGCGCATGCGACCGAGCAGCAGAAGCATTTCAGACAGAGCGCGCTCACCGGTTCCACCTTCGAGCGAACTGGTCGACACCAGAAGATGCCCGGCATCGAACCGATTCTTCCGCGTGGCATCGAAGTCCCACCAGATTCCGTCGATGAGGACCTGGGTCCACATGTGCCAGGCGAAGGCACCATGGTCGAACCCCGCCGCAGGTGCGTGCACGAGACCGGTGGCGATGCGAGCGGGCAGACCCGAAAGCCTGAAACCGGCGGCCAACAGGACGGCGTGCTCCGTGCAATCACCGGAACGCGAACGCAGGGCGTCGCTTGCACTTCCAAAGGCGACACCGAAGGTCTTGTTGGAGATATGTCGAGCGACGGCGACTCGAAGACGATCACAGGCTTGCAGAGAGGTGTCGGCCGGCGTGCTTTCAACTTCGCGAAAGAACCGACGAACCCCGGGGTCATCGATGTCGATGTACGCGGAAGCCGAACGTAACGCGGGATCCGCGAGTTCCTTCGCACTCGCGGATGAACCACTGGCGGCATCGATCGTCACTTCGAACCCACCGGACCGGAGTTTCCTGATGTGCTGCGAACCGGCATCGGGAAGTACCCATGGGCGATCGGTCTCGAAGAACACCCGATATCCGGCGGTGACCGCGTCATCGGTCCGACCGATCATGTTTCGTATGGGGACCAGCGTGGCGTCGAGAAGTTCCGGCGGAGGGGCGTTCAAGGCTTCGAGTGCGGTCTCTCGATCGACCAGTTCGATCGTCATCATGCCCAATCCGACGTCGGCGACACTCGAGACGAGGATGCCTTCGGCAGTACGGAGTTCCTCGGCCAGAATCGAGGAACCGTCGGACTGCATGCGCCATCGTCCCAGCTCGAGTGTTCGTCCGAGCACGTCACGACGCACCGATCCGGTGCGAGTCAGCTCGATCTGAAGCAGTCGCATGCCGGCGTAGGGATCCAGAGTTCGATAGGTGACGCGGGTCGCCCCTGCCGCGATGCGAGCCTTGAGAAACCCACGGACTTCGGCGGGTGTGAGCCAGGCGTCATTCACGTTCTCTCGAGCAGTTTGCACTCCGCTCTCGGGCGAACGATCCCGAGGATGTCCCTCGGGAAAGTCATACTCGTGACGCACGGGGCGACCACCGGTGTCGACGCGAACCGTCGCGAAAAGTGGTGTGCCACGAAGGTCCTCTTCGAAGGTGGTGCCCTGACTCAATTCGACCACGGTGCCCCCCCGATCGATTCGAAGGTGTTCCAGGGACTCGGTGCGGACCCGAGTTCCGCTTTCGACCACGGTTTCGTGAAGATAGCCGCAGGGAGCGTCTCGAATCGTGATCCGGTACCAGAGATCCTGTTCGTTCGAGCCGAAGAACGAGGCGGAGATCGTCATCGCCCAGGCGACGACGAGGCTCAGCCCGACACTCACTCGGTCACCTCGGCGGCAGACTCATCCGAACCCGTGCCCAGCGGACGCATCAGCGGGAACAGAATCACATCGCGAATCGAAGCGCTGTCGGTGAGAAGGATCGCGATTCGATCGATTCCCAGTCCGAGACCGCCGGCGGGTGGCATGCCGACCTTGAGCGCATCGAGAAAATCCTCATCGAGGGATCTGAATGTCGTCTCTTCATCGTCGATGCCGGTCAGTTGTTCGGTGAACTTCTCATACTGAAGGTCGGGATCGTTGAGCTCGGTGTAGGCGGGGCCGATCTCCATGCCTCCGATGAAGAGGTCGAACCGCTCCGCCAGATTCGGATCGTCCTTGCGGGGCCGCGTCAACGGTGAGATCACGCTCGGCCAGTCGAGCACGAAGGTGGGCCTGGCCGGATCGATCGTGGTTTCGGCACATTCCTCGAAGACCGCGTTGACCGCGAAGTAATGATCGAGCTTCTCGGCGTTTTCAACGCCGATCTCCGTGGCCTTGGCAAGCACTTTGTCACGGTCGTCGGCGGAGAATCCGAGCGCCTCCTCGAAGAGGTCGAGAAACCGGACGGATCTGAACGGCTTGGCGTAGTCGACCATGAGGTCACCGTAGGGAAGCCGGGGCGCGTCATCGGAACCAAGGTCGAGTTCGCTGCCCGCCTCCAGAAGATCGTTGCGTCGGGCACGCGCGAGCTCGTGAATCAAGGACTCGGTGAGTTCGAGCATCGTCTCGTAGTTCCCGAACGCCTCGTAGACCTCCATCGAGGTGAATTCCGGATTGTGCGAACGGTCGATGCCTTCATTTCGAAAGTTTCGATTGATCTCGTAGACACGAGGAAGGCCGCCCACCAGAAGCCGCTTGAGGTAGAGCTCCGGGGCGATTCGCATGAAAAGCGGAATGTCGAGCGCGTTGAGATGCGTGGTGAACGGCCGTGCCGCGGCGCCACCAGCCATCGGCTGCATCATCGGGGTCTCGACTTCGAGAAAGTCACGACCATCCATGAACGTGCGGATGCGTGAGACCATGCGTGAACGTGCCTTGAACGTCTCGATCGTTTCGGGATTGGCGTACATGTCGACGTAACGCCGGCGATACCTTGCTTCTGGATCGGCGAGTCCATGATGCTTGCCGGGCGGTGGTGCGAGACTCTTGGTCTGAATCGTGAAGTGGTCGGCCCAGACGCAGATCTCACCACGCTTGGTGCGACCCATTCGTCCGCCGGCGACGACGATGTCGCCGTAGTCGATCTTCTTGGCGAGCTTGAAACTGCCACTGACCAGTTCCGACTTGGAGATGCTCAGCTGAAGATCTCCGGTGTGGTCGCGCAGCACCATGAAGACCAGCTTGCCGACGTCGCGATGCTGGACCACCCGACCGGCGACGAGGACCGTCGCCCGATCATCGACGAGCTCGATGGAGTCATCCTCCTTGCGAGCGGCGACCGACGTGGCGTGCGCCTCTTCGGCGGCCTCGTCGAAGAGGCCACGTGCCTCATGCAGGGAGATCAGACCGTCGACCCGCTCTCCGAAAGGGTTGACATCGAGTTCATCGCGAATCCAGTCGAGCTTCGCACGACGAGCTGCGATCAGCGAACTCTCATCGGGATCAGGCTGTTGATTCTGCACGGTTGGTTCTTTGCTCTGGGACATAGGTCAATGGTACGTCTTCGGACAGCCGAAGGGGCGAAAGCTCGCACAAGAATGGGTTCGGATCACTCACCAGTCGATTCCTCACTCCGAGGGAGTCGGAACCGCCTCGAACGCCAATTCGGTCCGTTGCCCGGTGGCATCCACTCTGTAGAGTCGGCCTTCATCGTGCAGAAGGCCTTCGGCCTCGGATGGATCCCGCCAGGCGACATCGATGCCGATCAGTTGAACACGACCGTCGATGTGGCCGACTTGATCGACCACCGTATGCCCGACCACGATGTGCTTCGCACCGTGCCGGGTCAGAATCGCCTCCAGTGCGTCATCACCGGGTCGACCTCCCCACCGCTCGGCATGCTCGGGAAAATACCCGCGGTACCAATGGGGACCTTGCTGATGCCAGATGAGCCCGGTGCGAAGATCGGCCCGCGCCTCGGACGGCCAGGCCGGTGGCCCGAGACCGACCCGGATCGTCTCATTGATCTCATCGAGGTCGAGACCCAGCCGATCAAGCTGCGGTGAATAGCCGGCATGGACGAACAGAAGCGGACCGACACGAACCACGCTGTTGTGGTTTCGAAGCCAGCGCCCGAGTTCGCTGTCCGGACCGTGAAGTCGGTCGTAGGAGAGTCCTATTCGATCGGTGCTGAAACGGTAGTTCGGGTGGATGTACCGAAGGTCACCCGCCAGCACCATCGATTCATGGTTGCCGAGAACGAAATGAACATGGCCACCGGCGTCACCGGCCTGTCGTTCGAGTCGGCGGATGAGCCACAGAAGTTCGGTCACGCGGTCGCCCCGGTCGACGATGTCACCGTTCAAGACCAGATGACCATCACCCCAGGCCCAGTTTCCGGCACCGTCGATGACGCCGTTTCCCGTGAGAAAGGTGAGAAACGTGTCGTAGTTTCCCTCGAGATCGCTGACCGCGAGAATCCTCCGGGCAGCGGGAAGAGACGCCGGGGGACACACCGGGTCGGACTCGACTCTGATCATGGGAACGGCTCGACTGGGCGTGGGAAGTTCATCACCATCGGAAAGGCCGGTGTGTTCGGTTCGAATCACCTCACCATCCACGACGGTGATCATGGTCGCACTGGTGGCATTCTTCCAGATCAGATGGGGACCGTCCTGAACCGCTTCCGGACCATGACCGAGACGTTGCATCGAGATGACGTATCGAATTCCGTCTTGAAGGTCGTAGCCGACTCGCACCAGGTGGCCGAGCACCGGGACCACGGCACCGTCGACGGAGGAGACCCCGGGGATCGGATTCTCGGAGTCCGATCGGACCACGTAGTTCTCTCCATCGATCCGCCACACCCCGGCACCCTCGGAACCGCTTGGGTCGAATGAATCGAGAACACCGATCGCTTCATCGGCGTCGAGCGGAACGACGCCCCACAGGCAGCTCAGAGCCATGATGAGAAGGGCTGAAAAACGCGGCGGAATGACGGAACGTGACATGGCGGACTCCGACGGTGTTTGTGAACGGGTGAGAAAGGATCGGAGAGGACGACCGTTTGATTCTCGAAGCGCGCGGCCCCGGGCGTTCAACGAAGAACGAGCGGCGGGAGCTCGCCGTCGACCAGATATTCGAAACGCTCGCGGAAGACCTCGGAAGTCATCCCCGCAGTCGATGCCAGACGGGCGAGTGCTTCGGGATCTGTGAAATCGGCGTGTTTCAGTCTGATCATGTAGCTTCGCGAGATCGCGTAGCGAGTGCTTGAGACATCGATCATGCGCACCTGCATGCGTCCGGTTTCGGGATCGAGAAGATCGGTCAGTGGAATCGGAATGAACCGGCCACCCTGCATGGAGATCAGATCTCCGGAACCACCTTCGAGCAGATACTTGCCGGCGCAATACCCGAGATCGCGGCAGTATTCCATGTCGCTTGGAACCGGATCCGCACAGCGAAGCTCGTACCCGATGTTCTTGGAGACCAGAGTGCAGTCGATGCCGAATGCCTGCAGACGCTCATGGACGGCATCCTTGAGAAGGTTCCCGAGGTCGACTTCGGCAAGCCTGATGTGGCCGTGTTCGTCGCGCTCGAGATTGTCGAGAGACTCGAGTTCCTTCGGATCGAACGCGAGGGCCACGCCTTCGGCGATGACCGCGACACCATCTCCCCGTCCTTCCGAACGACGCTT
This sequence comes from uncultured Phycisphaerales bacterium, assembly GCA_949373145.1. Classification (GTDB taxonomy): domain Bacteria; phylum Planctomycetota; class Phycisphaerae; order Phycisphaerales; family SM1A02; genus UBA8087. Next base: position 91,908 of record CASICI010000008.1, read on the forward strand.
GATGATCGATCCCGTGAGGATGTCGGCCAGTCGATCGAGCGACATGCCGGTGGTGTCGCATTCCTCGGGAACGACGGTCAGCGTCGCTCCGGCGGCCTTGCCGATCCCCAGCGCGAGATGCCCGGCCTTGCGCCCCATCGCGATCACCAGATACCAGCGATTCGTGGTCTTGGCATCGACCATCAGGTTCTGAACCACTTCGACGCCGACCGCTCGAGCGGTCTGGTAGCCGAAGGTGTCGATGGACGGTGGCAGATCGAGGTCATTGTCGATCGTCTTGGGAACATGCGCCACGGACAACGTGCCAGCGGAACGTTCGGCGAGACGTGAACATGTGAAGGAGGTGTCATCCCCTCCGATGGTCACCAGCTTGTCGATGCCGGCGGCTCGAAGATTCGTGAGCACCTGATCCAGCATGCCCTCGCTCTTCGTCGGATTCGCACGAGACGTTCCCAGCATGGAACCACCACGAAAGTGGATTCGCGACACATCCTGAATGTCCAGATCTCGAAACGCGTGGGCAGCCTTCGCATCGGGGGTCATCAAACGTTCGAAGCCGTTCTGGATGCCGACCACACGTGTCCCGGAAAGCCTGGTGCGAATGGTGGCGGCGGCGATGACCGCGTTGATGCCGGGTGCGGGGCCACCCCCCACCACGATGCCGAGTGCGCCATTGCGATGGGCGTCATCCATGTCGCTCATGCTCTCTCCGAATAGGCTTTCAAACCGGATTCTAGGATCGCGACGCACCGGGTGATGACGTCCTTGTCCAGAACGTAGGCCATGCGAACTTCGTTTCGACCCAGTCCTTCGGTGGTGTAGAAGCCACCCAGTGGCGCCATGCAGAGCGTCTCGCCGTCGAGCTCGAAGTCACTGACCAACCAGCTGCAGAACTCCGCGGCGTCTTCGACCGGCAGGGGAACCGCGATGTAGAAGGCACCTTCGGGCGCGGAAACCGGGATGCCGATCGCCTTCAGACCCGCGACCAGGACGTCACGACGCTCACGATAGGTCTCGATCACTTCGGCGAAGTACTCAGGGGGTGTCGCAAGCGCGGCCATGGCGGCATGCTGATCGACGGTCGCCGGTGAGAGACGAGCCTGAGCGAAATGAAGTGCCGCGCGACGGACGTCCTTGTTTCGAGTGACAAGACAGCCGACCCGCGCACCACAGGCGCTGTATCGCTTGGACACCGAGTCGATCACGATGGCGATGTCCTCGGCGCCCGGTACCGCGAGCATGGAGGGCGCAAGGGTTCCTGCAGGTTGGTCGTAGACGAATTCACGGTAGACCTCGTCGCAGATGAAGAAGAGTCCATGGCGGGTGCAGATCTCGGTGATTCTCTCGAGGTCTTCGAAGGAAAGCACCACTCCGGTGGGATTGCCAGGGGTCGGCAGCACGATCGCACGAGTCTTTTCGGTGATGGCGGCTTCGATCATCTCGGGATCGATCTGATAGCCATCCTGCACGTGCGTGGTCACCGCAGCCGCGGTCACTCCGAGCAGATGGGTGTAGCCGGCGTAGTTCGTGTAATAAGGCTCGCACACGAGAATCTCGTCCCCGGGATCGGTGACGGCGGCGATCGCGAACAGAAGCGCTTCCGAACCTCCCACGGTGACCACGATGTCCTCGGCGGTGATGGGAGCCAGCGTGCCGACGACCTTGCTGTAGTAGTCGCAGGCAAGCGCTTCCCGGTAGGCCGGATAGCCGTCGCTGGGCGAGTAGGCCAGGACCTTCTCGTCGTAGTTCCGATAGGCCTCGATCATGCCGCGGGGCGTCGCGATGTCGGGTTGACCGATGTTCATGAAGTGAACGGTCTTGCCTGATTCGACGGCGGCTCTGGAGGCGGCCTCAAGAGCACGGATCGGTGATGTCGGGGCATTGAAGCCTCGAGACGATGGTGAGATGGTGGTGGTCATTGTGGTCCTCCGCAACCCTGGTAAGACGGTCTCGAACGTTGGATTCTAGCAACGAAAAGTCCTTTGTATGGGAAGGCGGGTATTCTTGGCAGGACGATGACAGCAGCAATCTTTCTCGATCGTGACGACACCCTCATTTCCAACGACGGAGATCTCGGAGATCCCGCGGAGGTTGTCCTTCTGGACGGCGTGTCGCAGGGTCTCGAAAGACTCCGATCGATGGGATTCGAGCTGGTGGTCGTGACCAATCAGGGCGGGGTGGCGCGCGGGCGCTACGAAGAGAAGGACGTCATGCTGGTTCATGAACGAATCCAGGAGCTGGTGGGTGAGACCACCCCTCTTCACTTCTACTACTGCCCGTTCCATCCCAAAGGCACCGTTCAGGAATACACCCGGGAACACCCATGGCGCAAACCGGCGCCGGGAATGTTCTACGCGGCGGCCCAGCGACTGGGTCTCGATCTCTCGCAATGCTGGGTGATCGGTGACCAGCATCGAGACATGGAAGCCGGTCGCTCCGCGGGATGTCGGACCATTCTCTTCTCCAGACCAGGCACCCGGGCGGACGAATGCAAGAAGGCACCGGACCACACGGTCGACTCCTTCGGCCAGGCCGTGGAAGTCATCGGACTGGCGGTCTCCGAAGGATGAGTGCCGGCGTGAGACTCACCGCATTGATCGGCACCCCCCTCGCGGATCCGGGGGTCCGCGAGATCGTGACCTCGACCGCCGAGGCACTGGGTGAACGAAACGGCATCCGAGTCAAGGTCACGTTCGTGAGCGATGACGCGATCGAACTCGAGGTGGAGGGCTCGCAACTGAACGCGACGGCCGCCGCGGCGGAATTGAGACGACTCACGGATCAATGGCACCGCGGAAAATACGACGCCCCACTCTGGAGCGCCTCATGACGACGACGCCCGAACATCTCATGGTGGTGATGCCCTCCTGGATCGGGGACATCGTGATGGCGACTCCGGCACTGCGCGCGCTCAAGGAAGCGCATCCGATGATGCGCATCACCGCCACGATCCGCCCCGGACTGCAGCCCATTCTCGAAGGCGCTCCGTTCGTGGATGCCATCGAAGAAGCTGGTTTTCGTGGCCTTCTGGGCCCGGTGAAGGACGGCCGGCGACTCGCGAAACTCGCACCGGACACCGCACTGCTCTTTCCCAACAGTCCGCGTTCGGCGTTGTTCGCACGCGTGACCGGCAGCACCCGGCGAATCGGATACGCCACCCAGGGCCGACGCTGGCTGCTGACCGATCCGATCAATCCGATCAAGCCCCGACAAGGCACGTCCACCCCCACCACCACTCTGGACGACTACGCCCGGCTCGTCGAGGAGGCGTTCGGCATCGAAGTACGAGACCGGACTCCGCGCCTGGGGCTCAGCGAAGAACAACGTTCGGCGGGCGACCGACTGCTCGAAGGAGTCGACGGACCGTTCGTCGTTCTGAATCCGGGAGCCAACCGCGAGGACAAACGATGGTCCGCGGAATCGTTCGCCGCGGTCGCGGACGACCTTCGCTCGAACCGTGACGTCACCATTCTGGTGAACGGATCACCCGCTGAAGCCGGACTCATCACGCGTGTCGTCGAACTGGCCCGGCCCGGGTTGATCGATCTGCCGGCACGAGGTGGTTCGATCGCCGCGCTCAAATCGGTCATCAGCAGGTCGGAGCTCCTCATCACCAACGACACCGGACCACGGCATCTCGCCGCGGGACTCGGCACGCCTTCGGTGGTCCTCTTCGGACCGACGGATCGACGCTTCACGGTGCTCCCTGAGATTCGCGAACGTCACCTCGTGGCCGAACCGTTTCTGACCGAAGAACACGTCGCCGACGATCATGCGAAAGCCTGTCGGATCGGGCGAATCTCGGTCGGCGACGTGCTGCACGCCGCGCGAACACTTCTAGAGAAAGGCACATCCCGATGACTCCGACCGGCTGGTTCCTCTGGTGCTTGATCGCATTTTCATTCGGATCGATTCCTTTCGGCGTGGTCCTTGCGAAACTCAAGAAGATCGACCTTCGCACCGTCGGGTCCGGCAACACCGGTGCGACCAACGTGGGACGTGCTCTGGGGCGACGTTGGGGTCTTCTCTGCTTCGTGCTCGATGCCGCCAAGGGAGCCACGCCCGTGATTCTGGCGGGGATGATTGCGGGAACCATCGGTCAACCGGCGGGCGCTCTCGCTCCTGCGGAAGCCTCAGGCTGGCTCGCGGTGGGTGTCGCCTCGATTCTGGGCCACGTCTTCTCTCCCTTTCTCAATTTCAAGGGTGGCAAAGGCGTCGCCACCGCATGTGGCGCCCTCCTGGCGATGTGGCCATTGATGACGATTCCGGTTCTGGTCGCCGCAGGCGTCTTCATCGTCATGATTCTTGGCCTGGGCTTCATGTCCCTGGCGAGCATGGCCGCCGCCAGTGCGGTTCCCTGTACCGCACTGATTCTGGGATTGATCAGCAATGACGGACAAAGCGCCTCGGGGGCGGTGCTTCCTCAGACGATCACCGGGCTGGTGATTGCTTTCATGGTGATCTGGAGACACCGTACGAACCTGAAAAGACTGCTTGACGGAACCGAACCAAGAGTCTTTGGGGCCGGTAGGATGAGGCGCGAATCCAACTCAGGAGAGACGACATCGGATCGCAACACGACATCTACCAATCGCCACTGACCGCTCGCAGCGCGACGCCTGAAATGGCCAAGCTCTTTTCGCCGAGAAAACGCATCACGACCTGGCGTCGGATCTGGCTCGCGCTGGCCGAGGCACAACACGAACTTGGTCTCGAGATCACGGAAGACCAGGTTCGCCAGCTTCGTGAAGCGCTCGAGGACATCGACTTCGAGGCTGCAGCGGCCCATGAGAAGACGCTTCGACATGATGTCATGGCACACGTCCATACCTACGGGGAGGCCGCCCCGGATGCTCTGGGCATCATCCACCTTGGTGCGACCTCGCAGGACATCGTCTGCAATGCGGACCTCCTTCTGTTTCAGGAAGCCCTGGAGCTGATCGCGAGGAAGATCGCACTGGTGATCGATCAACTGGGCAGTTTCGCCGAGCAGTACCGATCACTTCCGACCCTCGGCTTCACGCATTACCAGCCCGCCCAACCGACGACCGTCGGCCGACGAGCGACGATGTGGACACAGGACTTCACCATCGCCCTCCAGGACGTGGAACAACGAATCGAAGCGATGCGCCTGCGAGGCATGCGCGGCGCGACCGGCACCCAGGCATCCTTCCTCGGCCTCTTCGATGGCGATGGGGCCAAGGTCGACGAACTGGAACGGAAGATCGCGGAAAAACTCGGCTGGGATCCGACACGCTGCTGGGACGTCAGTGGCCAGACCTACCCGAGGATGGTCGACGCTCAGATTCTGTCGGCACTTTCTCTGACCGCCACCGCGATTCACAAGACCTGCAACGACATCCGCCTCCTGGCGAATCTCCGTGAACTTCAGGAACCGATCGAAAAATCCCAGATCGGGTCCAGCGCCATGGCGTACAAGCGCAACCCGATGCGCTGCGAGCGTGCCACGGGGCTCTCACGATTCGTGATCTCGCTCTGGCAGAACGGCGTGGACACCGCCGCCACGCAGTGGCTGGAGCGCACGCTCGATGATTCCTCGAACCGACGCATGAGCCTTCCGGAGAGCTTCCTCGCACTGGACAACGCACTGGACATCATGGGCAACGTCACTGACGGCATCGTGGTCAATGAAGCCATCGTCACCGCCAACCTCGCCCGTGAACTCCCCTTCATGGCCACCGAGGATCTGATGCTTGCCGCGGCGCGAGCAGGCGCCGACCGCCAGGAAGCCCACGAGGTCATCAGAACGGTCTCTCGAGAGGTCGCCGCCGAACTTGCCGGAGGGTCGATGAAGAACGATCTTCTGGAACGCTTGGCGAGGGAACCCCTGTTTGCAGCCGTGCCTCTGAGCGAGTTCGAGGATGCTTCCCGCTTCGTTGGCCGAGCACCGGAACAGGTCGATGGCTTCATCCAAGCAGTGGTGGCCCCCATTCGTGCGAGATATCGGGCCTCTTTTCCCCAGAAAGCAGAACTTTCGGTGTGAGCGACACCATGGCGCACAACTCCATTGCGCACAGTTGTTTACAGTCGAAACATTGGCGTTTCAAGAGGCCTTGTTTCAAGGAAATACCCCTTTTTAGCCCAATATCGGCGAAAAACGTGGTGACAACACCGCATACGCCCCGATAACGTGGATAACACATAGCCACCGTGGAGACCGGTTGGGTCGGTCTCCATCATTAGAGAGGTCTTCAAGAAAATGGTCACGCAGCACTACGAGAACATGAAAAGAGTCCTGGCCGAATGCGAAGCAGATGTCCTGAAGGCCGCTGGCGGCAACAAGGCAGCTGGCACTCGGGTTCGAAAAGCAATGCAGGATGTGAAGAACATTGCACAGGAACTCAGAAAGTCGATTCTGGACGCCCAGAAGACTGACTGACTCCGGCGCTTCGGCGCAGGCATACGATTCAAGCGAAGCCGTTCATGTTCATGAACGGCTTCGCTTCTTTTTTGGACTCGAAAAGCGACCCGTGCCTTTCCTTGAGGGAATCAACAAGCCCATTGGGAATGATGACATGGAACATGAATGTGCCCTATCCTTGAAGACATGACAAAAACAATCCAACCAATGGCTTCTGACCGATACCTCATCGATCTTTCGAAGATCGATTTCGAGCAGACCATGGGGGATGCTGAAAAGATCGAGTCCATCAATCCCCACCGTGGCGACATGCGCCACCTCGACGAAGTCATCTGGTGCAATGACGAGTGCACGCAAGGCGTGGGCATCAAGAACATTCGTGACGATGAATTCTGGGTTGCAGGGCACATTCCCGGTCGGCCGCTTTTTCCCGGGGTGCTGCAGATCGAAGCCGGCGCGCAGCTGTCGAGTTACGTCATCAGACATCGATTTCCAGAAGGCTTCCTGGGCTTCACCCGCGTCACCGACTGTTCCTTCCGAGGACAAGTGGTTCCGGGAGACACCCTGATCCTTCTGACCCGAGAAGTGAAGGCCAACCGAAGACGTTTCGTCACCGATGCTCAAGGCATCGTCAACGACAAACTGGTCTTCGAAGCGCAGATCTCCGGCATGGTCTTCTGATCCGAACACCCCGATGACACTCCCACCACTTGCATTCGAACCGCTCCTCAAGCATCGCGCCTGGGGAGGGCGTCTGTTGTCGTCGTACGGGAAGGAACTTCCGGATGAAGGATCGATCGGTGAATCCTGGGAGATCGCAGACCTCCCGGACTCGATCCCGGATGGCTGCTCCCGGGTGGCCGAAGGCCCCTTCAAGGGACGAAGCCTGCGGGACCTTCTTCAGACACATCGGAGTGAACTTCTGGGTCGAGCCGTCCCCGGCCCGGACGGTGGTTTTCCACTGCTGATCAAACTTCTCGATGCTCGTGAGAATCTCTCGGTGCAGCTGCACCCCTCCGCCGAATACGCCCGAGCACATCCGGAGGCTGCGCTGAAGACCGAAGCCTGGATCGTACTGGCGGCACAACCCGGAGCCAGGGTCTACGTGGGATTGAATGACACGGTCGACGCCGCGAGGTTTCGCGAAGCGATCGAGACCGGAGCGTTCCTCGACATTCTTCAGACCGCGGACGTCTCTCCGGGTGATGCCATCTTTCTGGAAAGCGGTCTCTGCCATGCACTGGGTGAAGGCATCCTGGTGGCGGAGGTTCAGACGCCATCGGACACCACCTTTCGGACCTGGGACTGGAATCGAAATGACCCAGCCAGACCACTTCACATCGAACCAGCGTGTGCGTCGGTGAGACTTGGCGCGAATCAAAGGACCGCGTGGCCCAGGATCACCAGAGGCTCGGAGGCGAGCACACTCACCACCGATGCACTGAGAACCAGACGTCTGATTCGGTGTGACTTTTTCGAGATCGATCAACTCGACCTCCCGGAGAGCAGCGATCCGAATGCGACCATGAGCTTCGAGCAACCTTCCGGTGGAATTCCTCTGGTCGTGATGTGCACCGGAGGCTCGGGCACCATCGAATCCGGTGGAGAGACACTCGAACTTTTCACCGGGCGCAGCGTATTGATTCCAGCATCCTGCGATCTTTCGAAAATCAGGCTCCACGTCCGGGATAATGAAAAACCATCGTTGCTGCGTGTCAGGCCGACCGATGTGCTCGATAACTCGCTGGCCTGAAAAAAGATGTGAACGGAAATTCGAGCTGAATCAACAAGCTGTCGAAGGTATAGTCCTACAAGACCATGAACATCAACGGACCCAACTCTGCGATCAATCTCTACACCGGCATGCGTCCCATCAGACCTGCCGCAACGGGATCGGTTCAACCCACTGGAATCACTCCAGCACCAGGCCCCTCACAAGAGGTCAGGGACGCCACGCAGGCAGAACGACTTCAGGATCTGGTCGCGGGAACCGTCCGCAGCGGGATCAACCGAGGTGTGGGCTTCGATGGCCCCACCAACGCCGACAGAGCCGATGCGATGCAGCTCTACAGCAGTGACGCCGAGCGAGTCGAAGCCGCGACCGGGGTCGCCAGAGGCCGGATTCTGGACACCACGGGCTGATCCTGGGGCCAACTCAGGCTCAACCGCCTCGAAACTGTCCGAGGAAGCAAAATCTAGGGCTCGAATCTATGGCGCGAAACCGGACGCCCCACTATCCTTGTCGCTTCGAGCGGCACCGCTTCGGTGTCGCCTTCATTACAGATGAATCAGGACGGAAAGACGCACACATGGCCAGTACCGGAACCGTCGCCCAGGTCATCGGATCTACCTTCGATGTCCAGTTCCCCGAGTCGGATCTCCCCGAGATCTACAACGCAGTCGAAGTGAGTTTCGGCAGCGAAGAACAGAAGAGCATTCTCGTCGGAGAAGTCGCCAAGCATCTTGGTGGCGGACTCGTCCGTTGCGTGGCGCTTGCGTCCACCGACGGTGTGCGACGTGGTGATCACTGCGTCGACACCGGCGACAGTGTGACCGTCCCCGTCGGCGAAGAAGTCCTCGGACGCGTGTTCAACCTGCTCGGTCAACCAGTGGACGAAAAAGGTCCAGTCAACACCGACAAGCGAAAGCCGATCCATCGTGATCCGCCGGACTATGTCGACCTCAACCCCAAGACCGAAATCCTCGAAACCGGCATCAAGGTCGTCGACCTCATGTGCCCGTTCGTGCGTGGTGGCAAGATCGGCCTCTTCGGTGGCGCGGGTGTGGGCAAGACCGTCATCATCCAGGAGATGATCGCTCGAGTCGCCCGAAACTTCGGAGGCTACTCCGTCTTCTGCGGCGTCGGTGAACGAACTCGAGAAGGCAACGACCTCTGGGGTGAAATGGCGGAAGCCGAGTACACCGACAAGGAAGGCAACAAGGGCCACGTCCTCGACAAGGTCGCCATGGTCTTCGGTCAGATGAACGAACCTCCGGGTGCACGTCTTCGAGTGGGCCTCTCGGGCCTCACGATGGCGGAAGAATTCAGAGATGCTTCCGGCAAGGAAACCCTGATCTTCGTCGACAACGTCTTCCGATTCACCCAGGCAGGCTCCGAAGTGTCCGCACTTCTCGGCCGAATGCCGAGTGCCGTGGGCTACCAGCCCAACCTCGCGACGGAGATGGGTGCGATGCAGGAACGCATCACGTCGACCAACAAGGGCGCGATCACCTCGGTTCAGGCGATCTACGTCCCCGCGGACGACCTGACCGACCCCGCACCGGCCACCACCTTCGCTCACCTCGACGCCTTCGTCGTGCTTGAACGAAGCATCGCCGAAAAGGGCATCTACCCCGCGGTGGACCCCCTCGGTTCGACCTCACGAATCCTCGACCCTCAGGTCATCGGCGAACACCACTACCAGGTGGCACGTCAGACCCAGACCATCCTTCAGCGGTACAAGGACCTTCAGGACATCATCGCCATCCTCGGTGTCGACGAGCTTCCCGAAGAGGACAAGCTCACGGTGTCCAGAGCTCGAAAGATCGAACGATTCCTTTCGCAGCCGTTCTACGTGGGCGAAGTCTTCACCGGCATCGCCGGGTATCACCACGCCTCTGAGCGACACCATCGATTCCTTCGAACGAATCTGCAACGGCGAAGGCGATGACCTTCCCGAAAGCGCATTCATGTACGTGGGAACGCTCGACGATGCTCGCGCCAAGGCCGAGAAGATGGCCGCAGAAGTCTGAGCCGATCCGAACGATCACACCCAAGACCGTCGGAGCCTCGCTTCGACGGTCTTTTTCTTTGCGCCCATCCTGCCGAGGAGCGTCAGCGACTTCGCGAGGGAATCATGTCGGGGAATTCGACGGGTCGAGGCCCGGAAACGCCCAGCACCGGTGACTGCGCCTTGATGACCAGGCCCTCTTCGTCGAAGAAGACGGCCCAGACCTCGTCGCTCGGCAGATCGGAAAACACCATCCCGGTGGCGAGCGTGCTCGGTGTGTCTCCGTACTGCCAGCGTTCGAAGCGGACGAGCACTCCGTCGGTACCGATCAGCCGATCGTAGGTCGAGGACGGGTCACCGAGAATCGACCGCACCTCGGCCTGATCCATCCCGGGCGTGATCTTTTCGAACCCCGGAGTGGCCACTGTCTGGCACCCGGAGGCGGTCACCATCAGGAGAATGAGCCCGAAGAGAAGGCGGGATGATGTGGCGCGAACGTTCATGGGAACAGGATACCCCACATCATCGAAAACGAGGGCGCCTCGAGATGAGGCGCCCCCGCGGAACCATCGAATGATGGAAGGATCAGTCCCAGGCAGCGAGCATTCGAGCCAGATCCGCTCCGTTCACTTCGCCGTTTCCGTCGAAGTCAGCGGGTCCCCCGCCGCCCCATGATGCAAGCAGCTGAGCAAGATCGGCGCCACCGACTCGACCGTCACCATCGAGGTCCTCGATGACCGAGGTCTGAGTGTCGACCTGGATCGTTGACACGACATCGATGCCGTTGCGATCGTCGACCCAGGCTCGGAGAGTCAGTTCCTCATGATCGCCGAGGTCGAGACCAGCGGGGATGAGGAACGATCCGTTGGGGTCGGAGAGTCCCGTGAAGATGGGACCTTCGGGCCCGCTCAGAGTGACGATGGCCTCGGAAACACGTCGACCGAGATCATCGAACACATTGACTTCGAAGGGGAGCTCGGGTCGGATCACGTCAGGACCGGGGAAGTCGAGGATGATCTGGAATGGTGCATTGTTGTAGACGCGCATTTCAGGATCACCGAAGACCGAGTACACCTGCTGATTCCAACGTGACCACTGATCACCATGTGCGCTTGCGGCCGAGTTGAGCGCGCACATCGTCGTTGCCGCGATCGAATGAACCGATTCGGACTGGAGCCAGATCCATGAATATTCGGCGAAAGTGTTGTTCTGCGGGCGATAGGATACGTGCATGGCGCCGACGCTCGCACTCGCGGCGGCTTCGTAGTGCATCCATTCACGGCCGATGGCCTCGGGATTGTCCTGAATGCCATGGTTGCTGCAGGAGACGCTGAAGACGACCGGGTTGTAGGTGGTGTTGGTGAGCGTGCCGAGATCGGTGTCGTTCAGACGCTGGTTGTCGAAGTCCCATGGGGACCAGGCAGTGGTGGAACCGTGCCCACGGTACATCACGAGCCCGACATGCTTGTCGTCGATGTCCGAGATCACGAGTTCATCCTTGCCGTCGGCGGTGTCGCCACCACGATCGATGAAGTTCCGAGGACGTTCGTAGAGATGCGTCTGGGCCATGATGGTGTCGATGCAATCCAGATAAGCGTCTTCTTCTCCGGGGTGAGCGGCGAGTGTCGCGGTCTCGTAGAAGTCGCTGTCGAAGAGCCTCTTGGTCTGATAGCTCACCGACTTGTCGACCATGACCTGGCACTCGGCATCGGTCTCTGCGGGAAGACGACCGATCCACAGGCTGGGCGAGAACTCCGAATGCAGGAATGAATATCGCATGTCCGAGCTTCCGATCACGCCAACGTCATTCGTGACGGAAGTCTGCCGGTGTGGGATCAACGAGGTGTCCCCGACGAGAAGAACGTACTTCTCCTCGATGGCGGAGTGATCGAAGTACCAGTCGTTGATCGCCGCGAAGAAATCCTCGGAATCGGCACTGGCGATCTCCTCGATGGTGATTCGATCGACTCGATAGCCTCGCTGTCTCTTGAGAGTGATGAGAGGTTCGAGTTGCTCGAGCCAGCTTTCAGGATGGATGATGAGGTAGCGTCCCTTCCAGTCGATGAAAGGCGTGAGAATATCCTTCTCGAGAAGCCAGTCGTAATTCTGAAGGAATTCACTGGCGGCTCGCGCCCAGGAGCGTGAAAGAGCGATCCGCTCACTGGATTCGGCCCGATAGATCAGATCGAATTCGATTTCACGCGCGACCTGAAGCTGGTTCTTCAAGGGCTCGTACTTGAACATCTGCAGAGAGGGTTTGGCGTATGGAATGGTGCCGAAGACATGGTCGGGACCGGCCGCCGCCGTGCCGGCACCTGCCGGCCACGAGTCGGGATGGTTTCGATAGAAGCTCTCATCGATCTTGAAAGGCCTGGGCTGACCATCGCCCCCGAGAGGCTCCAGGTCAGGGCCTTGATGCGGCAGGATCGGAGCATTGTCGAAGGTCGCGTACTGACGAAGATCAGGGGCGGCGATCTCGACCTGAGTCGCCTTGCCGGTGAGCCCGAGCGCCGTGTGAATCAGAGGCAGCTGAGGGAGACCGACGACATCGGTGACGCCCATTCCCGGAACACGAACCTCCAGGAAGGACAGATCGATCTCAGAATCAGCATTGCGATGGGGTTCGACCCAGAATCCATGAACACGAGCAATCACTCGGTAGCGCTGTTCATCTCCCTGAGAAACGTATTGGATGTTGAATGAAGGCTTCGAACCGACATTCTCACGTCCGATGTCATCCAGAGGAATCCATGTCGGTGCATCGGAGAGCACCGAAGGTGAGGGAAAATAAGGGTCTCCCGGGTTCCATTCATCTCCACCTTGAAGGAATGGGGCGGCGGTAAGAACGAGGCAGCTGAGTGAGAAAGACATGAGAAATCTCCTGAAAACGGGTGAATCGATCCGGAATGATCCGGTGACACGTGGGGTGTCGAAGGACTTCCGGACGAGAGGAGCATGTCTCTCAGTGAAAAAGCGAGAAAGCAGGAATACGCCTCGGCAAAAGAGTCCGAAACCCGTCTCATCGCCGACTATCATGCAGTCATGAGCACCACCACAGCCACCACCGGTACCGAGCACGTCACGAGTCAGTTGATCGAAAGACACGGTGAGGAGCACCGAGCGAGGATCGAATCAGGAGTCGCCCGTTGCGCCGAACTGTGGCAGGAAGCGGATGGCGATGACGCGGCATTCGCGACGTTCTGCCTCGATCATTTCGTCGCGGACTCCGATGATCTGGACAGGCTCGTCGAACGTCTCGAGACCTCGATCGCCCAGGTACGAGGCCATCTCTACGAAATGAGACGCACCTTGAGGCGGTGGGCCGATCTGCGTGGTGACGAGATGGCGAACATCGACGAGCTGCTCGCCACCTTCGACCCGGCACCCGATCTCTCGGAACAGGTCTACATCCAGAAACTCGCGCATCTCGCGCTCTTGAATCTGGATCGACCTTCACTGACCGAGATGCTCGAACACGGCGATTCCTGGTCCACCGAAGACTGGGCGAGAAGCAGGATCTCTCGACACTTCGGCGCTCGCATCCCGAAGGATGTCGCCGACATGGCGCGAGACCTCGGATTCAAGGCATCACACTGGGTGTCGAACTTTCATGTGCCCGTGGGGACGATGGTGGATGCCACCGGCAAGCGATGGTTCGAATCGGATCGCAAGCTGGTCGCACACTGGCTCATCCGCGAGGAACTGAAGGCCGGATACAACGAACCGGACGGCATTCACAAGCAACGCGCCCTCGCATGGGTCCTTGGACGTCACATCGATGGTTCGATTCCCCGCTCGGTCATGGATGGAACCAACGAACTCGATTGGGATCCGGGTATGAACACGCTCGGTGGCGAGAAGACCGAGGATGTCGTGGGTCTCGAACGCTACGACCACTGGATGATGCAGGTCGAAGTCGCCAAGGCACTCGATCCCCACCACCCGGAGCATCCGACCGCGATCTCGCGGAAGTGCGAACTGCATCGAGAGATCCCGGAGGCCGACGTCGAGAAGATGCTGGTCGATCTGCTCTCCGCTGATGTTCGCAAGGACCTCTCCGCCAAGATGGAGCACCAGCTCGGTCGTGAGCTGGAAGCGCATGACGTCTACTACGACGATCTCTTCGAATCCCGCAAGGCCTCCGAGATGGACGATGCGGTCAGAGCGCTCTTCGAGGATGAAAAAGCCTTCGAGCGAAAACTACCCGAAGTCCTCCGGGGACTGGGCTTCGAGGATGAACTGGCCGATTTTCTCGGGACGAGAATCCGGGTCGAGATCGGAAAGGGAGCCGGACACGCGATGCGACCGATGCTGCATCAGTACGACGCCTGGCTGCGTACGAGCCGGCTGAAGAACGAGCTCGGCTGGGACGGCTTCGACACCGCGATGCATGAACTCGGCCACAATCTCGAGCAGCTGTGTTCGTGCTACTTCGCACCGAGACCGATTCTCGAGGGCGTTCCGAACACCGCCTGCACCGAAGCCTTCGCCTTCCTCTATCAATCACTGGCGAAGCGTGTCCTCGGCATCGAGGATGCCGCGGCGGCACAACGTGCCTTCCACGAGACCACGCTCAGCACGATGCTCATGGCCTGCCAGATCGCGGGACCGTCGTTGATGGAACTTCGCACCTGGCGATGGATCTACGAGAACCCGAAAGCCGATGCCGCGGCTCTGCGTGAGACCGTGCTGCGGATCTCGGACGATGTCTGGTCGGAATTCTTCGCCGACCATTTCGGCCAGGATCCCTATCGAATCCTGGGAGCCTACCAGCACATGGTGGCGCATCCGCTCTATCTTCCTGACTATGCCATCGGACAGATGATCAGCCACCAGGTGAGAGCGCATGTGAGAAACAAGGACATCGCAGCCGAGACCAAGAGGATCTGCTCGATCGGACGACTCACACCGGCGGCATGGATGAAGGTCGCCGTCGGAGGCGAGCTGTCCGCGATGCCCTTGATCAAGGACAGCGAGCGGGCGATCAAGGCGCTCGGGTGATTCCCGCAGGGCGCGGGGACGCAGGCATGAGTGGCGTCAGGCGGTGGTGGCGACGGAGCTTCTTTTCAATCGCATCGCCAGCGAGGCCGCGAACCAGGCGACCAGGAGGTAGCCGGGCACCTCGATCCACATCCACATGGGATGCGGCAGGTCGATCAGGTTGACCACTCCACCGATGAGGCTCAGCACTCCGATGATCAGTGCCATCGTTCGAGGTCTGTCCTTGCTGAGAAGTGCCGCGACCAGCCCGCCGAAGAAGGACTGACCGAGATGCGCGGCGAGCACGATCAGGAATCCCGTGGCGGGAATGCTCGCGAAATACTCGGGCATCGCTTCAGTGTCGGTGAAAGCGACGCCTTCAGGCATGGGATACAGGACCAGCGCGACCATCACGAGGGACATGTTGACGGCCATGCCGGCAAGCATTCCCAGGAAGACCGCGATGAGGTTTCTGATCATGTCGGGGCGGATCCGCTCGGTCAGGCTGAGAAGCTGGAGCCGCATCCACATGAGCTCGTTGCATTCGGATTGTTGAAGACGAATCCTCGTCCCATCAGCTCGTCCTTGAAGTCGATCGAGGTCCCGTTCAGATACAGGTAGGACTTCGGATCGCAGACGACGTTGATCGAGACATCTCGCTCGTTGTCTTCATCCTTGAGGGTGTAGTCATAGGACCACCGCTCGTCGGAGTCCTTCTGGACCTCGGTCAGGTCGAGCAGGTAGGAGAATCCACTGCAGCCTCCACCCTTCACGCCGACGCGAAGGTGGATCTTCTCGGCATCGAGACTCTGCTGCTTGATGATGGATTCGATTTCTCGGGCGGCGGTATCGGTCACGGTGACGGGCATAACTCGGAACTCCGTATCTCAGTGGCTGTGGTCGTGGTCGTGGTCGTGGTCGTGGTCGTGGTCGTGGTCATGGTCGTGATCGTCCATGCCATTCTTCTTCTTGTAATCGGCGATCGCGCTTCGGATCGAATCTTCGGCGAGAACGGAACAATGGATCTTGACGGGAGGAAGACTCAGCTCCTCCACGATCGCGGTGTTCTTGATCTTCAGAGCGTCGTCGACCGAGCGCCCCTTGAGCCATTCGGTCGCAAGCGAGCTCGACGCGATGGCTGACCCGCATCCGAAGCATTTGAACTTCGCATCCTCGATCATGCCCTCGTCATCGACCTTGATCTGAAGCTGCATCACGTCACCACACTCGGGTGCGCCGACGATGCCGACTCCGATGTCGCTTCTGTCCTTGACTTCGTTGGAGGCGCCGAACGAGCCGACGTTTCGAGGATTCTGATAGTGCTCGACCACTTTTTCGCTGTAAGCCATGATTGCTTTCCTTCGGGGATCAGTGGGCCTGCCACTGGATGGTGCTGATGTCGATGCCTTCGTTGTGGAGATCGTAGAGAGGGCTCATCGAACGAAGATGCTTCACTGCTGTGATGATGTTCTCGATCGCGTAGTCGACTTCCTCGGCCGTGGTCCAACGCCCGAAGCTCATGCGAAGTGATGAATGCGCGAGGTCGTCGCCGACTCCCAGAGCCTTCAACACGTAGCTGGGCTCGAGGCTCGCACTGGTGCAGGCCGAGCCGGAGGAACAGGCGATGTCCTTGACGCCCATCATCAGGGATTCGCCTTCGACGAACCCGAATGAGATGTTGGTCAGATGGGGGAGGCGCTTTTCGGCGTGACCGTTGACCTGGACCACGTCGATCGCATCGACGAGCGAGCGTTCCATGTGCTGCCGAAGCTTGAGAAGTCGTTCCCCTTCGGCTTCCATCTCACGACCGGCGATTTCACAGGCCATGCCCATGCCGACGATTCCCGGGACGTTGAGCGTTCCGGAACGCATGCCGCGTTCGTGACCGCCACCGTCGAGCATCGCTTCGAGACGGACTCGGGGCCGGCGACGTCGAACGTAGAGTGCGCCGACACCGTTGGGGCCGAACAGCTTGTGGCCGGAGAAACTCAGAAGATCGATGTTGTCCGTATCGACGTTGGTGGGCATCTTGCCGACCCACTGGGTTCCGTCGGTGTGGAAGATGGCGTTGTGTTCGTGGCAGAGCGCACCGATCTCGGGAACTTCGTTGATCGTTCCGATCTCGTTGTTCGCCCACATGATGGAGACGAGGATCGTGTCGTCTCGCATCGCACCCGCGACCATGTCGGCGGTGATGAGACCATCGGCACCGGGTTCGAGCCAGGTCACGTCGAAGCCTTCTCGCTCGAGGCGCTTGCACGGGTCGATCACGGCCTTGTGCTCGTGGATCGCGGTGATGATGTGCCCGCGGCCGCTCTCCCCTGCCGGGGCCTTCGCGTACATCCGGGCGGCGCCCTTGATGGCGAGGTTGTTGCCTTCGGTGGCACCGGAGGTCCAGATGATCTCCTTGGGACCGGCACCGATCAGATCGGCGACCTGACGGCGGGCGCGGTCGACCCCGTCTTCGGCGGCCCAGCCGAAGGAGTGATTCCTGCTGGACGGATTGCCGTAGGTGTCGAGGAAGAAAGGCAGCATGGCTTCGAGCACTCTCGGGTCGGTTCGAGTGGTCGAGGCGTTGTCCATGTAGATGGGCAGGTCAAGGGTCATGAGGCTCTCTCGAATGGCATTCCGAGAACGCTCGGAACGGGCTAGAAATCTAGTGAGGATCGCTCCATATCATACCAGTGCTCGGATGGTATCTCCACCTAGAAACAACTTCATATCATGCAGCGACGTCAGAGCGAGCCTTTTGACCCAGAACCGGATACCCTAGTCATCGTGAAAATCATCAGCACAGGTTCAGAACTCACCAAAGTGTCGCGAAAACTCTCAATCGAGGATTCGCGCCCGGTGGTCGTGATGACGATGGGCGCGCTGCACGAAGGGCATTGCTCGTTGATCAGAAAGGCCGCCACCATCGGCCGACCGGTGCTGGTGAGCATCTTTGTGAACCCCACCCAATTCGCTCCTCACGAGGATTTCAACGATTACCCGAGAGATCTCGCCCGAGATTGCAAGGTGGCGGAGGACTCGGGAGCGGACCTGCTCTTCACCCCTGATTCGGACGAGATCTATCCAGAGGGTCTCAAGAACGCGACCACGACGGCGCAGAGGCTGAAACTTCCTGACGTGGCCACCCGTCCCGGACTCGAGGATGCGATCCGGCCGAATTTCTTCAGTGGCGTGTGCCTCGTCGTGAGCCGCCTTCTGGAACTGACCAAACCAAGACATTGCCTCTTCGGCGAAAAGGACTACCAGCAACTGCTGGTGCTGAAGGACATGATCAAGGACAGATCCGACCGATTCGGCATCATCGAAGTCGAGGGGGCTCCCACGATCAGGGCGGAATCCGGACTTGCGCTCAGTTCACGAAACATGCATCTCAGCGAAGAACAGAAGGACCATGCACTGGGACTTCGACGCTCGCTGGAAGCGGCAAGCACCTGCTCGACCATCGAAGAGGCCCAGGTCCGCATGAGACAGATCCTGGTCGAACATGAGCTCGACATCGACTACGCCGCCATCAGAGACGCGGAGACGCTCACGCCACCGACACAGTCGAATCGTCCGCTGCGAGCACTCGTGGCCGCACGGCTCGGGTCGGTCAGGTTGATCGACAACTGTGAAATCACACTCGCCCAGTCGCCTCCGCGCGCGGATGAGGAAGTCGCCCCTCCGGAGGAGTGACCTGGTGAGTCGGTTCGAACGAAACGGGCTCCAGATTCTTTTCAGACCTGTCAACCAGTGAGGACGACACCCATGCCTCGAAGACGACTTTTCGCGACCGCTCTCGGTGTTTCGATTCTGTGCGCGCATGCCACGTGCGCACATGCGGGCTCCAACGCATCCTCCCCGTCGCCCGAGCAACGCTCATCCGACAGTCAGTTGAAGACGGAGCGGACATCCGACGGCGGCAAGAGCGAGCAGCTCTGGCTGGAACGACTGAATCAGGAGGATGCCCTCGCGGCATCCAAAGCCGCAGGCTGGGCCGCCCCCCCATTTCCTGCCGACGCACGGTGGTTTTCCGAAAAGGGCCCCGCACTCGAAGATCTCAGGGGAAAGGTGGTCGTGATTCAGACCATGTCCACGAAAGGCCCCGGAAAAGCCGCCGGGACCAGACTGGGCAGAACGCTCAAGACTCTGAAGGACGAAGAGGATCTCGCCGTGATCGCGGTTCACATGCCTCGAAATCTGGAGCGAGCGGACGTCATTCTCGAATCGATGGACATGACGGTCCCGGTCATGATCGACGAGGATGGTTCGTGGTGCGACCTGGTCGGGGCGTTCGAACGGCCGATCACGCACGTCATCGATCGAAAGGGAACCCTGCGATACGCAGGGGTCGCGAATGCCAGACTTGAAAAAGCCGTCAGGCACCTGCTGGCGGAACCACGCCCGGACGAAGGGGAGGAACCTCGTGCCCGCCCAACCGCGGAAGCGCTGGAGAAGCTGAATCCGAAAACGCCTTTCCCTCCGACGACCGGCTCCGTGAGTTCGGCCGCGGATCGACGAAATCAGCAGGCGGAACCGTTCTACGTCGAGTCGTATTTTCTTCCCACTGCCGGCAACGCGACCGGCAAGGTGGTCATTCTCGATTTCTGGGCGACATGGTGCGGACCGTGCATCAGAGCCGTGCCGCACATGAACGAGATCCAGCGACATTTCGGTTCGGAAGTGATCTGCCTGGGCATCTCGGATGAAAAGAACTTCAAGATCGACTTCGCGGTTCGAAAACTGAAGAAACAGGATTTCGCCTACGGACTCGCGGTCGACACCAGCAGCCGGCTCAAGAATTTCTTTCAGATCAGAGGGATCCCGCACGTGGTCGTGCTCAGCTCGGACTGGGTGGTCCGCTGGCAGGGAAACCCGATGTCACTGACGATCGACATGGTGGAAGCGTTCGTGCAGGCGAATGCATCGCTCACCAATTCGGAGGAACCACTTGGTGCGCTTCCGAGGATGCGATGGAAGAATGAACTCGGAAGGTCCGACTAGATCGACTCAGGCCTGGCGGTCGACGACCGCATCGGCAAGCGTATGAAGCAGATCACGGGCGCTTGAGGGCACGAAGACCGCAAGTCCCTTCTTGGCCTCATTGACCAGTCGAGTGGCTTCGTCGCGAGCGGCGTCGATCGACCCGGATCCCGCGAGACGCTCGCGAAGTCCGGCCTGATCACATTTTCTGATCATCGTGACGGTCTTCTTGCGTTCCGCTTCGGTCTCGCCTTCAAGGTGGAGCAGCAGCGGAAGGGTGAGTTTTCCGGTGGCGATGTCACGTCCGGTCGATTTACCGACCACATCAAGGTCACCCAGGAGATCCAGAAGGTCGTCCTGAATCTGGAAGGCGACACCGAGATGGCTACCGAATCGTTCGGCGGCGTCGACCATTTCGTCCGGGGCGTTCGAGAGCGCGGCACCGACTCGACAGCATGCGCCGACGAGAACCGCCGTCTTTCGTCTGAGAATCTCCATGTAGGTCGCCACATCGAGCTCGAAGTTCTCACGATTCGAGAGCTGCAGAAGCTCACCCTCGCACAGGGTGTTGGTGACGGACCCGAGCAGTTCGTTGATCGATGGCTCGCCTTCGGTGGAACAGAGATGGAAGGCGTTCGAGATCAGATAGTCACCAAGCATGACCGCGGTCTCGTTTCCGCGAAGGGAATTGACGGTGGCCCCGCGGCGTCTGAAGTCCGCCTCGTCGAGAACGTCGTCATGCACCAGAGTGGCCATGTGGATCATTTCGAGAACCGTCGCCACCGTCCGATGCCGAGGAGAGATCGCAGAGCCGTCACAGGGGTCGCCCTCGACTGCAAGGGCGGTCAGAAGAAGCAGTGTGGGGCGCAGCATCTTGCCGCGATAGCGCTCGACGTGCTCGGCGAGCGCGTTGACATCGTCGAGGTCACTGTGAAGCTGCCTGGAGAAGATGATGCCGACCTTCTCCAGTTCGGCATGAAGGACCTTGGCGATCTGAAGATGTCTTGGGGCGGTTTGGAGCATCATGGTCAATCATAGGCAACGGAGTGCCGAGTTCACTCACTTCTCGGCGACTATGTAGACAATCCAGCCGGCACAGGGCTCACCCACGGTTTCGGCGGTGAATTCACCGTTTCCATCTTCGCCATCCTCTTCGGTTCCCTCCCAGTAGACCGAAGCCTTGGAGAACCCCGCTTCGAGGAGGATCTCGGTGATCTCCGGCAAGGTCCATAATCTCCACTCGTAGATGAAGGCATCCTTCATCTTGGTCCCATCCGGGAAGTGAAAGTGAATCTTGTTGATCACGTCCCCGTTGATGGGGTTGTAGTGATTCTGGTCCCAGACATAGGTGAATCCGTCGAGGTCACGCTCCTCTTCCATCTCGGTGAAGGAGTCACTTCCGCCGTAGGCATCGAGGACGAAGAGTCCATCATCGACCAGTGAGGCATGCACTTTTTCGAAGTACCCGCGAAGATGCTCGCGAGTCTTGAAGAGGAAGTAGCTGAAATTCATCGCAAGCACGGTCTCCACCGGTCTGGTGGAGACATCAAGAACGTTTTCGAGTCTGATTTCGAGACGTTCGAGCTGCTCTTCCGTCAATCGCTCACGATTCTTGGCCATCCCCCAGGCGACGACTTCCTCGTCGAGATCGACACCGATCGAATGATTGTCTTCGCGTCTTCTCAGCCATTCGGCACTGGTCTGAGCGGTACCGCAGAAATCCTCTCGAAGCACAGAGGCCGTACGCCCGCGGATCTCGTTCCAGACCTGCTCGACGAAATCGATCTCGGCTTCGGTGTTCTGCACGGAGCGCTCGTAGAGATCGTGCCTGTCCGCGGTCTCAAGCGTCTCCCAATGGGCTCGCGCTTCGGCCTTTTCCTTCGCCTTCTTGCGGCGCCGCTTCGACTTGTCTTTGGTATCGCTCATAGGGGACCAAGTGTAGCGAACGGCAGGTTCAACGTCCCGGTTTGACCGAGGACCTTCCTTCGAGGATCCTCAGAGCATGCGACTGCTGAAATCAACGCTTCTGACGACCGCGACCCTTTTCGTCGCCGGGTGTTCGGTCCACGGCCCGGTGCTTCCTGCGGAGACCACCCCCCCACGATCGCTGACGATTCATCGAGGTGAGACGGGAACACCCACCGACTTCACGACTCTGATGTTGCCTGGTCTGACGGATGCGGATGTCATCGTGCTGGGCGAGGAACACGACGACGTCCTGGGGCACCGCCTCCAGAGAGAGATCGTGAAGGAACTCATCCGGACCCGCCCCGGACTCGTCGTCGGTCTGGAGATGCTCGAAAGAGACAAGCAAGACGCCGTCGATGCCTACATGAGCGATCAGATCGATCGTGACGAACTGCTCACCGAACTGCACGAAGGCCCGAAGGCACGGGCCAATTTCACACGTTTCTCGCTTCCCATGCTGGAGCTCGCCAAGGCACACGACATTCCGGTTTTCGCGGCGAACGCACCGCGTCACTATGTCAAACAGGCGAGACTCGAAGGATATGACTCGCTGCAAGCGCTTCCGGCCGAGGAACAAGCCCTCTTCACTCTTCCCGAAGCACTCGATGAGGGCGCCTATCGAGACCGGCTGAAGGCCCTTCTGGTCGAGAACGGCATCGATCCAACCGACGAAAGACTGCTTCCGGGACAGCGAGCACAGGAGGTCTGGGACGCGACGATGGCCGACTCCGTGTGCAACGCACTCGAGCGGGATGGTGACCCGGTGCTTCTCGTGGTGGGTCGATTTCATGGAGATTTCGGCGGCGGTACCATCGCAAGAATAGAAGGCATGAGACCGGGAATCGATGTTCGCTACGTGGTGATGGTGGGTTCACCGTCGGGCCCGCTGCGTCACGAAGACCGGGGCCGGGCCGACTTCGTCATTTACACCGATGCCCGAAGAGCGAACGAATAGCTCGAAGGCGGAGTGCGAGATCAGACCATGAAAGACCACAGAGCGGTGCCGGGACAGGCAACGAGACAAGACGACAAGGCGGTGGTGTTCATCGGCGGGTCGGGACGAAGCGGTTCAACGCTGATCGATCTGTTGTTGAACAACCACCCCTCGGTCCAATCGGTCGGTGAAGTCCACCGCTTGAATCTCTACGCACGCGAGAATTCCGAACCATGCACCTGTGGCAGTCCGGTCTCCACCTGTCCCTTCTGGCTCGAGATCGAAGCGGACATGCGAGGTCGTCTCGGCTGGGGCGCGGATCGTCATCCACTCCGGGAGACGGAGATCATGCTGATTCCAGCGGAGGTGAACCCTGCGCTCGCCATGATTCAGAAAGCCGCCATGTTCGCGGCCCCGAGACCCGTGGGGCGATGGGTCAACAAGTCGTTCGCGCCCGCACACCAGAGAGCGATCGAGATGTCGATGCTCTGGTACGACGCCATTCGAAACGTCACCGAAACCCGGGTGATCATCGATTCTTCGAAGGATGCTCGCCGGCTGAAGGCGCTCTATCTGACGGCACCCGATCAGTTCAGGTTGCTCAACATGATCAGGGATGGCCGAGCGGTGAGCGCCTCCGCGATCCGCAGAACCGGCATGCCGATGGCACGAGCCGCCTTCGAATGGAAGCGAAGCCAGAGGCACACCCGCCTGACGTCCTACGGAATTCCGACGGACCAGAGAATGAAGGTCCACTACGAGGAACTGTGCCGTGATCCGGAAGCGACCATGAAAAAGGTCTGTGGATTCCTGGGACTGGAGTACGGCCCGGAGATACTCACACTGCGCAAGTCGCAAGCGCACAACATCGGTGGAAACCCCATGCGCTTCAAGACCGGCGAACGAGAGATCACTCTCGATGAACGCTGGCGAGATCAGTTGTCAGACCGGGAACTTCTGGAATTCGACCGGATCGCCGGCGATGAGAATCGCCGCTTGGGATACGGGGACTGAATGTCTCGGAGTGGTCGCAGAGGGCCGCTTCCTGAAGTGCACGAAACGTCGAACCGCCGTGCACTAGAGCTTCTTCAGCCACTTCTCGAGCGTCTGGGCATTCTTCTGCATGTCGAACATCTTGTGGAAACGCATCATCTTGAAGAGCGCGGCGAGATCGTCGTTCAATCCATGAAGCGCCACTTTCGCTCCGGCGGCCATCGCCTGATTGCGAAGTGCGATGCAGGTGCCCATTCCCATCGAGGACATGAAGGTCACATCGGAAAGATCGATGACCAGCCCCTTCAGATTGTCTCCGGCCAGTTCGAAGAGCCCTTTGACATCACGATCGATGATGGGCGCTTCCCGCTGGCCCACGTTGGGCCCGACGGGCTTGACGGTGATCACGAACGCAGCGAGTTCAGCGCAGACGATGGGATTCTTGACCGTATGTTCGGAAGACATGGGTTGACCTCTGGGAGACTGTGCAGATGGTGAGAGGGCAGTCTATCATCAAACCAATCGGACATTGAAGTGATTCATCCCATCCGTGCAGCGAAACAAGCCTGAATGGAGATCCATGAGTGAAATTCTTTTCAAGAACGGACGCATTCTGACCATTGCCGGCGAAGGCCGGCAACCAAGAAGAAATAATGCCTTGAGAGAACTCGGGGTCATCGAATCCGGCTGGGTGCACACGAAAGACGGCCTGATCACGGAAGTCGGCAGCGGACCCGCGCCTGACACCAGAGGACGCGTGATCGATCTTGAAGGCAGAGTCCTGATGCCGGGATTCGTGGACTGTCACACCCATGCCTGCTGGGCGGGCTCGAGGTATGACGAGTTCGATCGCAAGCTCGCTGGTGCGAGCTATCTCGAACTGCTTGCCGAGGGTGGTGGAATCATGTCCACCGTTCAGGCCGTTCGCCGTGCCTCGGTGGAGGAACTGACCTCGAACCTGATCCATCGGATCGAACAGATGGCCCGACTCGGCACCACGACGGTCGAAGTCAAATCGGGATACGGACTGAGCACCGAGGCCGAACTGAAGATGCTGGACGCGATTCGCCGTGCAGGGGACACGATGCAGTCGACCGTGGTTGGTACCTTTCTCGGCGCGCACGCGATCGACCGCGACACCCCGGATTTCGTACGCAAGACCATCAACACCACGCTTCCGGCCGTCGTCGAGGCGCACCCCGGAATCACCTGCGATGCCTATTGCGAGGAAGGCGCCTGGTCGCTGGAGGACTGCCGGACCCTGTTCGAGGAAGCCCAATCGATGGGCTGCCCGATCAGAGTGCATGCGGATCAATTCCACAGTCTCGGGGCGACGCACTTCGCGGTGGAGGCCGGCGCACGAAGCGTCGATCACCTGGAAGCGACGACCAACGAGGAACTCGGAATTCTCGCGCACTCGGACACCATGGGCGTCCTGCTGCCGTGCAGTGGCTACCACCTCGATGATCGATACGCCGCGGGCCGAGCGCTGATCGACCTCGGAGGTGCCATGGCCATCGCAAGCAACTGCAATCCGGGCTCCGCTCCCACCCCTTCGATTCCCTTCACGATCCATCTGGCGGTGAATAGGTGCCGCCTCAAGCCGGCTGAAGCCATCGTGGCGGCCACGTACAACGCCGCCTGCGTGCTTGATCTTCAGGACGACCGAGGCTCGATCGAAGCAGGCAAACGCTCGGATCTGATCGTGCTGGACACCTGTGACGAGCGCTCATTGGCCTGGGAATTCGCCACTCCGGGACCGAGGATGGTCATGATCGGGGACAGCCTTCATGATCTCACCCCCTTCGGGGGCTGAGACCGAGGTCAGGTTCGGGCCCACTCGATATCATCGGGCGCATGATCCTCGAATCACAATCGGAAATCGATGGCGCACAAGCTGCGGCAGAGCGCGTGGTCACCGTTCACGAACGTCTGGTGGAATGGCTCAAGCCGGGCCAGACGTTGAGTGAGGTCGACGCCTTCGTCGCCACCACGCTCAAGGACCTGAAAAGCGAAAGCGCTTTTCTGGGCTACAAGGCACGCCCGCATCCCAGATTCCCCTCGCATGCCTGCCTGTCGGTGAACGACTGCGTCGTTCACGGCACGCACGACATGACCAGCACTCCGCTGAAGGAAGGTGATGTCTTCTCCATCGACATCGGTGTTCTGTACGAAGGCTGGATCGGAGATGCCGCCTGGACCTATGCGATCTGCGGTACGGATCCGCAGAATCTCGCTCTGATGAACGCGGGCAAGGACTGCCTTGCCGCAGGAATCAAGATGATGCAACCGGGTCGGCCGCTTCTCGATTGGGCACGAGCCGTGGAGGACGTGGCCGAGAAGAAAGCTGGTTTCAAGTTGATTCGTGGCCTCGGCGGCCACGGCTACGGTCGAACCCTGCACGGCCCGCCGTTCATCTCGAACGTGGTTCCCAAGCATTCGGGCGAGTGGAGCGATGCGTTCACACCATTCAAACCCGGACTGCTGGTGGCGGTCGAACCCATGCTCAGCGTGGGCACACCTTCCGTGCGCTCTGAAGGCAGAGGCTGGCCGCTGTTCACGACCGACGGTTCGATGAGCGTTCATTACGAGGCGGACATCTTCATCACCCCGGAGGGCCCGCTCAATCTGACGGCTGGTCTCTTCGATCTGCCAGACGTCGTCGGACTCTGAACGACTCGAACTCGAGAGGCGATCCAGCATGACTGAGACGACACGTGGCAGGATCGTTCTTCTGGAAGGGATTCACCCCTCGGCCGAAGCACGCCTCGAGACGACCGGCATGGAGATCGTCAGAATGGACGGTTCCCTGGAGAGGAGCGAGCTTCAAAGCGTTCTTCGGGAAGCCACCATGCTGGGCATCAGAAGCCGGACACAGCTCGATGAGGCGCTCATCAGAAACGCTCCGAACCTCCAGGCGATCGGATGCTTCTGCATCGGAACGAACCAGGTCGATCTCACATGCTCCGCGACATTGGGCATTCCCGTCTTCAACGCACCGTTTTCAAACACCCGAAGCGTGGCCGAGCTCACGCTCGCCGAGATCGTGATGCTGATGCGTCGCATTCCGCAGCGAAGTGCCGACATGCATGCCGGAAAATGGCGCAAGTCCGCGGCAGGCTCCCGAGAGGTTCGGGGAAGAACTCTGGGAATCATCGGCTACGGACACATCGGATCGCAGCTTTCCATTCTGGCTGAAGCGATCGGAATGAAGGTGGTCTACCACGACCACATCTCCAAGCTGCCTCTGGGAAATGCCCATCCTGCGAAGGATCTCGACGAGCTTTTCGCCACTTCCGACGTGGTGAGTCTGCACGTGCCCGCCACCCCCGCCACCCGGAACATGATCGATGCGAAGTGCCTCGCACGGATGAAACCGAATGCCCTGTTGATCAACAACTCGCGGGGCGACGTGGTCGAGATCGAGGCTCTGGTCGAGGCCCTTCAAGGCGGCCGACTCGGAGGCGCCGCGATCGACGTGTTTCCGGAAGAACCACGCAGTGGAAACAGTGCGTTTGAAACACCGCTGGCAGGCCTTGAAAACGTGCTCCTCACACCCCACATCGGGGGAAACACCCTGGAGGCACAGGCCTCGATCGCAGATGAAGTCGGTGACAAACTGGTCCGATTCGCTTGTGAAGGCTCCACCGGAACCGCCGTGAACCTGCCCACCGTCGACCTGCCGTCCAGGGGTGAAGGACAGCATCGAATCCTTCACTTCCATCGGAACGTCCCCGGAGTTCTCGGCACGATGCACTCCGCACTGGCCAACCTCGGGGTCAACATCAACGCCGAATACCTGCAATCGCAAGGCGAGCTCAGCTACGTGATTCTCGACGTCGACCCCGCAGACGCCGACGCCATCAGGACAGAACTCGAAAAGATCCCGGAAACCATACGCATGCGTATCATCGTGGACTGACTCCACGCACCCACCCCAGAGAGAAGACATGATCACGATCACCTGCCTCGTCGCGTCCGCCCTCCTTCAGACCACGCCCCCACCCACCAGGATGATTCCGGTGGAGGAAGTCATCCACGACACGACGTTCGTGGACGAGTATCGGTGGCTCGAAGCACTTGAATCGGAGTCGGCCGAGGTCGAAGCCTGGACCACGACTCAGAACGACCACACTCGCGCGGTGCTCGATTCCCTTCCCTGCAGAGCGGAGCTCGAAACCAAGTTCGAGGAACTGATCCTTCAGATCGGCAGCGTTTCCGCTCCGTCGATGCGGGGAAACCTCTACTTCTATCGACAACGCTCGCCGATGCAGAACCAGCCGGTGCTCATGGTGCGCGAAGGACTCGACGGTGAGGCACGAACTCTTCTCGATCCGAACGAACTCGACGCCGATGGTCTGATCTCCCTCGACTGGTACGACCCCAGCCCCGATGGTTCGCTGGTCGCCTTCGGAATCAGCCGAGCGGGTGATGAAATGCCGGTGCTGCACATCATGCACACCGCGGATGGCATCTGGCTTGCGGACGAGATCGCCGGCAAGGCCAGCATTTCAAGCTGGAATCCCGCAGGAGACGCATTCCTCTATTCATGCCTCGCGGACCCCGGCGACGCCTACAGCCGATCCATCAGATGGCACGAAGTCGGTCGGAACAACCGCCACGACACCGTGCTCTTCGACCAGAAGGAACCTTCGAAGGTCCCCTTCGCATCACTGGACGACAGCGGGCGATGGTTGATGCACGGGGCGACCGATGGCTGGTCGAAGAACGATCTGTTCGTGGTCGACTTCGATCGCTGGCTCCGGGAAGGCACCATGGAATCCACCCCGATCGCCGTCGGCCTCGAGGGACGATTCCGTCCGATCGCGGTGATGGGTGACACCATGTGGATGACCACCACCT
This sequence comes from uncultured Phycisphaerales bacterium, assembly GCA_949373145.1. Taxonomy (GTDB): domain Bacteria; phylum Planctomycetota; class Phycisphaerae; order Phycisphaerales; family SM1A02; genus UBA8087. The sequence continues at coordinate 120,733 of CASICI010000008.1, forward strand.
GGAAGACGTTGAATGGAAGCGTCTGGTCGGTCGATCTCAACGACCCCGATCAATCACGCTGGACGTCGATCGTTCCCGAGCGCGAAGATGCCGTCCTCAGGGGTGTCTCACACGCCAGAGGCATGCTGGTCGCTCGCTACGTGAAGGATGCCGTGACCGGATTCGAACGATACGCGATGAACGGTCGCAGCCTCGGAGCGCTTGAAACTCCGGGACTGGGCAGTGCCAGCCTCTCGACTCAGGACGACCGGACGGAAGCGTTCATGAGTTATTCCAGCTTCAATGATCCCCGATCGATCTATCGTGTCGATCTGTCGGACGGAACCAGCTCGGTCTGGGATCGCCCCACGGTCCCCGTGGACACCTCGACCGTCGCGGTCAGCCAGATCTTCACCACTTCGAAGGACGGCACCCGGGTCCCCTACTTCCTGGTCCACCACAAGGATGTCACTCCGAACGGTGACAACCCGTGCCTGATCTACGGGTACGGAGGGTTCAACATCACGATGGAGCCTCGCTTCAACGCCTCGCTGTTCCCCTGGCTCGATGCCGGCGGCGTGTACGTGATGGCGAATCTGCGCGGAGGCGGCGAATACGGAGAGTCATGGCATCGAGACGGCATGCTTGAGAGCAAGCAGAACGTCTTCGACGACCTGTATTCGATCGCGGAGGATCTCATCGGCAGGAAATGGACCACACCCGAGCGCCTTGCGGTCATGGGCGGATCCAACGGAGGGCTGCTCACCGGAGTCGCGGTGACGCAACGTCCGGACCTCTTCGCCTGCGTGGTGTCGAATGTGCCACTGCTGGACATGCTTCGGTATCAGGACTTTCTGATGGCACGCTTCTGGGTTCCGGAGTACGGCTCCAGCGAGGACGCCGAGCAGTTCGCATGGCTTCGAGAATACTCTCCGTATCACAACATCGAGAAGGGCCGACGCTATCCGGCGACACTCATCACCGCGGGCGAAAACGACAATCGCGTTCATCCGCTCCATGCACGAAAGATGGCCGCACGAATGCAGCAGCTCGCCGCGAACGATCATGAGACCGATCCGATTCTTCTCTGGGTGGACAGAGAAGGTGGACACGGAAGCGGCAAGCCTCTGTCGATGAGGATTCGCGACCGAGTCGACACCTGGGCGTTCATCATGTCGCAAACGGGACTCTGCCCTTGAGCGACTCAAACAATCGCCTCGGCCGGATCACGGCGTTGATTCTCAGCGCCCTGCTGCTTGTGGGCGCCGCCCTGTGGATCGGATTCGCGGAGAACAAGTCCTGGGCGATGCTGCTGGCGATGGTGGCATTGATTGTGGCCCGGACGCTCTACGTCGGAACGCCCACCGGAACGCCTCGAGAGGAACCGGATGACGCCCGCTGAACCGTGAAACTATCGGGCTTTGGCTCGAAATCACGCGAGTCAGCCCCAGAATCACGACCGTGCTCAAGACGACTCCCTCATGAGTCGATCCTGATCACATGAACGAAGACTCAGAAATCAGACGGTTCGACATGATCTGCATCGGAAGCGGCCCCGCGGGCGAGAACGCCGCGGTGCTTGCCGCCAAACGTGGCTACCGGGTCGCGATCGTGGAAGGCGAAGGTCTTCCGGGTGGCGCGATGGTGAACACCGGAACAGTCGCCTCGAAGGTCCTGCGCGAGACCGCGATCCTGTGCTCGTCATTCCGCAAGAGACCTGTTCCCGGGATCGATCCTGAAATCGATCGAAGCGTGTCGTTCGATCAGTTCCTCGCGCGCACCACGCTCGTTCAGATCGAGGAACATGATCGGATCGAGCTTGATCTGGATCGTGCCGGAGTCGAAGTGATTCGTGGCTGGGGGCATCTGGACGGTCATGAAAACGTGATCGTCGACACCCCTGATGGTGGACGGCTGAGGCTTCACAGCCCGAGGATCCTGCTTGCAGTGGGCTCTCGACCCAACAGACCGGACCACCTGGACTTCGATCATCCGGCAATCGTCGATTCGACGGGAATCCTTTCGCTTTCACGCATGCCCGACTCGCTGACCGTCATCGGCGGAGGTGTGATCGGTTCGGAATACGCCTCGATCTTCGCTCAGATGGGCGTCGACACCACCGTCGTCGAATCCCGCTCCACGCTCATGCGTTTTCTGGATGAGGACTGTCGTGACTCGTTGATCGATCAGATGAAGGACGCCGGAGTTCGTTTCCGTTTCTCCGCCGAGACCAGTGAGGTGATCGGCCTTGATGACGGCCGTGCTCGCATCACCTTCACCGATGGTCAGACCCACGAGAGCGACGTGGTGCTCTGGGCGATGGGACGCAACGGAAACACCAAAGGACTGGGCCTCGAGACCATCGGACTGCAGACCGACAAACGAGGCCTGTTGAAAGTGGACCACACCTACAAGACCGAGGTCCCGGGCGTCTGGGCCGCGGGAGACGTGATCGGATTTCCGGCATTGGCGTCGACCAGCATGGAACAGTCGCGCCTGGCGGTCGAGAACATGTTCGACGAGATCGCGCAAGGACGGATGGAAGGCCTGCTCCCCATGGGGGTCTACACGATTCCCGCGATCGCAGCGGTCGGTGACAACGAGGAGGAACTCACCCGACAGGGGCACGAGCTTCTCACCAGCAGTGCCGACTATCGAAGAAACGCCAGGGGTCGCATGCTCGGAGATGACCGTGGCAAGCTGAAACTGGTGTTCGACGCTGAAAGTGGCAAGCTGCTTCACACGACGGTGGTCGGTGAGGATGCCACCGAGTTGATCCACCTGGGCATGCTCATGATCGCAGAAGGATGGACCGCAACGGACATCGCGGCGGCACCGTTCAACTACCCATCATTGAGCGAGCTCTACAAGACCGCGGCCACCGAAGCGGCGGATCGAATGGTCCGAAGAGAGGCACATGCCAGTCACGAGCGTCATGATCGGGCGGCATGAGGCGGCTGCGATCAGCCGTGGACGATTTCGAGTCTCGCGTATTCCAGAATCAGCGTCTTGGTTCCGATTCCATGAAACGCCACCTTGGCTGAGCTGACCGTGCCGCGTGGGGAGATCGAACGCACCGTGCCGATTCCGAACTGAGGGTGACGGACCACGGTTCCGGCGGGAAAACGCGCGCCGAGTCCTCTGCCTTCTTCATCATGGGATTCATCGATGAATTCGGAATCGTAGACGATCGAAAGTCCCTCATCGAAACCACCCGAGCCATCGAGCCGTTCGAGCGAGACATGTTCTTCCGGAACCTCGCTGAGAAAACTGCTGGGCACGGTGCGATTGCGCTGCCCTCGCACGGCCCGGCTGGCGGCCATGGTCATGACCAGTCTTCGCTTGGCACGGGTCATGCCGACGAAACAGAGTCGGCGCTCCTCCTCGAGCTCCTGCTCCCCTTCCTGAGACCGAGCATGAGGCAACATCCCCTCCTCGAGACCCGCCATCGCGATGAAGTCGTATTCAAGGCCTTTCGCAGCGTGCAGGGTCATCAGGGTGACGGCGCCCCTTGATTCGTCGATGGCATCCTGATCACTCACCAGGGCGACCGACTCGAGAAACGAGCGAAGCGCTTCGAGCAGTCCGGCCACGGGCGCGGAGTCGACGATCGGAAGAGTCGATTCGTTCGCATCGGTGGCTTCGGGGGGTGGTCCGTCGAGCTCCTCGTCGGGCATCTCGAACTCCGCGGCGGCGTTCACAAGCTCGTTGAGGTTGGCGACGCGCTCCTGACCGTCTTCTTCGCCGGTACCGAGATGCATCGCTTCCAGCCCGCTTTCCGTGATCACCTGCGCGACGAAACCGGCAAGTTGAGCGAGATGACCGTTCTCAAGCTGCGCCTGCCAGCGTGCGACGGTCTGGGTGAAGATCTCCACGGAACGTCTGGCGCGAGGGCCGATTCCTTCGACCCGGTTCACATCAAGCAGGGCGTCGAAGAGCGAGATGTCCTCGTGCATGGCGTGGCGACCGATCGCCTTCAATGTCTTGGCACCGATCTTTCGTGCTGGAACGTTGACGATGCGCGCGAGGGCCACGTCGTCCAATGGATTTGCAAGAGCGCGAAGGTAGGAGAGTGCATCCTTGATCTCCCGACGGGCGAAGAATGCGGTTCCACGTGCGATGACATACGGAATTCCCGCACTGCGAAGAGAATCCTCGAGCACGCGGCTGAGGGCGTTCACTCGGTAGAGGATCGCCATCGAGCGATAGTCGATTCCGTCGGTGGATGCGGAACGAATGGCGAGTGCGATCTGCTCGGCTTCATGACGTTCGTCCTGGCATCGGATCATTCGAACCTGCTCGCCGTCGCCCAGCTCGGTGTGAAGATCCTTGTGCTTGCGGCGTCGGTTGTTTCGGATGAGTGCGTCCGCCGCGGCAACGATGTGCCCGGTGGATCTGAAGTTCCGGCCCAGGGAGATGATCTTCGTGCCGGAGTATTTCTCCTCGAATTCAAGGATGTTCGCGACATCGGCACCACGCCAACCGTAGATCGATTGATCGGGATCACCGACCACGAAGAGATTGCCGTGCGCGTTGGCGATGCCATCCGCGATCACGAACTGCGCATGATTGGTGTCCTGATATTCATCGATCAGCACGTACTTGAATCTGTTCTGAAGCTCCGAACGAACGGCCTCGTTCGTACGCACGAGCTCCGCGGTCAGCAGCAGCAGATCATCGAAGTCGACCGCATTGTTGCGTCGGAGGATCTTCGAATAGGACTGGTAGGCACGAGCCACCGCTCGGGTGTAGAAATCACCTGCCTCCTCTTCGCAGGCGGCCGCCGTCTTGAGATCGTTCTTCGCCTTGCTCACAGCCGAAAGCATCGACGCGGGCGTCCAGTTTCCGGAATCGAGATTCGATGTGGAAAGGGCCTCTTTCATCGCGGAACGCTGATCGCTGGTGTCGTAGATCGAGAAACCGGAATCCAATCCCACGAGTTGTGCATGGTTGCGCATCTGCCGGGCACAGAACGCATGAAACGTCGCCACGAACAAGCCTCGACGATTCGTCATCGTCGAGGGAAGCAAGGCATCGATGCGTTCACGCATCTCGCCTGCCGCCTTGTTTGTGAAGGTGAGCGCGAGAACCTGCCAGGCAGGAATGCCCTGATGGAGGAGCCAGGCGACACGACGGGTGATGACACGGGTCTTGCCACTGCCCGGACCCGCAAGGACCAGGGCAGGCCCATCGACGTGCGCGGCTGCTTCGAGCTGAGGTTCGGTCAGGCCATCAAGAAGATGTTCGGGATCGTTGATCATGGAAGGTGAAAGCATACGGGTTCAGTTTCTCTACAGCGGTCGTAAAGTTGCCCACAGAAGACGCTCGGATTTGCATGACCCGGATGACATTCGGTAAAGTCGGTCTTTGCAAGGATTTCAAAGTCCTTTCAGCAAAAGCCACCATATTTCGTGTCTGGGCCCATTGCAGACACAAGATATAGAGTTAAAGTGGCCATGTCCTTGACTTCAGCATCAATGAATCAAGGACAGATCTGGTGGTTTGTTGTTCGCCCCTGAAATGCGCTGAAGCGTCTTTTCTGGAGCAAAAACCCTCTGAAAATTGTTGGAGAACGATTTTCTCGGACCCACCAGAGTGAACGTGGAGGTCGAGCGTGAAGCACTCGGCACCCACGGAACGCGGACGGCCACAAAGTGGTGTGTTCCGCCTGGGGGCGTGCGCGCGACGTGTTTCGATTGGTGGAGATCCCACCGCATGAGACCCCGTCCTCTGATCACGCCCATCAGGCTGAAAGCACCCTTTCAAATCCATCCGCGACGCTCTTCGAGTCTCCTTCTTTCGAGGCTCGAAACAAAAAGCTTCGACGCCCAGTGGGCGGTGTGCTGTCAGCCGTCTTGTTCCCAGGTGCCAGGGAAAGGCCACTCGAACCAACTTCTCAGGAAGTCGAGTGTCCGAAGGCACATGACGAACAAGACATACACAGGTTGTCAGGACCAAACTCTGGGACTCTGGTGGCCAGAGCTGGATGCTTTGTCCACACCAATCAGGTCGATCACCTCGGCAGGGATGCCGGATGATCGGACGCCCTCTTTCGCAAACTCCGACGCGAAAAAGGACCAGAGGTGCATTGCGGGTCAGCGTGTCTGAGCCCACAAGGATGGAATACGGCATGGACATGATTCGCGAGATCAGCACATCGAACACCCGCCAGGGAATGGGCGATGTCGTTTGCCGCGAAAAAGTCCGTCATACCGTTGCCCGTGATGCGCCGTTTTTTTTCCAGGCCTTGCTTCACACGTCCATGAATTTGAAACAAGGCACCAAGAGCTGACGCTCGAAACCAGACCCCGTGGTCACGCCCAGATGGCTCTCCGAGCATGCGTGATTGCACCGACTTAAAAACGTTCCGCCTCAGGAACTGATGATGATCCAGTCCTTTTCGCTCCGTCTTCGAAGACCACAGCCAACGCAAGAGCCTTCTTCGAAGCAGTCCAGTCCAGTCCAGTCCAGTCCAGTCCAGTCCAGAACCAGTAGATGAAGCAAGGAAGCAATCCGCTTATGAAGTTCACCCGCCGATTTACGAAGAAAGGCGAGAACGTGTTCGACAACGTCGAATGGACGTCTCGCACCTCAAAAATCACCAATGCAGACGGCTCTCTCGTCTTCGAGATGAACGATGCAGAAATCCCTGCCGATTGGAGTCAGCTCGCCACCGACATCATGGTCAGCAAGTACTTCCGCAAGGCAGGAGTCCCCCAGTTCGAGAAGGACGGGACCCCCATCATGAACGATGATGGCACACCCGCCACCGGCCCCGAACGCTCCGTCCGACAGATCGTCGACCGCCTTGCAGGATGCTGGCGCGAATGGGGTCTCAACAACAATTACTTCGCGAGCGAGAATGACGCAGACGCCTTCTACGACGAGCTGTGCTACATGCTCGTCAACCAGATGGCGGCTCCAAACAGCCCGCAGTGGTTCAACACCGGCCTGAACTGGGCCTACGGAATCAATGGACCCGCGCAAGGACACTGGACCGCGGACCACTCCAGCGGCGAACTGGCACTGGCACCGGATGCGTACACGCACCCCCAGCCACACGCCTGTTTCATCCAGAGCGTGAATGACGACCTCGTGGGCGAGGGCGGCATCATGAATCTCTGGACACGTGAAGCACGATTGTTCAAATACGGATCCGGAACCGGAACCAACTTCTCCAACGTCCGCGGTGAGAACGAACCTCTCTCGGGCGGCGGCAAGAGTTCGGGACTGATGAGCTTCCTGAAGATCGGAGACCGAGCCGCAGGCGCGATCAAGTCCGGCGGAACCACGCGACGCGCAGCCAAGATGGTCTGCCTGGACGTGGACCACCCCGACATCGAATCCTTCGTGAATTGGAAGGTCAGAGAAGAGATCAAGGTCGCCGCACTGGTCGAGGGCATGAAGCACCTCGACGAGGATCAGAAGGAACTGGCGGAAAGCCTCGGACTCGATCTCAACTACGACTTCAACGGTGAGGCCTACTACACCGTCAGTGGCCAGAACAGCAACAACTCGGTCCGTCTGAGCGATGAATTCTTCGCCGCAGTCGAGAACGACGAGGACTGGCACCTCATCCAACGAACGGATGGCAAGCCGGCGAAGACGCTTCCTGCTCGCGAACTCTGGGAGAAGATCAACTTCGCCGCCTGGCGTTGTGCCGATCCCGGTGTGCAGTACGACTCGACGATCAACGCCTGGCACACCTGCCCCGAAGGTGGTCGCATCAACGCGAGCAACCCGTGCTCCGAGTACATGTTCCTCGACAACACAGCGTGCAATCTCGCCTCGATCAACCTGCTCAAGTTCTACGACAGTGAAACCCGCACCTTCGACATCGAAGGCTTCGAACACGCGGTTGGAATCTGGACGATCGTGCTCGAGATCTCGGTCCTGATGGCGGCATTCCCGTCACAGGAAATCGCGGATCTGTCCTGGCGATATCGCACCCTCGGTCTCGGCTACGCCAACCTCGGCGCAATGCTGATGCAGGCGGGCATCCCCTACGACAGCGAAGACGGCAGAGCGATCTGCGGAGCCATCTCGGCGATGATGACCGGTCGTTCCTATGCGGCAAGCGCACTGCTCGCCGCCGAACACGGCCCTTTCGCCGGCTTCGAGGAAAACAGGGACCACATGCTTCGAGTCGTGCGCAACCACCGTCGTGCAGCGCACGGCGTGGACCGTGAAGCGGGCGAATGGGAGGATCTCACCATCCGACCGGTCCCGATCGATCACACCATGTTCGAGAACGGCACCATCAACATCGCCAATGCCCGGGAGATGCTCGATCGTTCGATGCTCGCCTGGGACGACGCACTCAGATTCGGCGAGAAGTTCGGGTTCCGCAACGCACAGGTCACGGTGATCGCTCCGACTGGAACGATCGGTCTTCTGATGGACTGCGACACCACCGGTGTCGAGCCCGATTTCGCCCTGACCAAGTTCAAGAAGCTGGCCGGAGGCGGATACTTCAAGATCGCCAACCAGTCACTTCGTCCCGCACTGGAAGCACTTCAGTATTCCAAGACCGAAGTCGACGACATCCTCACCTGGGTGATGGGTTCGCTCAACCTCGACATCCAGATGCCCAGTGCCGACGGCACCATGGGCGGAGATGAAGGAACGCTTCGTGAATTCCTCGTGAACGGCGCCGGTTATCGAAGTGAAGACCTCGTCTCACTCGAGAACCAGCTTCCCACCGTGTTCGAACTCAGCTTCGCCTTCAATGCATGGACGATGCCCGACTACGTGATGGAAGCCATCGGAATCGATTCGGAAACCGCGAAGGCGGATCCGACGTTCAACGGATTGAGAGCACTGGGACTGACCAAGGCACAGGTCGACGTCCTCAACAGAATGGTCTGCGGAACGCAGACCATCGAGGGCGCACCCTTCCTGAAGGATGAACACCTTCCGGTCTTCGATTGCGCCAACCGATGCGGCACGATGGGCAAGCGTTTCATCGCACCAAACGGTCACATCCGGATGATGGCAGCGGCCCAGCCGTTCATCTCAGGAGCGATCTCGAAGACGATCAATCTTCCCAACGAAGCTTCGATCGATGAAATCGGCAAGTCCTACATGCTCAGCTGGCAGCTCGGGCTGAAGGCCAACGCCCTGTATCGAGATGGCTGCAAACTCAGCCAGCCCCTGAGCACTTCGAGTGAATCCGAAGAGGATGACGTCGAAGCCGAAGCCGTCACGCCGGTGGCCACACCGGAGCCCACCTACATCGAACGCATCGTCGAGAAGATCATCGAGCGACCGATGCGCCGTCGCCTCCCCGACACCCGGGAATCCCTGACCCACAAGTTCAACGTGGCAGGGCACGAGGGGTACCTGATCGTCGGTCTCTACGAGGACGGCACTCCGGGCGAACTCTTCATCACGATGGCGAAGGAAGGTTCCACGATCGGCGGCTTGATGGATTCACTGGGAACCGCGATCTCAGTGGCTCTTCAGTACGGAGTCCCCGTACAGAGTCTCGTGAACAAGTTCGCCCACCAACGCTTCGAACCGATGGGCATCACGACCAACAGTGACATCCCCTTCGCCAAGAGCCTGGTCGATTACATCTTCCGATGGCTGGGCATTCAGTTCATCGAGGGATACCGCGAACAGAACTCGCCCAACCGCGGCGAAAAGAAGACGGGCACGGATCTGCCCCGAACATCGACCACGAATACCGTCAAGGAGGACAGCTCAAGGTGGAAGCAGGACGCAACCAATACCACGTCGAACGACTCGACACTCACCAACCCCGGACATGCAGGCACGGGGAAGACCGAAGAAGTCTCCTCGAAGACGCCCGGCATGACGACGCCCACGGGCGCCGAAGACGATCTCGGCGCATCCACACCAGGTGGCGCCGCGACCACTCAACCGTCGGCCTCGGTACTCGACCAGCTGAATGCGAATCTCATGGGAGATGCACCGGCGTGCGACGTCTGCGGATCGATCACGGTCAGAAACGGCACGTGCTACAAGTGCAACAACTGCGGTAACTCGATGGGTTGCAGCTGATTTTCATGCCACGCTCGTATCGATCGGGCGTGGCGGACAGTATTCAGGCGCTGTTCAAGCGGCAAGTGAAAGTCGGCGAATGGACGGAACCAAGTTGCCGTCGATCGGATGAGCACGGAGCTCGCGAAATCCGGTCCTCGAGACCCGACGACGGGTCACTCCGCAGGATCACGCCTGATCTGTCCGAGTTCCTGGAAGCGTCTCACCTGGACTGAGATGCCTCCAAACTCGATTCACCCTCGGGACGAAGCCCACCTCGTCCCGAGGGTGTTCTTTTTTTGGC
>CASICI010000009.1 GCA_949373145.1 uncultured Phycisphaerales bacterium
GACGAGATCTCCACGTACTACAACAAACTCCTGCGTGATGCGATCAAGTCGGTCACCAGCATGATCGAACCATTGATGATCGTTCTGATGGGATCAGTGGTGGGATTCATCGCCATGGCGATCATCCTCCCGATCTTCAAGATGAGCAGCCTTGTCTCGGGCGGATGATGAAAGGTGACGACAGCCGGATGAAAATGATCAAGTCAATTGCAGTACGACGAAACGCTCGACGCAGAGCCGGCTTCACCCTCATCGAAACCGCGATGGCGAGCGTGATCATCGGAACCGGAGTGCTTGCCATGATCTCGGCGCAGGAAGTTCTGTTGAAGAAGAATGACTGGTCATCGATGACCACCACCGCCACGCTTCTCGGCAACGAAATACGAGAGATGACATTGAATCTGCCACGGCACGACCCTGTCACCGGAACGACCTTCTGGGGGCCGGAATCGGATGAAATGACGCTTGAAGACTTCGATGATGTCGATGACTTCGATGGCCCCGGGGAGGGAATCGTCTTTTCAAGTGCTCTGGGAAACGGCCCGATCAATGCCGCCAGAGCAGTGATCACCGACATGGATGGGTGGGAACAGATCGTCAAGGTGATGAGCGTCGATTCATTCGACATCACGACACCCATGAACGACGCCGAGACCGACATGGTACGGGTCGAAGTGCTCGTTCGTTATCAGGGCCCCAACGATGACCAGCCGATGGACATGACCACCATCACATGGATCGCTCCAAACTGACGAGGCATTTCGGGAAGAAGGACGAATCATGACTCATCGATTCAGAAATTCAAGCACACGAATCCCTCGACGAGGTGTCACCAGCGTTCTGGCGATGATGTTTCTCGTCATATTCGGGTCACTCTCGGTCGCCATGGCGATCATGGCACAGGGAAACCTACGAGCAGCCGACAGCGCGCTGCATGTCTCGAGAGCGACGAGTGCCGCACAGACGGGACTGGTCTTCGCAACCAGACGGCTTCAGGCTGAATCCAAACGATGGGTCGTCCGTAAAGGAACGATCGATCGAGCATTCGGCGAAGATCTCTGGAATGGAGAACTCAGCATCGATGGCGAGGACATCCAGCTGCTCGCAGCCGAAGGATACGAAACCGGACAGGATCCAAGCGGCCTGGTGGAAGGGCTTCTGGATGCACACCTGGCAGATGATCATGCCTTCGAGGCCGAACCGGGGGACTCCCTACTTCCGACCACGATCGGCGCGAATCGGCTTGAGACCCAACCCATTCGAATGAACGTCGGAGACGACAACTTCTACTTCAGACTGAGATACGAGACGGTCGAATCCGACGATGATGAGACACGCATCCGGGTCACCAGCATCGGCTTCGATGGCGAGATCAGCCGCCAGGTGGCGATGGAATTTCTTCTGACCAAGAAGATCCCCTTCGCCGTGGTGAGTCCGAACAGGATCATGATCGGAAAGAACGTCTCGATCGAAGGCCCCATGGGAACCCGGTTCGGACTCAACCCGGAAGAATTGAACGAAAGCAACGGCGATCCGCTGGTCATGCGCAGTGACTTCAGATACCTCAGCGACTCCCTGACGCAGAAGATCGATCTCTTCGAGGAGGCAATCGCCGAAACAGATCAGGATGGCGACGGCCGTCTGCGTCCGAATCATCCGGTCGAAAGCTTGAAACTCACCGGTGATTCAGGACTCGCGGACATCGATGGCGATCAATATGTCACTGGATTCGATCTGTTCCTGGCCGAGTACGATCTCAACGGAGACAACAAGGTCGTCTGGGATTCGCAACGAGCCAATCTCGCGGGACTTGGGACGCCCTCCGAGGAATTCCGGGACGTGGACAACCAATTGGCGCGTCTGATCGACCAGGGTTTTGCCGATCGAAACCTCGACGGCATCGTCGATTCGATGGATGTCGCACTCGGCTACAACGACGGACTCCTCGATATATACGACATGTATGCCAAGGTCAGAGGCGCCCTTGCATTCGGAGTGACCGAAGCGGATTGGGATGAAGTGAACCAGGGACCATGGCGAAACGTGGTCGAGGGCGCAGTCGTCCCGGAAATCGATCAGTCAGCGGTCACATTCGATGTCTCCGAGGAGATTCTTCGGGATGTCACCACCGAGATGTTCGAGGACAATCAGGAGTGGTATCTCGAACAGGTCCAGGACTCGAACGATTTCCAGAATCAGGTCGATCAAAGCGTTCTCAATGATGATGATTCCGAATTTTCGGAATCAGGAAACTCATCATGGGAGTCGGTCCCCTTCGGTTCTCCGAACCCCTACGACTGGTTCCAGCGTGACGTGTACCGGAACATGACGTTCAGGAACCTGAGGATTCCACCTGGAAACAACGGTCGTTTCGTCAATTGCACGTTCATAGGAACGACCTACGTCCAGACAGAAGTGGATTGCATGCACCCGAATTGGAACTATCTGGGCGCACTTGAACGGACGACGAACGAAGACGGTGAGATCACCTACGAGACGAAGTTCGAAGGACTCGAGCTCGCCCCGGGACCAGAAGGTGACGCGACCGTCGACGACACGAAACTACTCTCGAACAATCTGATCTTCGAAGGATGCACCTTCCTCGGTGCCATTGCAGGCGACAGACCCTCGGGATACACCCACTGGCGAAACAAACTGCAGTTCACCGGTGCCACGCGTTTCTATCTCAACACCGACGACCCCTCCCTTGGACAGCAGGACGACTCGGAAATGATCGTCTCCGAACTCGAATCATTCACCGAAGAGGAAAACGATTATTTCGCCAGAAGCACCATGATGATGCCGGGGTGGTCGATTGACGTTGGAAACTTCGAGAACAGTCAGGCGGAGAATTGGGAGGAGACTCCCGCGGTCAATCTCAAGGGGATCATCGTGGCAGGCATCCTCGACGCTCGTGGAACAGTCAACGTCAACGGAACGTTGCTGATGACCTTTCGTCCGACACCGGGAACAGGTCCGCTGTTCTACGGTGGCACAAGTGATCAGTTCAACACGACTCTTGGATATTTCGGACCACTCGACGGTGACATGGAAGGGCCCGACCCTGACGGCCAGGACTTCAACGGATTCGGAGAGATCAGATTGATCTACGACTCGAATGCGCGACTCCCCGACGGCATTCCATGGCCGATCACAGTCGAGGCCGACGCAACGACCTATACGGAGGGAGCGTATCAATGAATCGTGATGCACAAACCGGTCGAAGGAGAACTCTTCGGGCGTTCAGCCTCGTCGAGATGTTGATCGCACTGGCGATTTCAGCGGCACTCCTTGCAGCGACCCTGGTCGCACTGCAGACCTCTTTTCGCGCCTACCAGGTGACCACCGATCAGGCCTCGACCCATGCGGTCGGACGGCTGGTCATGCACAGGATGACCGCGATGATCAGATCCGGCCAGGACTTCAGACCACTTCCTGCGGACATCCGAGAGCGTTTCGTAAGCAGCGACTACATCGAGTTCTACCACCCAGACACGGGAAACCTGATCACCATCAATTGGGACAGTCTGACCGGGCAACTTCTGTACTCGATCGACAATGCCCTACCAGTCGTTCTGCTGGAGGGCGTGGTCGCCCGAACGGAAGAGGACGGGACGCCTATTCTTCCCTTCTACCTTGAGTGGGAGCCGGGGCGGCGCGTCTACAGGATCACCATCGATCTCATGGTCATTCCGGATGACACCATCTCGACATCGGCAGATGAGTACATCGTGCAGGACCAGGAAACGGGCCAGAGCATCTTCAAGCCGATACGACTGGTCGGCTCCGCGATGCCCCGTTCAGCCATGTTCTGATCACACCTGAGAAGAAAACGCCACAGCCCGGTCGCGGGCGCAGCTTCATTCAAGCGCATCGTCCATGAGACGTTGGTGAATGCCCAGACGGAGTGGATCCTCGGAGTCGAGATCATCATCCGTCGAGCGTTTGGAATAGAGACCGTCGGAATGCATCTCCCAGGCCTGAACCTGATCCTCGAGTGACATCTGGAGAATGCCCCAGAGTCGTTCACGCTGCCGTCGACTTTCGACCGGAGTGATCGCTTCGATGCGTGCATGGAGATTTCGATACATCCAGTCCGCTGATCCGATGAAGTAGTCACCGTCCATGGGATCCTCACAGCCACCTGAGAACCAGTAGATCCGACTGTGCTCCAGAAATCTTCCGATGAGGGAGACCACGCGAATGTTCTCGCTCAACCCCTCGACCCCCGGGCGCAGGCAACAGAATCCGCGGATGATGAGATCGACGCGAACCCCGTGCTGAGCCGCCGAATACAACGCTTCGGTCATCGAGCGATCCTCCAGCTGGTTCATCTTCGCGATGATGTGGCCTGGACGCTCGTCGGTATGCAGCAGGATCTCGCGTTCGATGAGTTCGAGGAATCGGCTTTTCATCGCGACAGGAGCCACCAGAAGTTTCTGGTAATCCATCTGGCGGGAGCGACCGGTCATGTAGTTGAAGAGATTGATCAGATCTCCGGTGACACCGGGGTCACACGTGAAGAGGCCGAGATCTTCATACAGACGTGCGGTCTTGGAGTTGTAGTTTCCAGTGCCGACGTGCGCATAGCTCCTGATCTTCGACCCTTCCTGACGAATCACCAGCGAAGTCTTGGTGTGCGTCTTGAGACCGACCACGCCGTAGGCGACATGCACACCGGCATCTTCCAGCTTGCGAGCCCATTCGATGTTTCGAGCCTCGTCGAAACGAGCACGAAGTTCGACCAGAACGGCGACCTGCTTGCCACTTTCCGCGGCGCGGATCAGATTAGGAATGAACGGACTGTCACCGGAGGTGCGGTAGAGCGTCTGCTTGATGCAGAGAACCTTCGGATCGGCGGCAGCCTGCTCGATGAACGCCTCGACGGTCGCATCGAAACTTTCGTAGGGGTGATGCACCAGCATGTCACCGGTCCGGATGCGACTGAAGATGTCGGCACCCTCATGCGAGAGGGAGGCCGGAACGACTGGATCCCAGGGCGAATATGAAAGCTCGGGTCGATCGATCGATGCCACTTCATCCAACACGCCGAAGTCGAAGAAACCGTCGGTTTCGTAGACGTCATCCTGAGCCAGATTCAATTCATCGCAGAGCATCTGGACCATCTGAGGATCGGAGCCACGTCCGATCTCCAGGCGAACGACCTTCGCGAATCGACGTTCACGAAGCTGCTGCTGAATCTGCACCAGAAGATCTTCGGCATCTTCATTCTCATTCTCGATGTCGGCATTTCTCGTCACCCTGAAGGGCATCACCTTGGTGATGCGCATGCCGGGGAAGAGATCCTCCAGATTGTGAGAGATGATCTCGCGCACCGGGACGTACTTCGAGGTGCCCTCGAAACGGTACATGCGGGAAGGAACCTCGGGGACCTTCACACGAGCGAACAGACGGTCAGGGTCTCCGGGCCGCTCAAGCTGCACCCCCACCGAGATGCTCATGTTGGAGATGAAGGGGAACCTGTGACCGGGATCGACCGCCAAGGGAGTCAGAATCGGGAACACGTTCTGGTTGTACCACTTCTCGGCTTCCTCACGTTGAGGATCCTCGAGGTCCTCCCAGGTGAGAATCTCGATGCCCGCTTCACGCAAGGCGGGCAGAACGCTGGTCTGGTAGGTGTCAAGCTTCTGGGTGAGCAAGGAGTCGACCCGCATTCGGATCTTCTCCAGAAGAACGGTCGGACTGTCCGTCTCACCTTTGATCGCACCGGCACCGGCATCGATCCGTCGCTTCATGCCGCCGACACGCTTCATGAAGAATTCGTCGAGGTTGTTCGAGAAAATGGAGAGGAAACGAACTCGCTCGAGAAGAGGCGTCTTGGGATCATCTGCCATTTCGAGAACACGACGGTTGAATTCAAGCCACCCGAGATCACGATTGAGGTAGCGATCCGAGATCGATGGAGAGGACTGATCGGATGTCTGAGAATCGTCGGTCATGGAGCGATCTTCCCATCTGCATGATCAGGAATCCAGTGGGCGACGCATCCCGGGGCCTCAGTGACGGAAATTCGAGCAAGTCGTATGCCGCTGGGCAATTCCGAGACGAGTACGCGCCCGATGAATTCCACCACGTTCTCTGCGGATGGATTCCTGGCGGAGAAGGCTTCCGCGGCATTCAGATCCGCATTGCGAAACGGAGCCACGATTCGATCCACCAGGGATTCCAATGCATGAAAATCACACAACAGGCCATCCTCATCGAGAACGGGACCTTCGACGAGCACCGTGAGGTGCCAATCATGGCCATGAACCTGCTCACGTTCCCCGGAAAGCACCAGAGCGTGGGCGGCTGAGAAGGATGTCTTGACTGAGAGCTGATACACAACTCCAAGTATAACTGTGGAACCCGATCCGCTCCTGCCGATCTTCGACATCAGAGCCGCCCCCGCGAGCGAGTGACCCAAGCCGACCTTCGAACCCCAACGGATCTCATTCAACTTATGACCAGATCAGACGCCACACCCCCACTCATGCTTTCAGTAAGCGGTGCCCGAGGGTTGGTCGATTCAACCATGACCCCTGATGTGGCAGGCGCCTTTGCGGCCGCATTCGGCAGTGAACTCCTCGAAATGGCCCCGCAGAAGCCCCTGAGACTGGTGATCGGCCGAGATGGTCGAGCCTCGGGGGCGAAGATCTCGGAGGCGGTCTGCGACGCACTCGCTGGAATCGGAGCGGAGGTGGTGAACGTCGACGTGGCAACGACTCCCACGGTGGGCATCATGATTCGAAAAACCGGCTCGAACGGTGGAATCGTGATCACTGCCAGTCACAACCCCATCGAATGGAACGGGATCAAGTGCCTCGATCATGATGGCCTCGCCCCCCCCCCGGAGCTGGCGAATCGAATCATCGAGAGATTCAAGAATGGTGCCGTCGTCACCTCCACCGCGGAGGCTCGAGGATCGGTGTCGAAAGACGACTCTTCGACCAGACACCACATCGATCTGGTTCTGGCTGAACTCGACGTGGAGATGATCAGATCCAATCCCACGACGGTCGTGCTGGATTCGATCAATTCCTCGGGAAGCGTCGGAGGAAAGATGCTCCTCGACGACCTGGGATGCGGACTCATCCACCTGAACGGAGAGCAGACCGGAGACTTCGCACACACGCCGGAGCCCACTCGTGACAATCTTCGGGATCTCGCACGGCTGGTCGGCGACAGTCCCGAAGCACTCTGCGGATTCGCCCAGGATCCGGATGCGGACCGCCTTGCCGTCGTCGATGAGCGGGGCGAATACATCGGTGAGGAATTCACGCTGGTGCTTGCCGTGCTGAGACATCTCCAGAAGAACGGCCCGTGCGATCTGGTGGCGAATCTTTCGACAAGCCGCATGATCGACGACCTGGCGACGCGGTTCCCGGGGACACGAGTCCACCGAAGTGCGGTGGGCGAGGCGAATGTGGTTGCCAAGATGCGTGAAACGGAAGCCCCTCTCGGCGGAGAGGGCAACGGCGGCGTCATCCTGCGAAGCATCGGGTGGATCAGAGACAGTTTCGTGGCGATGGGACTCGTGCTTGAACTCCTGGCCGCGGAGAAGCGCTCCCTCTCCTCGATCATCGAAGAACTTCCCCGGTACGCCATGATCAAGGAGAAACTCGATCTTTCCGCGATCGGAGGACGCCCCGTCATCGAACCGGCACTGAACAAGCTGAAGGTGGCCTTTGCAGACGAACGCGTCAACGACATTGATGGCGTGCGGGTCGATTTCGAGGAAGGATGGGTGCACGTTCGTGCCAGCAACACCGAGCCGATCATGCGAGTCATCGCGGAGGCTGAAACGGAAGAAGAAGCACGATCACTGATTCAGAGGGCGAGCACGGCAGCCGGATTGAGCTGACCTCTTGCGAGGTGAGGATTCAACAGCTTCTTCAGGATCGGCCTTGGATTCTTGACTGAGTCCAGAATCAGGGCTATAACGTCCCCCCGTGCACACTGAACCACAAGAACTCCTTCGCCAGCAAGGCCTGCAGGTGACCACGCAACGCGTGGCGATCCTCGAATCAGTGGCCGAACAGCCACACTGCACAGCAGAATCCGTCGAGTCGGATGTCTGCACGAGGATCGGGTCGATCTCGCGACAGGCCGTCTACGACGGACTGGGAACCCTCGTCGAACATGGGCTGCTGCGCCGGATCCAACCCTCCCGTTCCCCGGCTCGCTTCGAGACCAGAACCGGAGACAACCACCATCATCTCATCTGCCGATCATGCAACCGCATGATCGACGTCGACTGCAGGGTCGGACACGCGCCATGTCTCGAACCGTCAGCCCCCGCAGGGTACGAAATCCATGAAGCGGAAGTCATCTACTGGGGACACTGCCCGGACTGCCGCACGAACGAAATAACATCCAGATCACGCAAACGCTGATATCCATTTCAGAGGAATCCCATGTCCGAATCGAAAACAGACTGTCCATTCATCTCCAGCACCACGAGTTCAACCCAGGGGCGTCGGACCAACCGTGATTGGTGGCCGAACCAGCTCGACCTCACGATTCTCCATCAGCACTCCGAGAAATCTGATCCCATGGGATCGTCCTTCGAATACGCGACCCAGTTCGAGACACTCGACCTCGACGCCGTGAAGAAGGACCTCTTCGCATTGATGACGGACTCGCAAGAATGGTGGCCCGCCGACTACGGACATTACGGCCCCTTCTTCGTTCGCATGTCCTGGCACGCCGCAGGGACCTACCGCATCCACGATGGTCGCGGTGGTGCAGGATCAGGTGATCAACGCTTCGCACCACTCAACAGCTGGCCCGACAATGTGAATCTGGACAAGGCCCGACGCCTGCTCTGGCCGATCAAGCAGAAATACGGCGCGAAACTCTCCTGGGCGGATCTTCTGGTCCTGACCGGAAACTGCGCGATCGAATCCATGGGCCTGAAGCCCTTCGGATTCGGTGGCGGCCGAGCCGACGTCTGGGAACCTGAAACGGACATCGACTGGGGTCCGGAGACGGAATGGCTCGGTGACGCTCGATACTCGGGCGATCGAGTCCTGACCAGCCCGCTTGGCGCGGTCCAGATGGGCCTGATCTACGTGAATCCGGAAGGACCCAATGGCAACCCCGATCCGATCGCGTCGGCACGTGACATCAGGGAGACCTTCGCACGAATGGCGATGAACGATGAAGAGACCGTGGCACTCGTCGCGGGAGGGCACACCTTCGGCAAGGCACACGGTGCGGCACCCGACTCCGAGTATCTCGGACGTGAACCGGAGGGGGCGCCGATCGAACAGATGGGCCTCGGTTGGAAGAACTCATTCGGCACGGGAAGTGGCAACGACACCATCAGTTCCGGACTCGAGGGGGCCTGGAACCGGACTCCGACGACCTGGGACAACAGTTATTTCGACACACTGTTCGGATACGAGTGGGAACTCACGGAAAGTCCCGCGGGATGCAAGCAGTGGACTCCCACCGATTCCTCGGCAGGAACGACCGTCCCCAGTGCGCATGACGCGACTCGAACACATGCACCGATGATGCTGACCACCGACATCGCACTGAGAATGGATCCCATCTACGAACCGATCTCCCGTCGATTCCACGAGAACCCCGATGAACTCGCAGAGGCCTTTTCAAGAGCATGGTTCAAACTGACCCATCGTGACATGGGACCGAAGGGGCGTTACCTCGGTGCGGACGTTCCCGACGAAGAATTGATCTGGCAGGATCCGGTTCCGGAAGCAAACGACAAGCTGATCGACGAGGCTGGGATCGCCGAACTCAAGAAGGCTCTTCTGAACTGCGGACTGTCCTCGCAACGACTTGTCCTGACCGCGTGGGCATCAGCATCCTCGTTCAGAGGCACGGACAAACGTGGTGGTGCGAACGGAGCGAGAATCCGCCTCTTCCCTCAAAAGGACTGGGCGGTCAACGAACCGACCGAACTGCATGCGGCACTCGATGCCATCGAGAAGGCCAGGAACGCCTTCAACGAAGGACATGAGACATCTGTGTCCCTGGCGGACTGCATCGTTCTTGGTGGCTGCGCCGCAGTTGAACAGGCCGCCGAAAAAGCGGGCGTGAAGACCACGGTCCCCTTCACACCGGGACGCACCGACGCCACCCAGGACATGACCGATGCCCATTCATTCGCCGTTCTCGAGCCGGCTTCGGACGGTTTCAGAAACCACGCGAACACGGAGGACCCACGTCCGGGAGAGATGATTCTCGTGGACAGAGCCTGTCTGCTGACACTGACATCGCCGGAAATGACGGCATTGATCGGTGGCATGAGAGCGATGGGCGCGAACACCGGTGATTCCGAACTGGGCGTCCTCACGGACCGAGTCGGCACGCTGAGCACCGATTTCTTCGTGAACATTCTTGACCAGGACATCGAGTGGAGCGTCTCCAAGCGCTGCGAGCATTTCTTCGAGGGTCGCGACCGGACGACGGGATCGATCAAGTGGACCGGCAGCAGAGTGGACCTCGTCTTCGGATCGAACTCCCAGCTTCGAGCTCTTTCAGAGGTCTACGCAAGCGATGACGCCACCGAGAAATTCGTGCACGACTTCGTCGCGGCATGGGACAAGGTGATGACTCTCGACCGATTCGAGTGAGTCGTTTCCGAGCTTCGGCATGATCAAGAAGAACCCCCTTCGCTCGGCGAAGGGGGTTCTCTGCTGTCTTGACGTGGGAATGTCCGGCCTGACTCACTCGGGAGCGGGAATGCTTTCCAACTGCTTCCAGGTGAAAGGCTCGACTCCACAATCGATGTGGATCGTGAAGAACCCCCCACCGCGATGCTTCTGCACCGCTGGCCACAACGCCTGACGATCGGTGTCGGGAATGTCGAGTGATTCGACGGACTCGATGGGAATCCACTCCAACCGACCTTCCTCGAATTCCATCCGGGGGATCTCATCGTGAGAGACCGGACGTGTGACTTCGAAGAGGAAGATCAACCAGTGCGTGGTGTTTTCGTAGGAGGCTTCCGAGACCATGCCCATCAGTCTGATTTCATCGTCGGAAAGCGTGAGCCCCGCCTCTTCCTCGATCTCTCTGATGGCGCAGGCATGAGGGCTCTCACCCTCGGTCAGCTCGAGCTTTCCACCAATCGGAGAGTGACGCCCTGAATTCGGTGCCTTGCATCGATGAAGGAGAAGCAGTTGACCTTCCTCGTCATAGAGGTAGCAGAGCACCGCAACCCGATAGGGAAGCACGTTGGCATCGTAGGGCCCTGGAATCTGGTCGTTGGTTGAGTCGCTCATTGAGTCCTTTCTTCGGGCGTCTTGTCGCTGAGTCCACTGGAGATGGCGGTCTGCATCTCGCCGACCGCGGCGCGCACACCCACGAAGACGGATCGGCTGATGATGGCATGACCGATATGCAGGTCCCTCAGATCGGGAAGTGCTGCGATCGGTCCGACATTGTCGTAGTTCAGGGCGTGTCCGGCATTGAACGCCATGCCCGCATCGGTGATCGCTCGCCCCGCTGAAGCCACTCGTTCCAATTCGAGCAGAGACTGCTCCGACATGGCGTCCGTCGGATCCGCATGACGAGCATGGGCGTAGGGACCGGTGTGAACTTCGCAGACCCGAGCCCCGACAGCGGCCGCAGCCTCGATCTGACGAGGTTCGGCATCGATGAACATGCTGGTGCCGATGCCGGCGTCAGCAAGGCGTGAGACGATGTCGCGCAGCCGACTCCGGTCCGCAGCGACGTCGAGCCCACCCTCGGTGGTGATCTCCAGACGGCCCTCGGGAACGAGCATCGCGATGTGAGGCTGGATCGCACCGGCGATTCGGACCATTTCGTCCGTGGCTGCCATTTCAAGGTTCAACTCGACGGTGACGACCTCGGCAAGTCGCCTGACATCGTCGTCCTGGATATGCCTTCGATCCTCACGAAGATGCACGGTGATGCCGTCGGCTCCGCCGGCAACCGCTTCGTGAGCGGCCTGAACGGGGTCCGGTTCATGAGTCATTCGTGCCTGACGAACGGTGGCGACATGATCGATGTTGACGCAGAGGCGGGGCATTGCAACAGCGTAGCAACAACCCCCGATCGAAATCGAGTGAGGGGCGGTATACTTCACGAAGAACACGGGAGATCACAGTGTCCGAATTTCAAGACAATCTTGCGAAACTCCATACGACTCTGACCGAACAAGGCCGTCGAGTGCTGCTTGCGGCGTTGGCCGGAGTCGATTCGTACTTCGACGGGGACCGCAAGAAAGCCGCCTCGGTCATCGAAGAGGATCGAATCATCGATCGAATCGACGTCGAGATCGAATTGGAATCGATCCAGCTGCTTGCGATGGGAGAGACCGAGCCCTACGCGATCCGTTCCGTCCTGACGATCGTGAAGGTCAACAACGAACTCGAACGAATCGCGGATTGTGCCGTGGCCATCAGTGAATGCGTCAGAGAACTGGAATCCGGATACATCGTCCCTCAGACTTTCAGAGTCATGGCGAACAGCGTGATCGGCATGGTCCGAGATGCCAATCGAGCCTTGCGGGACAGAAATTCGGAACTGGCACGACAGGTCCTTCTGTTCGACGACACGGTTGGGAATTTCAGGCGCGAGATCGTCATGGATGCCCAATCGAAGATCGCCTCTCGAGAATTCAACGTGGAGTTCGGGATCAGCCTGCTGACGGTCACCCGCGCACTTGAACGAATCGCCGACCACTCGACCAACATCTGCGAACAGGTGATCTATCTGGAGACCGGGCGAACGGTCCGGCATGATCCAGACGGCTGGTCGGAACCATTCGAGCCGCTTGATGAATCGGAGTCGAAGTGATGAGTCAGATGCCCTTTGGAGAAGAGCTTTCCGCAAGGCTTGAAGCCACCAGGAAGACTCTCGCATCGATCGAACAAACCCACCTGCTGGATCATGCGGAGCAATGCTCGGAGGAATCTCTGGAAGCCCTGCTGGACCAGTGCGATGACATCGATCTGCTCGCGGCACACCGCTTCATGCTGGAGGCGGCGAGCTCGGATTATCAAGCACCCCCGCTGGAGTCGATCAGACCCGCAAGGAGCATCGCTCGACATCCGGATGATGAAGCCGCACTCAGAACGCACGGCCAGAAGGTGATCGATGACGGCAAGGTGGCGGCGTTCACCGTCGCCGGTGGCCAGGGAACCCGACTCGGTTGGAACGGCCCCAAGGGATCGTTCCCCGCGGCACCGCTCACCGGAAAGCCGTTGTTCAGACTGTTCGCAGAGCAGATTCTTGCCGCCGGTCGCAGGGCGGACCGCACCATTCCCTGGTACATCATGACCAGTCCGATCAATGACGCGGAAACCCGCGCGTTCTTTCGTGACAACAATTACTTCGGTCTGAACCGAACCGACATCTTCATGTTCCCGCAGGGCGTGTTCCCGTCCTATGACGATGATGGAAAGTTCATGCTGGCGTCTCCCGAGAGCATCGCGGTGAATCCGGACGGCCACGGCGGCTCGCTTCGTGCGCTTCGAAACAGCGGAGCCATCGAGGACATGCAATCCCGTGGCATCGAACAGATCAGTTACTTCCAGGTCGACAACCCCAGCGTTCGCGCACTCGACCCTCTCTTTCTCGGGCTTCACCTCGATGCCGGCAGAAGCTCCGGCGAGATGTCGAGCAAGATGATCCCGAAAAGCTCACCCGGCGAGAAGGTCGGCGTGTTCTGTTCGATCGACGACCGGACCTGCGTCATCGAATATTCCGATCTTCCCGAAGAGTTGTCCGCAGCGACGGATGATTCAGGCGCACTTCGATTCATCGCCGGGTCGATCGCGATCCATGTTCTTTCAGTGGAATTCGTGGATCGAATCACTGGAAGAGAGTCGAACGAGGGTCTTCCAGTGCACAAGGCACACAAGAAGGTCCCGAGCTATCTCCCCAGCGAGAACCGGGTCGTCTCACCGGAGACACCCAATGCGACCAAACTCGAGATGTTCATCTTCGATGCGATCCCACTGGCAAGTCGCTCCCTGGTCTACGAGACGGACCGCGTGGAGGAATTCGCTCCAATCAAGAACTCGGAGGGCGTTGACAGCGCTCGTTCCAGTCATGAACTCCAACTCGAGCGAGCCGCACGGTGGCTTGAGGCTGCAGGCCACGGTTTTCCCCGGAGTGAAGATGGTTCACGACTCGCGGATGTCGAGATCTCGGCATTGACGGCGATGGAACCCGCCGATCTCAGGTCGTCACCCGACGTTCCCGAAACGATTTCAGCCGGCGACCAGCTCGCCATTTGAATCAAGCGCTTCGGCCACGACGTCGATTCCGACATCGAGGATCTTGAGCTGGACCCGAGGATCACGCCAGCGATCCACTTCCGGCTCGGCCACGATGTCGATCAGGGTCTCATTCGTCTGCGCATCGAGAAGCCGATCCAGAACATCAGGGGCTCGCCACCAGACCGCCTTCACCTGGACTCCATCACGGCTCAGATTCATGCGGAGGTGCTCTCCGCTCTTTCCCATCTTGATCACCTGATTCACCCGAAGCCCTGAAAGAGCGAAGCACGGATAAGGATTGCCGGCGCCGAAGGGATCAAGTCGCTCGATGTCCTCGATGACGGCCAGGCTCAGGTCCCGAACGGTGACGAGATCATCCACGTCGACCGCGACCACGAGCTGGGAAGGATCGATGTTCTCACCAGCGTGTTCACAGAGATGCTCGACCAGCGCCTCGAGAGAATCAGCGTTGATGGACAGTCCTGCCGCCGCATCATGGCCTCCGAAAGTCATGATGGATTCATCGACGTTCAGCTTTCGCGCGCAGACCTTGAGCCCCTCATGGATCGAATAGTCACGAATGCTGCGAGCCGACCCACGGCAGACGTCGCCGACCTTCTGAAGAAGGATCACCGGTCGTGCGAATTGTTCGACCAGCCGGGAACAACAGATTCCGACGAGTCCTGGGTTCCACGACTCGTCGGCAAGGACGATGGCACGTCGGGATTCGATGTCGAAACCCTGTTCGATCACCATGGCACTTGCCTGTTCCGTGATCTCCCGACACATCTTCTGGCGCTGGCGGTTGAGTCGCCCAAGCTCGGCGACGATTTCAGCGGCTTCAGCGTCATCGGCACGTGTCATCAGATGCATCGCGGTGTCGGCGCTGCCCAGTCGCCCTGCTGCATTGAGCAATGGAGCAAGGCGGAACGCGACATCACTCGCTTTGGGGATCTCACGATCCTTGAGCACACCACTGGCCTCCACCAGAGCGCGTAATCCTGGATTCGTGCAATTCCTGATCAACCGAAGACCGGCGGAGGTGAGGACCCTGTTCTCGCCGTGCAGAGCCACCACGTCGGCGATGGTCGCCAGAGCGGCGAATGGGAGGAGTTCGACCAGAAGGTTCTTGCCTTCGACGGGAAGCGGTCGTGAGGAGAACCAGCGTTCGAGAAATGCCCAGGCGACCTTGAATGCCACACCACCGCCACAGAGTTCGGTGAAAGGCGCCTTGTCCTCGCCCGCCGATGGGTGGACCAGAACGGAGACATCGGGAAGCACCACCGCGCCGAGATCATCCACCACCGCGGTATGGTGATCGGTGATGATGAGTTCGATGCCGAGTTCCTTCGCCCGCAGGGCAGGCTCCATCGCGGTCACACCGCAATCCACCGAGATCAGAACCTCGACACCCTCGGCGGCGAGTTTCTCCACGGCAGGAATATTGAGTCCGTAGCCCTCATCGATTCTGTGAGGCACGTAGATGCGCGGTGGGTTCGCGGGATCGACAAGAGCCAGAACGTGATAAAGAATCGAGGAGGACATGATTCCATCGACGTCGTAATCACCGTAGATGGCGATGGTTCGACCTCCGCGAACGGCTTCGACCAGCCTGACCGCGGCGGCTTCGGCGCCGGGAAGGGTTTCAGGGAAATGGAGATCCGCCATTCGTGGCGATCGGAAGGCCGCCTGGGCCGCCTCGTCGATGAGCCCGCGGGCTTGGAGAAGTCGACTCAGGACTCCTGAGGACTTCGCGTGAGGGACAGCCTCCGAGGAATTGGCGTCCTCGGTGCTCGCCATTCCGGTTGTTTCCGGACGCATGATCCATCTGCGGGTCCATCCACGCATGACAGCAGACTACGAACCGGGAAAGAAATTCGCCAGTCTCATTCGTGATATTTGTCACGATCTGTGAAGTTCGTCATAATGGAGACGACACTCACATCAGGAGATGACTCATGCAAGATCGATATCAGACAATCCTCCTCTTCGGAGCACCCGGAGCAGGAAAAGGAACGCAAGGAAAAATCCTGGGCCTCGTCCCCGGCTTCTTTCATCTTGCCTGTGGTGATGTCTTTCGTTCACTCGATGTCAATTCGAAACTCGGCAAGGAATTCCTCGAGTACTCGTCACGTGGTGAATTGGTTCCTGACAACCTGACCATCGAGATGTGGCGCCAGAACGCACACGCACAGACCACGCTCAGTCTGTTCAAACCGAAATCGGATCTTCTGATTCTGGATGGCATCCCTCGCAATCAATCGCAAGCCGAAGCGATGGACGAGTATCTCGACGTCCTTCTGGTCGTTCATCTCGTCTGCCCCGACCTTGATGAGATGGTGAGGCGGATGAAACGACGTGCGGTGAAGGAGAACAGACTCGACGACGCGGACGAAGAGGTGATCAGACATCGGTTCGATGTCTATGACAGAGACACCAGGCCGGTGCTCGAGCACTACGACCCGAAGATCATCAAGGAGATCAACGCCTTGGGATCACCCGCGGAAGTGTTGCAGCATGTCCTCGAGGAAGTGGTTCCCGTTCAGAGTTCACACTTCAAGAATCCGCTGGGCCAGCGCTGAAGACGCTCAGCCGTCCTGCGGGGGCAGGAGAGTTTCGTACCGTTCGAGCACTCGCTCGAACCATGCCCTTTCTTCGGGCTCGAGTGATGGAATCTCGACATCGACTTGCAGTCGCCCACGGCGCATCATCATCTTGAGCCGAAGCTGTCTCGCACGCGCGTAGTCGAGATGCGGAAAGTCCTTGACGGCTTTGCGCAACCAGATGATGTCCGGATGCCGTTCGATGTCACGTGCTTCGATCGGTGTTCGGTCCTCCACCGCATTGATGAGTTTCATGCGCACTCGGCGAGGTGACAACGAAAAACGGCGAATCAGATCTTCCGCCCAGCGTCTCCGAACGGAATTCACGGTACTGCTGAAGGCGAGATTGCCGTTGGAGCCGAATTGCTTCATCGAACCGAGAGCCATGTCCACCGTCACGGATTCATAGAGGAGTCGACCATCGGGGCCGGCGCGATGAATGCCATTCTCATCTCGAAGGGCGCGCCACAGTTTGATCCGTATGTTGTCACCCGGTGACTTCCTCTGGACTTCCACCACGAGGGCGTTCACCCGAAGCGCAGGGGTGCCGCGGACGCTGCCGATTTCGTAGATGACATCGCCGGTTTTCAGCAGACCTTCGGCAGGCATTCCGGGAATCACCGAATTCACGAGGACCCCGGGGTTGGCTCGCACGGACTGACGCATTCTGATCCCAAGGGCCCCGCGGGGTGCGGTGGTCTTGCGAGCGATCAGGCATCCCAGAAGTCGAGCACGCACTTCTTCGCTCAATGTCCTCTGTTGGACGACCGCCATGAGAATCTCGGATGAAAACTCAGCATCAAGAAGACGTTTCGAAGCCGACTCACGGACGGCCCACTCCGCGGAATCCAGATCTGCCAGAACTGTCTCGAACGATTCTGGAATCACGATCTCCCGCAACCGCTCGCGAGATGGCAAGGCTTCGTCCTGACCGGATACGCCCGTGGTGAAAAGCAGCACCTGAAGAAGCGTCAGCAGAATCAGACCTGACAGTGGAATCATGTGGCGGGAACGGTGTGAAATGACGGAGACCTTTCGGGATTGGCACGGTGGGATGCCAATGAAAGCATACGCGACGAAAGAGTGATTGCCGTGATTCAACACCCGATCAGATCAAGATCCCGCCTAGTATTCACACAGGAGAATCACCATGGCCGTCATCACACTGATCAGAACGTTCGCCACATCGGTCCTGCTGCTGTCGACGCCGGTGAACGCCGGTTCGCCTCACCAGGACATGCCCACGAGACAGAGGATGACCGAGAACTTCACGTACTCGGAGCTGCTCGAGGGTGAAGACGCTCCGACGCTGGCCGCGATCGTGCAGGCGGTACGGGTCGCGATCGGCTCGGACCCGCGCGCCACACTGGATGTCGACGAACAGTCGAAGTCGATTCGAATCGAAGCGAATTCACTCGGTCTGGCGAAGACCGAACGACTCTTCAAGTCGATGCGAGATGCCGACTCTCCGGCGAAGAGACTGGATGACGCCCAGCTCTACATCCTGAAACAACCGACGAGAGATGGAACGGGAAAGGAATTCTTCGGCCGGGAGATCTCACAGGTGATGGGACACCTCGGCGCGGGATGGCTCGAAAGACCGACCAGGGAGAAGGAGGAACGCTCGTCCAAGATGATCGATCTTCTGGGGATCTCCGACGGCGACGACGTCGCGGACATCGGAGCCGGCACCGGTTATTTCAGTTTTCCCATCGCACGACGCACTCCGACGGGGACGGTGTTCGCAGTGGACATCCAGCCTGAGATGCTCGAGTTCATCGAATCGCGGAAGCGCGTCGAGAACGTGACGAACGTCGAAGGGAAACTGGGCGACATTGAGAACATCCGACTCGAACCCGATTCGATCGACCTCGCATTCGCGGTGGACGCGTACCACGAATTCTCACACCCCTGGGAGATGCTCGCCTCGATTCGAAAAGCACTCCGTCCCGGGGGACGAATCATTCTCGTGGAGTACAGGCTCGAGGATCCCGAGGTGCCGATCAAGCGTCTTCACAAGATGAGCGAGGCACAGGCCCGCAGAGAGCTCGAGGCGGCGGGATTCGAATACGTCAAGACCGAGCGAGAGCTGCCATGGCAGCACGTGCTGATCTTCAGGAAACCGCGTGCGTGATGCTGGTCGTACCGAGGGAAGCGGAACTCACTCCGCGTTCGCGGACTGTTCCTTGATCCGATCGATCAAGCCCTTGATCTCGACGACGTTTCGACTGGTCTCACTGTCGGCGGACTTGCTGGCGATCGTGTTCGCTTCGCGCAGCATCTCCTGTGCGAGAAAATCAAGCGTACGGCCGATGGGCTCCGAGCTGGATGCTCCGATCAACTGGCCGAACTGTTCGAGATGACCTCCAAGTCGGACGACCTCTTCGGAGATGTCGGTCCGTTCCGCATAAACGGCCACCTCCTTGAGAAGGTCCTCGCTCTGGACGGACGCCCCCACTTCCTCCAACAAAGTGGTCATTCTCTGGCGGAGTCGCTCCTGATAGTGCTCGACCACCAGTGGTGCACGCTCGGCGATGATCGCCAGACGTGTTCCGATCGACTCGAGAAGTCCCTCGAGATCGGCACAGAGATGTTCACCTTCACGTTCGCGCATCGCGATCAGTGCGTCACAGGCTGAGCCGATGACCTGAAGGACGGCGGGACGAGCCCGTTCCACCAGAGCCTCGACGGGCTCATGCACCAGGACACCGGGAACGTCCAGCAACTTGGCGAGATCGATCCTGTACCGCGACGCTTCTGGCATGCCCTGGGGTTCCAAGGGCACCGCTGAATTGAGTGCGGAAACGATACGAGACATCGCTTCGGTGTTGACCGTGACACCACCCTCGGTGGCTGACGCGAAATGACGGACGGTCGCGGTCAGACTGCCGCGGCCGATGCGTCGGCTCAACGATGATTCGATTTCCGACTCGAGCGCGAGAAGATCATCAGGCACACGAACCTGTGCCTTGAAGTATTTGCTGTTGACTCCACGAAGTTCGACGGTGTATCTCGCACCATCTATTTCCTCGGTCGCCGAGCCAAAGCCAGTCATTGATCTCAGCATCTGTCAGGCTCCAGAGTCAATTGAATACAAGAGGACCCGGGTTCACTCCTGACCGGGGAGATCGTTCTCGGTGCTTCCCACGGGCGCGACGCCGGGTGATGCCGAAGCGTCCACGGGTGGAGCGACATTGGCAGTCTCCGCGACGAAATCGGTGGGGACCGTTTGAAGAGCTTCTTCCGCAAGTGGACTTCCGATGACCGCTTCACCGGCCTCGATCTCCGCCATGTCATTGGACATGAGACGATTGTCGAGAATGTTCAGGGTGATCGCGATGAAGACGTATCCGATGAATGCGCCGATCGTGGCGTACGTCAGAACATCACCGGTTCGACCACCGAATGCGGTATCGGTACTGCCACCGCCCGAGCCACCGAAGGCGCTGGCAAGTCCGCCACCTTGAGGTCTCTGAGCGAGAATGATCAGGACGAGGACGACAGAAGCGACGATGAAGAGAAATGTTCCGAGGATCAGCCAGGTCATGAGGTGTTCACCATCAGGGGGACCATTGAAGAATCAGGCAGACGATCGGCTCATCCGATCATCCCTGTGAAATGCCGGCAACAGCCCGACAGATCGCCACGAAATCGTCAGTCGAAAGCGAAGCGCCTCCGATCAGACCTCCGTCGATCTCAGGGGACGCGATGAAGGACGCGGCGTTGCCGGGTTTCATCGAGCCACCGTAGAGAATACGGACACCCGAAGCGAACGGAGGATCATACAGGCTGGCGACCAGACTGCGGATCGTTCGGTTCACGTTTTCTGCGTCATCGATCGATGGGGTCATGCCGGTTCCGATGGCCCAGACGGGCTCATAGGCAATGACAAGTGACTCGGAGCTGCCGTAGGCGGCCCCCGCCAACCCAGCTCTGAGCTGAGCTTCGATGACGTCATGCGTTCGCCCTGCATGCCGATCTTCTTCGGTTTCACCACAACAAACGATGGTTTTCAGCCCCTGAGCCCGTGCTTGAAGGACTTTACGCCCGATAAGTTCATTGGATTCGGCAAGCCCATGACGGCATTCGGAATGTCCGATAATGACCCATTCCACTCCGAGATCAGCCAGCATCGCCGCTGAGACCTGGCCGGTGAAGGCACCATCGGGCTCATCGGAGCAATTTTGAGCGCCCAGCATCACCCCATGATTTTTCAGGACCTGACCGACCGATTGGAGGTACGGGAACGGTGGGCAGAGAAGAACATCACAGCCGGAGACCTCAGAGTCGAGGGAAGAGCCGAGCTCTTCAGCCAGGGCGGCTCCGCTGACGAGATCCGTGTTCATTTTCCAATTTCCACCAACGAACGGTGTTCGAGTGCTCATGGGCACCTCCCTTTTCACACTGTACACCCCAGAAGGCGACAGATGCCAATCTCAGACCCTCGGTGCAGCTAAACTGCGCCGAACCCCCGGAGCCCCCAAGATGCATCCTTCAGCACGTGACATCAGACGCCAGTTCATCGAGTTCTTCGTCAACAAGGCCGCGCACACGGAAGTTCCCAGCGCACCGGTCGTGCCGCACGAGGATCCGACACTGCTGTTCACCAATGCAGGAATGAATCAGTTCAAGGATGTCTTCCTCGGACAGGGCACGCGCCCGTACACGCGGGCCGTCGACACTCAGAAATGCATACGAGCCGGTGGCAAGCACAACGACCTCGAGGATGTGGGACGAGACACGTACCACCACACCTTCTTCGAAATGCTCGGCAACTGGTCATTCGGCGACTATTTCAAGACGGAAGCGATCGGGTGGGCCTTCGAACTGCTGACCGAAACCTACGGTATCGATCCGGATCGACTTCACGCGAGTTATTTCGGTGGTGACTCCGAAGCCGGCCTCGAGCCTGACCACGAAGCGAAGGAACTCTGGCTGCGTCACCTCCCGGAATCACGGGTGCTCCCCTTCGGCATGAAGGACAACTTCTGGGAGATGGGCGATACGGGTCCCTGCGGCCCATGCTCGGAACTTCATTTCGACCGCATTGGAAACCGGGATGCCCGAGAGCTGGTGAACGCCGACGATCCGAACGTCATCGAGATCTGGAATCTGGTGTTCATCCAGTTCAACCGAGAATCAGCCAGCCGCCTCGTTCCCCTGCCGGCACGACACGTCGACACCGGAATGGGATTCGAACGACTGGTGTCGGTGCTGCAGGACAAGGGCAGCAATTACGACACCGATCTCTGGGCACCGATCTTCGAGAAGATCAGGGAGACCTGTGATGCGCCCGCCTACGAAGGCGTTCTTGAAGCACGCAACGACATGGCCTATCGAATCCTGGCCGACCACGCGAGATGCCTGACGGCCGCCATCACCGACGGTGCGATGCCCGGCGCGGACGGTCGGGGCTACGTGCTGCGCAGGATTCTCAGAAGAGCGGTCCGCCACGGACGCCAGACCTTCGGCGTGCAGAAGCCGTTCCTCGCATCGATCATTCCTTCGGTGGTGGATGTCCTGGGTGATGTCTTCCCCGAGATGAGACGACGGCAGGATCAAGTGATGACCGTCATCAACGAGGAGGAGGAAGCCTTCCGGCGAACGCTGGATCGAGGCCTCGAACTCTTCGATGATGCCGCCAAGCGGACCTCCGGCGGACGCCTCGAGGGAAAGGACGCCTTTCGTCTGCATGACACCTTCGGTTTTCCCATCGACCTCACCACCGTGATGGCCGAGGAGCGAGCCCTGACGGTCGATCTCGATGAATACGAGCGACTGATGGAAGCCGCGCGTGAACGGAGTCGTTCGGGAGGTGATGAAACCGATCATGTCCTGATGATCCCTCCGGACGGACTGGCGAAACTGACCTCGCTCGGAGTGCACGCCACTCGTGACGAGCACAAGTTCGAAGGGACCGCCAACACCGCCAACGTTCGTGCGATCTGGAACGGCCGGAACTTCGTGGAGCATCTCGATGTCGGGCAACGAGGCGCCGTGATTCTCGACAGGACGAGCTTCTACGGCGAACAAGGTGGACAGGTGGGCGACACCGGAACCCTTCATGCCTCGAGAGTCAAGGAACACCACGCGGCCGAGGGCGGCACGGTGGTCCATGTGGAACAGACCACCCGGGTCGGCGACCATGTCCTGCACATCGGTATCGGCAAGGAAGGCCGCCTGCATGTCGGCGATGAGGTCGAGGCCTTCGCGGACGCCACCCGACGCGACGCCATTCGTGCCAACCACACGGCGACGCATCTTCTCAATCTTTCACTCAGAGAGGTCGTGGGAGAAGGCTGTGACCAGCGAGGTTCGATGGTCTCATCGGATCGCCTCAGATTCGATTACGCCGCAAAGGGCGCCCTCGACGCGAAAAGTCTCGCGTCGATTCAGGAAGGTGTGAATCGGAGAATCAAGGATGGACTCGAGGTGCATACCGCGGTCGTCCCACTGGATGACGCGAAGGCGGTCAACACCGTGCGAGCGGTCTTCGGCGAACAGTACCCCGACCCGGTGAGGGTGGTCAGCATCGGACCATCGGTGGACGCTCTGCTGAGCACGCCCGACGCGGAGGACTGGATGGACCATTCCGTCGAGTTCTGCGGAGGGACCCATCTCGCTGCGACCTCGGATGCCGGTGGATTCATCCTTCTCAGCGAACAGGGACTCGCCGCAGGCATCCGAAGGATCGTCGGCGTCACCGGTGCGGAAGCCGAGACGGCTGTCAAGAACGCACACACCATCAGAGTGCGGCTCGAGCAGATCGAAGCTCTCGGTGATGATGAACTTCCGGAAGCCTTCGACGAACTGAATCGAGACTTCGAATCGACGACCCTCGGCGCGACCGATCGTCTCTCGATGGAGGAGGCCCTGCGCATCGTTCGCAAGCGGGCCAAGAGCGCGCGCAAGCAGGCTCGCTCGCACTCGAACGACGCACTGCTCGACCAGGCCCTCGAGATCGCATCCGAAGCCGACGGCCCGGTGGTTCTCGCCAGGCTCGACGGCGCGGACAAGGACGGCCTGCTGGCGGCGATGGATGCCATCCACCGTCAGAACGAGGACGGTGCGGTGCTGCTGGTGTCCGCCGATGACTCCACCGGAAAGGTGCTGATCGTCGCACGCGTCTCGAAGAACCTCATCTCGGCCGGACTGAAGGCCGGAGACTGGGTCAAGGTCGCGGCCCAGGCATGTGGTGGTGGCGGTGGCGGCAGACCGGACTCGGCACAGGCCGGGGGCAAGGACCCTGCACGTGCGAACGAGGCACTCGAGGCGGCACGTGAACATGCGGGGCAGTCGCTCACGTAAAACCGGGCGACTTCGAAGCTCAATTCACCGGTGCATCATCGCCCTTGATCTGCTCGCGCCAGCGCACTGCCGAGAGATCGTGATTCGACTGGGGTTCCGCCTCATGCCACTTGTCGTAGAGTGAGACGAAGAGCGTGGGAACGGTGTCACACACCTGCTGGCCGGTCGCACCAAGCGTTTCCGCGTCGGCGCAGATCGTCTCGAGTTCACCGAGGATTCTTTCGGACTTGGCGAACTGGCCTGAATCACGAGCCACCAGAGCTCGAGCCTGCAACCATGCAAGCGTCGTGTCGGCGGACTCGCCGAAGAGTTCGATGGCGGCGGCATGCGCACGAGTCGCGACGGGCCCGAACCCGACCGGGTCACCGGCCATCAGATATCCCTGCGCCAGCAGCTGAAGCGAATCGAAGGTCTGGGGATGAAACTCACCAAGTGTCGCGGACTGACCATCAACCGCTTCAATGAGCAGCGAGATGGCTTCAGGAATCTGTCCCTGGTGGCGCATCTTGATCAAGGCGAACGAACTGATCGCCCCGAGCGTGTCCGGATGCCGATCACCCAGTTGACGCTTGTACCCCTGAACGACGTTCTCGAGCAATGCAGCCGCGGAGTCGATGTCGCCGAGCTGGATCTGGATTTCGGCGAGGTTCTGTTCGATGGGATAGATGTCCACCGAATCGTTTCCGTACATGACCTTGGAAAGCTCGTACTCGCGTCGAATGTAATTCTCAGCTTCCGTGAACTCACCCATCTGGATCAGAACCGCTCCAAGGTTGCCCATGAGAATCACGCTGATCGGATGATTCTCACCGTTGGTCTTGAGACTGGATCCATACGCCTCCTCCCAGGTGGCCCGAGCCTTGGCGAACTCACCACTCTGAAAGGACAGTTTTCCGAGATTCTGCAAGGAGGCGATCGTCTCGGGATGCTCGCGACCCAGAACCCGAGTTCGACGCTCGAGTGCGGTTTCAAGCAGACTCTTGGCCTGAATGTAATCGGCCTGGGTGAGACGCAACAATCCAAGATCACTGACCGCCTCGATCGTTCGCGGATCATCGGGACCAAAGACGACCTGGCGCAGTTCGAGAGCCCGCTCGAACTCCGGTGATGCCTGCTTGTAGAGTCCGAGAGTCAGGTAGGCATCCGCGACGATCTCACGCACGTCGGACTCGGTCGCTTCATCGGACTTGAACTTCTCCGGCACCGTCTTCAGCGCACCTTGAAGCACGTGCTTGTCGATCAGTCCGATCGCGACTTCCGTCGGGTTGTACATCCCCATCGACCATTCCTGATCCGCGAGTGCGATTTCGATGTCGTCGGCCGAAGCATCCGAATTCTCGAGCCGAGCCTGGGTGCTTCGAACGATCTCGTCCCTGAGGGTGTTGCCCATTTCACTGGGGTCGAGACTCTCGATCATCGAAGACTGGAAATCAACGATCTTTTCGAGACGCTCGCGCTCCTTTTCAACCTTCTGGGTGGCCGCGACCGCCAACTGACGCTGACGGAACTCTTCCCCGCGAGCCACTTCCGCCCGGTAGGCGAACACCGACACTCCGACGAGACCCAGCACGATGACGAACACCACGGCGAGCGCGGCACTGGTGAGCACGCGGTACTTTCGCCGGAAGCGACGGATCATCTCGGACGCGGTCTGTTCACGCGCGGTCACGGGCTCATCGTTGAGATATCGCCTGATGTCCTGAGCCAGTTCACCGGCGGAGGCGTAGCGGATGGAGCGATCCTTGGCGAGCGACTTCCGAATGATCGCGTCGAGGTCTCGTCCCAGCTCGGGAACGACATCGATCAAGGAAGGCTCGGGAGACTCGATCACCGAGGTGATCGCTCGTTTGAGCGATCTCGTGTCGATCTCGTAGGGTGGCTCATCAGCCATCAGTTCGTAGAGGACCACACCGAAGGCGTAGACGTCGCAGGACGTGTCGATGTCCAGCTCGCCACGCACCTGTTCGGGTGGCATGTACTGCAGGGTTCCGACGATCTGTCGATCCATTTCAAGATCGGTGTCATCACTTTCGACCTGAGCCACACCGAAATCAATGACCTTGACCTGTCCCTCGCCACCCACGAGCACGTTTCCAGGCTTGAGATCCCGGTGGATGATGCCTCGCTGATGGGCATGGGCAAGGGCTTCACAGGCCACGGCGAACAGTTCCAAACGTTCGGTGAAAGAAAGCTTCTTCTCCCGAGCCCAGTCGGTCAGCTCGGAGGCATGCTCGATGTATTCCATCGCGAAGAACGGCATCGATTGCCCGTCGATCTGGTCGATGCCTGCCGCGAACACCTGTGCGACGTTGGGATGCGAGAGTTTGGCGAGGGTTTCACCCTCGATCTCGAAGCGCTTGATGGCATTGGCGGAGATGATCCGGGCACGGATGACCTTCAGTGCGACCCGGCGTCTTGGATGCAGCTGCTCGGCAAGGTAGACCGCACCCATCCCTCCTTCTCCGAGCATCCCGATGATTCTGAAGTCACCGATCTGGCTGGGAATGCCCGACGCTGATTTGGACTCCGGGGTCTTGACGTAGTCGCCAGGAAGCATGTCGGAGGTCGCCTCGGGATCCATGTCTTTCGGAAGACCGACGGTCTCATCGCCTTCGAATGACGCAGGCAGGTCCAGAGTCGCGCCTCCGTCGAAGGCCGGCGGGACGTCGAGCGTCGCATCAGGATCGAAATCGGCGGGCACGTCTGCGGGCACGTCCAGAGTCGCCTCAGGGTCAAACCCATCAGGGATGTCCAGGGTGGCCCCCGGGTCGAACTCGGGCGAGGCATCGAGGGTTGCCTCGGGATCGACGGGGGCGTCATCGAGTGCTTCCTCGTTCAAGGCGGATTCGAGCAGGAGTCGCAGCGCCTCGTCTCCCCCGCTCGCTTCGCGAATGAAATCAGCACGCTCGGCTTCGGAACGAAGAAGAGCGGATTCCACGATTCGGGCGATGTAGGCAGGATCAGGCTGTGTCATAGGTTTCCCACACGTAAGATCGTACCCACCTTAGCCTCACTTGGAGTCGGATGAGAAGTCGTCCAGCTCGTCGACAGGAAAGGGAACCCGAAAGGAATCCGTGGCCTACACTCAGGAGTCATGGGAGTGACGGCAAGGAGCCTATGAAGATTCAGATCGAACGCGGGACCGAAACACGGCCTCGAACGCGGAAGGAAGCAAGATGACTCAAGAAGGTTGCATCGTGGTGATCGGTGGAGGTGGCGGCATCGGCCGTGCCTTGCTCGAAAGGCTCTCACAGGACGGAAGACCCTGCGTCATCGCCAGTCGTGACGGTCAGAACCACGAAAATCTCGACGTGGACAGCCAGCTCTGCGATGCCAGATCCTTCGATCAGGTGGAGGCCCTGCTCAAGGGGGCGACGGAACGTCATGGCTCCGTGTCCGGACTGGTGAATCTCGCCGGCTCCATCATCCTCAAACCCGCCCACATGATCAGCGAGACGGAGTGGAGCGAGACGATCGCGACCAATCTGACCACCGCGTTCGCGACGGTGCGCGCGGCTGGCAAGACGATGCGCAAGGGAGGAAGCGTCGTGCTGGTCTCCACCGTGGCAGCCGCCACGGGACTTCCCAATCATGAAGCGATTGCCGCGGCCAAGGCCGGGGTTGAAGGCCTCGCCCGAAGCGCGGCCGCGACATATGCGGCCCGCGACTTCGATGCAACGTCGTCGCACCGGGACTCGTGGACACCCCTCTGGCGGAACGGATCACCAAATCCGAGAAGACACTCGAACATTCACGCAAGATGCATCCGCTGGGGAGAATCGGTGAGCCGGACGACGTCGCCGCCGCGATCGAGTTCCTGCTTTCGGAACGCAGCGACTGGATGACCGGTCAGGTGATCGGAGTCGACGGCGGACTCGGCAGCACCCGAGCAGGAGCCGTCTGATGAAGGATGCCCGCCCGTGGATGAGCAAGATTCTCATCGCAGCAGGACTCTACAACCTGATCTACGGCGCATGGGTGGTGCTCTTCCCGGCCTCGACCTTCGAGATGCTCGACATGGAGCCGCCTCGATACATGTTCCTCTGGCAATGCATTGGAATGATCGTCGGGGTGTACGGTGTCGGATACCTCGCCGCCGCGAGAGATCCTCTCCGGCACTGGCCGATCGTTCTCGTCGGTTTCATGGGCAAGATCTTCGGCCCGATCGGTTTCGTCCAGACCGTCCTGGCGGGTGACATTCCCTGGGCGTTCGGGATCATGATCATCTTCAACGACCTGATCTGGTGGATTCCGTTCGCCGCCATGCTCGTCGCCGCGTGGAAACACCATCACCGGAGCCCGAGGGCCAGTGAGGATTCATGACCACCCTTGAGACGATCCTCCTGATCGCGCAGCTCGCGTCGACGCTGCCCCTGATCGGTCTGATCTGGACGATCCAACTGGTGCATTACCCACTGTTCGAGCTGATCGGCGAGGACACCCAAGTCGCGTACCAGAAGGCGCACATGTCCCGGATCACGTGGGTCGTCGCCCCCTTGATGCTGGTCGAACTCGTCGCGGCGAGCGGACTCTGGCTGGTCGCTCCCAATGATCCCTGGACGATCGCGGGCGCGGTGCTGGTCGCCATCATCTGGGTATCGACCGCGCTCATCCAGATTCCCTGCCACAACCGGCTGACCAGCGGGTTCCACCAACCCAGCCATCGACGGCTGGTGGACAGCAACTGGATCCGGACGATCGCCTGGACCCTCCGAGGAGCGGTCGCGGTGGTCATGGCGACCCTCTGGTTCTGATCCGTCCGACCAGAGTCGCACTCAGGGAACTTTGGGGCGAGGCTGCTGCGAATTCCTGATGCGAGTGGACTCGAGTTCATCCAGCGCCCGCAGATACAGAGTGCCCCCATCACCATCGTGAAGCCTGAGTCGCTCAACAATGGTTTCATGAACGGTGACCGCTTCAGGAAAGCGGGATCGATAGGCGAGAATGCTTGCATGCGAACGAAGTGCATCGATGGTATCGGGATGCGCCTGCCCGAGAAATTCGGTCATCAGATCGATCACTTCTTCGTGAAGAGCATGAGAGCTGTCGAAATCACCGGCATGTGCGGTCATGGAAGCGACGTTGTACATGTTGGTCAGGGTGTGATGGTGGTCAGTGCCGAGCACTTCCTTGCGCAAATCGGCTGCCTTGGTCGACAACTGAAGGCCCTCGGCCTGATCGCCGGAATCAAAAGTCACCTGGCCAAGGTTGTCCAGGGAGAGAAGTGTCGCGGGGTGACGCGCACCAAGCGTCCGAAGGCGAATGGTGTATACCTCCTCAAACGCGGCTTTCGCCGCCTCCGCATCGCCAGCGGCCTCCATGAATGCGGCGAGGTTGTTTGCGGCAACCAGCGTGTCCGGATGTTCGGGCCCATTGACCTCTCGAGAAAGACCAAGCGCTTCCTGGTACAGCGGTTCGGCCTCGTCGGGAAGACCCATCTGATCAAGCAGGAAGGCATGGTTGCCGATGGCAGTGAGCGTTTCAACATGCGAATCGCCCAGACGCTGGCGGCTCTGCACCAGATTTTCCCTGGAGCGCCGACTGGCTGCCTCAAGATCTCCCAGTCCATGCAGAACAGCGACGATCGTATTGACGGCAGCAACCCGGCGCGGACTTGAGGCAGGAAGATGTTCGTCGTAGAGCTCAAGCGCCCGTTCGAGATGGTCCATGGCTCGCGCGGGATCCGACAGTGACAGATAGGTGCTGCCGATGATCTCCTGGACTTCGGCCTCCACCAGAGGCATCGATTGGAACTGCTCATCGATGACGTCAGCGGCAGTGACAAGAACCTGCCTCATCAATGCATCATCCATTCCTTGCGCGATCGCAGGATCCACTGATGCAAGCATGTGAATCAGAAAATCCTTCGTGGCGCGAACCCGAGAGGCCTCGAGTGCCGCCTCTTCGGCCCGCTGGTCCGCCAACTTGGCCTGCTCTGCGGCACGGTAGGCGAAGAGGCTGGTGCCGATCACGCCGAGCATGAGCGTCGAGATCAGAAGCAGGATCGCGATGGCGGGCCCCTTGTTTCGCGCAAGTGCCTTTCGCAGGCGATAGCGCACCGAGACCGGGCCGGCCATCAACGGAGCGCCGGAGAGATACCTCCTGACATCTTCGGCAAGCGCCTCGGCGGATCCGTAACGCTCTTCACGTTCCTTGCGCAACGCCTTGAGCGGAATCCATTCCAATTCCTTTCGCAATGTCTGTTGCAGGTCGACGATCTTGGTCTGTCGCAATTCAGCGATTCGAGAGGTGCGTCCCCCCACCTCGGTCGTGAGCTTGGTACTCGGTTTGGGCGGGTCCTCCTCGCGGATGATTCGTTGAATCTCCGCATAACCCGCCTTACGAAGCATCTCCGGATCAAAGGGCAGCTGACCCGAAAGCAGTTCGTAAAGCACGACTCCCAGTGCGTACACGTCGGTTCGCGTGTCGATGTCGCCCGGACTCATCTCCGCCTGCTCCGGAGACATGTACTCCGGAGTCCCGATCAATTCACCCTGCGCGGTGAATACCGTCTTCTGGGTCAGCGACTGCGAGGTCGCCTTTGCAATTCCGAAATCGATCACTTTGGGACAGGGTTCGTCACGACTGTCGATCGTCACCAGGATGTTTCCCGGCTTGATGTCGCGGTGGATGACACCCTTCTGATGCGCGTGCTGAATCGCATCACAGACTCCGGCAAAGAGCGTGAGACGCGAACGCGTATCCAACTTGTGCCGGTCGCAGTAGGTCGTGATCGGTTCACCCTTGACGTATTCCATGGCGAAATACGGACGACCCTCTGGTGTGGATCCCGCCTCGAAGACCTTCGCAATGCCGGGAAAATCCATCAATGCCAGGGCCTGGCGCTCCGCCTCGAAGCGAGCGATCACCGCCTTGGTGTCCATCCCCGGCTTGATGACCTTCAGCGCGACGCGACGGGTGACCGGTTCGGTTTGCTCCGCGAGGTAGACGATCCCGAAACCGCCCTCACCGAGCATCTGAATGATCTTGAACGAACCGATCGTGTCACCGGCACCCATGGTCAATCCGGGAGGAGCGGACCCGACTCGATCCTCTGCGGGCAGATCGATCGTGGGATCAGGATCCATCCCTGTTTCATCGGACTCGTCAGACGTGGCCATGGTTGAATGGTACCGAGTCCGGATGAGCGTGCACCACGGAATGAATGCGTTGAACGGCAAGCGAGGCCCATTTTCCGATCACTCCCGGAAGGGGGCGACGCCAACACACCCGCAGCGGATGGCCGTGCGAGCGTGCAGGTGGCGGTTCGTCAGGAGGTCGAATTGCCACCTTCATCGATCAGGCTGCTCCTCGGGGAACAGGTGCGTGTGCTGGAGCCGGCAACCGGCGTTCGAACCCGCAATTGGATAAGCTAAAGCGCGCAATCACCATGACGTAGGAGACGTCATACGGTCACCGCGTGCAGGAGTCGAGAACGATGAGCAAAGATGACCTCAACATTCGGTCCGTCCTCGAGGAAAACAGAGTCTTCGACCCACCTGCAGACTTCAGCTCGCACATTGGTGGCGCGATCATCCCATCGATGAAGGACTACCAGGCGCAGTGGACTCGATCCATCGAGGAACCGGAAGCGTACTGGGACGAGGTTGCACGAGAATTCGACTGGTCGACTCCCTACAACAAGGTGCTCGAGTGGGAATGCCCCGATGCGAAGTGGTTCGTGGGTGGACGGACCAACATCACCGACAACTGCGTCGACCGGCAGGTTCGAAACGGACACGGCGACGAGGTCGCTGTCATCTGGGAGGGCGAGCCCGTCGATGACGGTGGAC
Source organism: uncultured Phycisphaerales bacterium (assembly GCA_949373145.1). Classification (GTDB taxonomy): domain Bacteria; phylum Planctomycetota; class Phycisphaerae; order Phycisphaerales; family SM1A02; genus UBA8087. Next base: position 31,927 of record CASICI010000009.1, read on the forward strand.
CCGAGGTCATCAAGCTGACCTATGCGGACCTTCAGCGTGAGACCGCGAAGTTCGGCAATGTCCTCAAGTCACTCGGAGTCACGAGGGGTGACGTGGTCACGATCTACATGGGAATGGTCCCGGAAGTTGCGATTGCAATGCTTGCGTGCGCACGAATAGGTGCCGCGCACTCGGTGATCTTCGGGGGCTTCAGCGCATCGGCGATCGTCGACCGAGTCAACGACGCCGACTCGAAGGTGATCCTGACCTGCGACGGCTCATGGCGCCGTGGCTCGGTGGTTCCCTTGAAGGCCAATGTCGACGAAGCCTGCGAATCACTGCCGGACGTCGAGAGCGTGGTGGTGGTGCGCCGCTGTGGCAATGAGATCGAGGTGCACGAACCGCGCGACAAGGACTGGCATGAACTGGTCGCGGCCGCGAGCGATGACTGCCCCTGTGAACCGATGGATTCCGAAGCACTGCTCTTCCTGCTCTACACCTCCGGGTCGACTGGAAAACCGAAGGGAATCGTGCACACCACCGGTGGCTACATGGTCTACACCGCGCACACCGCACGCAACACGTTCAACCTGCGCCCCAACGAACGACAGGTCTACTGGTGCACCGCGGACGTTGGATGGATCACCGGCCACAGTTACATCATCTACGGCTGTCTGCCCAATCGGGTCCCCACCCTGATGTACGAGGGTGCGCCGAACTTTCCCGCCGAGGATCGTTTCTGGGACATCTGTGAACGACACGAAGTGACGCAGTTCTACACGGCACCGACCGCGATTCGTGCGTTCATGAAATGGGGCGACCAACACGTCAGGAAGCATGACCTGTCGAAGCTCAAGGTCCTCGGCACTGTGGGCGAGCCGATCAATCCCGAAGCGTGGATGTGGTACCACCGGACCATCGGTGGCGAGCGCTGCCCGATCGTGGACACCTGGTGGCAGACCGAGACCGGTGGACACATGATCACGCCGCATCCCGCGGCCACCCCCACCGTCCCGGGATCGTGCACCCTGCCGGCGATGGGGATCGATGCCGCGATCGTCGACGAGGCCGGGAACGAACTTCCCAACGGAACGGGCGGGCTTCTGGTCATCCGAAAACCATGGCCGTCGATGCTACGAGGCATTCATGGAGACCGGGAACGGTACCTCGAGACCTACTGGTCGAGGGTGGATGGGATGTACACCGCGGGAGACGGCGCGCGCCGTGATGAACGCGGATACTTCTGGATCATGGGTCGAATCGATGACGTGATCAACGTCTCGGGCCACCGTCTCGGCACGATGGAGGTCGAGAGCGCACTGGTCGCCCATGAGTCCGTGGTCGAAGCCGCGGTCGTGGACATGCCGCACGAGATCAAGGGCTCCGGCATCGCCGCCTTCGTCACGCTCGGTTCCGGAGTGGCCGAGAACGAGTCGTTCATCAAGGAACTTCGCGAACACGTCGGACGGGAGATCGGTGCGATCGCGAAACCGGACATGATCAGATTCACCCACGCTCTGCCCAAGACACGATCGGGAAAGATCATGCGTCGCCTTCTGCGTGACATCGCGGCGGGCCGTGATTCGAATCAGGACACGACCACTCTCGAAGATGCCTCGATCCTGGACAAGCTCCGTGGCTCCGAGGACTCGTGATTCAAAGCGGGGACTTTTCGGTAGGACTCATCTGTTGCGCATGAAATCGGCCACATGGGCGAATCGCGCATCGAGAAAGGTCCTGACCTCGGAATCGAGTTCGCATTCATCCATCGCGGCCGCCATGCATGAGAGCCACTGATCTCGCTCGTTCTCGCCGATGGAAAATGGAGCATGTCGCATCCTGAGTCTCGGGTGACCATGCTTCTCCACGTAGTGCTGCGGCCCTCCCAACCAACCACAGAGAAAGAGAAAGAACTTCTCCCGACTTTCGGTGAGATCGGCCGGGTGGAGGTCACGAAGAATCCGATAGGCCTCGTCACGATCCATGTGGTCGTAGAAGAGATCCGCGAGTCGACGGACGGGCTCCTCGCCCCCCATGACGACGAAGGGCGTGCGCTCTGGATCGAAGGTCATGATTCCACCACGCCCTCGGATGTTTCCGGTTCGGATGATGCCGATTCATTGGAGAGCGTCGCCAGAACGACGCCGGCGACGATCAGACCGAAGGCGGCGATTCGCAGAAGTGAAGGCGCACGGACGGTGTACCCGACGAGACCGAACGTGTCGGCGGTCAACGAACCGAACACCTGGCCGGCCACGAAGAAGCACACGAGCAGGCCTGCGCCGAGCACGGGAGCGGCGCTCAGCTGAACGACGACGATCCCGGCACCGATCGCACCTGCGAGGTAGGCCCACCATGGCGCACCTCGAAAGGCGGCCAGGGAAGGGAAGCCACGCCAGAGCACGAACAACACCAGCATCAGCAGACAGACGTTGACGAAACCGTTCATGAATCCAGCCTGGAATCGATCGCCGAGCTGCGCACCCATGCGTGCGTTCATGCCGGCCTGAAAGGGCTGCAGGGCACCGAAGAGAAACACCAGGAACATGAGAATGAATTTCATGATCAGAGCCTACCTGATCGAAGCGAACCGTTCGATCAGACGGAGAAATATCTGGCTTCGGGATGATGGACCACCAGAGCACTCGTGGATTGCTCGGGGTCGATCTGCCAGTTCTCGGTGAGTCGACAGCCGATGCGGGCGGGGTCGAGCAATCTGAAGAGCTTCTCCTGATCGCTCATCTCGGGGCAGGCCGGATACCCGAAGGAATACCGACTGCCGCGGTATTTCTGGGCGAAGAGCTCACGGGTCCGGGGCGAGTCGTCGCCACCGATTCCGAGTTCGGCTCGCATGCGCTTGTGCCAGAGTTCCGCGAGTCCTTCAGCGCATTCGACGCCGAATCCGTGCAGAAAGAGGTATTCCTGATATTCGTCGTCCTCGAAGAGTCGACGGGCCATCTCACTCAGTCGAGAGCCCATGGTCACGCAATGAAAACCGATGACGTCGCGAAGACCGGAGTCGACCGATTTGAAGAAGTCGCTGATGCACAGACGATTCTTCTTCTGCTGTCTGGGAAAGGTGAACCGTTCGGCGACTGAATCAGGCGACTCCGGATCGTAGACGAGCAGATCCTCGCCATCGGACTGACATTCGAACCATCCATAGACCACCGCGGGGCGAACGATGTCGGTTCCGGAGAGATCGCTCGTCAATCGTCGGACGATCGGACGGATCTTCTCCTCGACCTGCAGGTCGTACTCTTCCTGGGACATCGCCCCCTTCTTGAACCCCCACTGCCCACGAAAGAGCGCGGCTTCGTTGATGTAGGGCACGATCTGATCAAGTCCTACGGACTCCACCAGACGGGTGCCGAGAAAAGGCGCCTCGGGCACATCGACCTGTTCGAGCGCGGCTCGCTCGAGCACCGCGACAGGTGCGGCCTCATCGGCCTGGACGGTGCGACTTCGTTCCCGTGAGCGTGAGACCTGACGTTCGACCGCCTGGCGCTTTTCAAGTCGCTCGTCGATCTCCTGATCAAGCGCCTCGGAATCACCGTGCAGCAGCTGATTGCAGACCCGAAGACCCTCGAACGCATCCTTTCCGTAGAACAATCTCCCCTCGTAGAGGGAACGAAGATGGCTCTCGCAGTAGTACCGACTGAGCGCGGCACCACCGAGAATCACGACCGGTTGTTCCTCGAGCGCGTTCAACTCCTCGAGATTGTCCCCCATCACCATGACGCTCTTCACGAGAAGTCCGGACATGCCGATCACGTCGGCCCCGGTGTCACGCCAGGCCTTGATGATCTCGGAGATCGGCTGCTTGATGCCGATGTTGTGCACCGTCCACCCGTTGTTGGTCAGGATGATGTCGACCAGATTCTTGCCGATGTCGTGCACGTCACCCTTGACGGTGGCAAGCACGATGGTCCCCTGGGTCTCCCCTTCCATGCGATCCATGTGCGGCTCGAGATGACCGACTGCACGTTTCATCACTTCGGCGGACTGCAGCACGAAAGGAAGCTGCATCCGTCCGCTTCCGAAGAGTTCTCCCACGGTCTTCATGCCGTCGAGCAGATGCTCGTTGATGATCTCGAGAGGCGGAATGGTCTTCATCGCCTCATCGAGACGATCACCGAGTCCTTCCTTCTCTCCATCGATGACGTGCCATCGAAGCCATTCGGGGAGCGTTCTCTCCACCACCTCCTCGGCGACCACCATTTCGGCCGCCTCCCTGAAGAGTTCGATGAAGACGGAAAGCGGATCATGCTCTTCCGAGCGACGATCGTAGATCAGATCGAGCGCGGCTTGGACCTGCTCCTCGGGTATTCGAGCGAGCGGAACGATTCCTCCGGCGTGAACGATGGCGCTGGTGAGACCCGCTTTCATCAGTTCATCGAGGAAGACCGAGTTCAGAACCTTTCTCGCCGCCGCCTTCAGGCCGAAGGAGCAGTTCGAAAGTCCGCAGGTGATCTGGCATTCGGGCATGGAGCGCGAGATTTCGCGAACGGCATCGACGAGTTCGAGGCCACTCCGCCGGTCACTGTCCATTCCGGTCGAGATCGGAAGCACCAGAGGGTCGAACATCACGTCCGCCGGAGCCATGCCATGCACCTCGACGGCACGCTTCAAACCACGACGTGCGATCTCGACCTTGCGTTCGCAGGTTCGAGCCATGGCGGAGTGCTCGTCTTCGTCGATCGAACCGATGACGATGCCGGCTCCGTATCGACTCGCCATTCCGCAGATGAGATCGAACTTCTCGTCGCCATCCTCGAAGTTGGCACTGTTGACCACACACTTTCCCGGTGCGCGCTTGAGTCCCGCCTCGAGGGTCTTCCATTGCGTGGAATCGAGCATCAGCGGCGCGTCGACGCTGCCGACGACGCGACCCACGATCTGTTCCATGTCCGCGACATTGTCACGGCCGGCATAATCGACGTTGATGTCGAGGACGTTGGCTCCGCGGCGGCACTGGTCACGCGCAAGCGAGACGATGGCGTCCCAGTCCTCGGATTCGAGCAACTGGCGGAACTTCTTGCTGCCGGAGGCGTTCATCCGCTCACCGACGATGAGAAAGGAGTTCTCCTGGCGGTAGTCGACGTGGCCGTATCCGCTCGAACAGCCGGGAACGGGAGCGAGCTGCCGTGGTTCGAGTGCCACGTCCTCGGATTCGATCTCGTCGATGATCGCTCGAAGGGCGGCGATGTGCTCGGTCGTGGTGCCGCAGCATCCACCAAGAATCGTGACTCCTGAGTCACGAAGGTATTTGCGCAGGGCCTCCGCCATCGGCTCCGGCCCCAGGGGGAAGCTCGGCTTGCCCTCGTGGAGAACAGGAAGGCCTGCATTTGGGACCACCGAAATGTGTCGATCCCAATTGCGAGAAAGGTGATCGATGTGGTCGGCCATCTCGACCGGACCGGTGGCGCAGTTCAGTCCCAGTGAAAGAATTGGGAAGGGACGCAGTGCCGTCACGGCGGCCGCGATCTCCGCGCCCAGCAGCATGGTGCCGGTCGTTTCGATCGTGATACTCACCATGATCGGAATGTCTTCCACCGTGCGACCGGACTCCTCGAGGGCGAGAAGACAGGCGTTGATGGCGCACTTGACCTGAAGAAGGTCCTGCGCGGTTTCGATGAGGAACGCATCGACACCACCGTCGATCAGTCCGCGTGCCTGTTCCGCGTAGGACTCGAGCATCAGGTCCCAGCTCACCTGTCCGAGGGTGATGAGTTTGGTTCCGGGGCCCATCGAGCCGAGAACGAATCGGGGCCGGGCCTCCGTGGCATGGTTGTCACAGGCGGCGCGCGCCACGAGAGCGGCCTCACGATTGATCTCGCGTGTCCATGCAATGAGCTCTTCATCGAACTCACCGAAGACGAGCTTGTTGGCACCGAAGGTGTTGGTCTCGATGGCATCGGAGCCGGCAGCGAGAAATTCCTCATGAATGCTCTGCACCAGCTCGGGACGTGACCTGACCAGCAGATCGACACAGTTTTCACGGCCGAGGTAATCGTTCTCGATATCAAGGTCGATCGTCTGGATGGTGGAGCCCATGGCACCATCAAGCAGAAGCACACGATGAGCAAGGACGTCGCGAAGTGTGGGTGACATGCCTGCACGATAGACGGCGAGGCAGAGGCTATCAACCGTTCATCCGGATCGACGGATGGGTCATTGCGTCTGTTATGATGATTCTTTTAGGAGACTACTGCATGAAGACCCTACGAACTCTCGCCTGCCTCATGACCGCGGCGTGCCTGGTGGCACCCGCAGCGGCGACCCCGACACTCTCTCAGACGGATGAATTCAACCCGGAAATCGCCTGCGCCACCTTTGAAAAGGCCTGGGAGATGATGCGAACTTCGGGAGCGCTCGAAGAGATCACCGACGCCGACTGGGACACGATGTACGAGAAGTATCAGGCACCCGCCTGTGACGCCGAAACCAATGAAAAGCTCAGAGCAATCCTCGGTGAGATGATCACCTCGCTGGGGAAATCTCACTTTTCCCTGATCCCGAAGGAAGCCAGTGTGGAATTCGCACTCGGCTTCGATGAGGAGGACGAGGAGGGGCAGGACGCTCCCGCAGACGACATCGAAACCAGCAAGGGTCCCGGTGATGGCCAGATAGGGATCGATACCAGGCTGTTCAACGGCGACATGTACGTCGCTCGAGTGGCCGAGGGCTCCCCCGCTGAACAGGCGGGCGTGCAGGCCGGCTGGCGTGTCGGCAAGGTTCGCAACTTCGAGTTGTCCATGGAGGCTCGATTGAAGGACCTCGATCCATCATCGATGGAGGGCTATCAGGCAAGCAGCATGGCCCAGGCGCTCGTGTCCGGCGACACCGGAACCGCGATTCCAATCATGTTCATCGATGAAGACGATCAGGAGCATCCGCTTCGTATCGTGTGCGCCCCCAGCGAAGGTGAAATGGTCAGGTTCGGGAATCTGCCACCGATGCCGGTCAGGACCGAATCGATGATCCTCGACCAGCCCACACTTGAAAGCATGGGATTCGAAGCACCGGATGGTCTCAAGATCGGCGTCATCAGATTCAACTGCTGGATGGTGCCGATCATGCAACCCATCGCACGCGCGGTCGAGGAATTCCGGACTCAGGACGTCGACGCCGTCATTCTCGACCTCAGAGGAAACCCCGGCGGCATCGGAGGCCTTTCGATGGGCGTGGGCGGCCATTTCCTCGAGGAACCGACCAACCTCGGAATCATGAAGAACAGTTTCGGGGAGATGAACTTCAACACCAACCCGCAGACCATCACGCAGTCGGGCGAGCTGGTGACCCCCCTCGGGATCCCTCTCTACATCATGATCGATTCGATGTCGGCCTCCACCAGCGAGATCTTCGCGGGAGGCATGAGCGAAGCCCGACGCGCCACGATCGTGGGACGGCGATCCCCCGGCATGGCGCTTCCGGCGATGGCGATCGATCTTCCCAACGGCGATGTCTTCTACTGTGCCACGGCATCGTTCAAGCTTCCCAGCGGGACCAACGTCGAAGGCCTTGGAATCACCCCGGACCTCGTCATCGACCTCGCACACAACGATGCCACGTTCAAGAATGACCCCGATCTTTCCGCAGCGATCAATGACCATCTCGCTAAGATCAACGCTTCACCCACGACACACTCAGGAGTTCAGAAATGAAACGCACCATTGCAACGATCCTCGCGGCCAGCCTCACTTCATTCACATTGGCCCAGGACGCCACCACCGCACCGGCGCAGAAGGCCCCGACCGAGAAGGCGATGGAAAAGGCACCCACCCCGCAAGCACTCCTCCAGAAGAACATGGAGCTGATGGGCGGCAAGGATGCCTGGATGAAGATCAAGGACATCACGATGAAGGGTGAGTTCGTCGTGACGGGCGCCGGCATGGGCGGCCCGCTCATGATTCGACAGAAGGCGCCGAACCAGCAACTGACCACCATCAACATCAGCGGAATCGGCGAGATCAAGGAAGGCTTCGACGGCACCAACGCATGGGATTTGAATCCCATGACCGGCCCGACCCTCAAGAAGGGCGTGGCACTCGAGCAGGCCGCCAGATCGGCCAAGTTCTCCGCACTCCTCAATCCCCTCGACGGCCTGACCGAGGCACGTACCACCGGCATCGTCGAATTCGGCGAACAACCCTGCTGGGAAGTCGTTGCAAAGGGCCCCGGAGGTGTCGTGAAGATGTACTTCTCCAAATCCACCAGCAGCATGAGCGGCATGTCGATGACCGCTGATTCACCGATGGGCCCCCTCAACGTCATCACTGAAATGAAGGACATGAAGAAGTTCGGCGACGTCAGCGTCACCACGAAGATGACTGTCTCGATGATGGGGCAGTCTCAGACCATCACCATCACCGACGTCACCTTCGATCCGATCGACCCCAGCGTCTTCGATCTCCCCCCCCAGATCGCGACGATGGTCAAGGCTCGTGACGAGGCCAAGAAGAAAGCCGACTCCGAGAAGCCCGCCGTTCCAGCGGTGACGGCCGAGTGATTTTCTACCGACACGTCACAGTTCTTTTCTGTCTGATGCTGATGTTCGCCGCTGGCGAATCATCGGCATGGGCGGCGCAGGAGCAATCTTCCGCGACCGAGACACTGACCGTCCAACCCGAAGCCGGACGCGTTCTTCAAAGAGCGCTGAAGGCGATGGGTGGGGCCGAGGCGAGAGCCCGGATCGACTCGACCCGAGCCACCGCGAAGATCAGCGTGGGGCAGACCAGTTCCAGCTACGAGATCCTCACCCGCCGCCCGGGCGCCTTTCTGGTCCGGCAGAAGATCCAGGGTCTGGGTGACATGCAGATCGGATGCGACGGCACCACCGCGTGGCGGTCGGACCCTCCGGACGGTCGTTTGACGCCGATGCCCTTGAAACAGGCGGCGGAATCCCTGCAGAGTTTCGATTTCCAGGCACTCCTTCGTGACATGGACAGGAGATTTCCCGGAGCCACTCTGGGCGAACCGAAGGAAATCGAGGAGAGGCTCTGCGACCATGTCGAACTCACGGACGGTTCGAACAGGATTTCAGCCTACTTCGATCCAGACACCGGACTGCTTCGTGCATTCGACGTCAAAGGCCAGGATTCGCGACCGATGCTGCGACGAGTGACGATCGAATCATGGTCGGATCCCGGGACCTCGGAATTTCGCTGGGCGCGCAGCCTGCGCATCAAGCAACCTGGCGCGACGCTGAAGGCTGAATATCGATCCGTGACTTTCAACGACGTCGCCGAGTCGAACTTCGAACTGCCGATCGGAATCACCCCGAACCCGGAGCCGTCGCCCGAGAGCGTGCCGGCATCCTCGGAAGCGAACACCGACGGAGCGTCCGACGCGGAACCGGCACAGCCATGAGCACGGCCATCGAAGTCCAGAATGTCTCCAAGCGATACGGGGACAATCTCGCGGTGAACGACATCAGCTTCGCCGTGCCGACGGGATCGCTTTGCGGATTCCTCGGACCCAACGGCGCAGGCAAGAGCACGACCATCCGCATGATCATGTCGATCATCTATCCGGATGCCGGAACGATTCTCGCACGAGGCGGTTCGGCACTCGATTCCAAGGATCGAATCGGATATCTGCCGGAGGAACGTGGTGTCTACCGCAAGATGCGAGTGGCGGAATTCCTTGGCTACATCGCTCGACTGAAGGGCATCGACGCCCGCTCCAGTCGCAGACTCGCGGAGGAATGGCTCGAAAGAATGGAGCTTCCGGGGGTGGCACGGAAACGTTGCCAGGAACTCTCGAAGGGAATGCAGCAGAAAGTCCAGTTCATCGCCACCATCATGCATGATCCGGAACTCATCATCCTCGATGAACCGTTCTCGGGACTGGATCCGGTCAATGCGAACCTGCTCGGCAAGGTGATCCATGAGCTCAACGCAGAAGGAAGAACCATCATCTTCTCGACGCATGTCCTCCATCAGGCCGAACAGATCTGTGACCGAGTACTCATGATCAACCGAGGAAGCATCGTTCTGGACGACACCATGGACGGTCTTCGACGCACGTTCGACCCGAACACCATCCTTCTTCGATCGGCCGAACCCATCGAGAAGCTCATCGCCGCATCGGAATCATTGCCGGGCGTGGTCGAGATCACGCACCACCACGACGACGGACACACGGCGGAGATACTCCTGACGAGAACCGAGGGACGCATGGATCGAATCCCGCAGGATCTGATCGCACGCCTGTCGGAATTGACCGCGCTGGAATCACTCGAACTCAGACGCCCGACCCTCGACGACGTCTTCGTCACGCTGGTCGGAACCAGCATCTCCGAAGCGGAGGATGCCGAGGCATGAAACGCTCATCGGGACTCAAGAAGGTTGCACTGATCGCATGGCGGGACTTCCGTTTCACCGCACTCACGCCGGCATTCCTGCTCGGCGTGGTCACGGTTCCGGTCCTCGGCCTGATCGGACTGCTGCTCTATCCGATCCTCCTGTCACAGGCGACGAGCAAACTCGAGGGCACGCTGCTGATCGTGGAGGGAAACGACACGATCGCACCTCTGGTCGAGAGCATTCTCGATGAAGGTGGTGGCGCCCGGCTCCCGAAGGAACTCCAGCAAGCACTCGATGAGATGCCTGCGGGAATGATGCAGCTCGCCGGCGATGGAAAAGGCATGTTGCAGATTCCGACCGAAATCGAGATCCGCACGAGCGGAGACTACGACCGCCTGGAAACCTTCAAGGAGGAGCTCAGGAACGGGGCGTACATCGCGATCGCAGTGATAGACGATGAACTGATCGAGATCCCACCCCCACCGTCGGAGAATGTCCGGGCACGCTCGATCGAGGATCCCGAAGATGACGTCGAGGAGCAGGAGGATGCGGCATTGAAGTTGCTGATCCCAAGCGACTCTCTGCCGCAACACATCGCGATGCTCGAGCAGGTTCTTCTGGAATCGATCATCGAAGTCCGGGCCATCAAGGCCGGCTACGACTACGACGAGATCCGAAGAATGATCGAGACGCCTCCGGTCAAAGTCCTTCGCATGACCGCGGAAGGCGTCGAAAGCGATCGACTGCGTCTGCGCATGATCGTACCCGTCCTGCTGATGATGCTGCTCTGGACAGTCGCGTTGACCAGTGGAAACTACGTCCTGACGACGACGATCGAGGAGAAATCGAACAAGGTCATGGAAGTTCTCCTGAGTGCGGTGAGTCCCAGCCAGTTGATGGCGGGAAAGATCTTCGGTCAGGCCGCGGTCGCGGCACTGATGCTGGTGATGTTCGGTGGGATCATCATCGCCGGCTTGATCGCTCTGGCTCTGAGCAACATCCTGTCCGTTCAGTTGATCCTTCTTTCTCTCGCCTACTTCGTGATCGCATATTTCACGATCGCCACGGTGATGGCCGCGATTGGCAGCGCCGTCTCCGAGCTGAGGGATGCACAGGCCCTGATGACACCGGTCATCGTGGTGTTGATGATGCCTCTGATCCTGTACATCCCGATCAACAACAACCCGACATCCACTCTGGCAGTGGTGACCAGCATGATTCCACCACTGACCCCGTTCGTGATGCCGTTGCGCCTCGCCGCGGCCCCCGAACCCCTGCCCGCCTGGGAGATCATTCTCAGTCTGCTGATCGGGGTCGGCTCGGTGGTGGTCCTTCTCTGGATCACATCGCGCATCTTTCGTGTCGGCGTGCTCATGCAGGGCAAGCCGCCATCACCGATGGAACTTCTGCGGTGGCTGCGCTACCGCTGATCCACGCGGTCTCTCGAACGGGACCGGTCTGAAAGGAACACCCTCATGAATCACGCGAACCTCTGGGCTCCCTGGCGCATGGCATACCTCCGATCCATCGCGGATCTTCCGAAGGACCCGCAGGCTGCGCCCAAGGATTCAAACTTTTTCAGGACCTATTGGGCGTCACCGCAGGACGATGAGGGAAATCTGGTGGTGCACCGAACCGAGCACGGCATGATCCTGCTGAATCGCTATCCGTACGCCAATGGCCACCTGCTGGTCGCACTGGGCGAAGCTGCGCCGACTCTGGCGGATTATGACGATGAGCAGCGCCGCATCTTCTGGATGTTGGTGGACACGGCATCAAGACTGGTCAGAAACAGCCTGAATCCTCAAGGACTCAACATCGGCATCAACGAGGGTTCGGCGGCGGGTGCGGGCGTTCCGGAGCACCTCCACGCCCATGTCGTGCCGCGCTGGGGTGGGGATACGAACTTCATGACCACGGTCGGTGCTGTGCGAGTCTCCCCTGACGCGCTTGAATCGGTTGCCGCGTCGTATCGTGACAGCATCAGGAATGGTGCGCTCGAAGCCTGAGCACGGGTGCTGTGGGAATGACGGCATTTGGGTCCCGTCGGCGGAACAAGTCGGCCCGACTCACACGTCCCAGTGGACGGATGAGGCCGGTACGGCCTCGGTGGTAGGCTCGAACCCCAATGTAAAGGTGGGCTCGCGACGATTCGATCCCGACCTTCCACTCCGAACCGAAATTCGTGAGGCCTGGCCATCGTCGAACGAACACGATCCCTTGGGGTACTGAAAGGCCCGAGCAAATGCGACCGAGACCGATCCGACGGGACCCAAAGGTCGTCAAGGGGAGTGTAGCCCTCCCAGAGCGTTCGTCCAGCGGGGTTCCGATGTTTGACGTGAACCGCATCAAAAGGTAGCCTCAGCGTTCAAGAGCCGCGTTTCAGCGGCACACCACATCAGACACGAGTTGTTCGTGACACCCAAAATTGTTCATGACCCGAATGAGATCCACATCCACTCAGGTCCCTCGAGGAAGTCAAGTATGAGTCGCCGATCAAAGACCCTCAATAAACTCGCCGTCATGGGAACCATTGCAGCCACCTCAGGTCTGCTTCTGGTCGGAGGCTGCAAGTCGAACAAAGACTATTACAGCTACGATTCGATCACGAGCGACCTCACTCCCGAACTCCAGGGCCTGACGGAACGCCAGATCGACATCGACACCAACATCGCAGTGAATGAAAACATGAACTGGCGAATGTTGTGGGGAGATCTCGGACGCGTCTTTTTCACAGATCAGCCCAGCATTCTGAGTCCCTACTACACGATCTCACCTTCAGGCCAGCCCCGCTGATTCTGCAGAGATCCCAAAGGTACACCTGAACGCGTCTCGGCGAACGTCGGGGCGCGTTTTCTATGGTGACGAGTCATGTCGATCAATCCGGTTAAACGAACTCGGCAAGCGTATGACATTGCGTCATCATTCGTCGCGAGTTTCCATCCCACCTCGCTGCGACCGATGCTGCGTGCGAACTACGCGCGAGAACTGAAGTCCTGGACGTTCATGCCGATCATGCTCACCGGGATCAATGCCGGTGCGATGGGCGTGATCCTGAAGAAGACGTTCACCGACCTGCCCGGGACCACCGATTCAGGACTGGCGCTTGCGGTGGGAACCGTCGGAGCGGCGACTGCCATTGGAAATCTCACCAGCACGATCTGGGGGTCCGTCTCCACGGGCCGCAACAAGGTCAACCTGATCGTTCTGTTGATGATCGCCTGCTCGCTGTGCGTCGGTGCGATGGCGGTGGTCCCTGCTTCGAACACCGGCGCCTGGATGATGGCGGGACTCGTCCTGATCGGGTGGATCTTCTGGAGTGGCGTGATCACGACCCGAGCCAGTGTCTGGCGAGCCAATTATCCCGGCAGTGACCGGACTTCGATCGCGGGCAGGCTGGCCAGCGTGCAAGCGGTCATCTCCGCACTCAGCGTCTTCATGGTCGCGAAGCTTCTCGATGGTTTCTCCGCCGAGGACACCTGGGGCACACGTCTGCTTGATTCGGCTGAGATCGAGTTCATCGAGGCTGAAACCATCGCGCAACAGGGTTTTCGGGTGATCTTTCCAGTCCTGGCGATCTTCGGCCTTCTGGGCGCCTCGGTCTACGCCCGCGTCCGACTTCGTGGACAGAGCCGGCTGGCACGGGTCGAACGGTCGACGAAAGGTGACTCACGGTCGATCTTCGAGCCGCTTCGAGTCTTTGGCGTGCTTCATCAGGACCGAAACTATCGAAACTACATCATCTGCCAGTTCATTTTCGGAGCAGGCAATCTCCTGATGATGCCGGTCCTTGCGTTGATCCTGATTTCACGATTTGATGCGTCGTATCTGGAATCTCTTCTGGTCACTGCGATCATCCCCCCCATTCTGATGCCTCTGGCGATACCGATGTGGGCGAAACTGCTGAGTGGAATGCACGTCATCTCGTATCGAGCGATCCATTCCTGGATCTTCGTCGTGGCGGGGCTCTGCTTCCTGACGGGCTCGGTCCTCACCGAGTACTGGATCATCGTGCTTGGCTCCGCAGTGCTTGGCATCGGCTGGGCCGGTGGCGTGCTCGCCTGGAATCTCGGCCACCAGCACTTCGCGAAACCGGAGCAGGACACTGAATACATGAGCGTGCACGTCGTACTGACGGGCGTTCGGGGCGCGTTCGCACCGTACCTCGGAGTGGCCCTGTACGAAATGCTGAAGCCAACCGGTCAGGAGTCGTGGGTCTTCGGAGTGGCGGCCTTGCTGAGCGCGGTCGGAGCGGTCGGTTTTCTGATTCTGCTTCATTCCCAGAGGGAACTCATCCGAACGTGGAACGCGACTCACTCGGAGGCGAGTGGTTCGGAGTGAAGCTTGACCTCGACCGAACCCGTGGTTTGCGAAGCGACCGCGGTGATGGTGACCGAACGTTTCAGATCAAGTTTCCCGGCGGGCTTGCTGAAGACCTGAGTCGCCTTCGAAGGCGTGCCTTCCGAGCGCTCTGGGGTCCAACCTGCCTCGACGTAGGCGCGTGAGATCCACCTCAAACGCTCCAGGGCGTCGTACACCGGGCCGGTGAACACGAACATTCCATCGGTGGCGATGCTCAATTTGGAGGCTGTCACCTGGGATGAAGTGAGAGTCACCCGCGGAATGGTGGGGAGATCGGTTCCTAAGATGCGCTCGGGAGCCGTCCCACAACTGGCGACATGAAGACACGAGAAGAGCAAAATCAGCCTCACACAGGTGATATGGCGCATGTTCCAGCTCCTTATGAATGAGAAGAGGTAAATCGGATGACTGCACTGTATACTTTCGAATTCGCGCCGGACGAGTCGGGACATGACACCTGATCGAAAAGCGACAACTCAAGGAACCCGCAGCAGCGCGCGTGCGGTGGAACTCAAAGTATGAGCGCGCCAAATACACATGGTTGATTTTAATCTTATTCAGGACCTCGGCACCGAAGACCTCGCTGCCGAGGAGATGCTCCGTGAAGCCCTTGGTGAAGCCAAAGAAGAAGGCTACATGGACGAGGTCATCGGTGAAGACATCGATAGATTCCGTTCAGGTGAAATTCTCAAGGGTCGCATCGTCGGCATCAACAAGGACTACGTGATCATCGACGTCGGCCTCAAATCGGAAGGTCAGGTTCCCAAGATTGAGTTCGAGGAAACCGCCACCGATCTGACGATCGGCGACGAGATCGAAGTGCTGCTTGAATCGCTGGAAGGACGTGACGGTTCCGTCAGTCTCTCCAAGCGCAAGGCGGACCGAATTCGCGGCTGGGAGAAGATCCTCGAGACCCGCAATGAAGGCGACGTCATCGACGGCCGCGTCATGCGCAAGATCAAGGGCGGACTTCTCGTCGACATCGGCGTCCCCGTGTTCCTCCCCGCATCACAGGTCGACATCCGTCGTCCAAGTGACATCGGCGAGTTCATCGGCAAGACGATCCGCGCACTCGTGCTCAAGATCGACGAAGAACGTCGCAACATCGTGATCTCACGTCGTCGCCTCATCGAGGACGAGCGGGAAGAAGCCAAGCTGCGTCTTCTCAACTCCGTCAACGAGAGCGATCTCGTCAGAGGTACGGTCACGAACATCGCCGACTTCGGTGCGTTCATCGACCTCGGTGGCATCGACGGTCTTCTCCACATCACCGACATGAGCTGGGGCCGGGTCAACCACCCAAGCGAAATCGTCAAGATCGGCGAAGAGATCGAAGTCAAGATCCTCAACATCGACCGCGACAAGGAAAAGATCGCTCTGGGACTCAAGCAGAAGGAAACTTCTCCTTGGGACGAGATCGAAGGCAAGTTCCCGATCAATTCGCGCATCAAGGGCGAAGTCGTCAACCTCATGTCCTACGGCGCGTTCGTTCGACTCGAGGAAGGCATCGAAGGCCTGGTCCACATCTCCGAGATGTCCTGGACACGCCGGGTCAATCACCCCAGCGAAGTCACTTCAGTCGGTGACGAGGTCGAAATCGTCGTCCTCGACATCAACAAGGAGAAGCTCGAGATCTCCCTGGGCATGAAGCAGATCGAGGTCAACCCCTGGGAACTCGTCGCCGAGAAGTACCCCCCCGGAACGATCATCGAAGGCACCGTTCGCAACCTTGCGAACTACGGCGCGTTCATCGAGATCGAACCTGGAATCGACGGTCTCCTGCACGTCAGCGACATCAGCTGGACCAAGAAGATCGCACATCCCAACGAAGTCCTCACCAAGGGCGAAGCACTCAAGTGCGTCGTTGTCGATGTCGATCAGGAGAAGCAGCGTGTCGGACTCGGACTCAAGCAGCTCGAGGAAGACCCCTGGTTGGAAGCCATCCCCAATGCGTATCGCCCCGGCATGATCGTGCGCGGTGCGGTCACGAAGATCACCAACTTCGGTGTCTTCGTCGCGCTTGAGGAAGGCCTCGAAGGTCTCCTGCACATCTCCGAACTCTCCGACGAGAAAGTGGAGAACCCGCAGGACATCGTCACTGCTGACCAGGAAGTCGAAGTCAAGATCCTTCGCGTCGACACCGACGAACGAAAGATCGGCCTCTCCCTCAAGCGAGCCCAATGGGGCGGCACCGAGGAAGGCGATACCGATGGTGGCGGCACCGACGGTGGAGACTTCGAGAAGCCCAAGCCCACACGTGGCGGCATGGACGACCATGGCGCGATGGGTACCGACAAGATCGAGCTCTGACTCAGGAGCCCTTCGCCGTCCGCGGCGTTCGATCCAAGATCACATTGAAAAGACGCCTCCGGTTCAACCGGGGGCGTCTTTCTTTTCACACGATCAGAGCCGTTCTCTCAATCAGCTCCATCGTGTTGAATTCAGCACATGGCGATGAAGGAGAGGAGGGTCAGCACTGCGATTCGTTTTCTGGTGTCGGTGATTGCTGAAAATGCGTTCATCATGGCGATGTCTCCTTCATGTCTTCAATTGTGGAAAACGCCCCGAAGGGCTTCGACGAGTAGCATGAACTTCTCGACACTTGAAAGATGCCACGAATGACGTGATGGACCAGCAGGCACACGAGGAACAAGACCAATGACCGCCGGATCACCCGTACAGATCGCACGACTCGCACGACTCATCATGCTCCTGATGCTGGGCTGTGTTTTTCTCGGACCCGTACACACCACATCCCTGGCTCAGGACTCCGCTCTGAAGCCGGATCTGGGAAAGGGCATCGAGGGATGGTTCATTCTTCGTGAACATGCGAACCAGATGCACGTCCCGGCGACGCAGGAGGACGCGACACCGTTTCCGGAGTTCGAGGCCGTCAGCATCATCATGCGTTTCAAGGGCCAGATCATCAGCGCCGGTGAAGCACACAAGCTTGGCGCGTCGACGCTGCAGACCGCGATGGAGGAGACGATCGCCAAGGCGAGAAGCAGCAAACAGGTTCGGAGTCTTCCCTATGACATGATCGAGTCGATCGGGAGGAACTCCACGCTTCAGATCGATTTCGCCGATGACTTCATCCCCCTGCTCGGGGACAGCTTCAGCGACATCGTCTCCCGGATCCGCCCCGGGATCGATGGAATCGCGATTCGACGTGGCTCGAAGTGGCGCATGGCCTATCCGAACAGGATGCAGACCTACGGACAGGCCGAGCGACCGGACCGCACCGTGATCCGCCTGCTGCGTGAACTCGGCCTGCCTCCACGTGAACCCGGCGAACTGAGACGGCTCGAGGACATCGAGTTCTATCGTTTCGAGGTCCTGTCGCTCGCGCAGAACGAACCTGACTCGATGCCGCATGAGTCATTCAGAGGCGCACGACTGATCCCCGACAATCTGGGAGTCGAGGCTCTCGCGGATCAGATCGGACGGGATGCCGCGAACGCCTTGAAACAGAGGCTGGGAAGCGACCCGGAAAAGCTGGTCGGTACGATCGACGATGCTGAACGCTTGATCGCTCTGGGTCTCTTCGGAGATTACAACTATGTCCAGGACAAGTTCGATCCACTCGTCGGATCCTCGGCGGATCAGCTTCTTGCGGCGTGGGCTCTGGCCAGAAGCGCGGCCAGAGAAGGCATGGAATCAAGGGACGAGCGACTCCGAGCTCTGTCCGTCTTCGACCTGATCCTTGAGCGACTTGCCATCGTCGATGTCGTCGAGGACAGACCCTTCGAAGACCCGAAAAGCAGTGCGATCGCGGTGATTGCATCACTTGAAGCGGACGAGGCAGCTCGCCGCCTGGGCCTGACACGATCTCAACCGGAACTCGCTCTGGAAGCACGCAACCGTCTTCCGCTTGAACTTGGCGTGGATGACGAGGCACTCTCGAGTACGACACTCGCACTCCGGCTTCTCGCAGCCATTCGATTGGAGCACTCGAAGCCGGGTTCGGTGGCCTCAGATCTGATCGAAACTTTGACTGAGACGATTCGAGCACGAGTGACTGCGGACAAATCAATCGGAATCCTTCCGTGGCTGCTGATGTGCGCCACGCCGCAGCCGGGCACCAGGGCTGAGGAGACCGGCTCGAATGACGCACTTGATCACAAGAGGTTCAAACGTCTTCTGGACGCGATCATCTCAAATCAGATCGGACACAGCGCGTCCCTGGTCGCACCTCAGGCTCCGGTGTCCGATCTCAACGGAGGGTTCGTGGTCGGACAAAGCGGGCGAACCACGGCGACGGCAAGCTCACTTCGACCGTTGCTGGCACTCGCGATCTTCAGAAACATTGAATTGAGCCTGGGAGAATCATCCAGTCCATCCATCGAGGAAAGCTATCAGCTGGGCCTTCGCTTTCTCAGGCAGCTCCAGATCGATGAATCACTGGCACGCAGAGGACCCCGGGCCCAGAGGGGGCTGGGCAACATCAAAAGATCTCTCTGGAGCAATGAGGCGTCGCTTGCGGATGCCGCCCTCGCGTTGTTGATCTGCACGGAACGCCCCTTCCCACCCACGGAGAACTGAGAAAAAACAGCCCACTTCGGACTGCAAAAGGGCAACGAGAGGCCCAAGGCGACCGAATTCTGAATCTGATTTGATCGAATTTACGGATGAGTTCATGGGAAGAGCTCAATTCTTCTTCAACTGCCTCCCGGTTTCGTCTCGAAACCGTGTTCGATCCGATATACTTGAGACTTCAAGTCACCCCGCCGGAGATCTCCATGAAGAAGTTCCTTCTTCCCATCGCGCTCATCACCAGCTTCTTCGTCGCCCCTACATTCGGGCAGAGCCTCGAAGAGCGACTTCGCACCGCAAGCATCGGGTCGAACCGAAACGCTGGTATCAC
>CASICI010000010.1 GCA_949373145.1 uncultured Phycisphaerales bacterium
ATGGATGTCGGACATGAACGCACCGTACACTCTTCTCAGCCGGCGGGCGAGAAACACCCATCGCAGGAGACCCCCATGACCCACGGATCAGACAGAAGCGTCGCGGAAGAACGAACCAGACACATTCTCGGCAGACACCGTGCCCTGATCGGGATGATTCATGTTCCAGCGCTGCCCGGGACACCGAGGTCGGCATCGAATCTCGATGAGATCATCACCCGTGTCTCCGAGGATGCCGAGATTCTCATCAAGTCCGGATTCGACGCCTTGATCATCGAGAACATGCACGATCTCCCCTACCTCAAGAGAGACGTCGGACCCGAGATCATCGCGTCGATGACTGTGGTCGCCACCACCCTGCGACAGCTGACCGACCGACCGCTCGGCATCCAGATTTTGGCGGGTGCCAACCGGGCCGCACTCGCGACCGCGTTGGCGGCTGACTGCCAGTTCATTCGAGCAGAGGGGTTCGCATTTTCCAGCGTCGCGGACGAAGGACTTCTCGAGACCGCGGATGCCGGTCCCCTGCTGAGATACCGGAAGAACATCGGAGCGGAAGGCATCGCGATATTCGCAGATGCCTGCAAGAAACACAGTGCCCATGCGATCACCGCGGACATCACATTCGATGAGCACGTGGAAACACTCGAATTCATGGGCGCGGATGGTGCCATCGTGACCGGGACGGCCACCGGAAAACCGGTCAGAACCGATGATCTGAAGATCGCCTCCGACAGCTGCTCGCTTCCGATTCTCGTCGGATCGGGGGTCGACCACGAGTCCGTTGCGAGCCTTCTGAACGACGCCGATGCGGTGATCGTGGGCAGTGCGACGAAGCAGCACGGCGACTGGAGGCGACCGGTCGATCCGGAAGCGGCCGGAAGAATCGTGCAGGCCGCCCGCACCACGCATCCCTGAGAGCTACAATGCGCGAATGCTCGTCTGGATCAATGGACAAATCAGTCCTCCCGCCGATGCGAAGATCAGCATCTTCGATCGGGGATTTCTCTACGGAGATGCGGTCTACGAGCTGATTCGATTCTTTCAAGGCTACGGGGTCGAGATGGATCGGCATCGAAGCCGATTCGAACGCAGCCTGCGAAAGATCGGAATCAAGGGTTTCAATCCAGACGACATGGATGAGATCTGTCGGGCGCTTCTGGAGGAGCTCGGCACCGGTGACGCGACGATCTATCTGCAGGTGACGCGAGGCGTTCAGATTCCAAGAGCGCACGCACCGACGGAGGATCTCAAGCCCAACGTGATTGCGATCGCCACCGAAGCCTCACCCTTGGACCGGGACGCCGGACCATCGACGGTACGGACCATCATTCTTCCCGACGAACGACGGGTCCGATGCGACGTCAAGGCGACGAATCTGCTGGTGAACGTCATGGGAACGATCGATGCCGCTCGAGCCGGTGCGGACGAACCGATCTACGTGCACGAGGGCATGATCACCGAAACGGCATCGGCCAATCTCTTCATCGTGGAGGGTGATCATGTGTTCACACCTCCCCTGGGAGGGCCCAGATCGATTCTTCCCGGAGTGATGAGGGCTCAGACCCTTGAAATCGCATCGGAACTGGGGTTCCCATGGATCGAAGAGCGGATCTCGCAAGAGCGTCTCAGCGCCGCTTCCGAGGCGTTCATCACGTCCAGCAAGAGACTGGTGTCCGCCATTACCGAGATTGATGGACATTCCATGGACTCCGAAGTGCCAGGCCCGGTTACGCTTGCGATTCATGAGAAGATGCTGGCGCGCATCGAAGGCGCGATTGCGGAACTCTCGACACACTGACCCCACTGAAAGGCTCTTGGCGCATGACCATGCTGGAACTCGTCGCGATATCGGTTGGAAATTCGCGTGTACATGTCGGTCATTTCATCGGTGATGAGATGAACGAGAACGTGGATCTCGTTCATGACGACATGACCCAGATGGTCGAAGTGGTCTCCAGAATGTGGAAGGCCAGCGAGAAGGCCGAACGCAGAGCGGTCGTGGTGGCCTCCGTGAACGATGAAGTCGCCAGCAGAATCACTTCCATGCTGGAAGACCAGCTTGGTGAAGAGGTCTACATGGTCGGAGAGGATCTGCCGATTCCCCTCAAAATCTCTCTCGATCCCGAAGCGATTCCGGGAACCGACAGACTCCTGTGCGCCGCGGCAGCCTGGGAAGTTCTTGAACAAGCATGCATCATCGTCAACGCCGGCACGGCGATCACCATCGACTTCGTCGATGGCAAAGGCGTCTTTCATGGCGGTACGATCGCACCAGGCGTGCAGATGCAGCTTGATTCCATGACCAATGGAACCGAAGCACTTCCTCCCATCGACTTCAGGCGTCCCGAGGGTGAACCCTTCGGTCGAAACACGGCCGATGCGATGCTGCGAGGCGCCTACCACGGTGCACGCGGGCTCACCTGGCGCGTCGTCGAGGAATATGCGCGTTCGTACGAAGCATTCCCCCTCGTGATCGCGACCGGTGGCGACGCACAGGTTCTCTACGGAGATGACGAACTGATCAATCGGATCAGCGACGATCTCGAATTGCGAGGCATCGTACTGACCGCGCGAAATGCTCTGATCGAATCAGCCGAACTGGAAGAATGATTCCATCGCAGCGGGACCAATTCGAATGCAGGGCATGGTGGGCCACCGCACCTCTTTCCGGGGCGATCGGAATCTGCCATCTGAATGGAGCGCTCGATCCGGCGTTCAGCGCACTTGGAATCAAGCCGCTTGAAGTCGGTGCGACCAGAGTCGTCGACATCGCGGGAATCGACGAAGGTGTGATCGCGAGACCGGGCGAGCAGTCCGCCTTGTTGATGCCGCATGGCGGACCGAGAGTGCGCCAACTGATCTCACGACACCTGGAAGCCTCCGGCCTGACGTTCGTCGATCCAGCCGATTCGAATGCCACGTCACGCTGGCCGGAGGCGAGAACTCCGATCGAGGCATGCATGCTCGATGCCCTGTCCGTCACGGAAAGTCCGCGTGCGGTGGAGCTCCTTCTCGATCAGCCCCGGCGACATCGAGATGAGACGCTCACCCCGAAACACACCCGGCAGTCCGATCCCAGAAGACATCTCATCACTCCACCTCTGATCGTCATCACAGGCCGCCCGAACGTCGGCAAGAGCACGTTGCTCAACAGACTGGCCGACACGGAAGTGGCGATCACCGCGGATCTGGAGGGGACCACCCGGGATGCCGTTGCCGCACGACTGATCCTCGATGGCATGGCGTGTGATGTCGTCGATCTTCCGGGCCTGCGCGAAAGCGATGATCCGATCGAACGCAGAGCGATCGTGCTTTCCTCGAGGTTTCTGGAGGACAGTGACCTCCTGATCTCCCTCATTGATCATGAACGAGGTGTCCCGGAGACACTGAAAAAGAGACCTGATCTGATTGTCCGAAACAAATCGGATCTCGGCGGTGCGGCTCCGCGATCGACGGCCGATCTCGAGATCAGTGCGACCACGGGTGACGGCATCGAACGACTGGCGGTACTGATCAGGAAGAGCCTCGTTCCAGATGAACTTCTGGAAAACGAAGCGCCGTGGTCATTTCATGAGGAACTCGAGAGCGGTCGCGATTAGAGACCGACGATCGAGTACCCACTGTCGACGTAGATGACCTGCCCGGTGATTCCGGATGAATGCTTGCTCAGAAGCCAGGTCGCGGTCTCACCGACGTCACCGCCGGTGATGTTTCGGTGCAGAGGCGCTTTCTTCTCGACCCAGTCGAGAATCTCCGCGAAACCACCGACCGCCATCGAACTCATGGTCCGAAGAGGGCCACCTGAAATCACGTTCATCCTGATGTCGCGAGCGCCGAGTTCGAGAGCGAGATAGCGATTGGTCGCTTCGAGAGCCGCCTTGGCGACACCCATCACGTTGTACCCGGGCACCGCTTTTTCGGCACCGTAATAACTCATCGCGACCATGGAACCGCCCTCGGTCATGACGTCGGCGGCACGGTTCGCCATCGCGGCGTAGGTGTATGCGGAGATGTCCATCGCCTGGGAGAAGACATCGCGCGGAGTTGCCGTGAATTTTCCAACCTGGAGCCAGTCCTTGTCCGCGAATGCGATCGAGTGAACCAGAAAGTCGATCGTGCCGAACTCGCTCTTGATTTCCTGGAAGAGGGCATCAAGTTCATCATCACTGGAGGCATCCAGAGGTCGAAGCCATGGAGAGTCGATTCCGAGGTTGGAAATCGCCTTGGCGCATCGTCGCTCCATCTTCTCACCGGGAAGGTGAGTGAAGAGACATTCCGCGCCTTCGCGGACGAGACTCTCGGCGATCGAATATGCGAAGGATCTGTCATTCGCGATTCCAACGATCAGACCACGCTTACCATCCATCATGCCCATGAGATCTTCTCCATAAAAAGCGGACCGGGTCGCCCGAGTTCGGTCCCGAGCAGTGCTAAGGGTATCCGAGATCAGCCTGAGAGGCTCTGAAACGATCCTGCTTGGCGATTATCCAACTTCTCAGAGGCCCAAGACATCCAGCGATTCTCGCGATACAATGTCGGTCCGACGCGTGCGTAGCTCAATTGGATAGAGCATCGGTCTTCGGAACCGAGGGTTGGGGGTTCGAGTCCCTCCGCGCGTGCTGAAAAGAAAACCCCGCGGCATCCTGCATGATGCCGCGGGGTTCTTTCATGTTCCATGAATGCCGTCTGAAATCGAGCCCCTTCGGATCAGGGACAAGGACCCCAGAAGGAAAGAATTTCAGTGAGATCGGCGCCGTTCACGCGACCGTCCCCGTTCAGGTCGGCCCCGGAACCGGGAGGATCGACTCGCAGTCCCCAGAATCCGAGAATCACCGACAGGTCTCCCCCGTCGACTGTTCCGTTTCCATCGAGGTCTTGAGGGCACAGCTCGACGACTTCGATGTCGTACACGAATTCAAGAACCGGAGCCGCACCCGCGTTGTTGTCCAGGTAGGTGAGGGTCGTACCGGGCTTGTAGGCGACGACTGCGATGTACGACTG
Source organism: uncultured Phycisphaerales bacterium (assembly GCA_949373145.1). GTDB lineage: Bacteria > Planctomycetota > Phycisphaerae > Phycisphaerales > SM1A02 > UBA8087. Next base: position 5,005 of record CASICI010000010.1, read on the forward strand.
CTGGGGATTGGTCTCGAAAGGACCTTTCGGGATGTCGAAGTTGAATCCGGGCACCGAGGGCCAGGTGATGTTGACCTGTTGGTCGGGGGCATTGAGCACCTGAAAGAGAAAAGCAGAGGACAGAAAGTCATCTTGTGCGAATTCAACGAGGAGGACGCCTGATCCAAACAGACCGGTCGAAGCGAATCGATCACCGCTCATGCTTATCGAGAGCAGCTCGCCACCGTTCGGCGTTTCCGGATAGGGATACAACCAGATTCCCATGGAACGATACTGCACACACGCTCCGGCGGAGGTGGTTCCGCAGTTGCTTGTCTGGACAAAGCCCTCTCCGGGCAGGAAGAAGTCGGGAACACAGCAGCCGGAGGCATAGACCAGTCCGGATTCCCCCTGGACGTGCTCCACGGTGACGGAGACTTCTTCCGCGAGGGTGGTCGCCCCGAAGAGTGATGATGCGAGAAGACTGACGGCAGTGAGTGAACTGAATTTCATGAGACCAAGTGTGCGCTGATCGGACCTCGAATGGAAGACCAAAACAGGAAAGACGAGAGAGAATTCAGAAAAGGGTCTTCTATTGTCGTGAGCTTGAGATGATCATTCGCAGGAATCATTCGAAAATGCGGTCTGGACCGCACGAATTCGAACGATTTCATCCATGAAGATCTCGACCAGTTCAGGATCGAAATGCTTGCCGGAAAGATCCTGAATCTCCGCCAGCACGCGTTCCTCAGGCCAGGCGTTCTTGTAGGAACGCGATGACGAGAGTGCATCGAAGACGTCGGCGAGTGCCACGATTCTCGCCTCGATGGGGATGTCCTCACCACTCAGACCCCGCTGTTCAGGAATCTCCGAAGAACGATTCCGCCAGAGTTCCTCGCTGACTTCTCCCGGGATACCCGGAGCCGTCCCAGCGCTCGTGATGATGCAGCGCCACCACATGGGACACTTCATCGAACTCGGTCTGCACTCCGGTGCCCTGACAGAGGATAGGCACCGATCAACGTGTGCCGTTGAACCATGCCGGTACTCGTCGGGCTCGAGCGCACCGGGCTTCTTCAGGATCGAATCAGGGATGCCGATCTTTCCGACGTCGTGAAGCATCGCGGCGATCGAGAGACGGTCACGCTGCCGCGCCATCTCCACGCGCCCGAACCCTCGACGATTCGCCCAGGCTTCGAACAGTATCCGGGAGTATCCGGCGACACGATTCACGTGCGCACCGGTCTCCTCAGGATCGTGGGTCTCAGCCATCGCGATCATGCGCATGATCAAGGAACGGGTGAGATTCGCACGCTCGAGCGCCAGGCTGGCCATCGAAGCGAAATTGCGGATGATCTTGATGTCATCGTTGTCGAATCGCGCCTTGGGCTCACCGGACGACGTGCTGGGGTTGGCCAGTTGCAGCACTCCAAGGGGATCACCGGTCGGCGTGCTCAACTGGATAGACCAGCATCGCACGGGTTCGGTACCCCGTCCGCTCATCGAAGGACGTCAGGAAACGGAAACCCAGCGTCCTTGGGGATCTGATAGACGTCATCGACGTTGATGAAGTGCTCCGGTCAGGCTGACGCGGCCGGAAATCGAATTCGCCGACAAGGGGAATTCGAAGCCCCCCGGCGATCGATCCGCTCGCGCGCCCCTCCTCGTTCAGCGCATCATTCTGCCGATAGCGAACCACGAGATCTCTCATGATCCCGAGTGAGGATCGCACCCGACTCGGCATGAACCAGGCGGCGCGCCTCGGAAAGAATGTGATCCATGAGAATATTGAGATCCTGGATCTCACTGAGTTCGACGCCCACTTTTCCGATGGTTTCAAGTCGGGTCCCTTGCAGATCGACCTTGTCTCGCAAGGCATCCACTGATTGACGAAACATGCTGTTGAGTTCCTGCAGCTCGGTGTTTCGAGCACGAAGCTGCTGGGAGACCTGCAATGTTCGCGAGGAATTCACATCTCGATCACGGAGTGCGAGAAAACGACGTGCATGCCTGGCGAGTGATGCAAGAAACTCGAGGGGTTCTGGGCAGGTGTCGAAACAATCAGCCGCACCGAGATCGTAGATGGCCTTTCGGACCGAAGGTTCCGCCGGAACGCCTCCGACGAGAAACGGTATCACCCCGAGCATCTCGACCAGCCCGGGGGTGAGCGAACGAGCGGACTCGATTCCATTGAAGAGGAACAGGACCACACTTGGATTGAAACTGTTGACGACGGATGACATGCGCGTCTGGTCACCAAGATGTTCCAGCTCGAAGTCGGCGGTGTGGTTCTCGGGCAGACAGGCGACCAGATCCTCGAATTGAGGAGTGTCGGAAATGACGAGGACTCGGAGAGTCGAGGCGGAAGAGAGGGACATGGGATCGATTCTAGACCGAAGAACGCTCTCTGAAAAACTCAGGGGGCCAAAACCCAGTCAGGAGCGTCTGCACGGTCGGACCACCGTCGCATGTCATCCATCTCCTCGAGGGTGAGGCTGTCCACCGCACCGTCGACGGTTGCCACGATCGAACTTCCACCCCAGCGTCCGGAGACGTTGCCGAAGGAAGCCGCGTCATCCTCGTCGTACGCATCCTGCCAACGCCGGGATGAGAACGTGGGACTGGAGACTCGGAAGTAACCTTCGGAATTCGAGCCTGCTCCACTTCGAGAAGAGGAGGAAAACGATGAGTTTCGATGGGTTTTTGATGGTGCTTATGCGGTCGGAATGAATTCGGCCGAGCAATTGAGTGAGTGTGGGATTGAAACATCCATCATTCTCATCTCCACCCATCCAGGTGCTGTTGAGCCCGAGAGAGGGTGATACCGAGACCGCATAGAGATAGTCATCCGGACTTTGGTCACGCATCTGGTTGAGAACGGCTTTTTGTTCGTTCACGTAGATGACGTCGAAATTGTTGTCGAGATAGGGCGCGAGTCGCAAGGGATACCGCCGCCCCGCAACGGGCCAGCCCGATTCGGTCAGCTCGGGAGTGACTTTCACGCCCTCGGGGGTGTAGTAGGTCAGGTCGGCTTTGTAGCCGGGAAGGATTCGCCCGTTGTTGTCGAAGGCGTAGGCTGTCCAGGCCGTGATCGCCTGACGTGCACCGTTGCGCTCCGTGACTTCATGAGCCTTGCGCGCCACGGAACCGGCGACGGGAATGATGATTCCCATCAACACGGCGATCACCGACAGGACCAGCAGAAGTTCCAGGACCGTGAAGCCCTTGGAAGTACTGGGAACGTGCTGTCGTGGTGATGTGTTCAAACGAGTGTGTCGAGGCATGTTTGTGAACCGAAGGAGTGAAGCCTGTAAAGAATACGTCTTCGATGAATTCAAATGGTGACTTTAGAGACAGAAACTTGAAGTTGAGACTCATTCTCAATAATATGTCGTACTTCTACAGTTTTCTGTTCCAAGCAGGAATTCCGCCTCTAGGCTGGTACGTATCAAGGTGCATCAAGCCTGAAACCGGGTTTACAGCACGTCACGAACAAGGATTGAACCAGTTCCATGAACCGATTTCAGACATTTCAATTGCTTACTCTGTCAGCAGTCGCGGCGCTCGGATCGACCGCATCTTCGTCATATGCGCAGGAGTCGATCGAAATCGACATCCCATCACCCTCCTGGGATCGGTGGATGTACCCATTCAATGGGACGCCTGGATTCCGTCCCGCGGGTTCGACATTCGCATTCTGGACGGAAAGCGTCGACGACCCCACGGAAAACAGACTCGGGCAGGTCGTGTTCGGCTTCGACACCAGCAGCCAGCTGGCTCCGGGACAGACGGCGGGCATGCGAGTCACCTCGGCGACGGTGACATTGCAGCAGTCGAATGAAGGCGTTGTCTACGATTCGACGACGGATCCCGTGGAATCGATGCTGGACCTGGACAACCCCGATCGCATCGAAGATGCCGACGCAGGGCAGCCCATCGAACTGTTCGGGGTTCAGTACAGAAATGGATGGACCTCGACGACCTTCCCTGAAAACGGACCGTTCGGCGACTTGGACGCCCAGCCATCACGCAACGTCTACGCCGCGGCGTTTCGAGATGGTGAATTGACGGACATTGTGAATCAGATCAAAGAGGCCTGGACACCCAGTCCCTTCGCCGTGAGCCAGGTGGACTCATTGAACGAGGGCGTGGTGATACCGCTTGACAGTGTTCACACGTTCACCATCGACGTCGATGACGAGGACATTCAGCTGTACCTGCTCGATGGTCTGGATTCGGGAGAACTTGAATTCGCACTGGCATCGATGATCCAGGTTTCCGGGCCCGAAGGAACCTTCCCGAACTTCTACATGAAGGAAAACGCCCTGGTGGAATTCGGAGTCACTTCGGCAGCCACCTTGAAGCTCACTCTCGAAGAGGACACCACGGGGAATCCCTGTGATTTCGACCAGGATGGTGTCGTCGGAGGAGCAGATCTCGCCCGGTTGCTGGGAAAATGGGGAAGTTCGGATCCTGAAACCGACCTCGACGACGACGGCCAGATCGGCGGCTCGGACCTCGCGATTCTTCTGGGATGCTGGGGGAAGTGACACCGTCGGTGTCGACGACGCGATTCAGACGATGGACGAAGAGGTGGTCTGCTCGAGAGCGAACGACCCCTTTTCCACTGTGCCCTGCACTCTGTCACGAAGTCTCGCGCCGACTCCACGAAGAAGCGACTCGACGAGCCGGTCGCTGCAATTGACGACCTCGGCGATCTCACTGACCGAAAGACCGTGGAGATAGCGGAGAATCACGCAATGACGCTCGTCGACATCCAGCTCCTCCGCGAATTTTCTGATGAACTTCGACCTGCTTGATACCGACGGTTCTAAGACGCGTTCGAGTGTCATGTCGTTTTCCTGGACGGCGATGCCGCATGTTCGCCGGATGTTCACTCGTCGTCCATGACTCAGTGACAAACCATCCTGCTGAGCACAGTCAAACAGAAGCCAGTTGGAAACGCAAGTGAAGAAGACGGGCACTCAACCCGAGACGACCTGACTCATTCCGAATATCGGGAGCAACATCGCAAGTGCGATGAAGCCGACCACGAGTCCGAGCGTCACGATCATCGCAGGTTCGATCAGTGAAGTCGCACGCTTGACGATCGCGTCCAGATCCTCCTCGGCTGCATCGGCGGTTGTTTCAAGAACCTCCGACAAACGTCCGGATCGCTCCCCCGCCGCAACCATCGCCGCGACACTCGGCGGCACGAGAGATGTTTCCTCGAGGGATGAGGCGAAGCTTCGACCGTCACGAATCGAGGCTTCGACGCCATCCCAAAGATCGTGCTGGGAGGGACTTGCCGTGGAACCCCGGAGAATTGAAACGGCATCCACGAGATTGACGCCGGCCGAAGTGAGAATCGAAAGAGTCCGTGTCCAACGACTGACGATCGCACCCAGCAGGATGTTTCGCACCACCGGGAGCTTGAATATCAGGGAATCGATCTGCCGACGAGCTGAATCGGTGCGTGTCCAGAGCGATGCCGAGGCAAGGAGGGCGGCCAGAACGGGAAGGTACCAGTACCACTCCCCTCTCAGAAAACCTGAGAACTCGAGCAGGAACCTGGTCGGTGCAGGCAGAAGAGCTGCCTTCGATTCATAGATCGCGGCGAATCGCGGAAGGACCAGAACGAGCAACGCGATGATGATTCCGAAACCGGCGACGGCCATGAAGGCGGGATAGGTGATGGCCGTCTTGACCTGACCGCGCACACGTCGATCCTTCTCGAGATGTTCTGCGGCGCGTTTGGTCATGACATCAAGCTGACCGGTCGCCTCCGCGGCTCGAATCAGACTGACGACCGAAAGTGAGAACTGACGGCCGCGACGGGAAAGCACCGTCGAGAACGACTCGCCGGATTCGACTTCGGATTGAATCGCGAGAATGAAGTCACGTCTCTGCGAATCGGTGGACTGCCGGACGATCGCATCGAGAGACTCAGAGATGGAGACTCCCGCGGACAACATCACGGAGAGTTGTCGAAAGAAGGCGATCACGTCGTTGCGATTGAATCGGACCGATTGATTGGTCTGAACCACGGGCTCCGATTCACCGGAAGCGCTCTGACGAATCGAAATGACGAAACGTCCTTCCGAACGCAGACGAGAGGCGACCTCGTTTTCTGAGACGGCGCTCAACGTGCCGGAGGAAATCGAGCCATCGACATCACGAGCACGCCATGCGTACGTCGATTCCGCCGTGGACTGGCCCGAAAGAAATGTCTGATCAGCTGCGAGCGGCATTCAACACTTCCTCGATGGTGGTCAACCCTTCGATGGCCTTGGCAAAGCCATCTTCGCGAAGTGGCACCATGCCCGAATCAGTCGCGATCTGTCTCAACTCCGAAATCGAGGCACAACGTCCCACTGCTTCGAGGAAGAGATCGTCTGGATTCAGAAGTTCGAAGATCCCGAGACGACCTGAGAATCCGGTCTCACGGCATTTCTGACAGCCGGTACCACGCCAGAGAGACTCCGATGATCCGTTCATTCCGAGAACGGCTCGAATGGTGTCATCCGGGGAATAGGCGGAGCGACAGTGCGGACAGGTCTTTCGCACCAACCGTTGAGCAAGCACCCCTCGAAGGGTGGCTGCGACGAGGTAGGGCTCGACCTGGAGATTGATCATGCGAGTGATGGCACCGCATGCCTCATTGGTATGCAGCGTCGAATAGACGAGGTGGCCGGTCAATGCGGCTTGAGTCGCGAGTGCGGCGGTCTCGACGTCACGAACTTCGCCGACCATCATCACGTCGGGATCCTGACGAAGCATCGATCGGAGAGCATCGGCGAATCCGAATCCGGCTTTTTCATTCACCTGAAACTGATTGACGCCATCAAGTGTTGATTCAACGGGGTCTTCGATCGTCGAGACGTTTCGTTCGGTACGGTCAAGCTGTGACAACACCGAATACAACGTCGTGGACTTTCCTGAACCCGTAGGTCCGGTGACGAGAACCACACCATTCGGATTTTCGATCACCTGCTGCCAACGCACGAGCGTCTCGGCGGACATGCCCAGACGATCGAGTTCGACGTTCGTGTTTCGCGCATCGATGACACGGATCACCACTTTTTCACCCCAACGCCCGGGCATCGTCGAGACTCGCAGGTCGATCGGACGACTCTCCATGCGGACATGGATGTCGCCATCCTGCGGGAGGCGTCGTTCGGAGATGTCGAGTCCGGCCATGATCTTGATGCGACTCACGATCGCGGGCGACATCTGATGCGGTGGCGAGAGTTTTTCAAAGAGCTTGCCATCGACTCGGTATCGAACGCGAAGATCATGATCTCCGGGTTCGACGTGGATGTCGGAGGCGCCTTCCTGGACCGCGGTGAAGATCATGTAATTCACGAGCTTGACCACCGGGGAGTGACCCGAGACCTCGCGAAGATCTGAAATCTCCGCGGCCTCACGTTCGATCACGCTGAAATCGGTTTCAGCGACATCCTCGTAGATGTCGTCGATCACGAAGACGCTGGCAGTGGGCAGATAGCTCTTGATCGAGGCATCGATATCCGCTCGGGTCGCGACCGCGAGCTGGACTTCACATCCGGAGATGCGACGGATCTCCTCGATCAGATACAGGTTGGCGGGTTCCGCGACCGCGACGGTCAGCATGCCACGAACCCGGTAGAGAGGCAGAACGCCGTGTTCCTCGACGAATTCACGCGCGATGCAGTTCACGATCGAAGGGTCGGCGAGTCTTGCCACGCCGCGAACGAACGGAAGACCGTAGGCCTCGGCGACGACCTCCATCACCGCGGCTTCATCGACGAGACCCTGCTCGACGAGAATTTCACCGATGAGTCTTCCACGACCGTCTCGCTTCTGGGTGGCCAGCGCTTCTTCGAGCGCTTCCTTGGTGATGAGACCACGTTCGATGAGGACCTGTCCAAGCGGAACGGGAGCCGCGATCGAACGATCGAAGGTACGGACATTTCGTGATGCGAATGCTGGGTCTGTCTTCATGACGTCGGAACCTCCTTACCTGAGTGAACGGGCTGCGCTTTCAACACTTTCCTCGAGATCGAAACGACGGACCAGACGCGTGACGTTCAAGGCCTCGGAAACACTCCCACCGATGCCCACCATCTTGAAACGACCGGAATTTCGAGTCGACTCGTCGTTGACCCAGAGCAGGGATTCAAGCCCGACGGAATCGATCACCGCAACACCGGTCATGTCGAGAACGATGTTCCTGATTCCGGATTCGAAACGTTCGGAAACGGTCTTCTTGAAGACCTCGCAACTCTCCTCGAGAAAGTCGCCCGCGAGAGCGACCAGTGATGTCGCGCCATGATCCTCATGTGAGATCCTCATGCTGCCGCCCGTCCTTCCTGATCAGCCTCGAAGGCATGGAGCGCTCCGTGGATCATCCTGTCGTATTCCGTCAGATCAATCGCGAGAAAGGGAGCCACGAGATCGGGATCGAACTGCGTTCCGCGACAACGATTGATCTCTGCCAGCACCTCGTGCCGGGGTCTGGCGGAACGATATGTGCGGGTCGAACTCATCGCATCGAAGGCATCGGCTATGGAGACGATGCGTGCGATGAGGGGAATGTCCTCGCCGGAAATCGCATGCGGGTATCCACGGCCATCCCACCGTTCATGGTGATGCATCACGGCAGGGAGGATTCCATCCATCTGGGGGATGTCTCTCAGAATTCGACTGCCGATCTCCGGATGAGCCTGGATCGCCTTGAATTCATCATCATCGAGACGACCTGGCTTGCTGAGGACCTTTTCAGGAACGCCGATCTTGCCGACATCATGGACCAGCCCGGCAAGGTGGACCCGCTTGATGAACTCGGCATCATGTCCGCAATTGATCGCGAGTTCACGAGCAAGCCATGCCACACGTTGTGAATGACCACAGGTGTACCTGTCCTTGGCGTCGATGGCCGAAACCATGGCCTGGACGGTTCCCAGGAACATCGAATCCAGATTTTCGTAGAGGGAGGCATTGCGTAGAAAGACCGAGACATGCTCGGACGCGGCCCCCAGAAGCTTCATTTCGATGTTCGAGGCCTCATCGCCGTTGGAGGCGTCGTTTCCAGCGAAGAGCACCCCGATCGTTCCGCAATCTCCCGCGATAGGACATGCCACGACATCCGAGGAGAATCCGAAGGTTCCCGCGAATCGAGGATCCGATTCCGTGTCGATGATGATGGGGTCTCGTCCTTCGATGGAAAGAGCCAGTCGTTCCCCCACCGTGGAGATCACCGGGTGCTGTCGCCCGAGATCGCCACCAACGACGAAACCGTCGAACGCTTCGGGAAGGTTGATCCTGTCGGTGAGAATACGAATCGCGATCCAGGAGAATGGGAGCGCGGTCTTGAGTTCGTCGGCAACGGTCGAGAGGAACGCCATCGGACTGGTCGACACGCTGGTGGAGCCGATCAGGCTGTGATAAAGATGAATCTCCTCGTAGCTCCCAGTAAGTTCCTCGCCGAGATCACGAATCGTGTCGGTTCGTTGTGAGGCCTCACCTTCACTGCGAATCAGCAGACTGATGAATTCAATCGTTCGATCGACTTCACCGGTCTGAATCAGGTTCATTTCCTCCAGCATGGAGCGAACCAGGATCCTGTCGATCTGCGCCGCCTGGCAGAGCATCTCGAAATAAGCGCTTTCGAGGATCTCGTCGGTGACGAAGGTCGCCACGGTCGTGAGCGATTCACGCCTGACAGTGCGAGAGAAGGCCATCATCCAGAGCCCGGGGAGAACTTCGCAGGAGACGGTCGATTCGTTCGTGTCGTCCGAATCCGAACGAGCAACGAGTTCCTTGATTCGGTTTCGTGCGGGAGCGCTCGAGAACAGAAACGCTTCGAGCCAGTCGACACCCTGCAAAGGCGCGATGACACCGTCCGCTGAGACCGAACGTCTGACGACGCCCATTCGGCGCAGCATCTCGTCGTTGTCGACGATTTGAATGTGCTTCGTGACGGGCTTCATGAACATTCACTCCGAGGGGTGGCGGTATCCACCAGACCCTCGACGAGGGAGAGTATTTCGCGGGGACTGAACGGCTTGCTCTGAACCGACTTGACGTTGGAGAGCATGGCGATGCACTCATCCATCGCCCAACCACGTGCCGTGAGAATCAGAACCGGGATGGATGCTGTTGTGGAATCACCAAGCATCGCACGGGCAAGTTCGATGCCGTTCATGAAGGGCATCTGCATGTCCGTGACGACGACATCCGGCTGATGTTCGCGCACGAGGTCGAGTGCCTCTTCACCATCGTTGGCTTCAATGACATCATGACCCGCATTGCGGAACTTCAAGGCCAGGACCTGAACGATGTGACTTTCATCATCGGCGACCAGTATCAGACTCATTGTCGCCTCCAATCACTTATGCGGCGCGAGCGCCTGCGAATCCAACGGGAACCGAGAACCAGAATCTCGAGCCTTCCCCTACCCTTGAATCGACACCTATGCGCCCTTGATGAACTGATTCCACAATGTTTCTGCACAAGTTCAGTCCAAGGCCGGTCCCTTTGGCCATTCGCTCGTAACTGGTGACGCGAAAGAACTTCTCAAACACCCTCTCCTGCACGTCAGAGGGGATTCCCAGTCCGGTATCGGTTATCGAGACCACGACGGTTCTTTCGAGCGGATCGGTGTCGATCGCGATGGAGACCCGCCCACCCTCCGGGGTGTACTTGATGGCGTTGGACGCGAGGTTTTCGACGACCTGTTCGAGCATCGCGGCATCACCCTCGACGCTCAGATCGACAGGTGCCGGTGACGTGGAGAGAGAGATGTTCTTCTCGGACGCTGCAGGACCGAGTCGATGGAGGACGCGTTCCGAAATATCCCCGAGATCCGTTCGCTCGAGCACGGGTCGAACCATGCCTGCCTCGATCTTGCTGATGTTCAACATGTTGTCGACCAGCGCGGAGAGGCGATCCGTGTCCTGGAGCATCGACCGAAGAACCTTCGTTCGTTCATCTTCATCCGTGATCTCATCGTCGACGAGCATCTCCAGATACGCACGAATGGAGGCCATCGGAGTCCTGAGCTCATGACTCGCCTTGGAGACGAAGTCCGACTTCATGCGAGAGACACGATTTTCACGAGTGAGGTCGAGAAGTGACAGGACGAAAGGACCGTCGTCCGAATCTCCCAACGAGAGAATGCTGGCTTTGAACTGACGAATCGAATCCTCACCATCCTGCTTCGTGTCATGTTCGCAGTCGAACAGACGCCCGTGCAGCGCACCTTCTGAAAGTCCGTCGATGAGCTGCTCACGCAGCGTGGAATGCTCGAGCATCTGAACGATGCCCGTCCCTGTCGGGCTTTCGGAACATCTGAAAAGCGAATCGGATGCGGCATTGGTCAGTCTGATGGTCCCCATGCGGTCGAAGACGACGACGGGTCCCTCAAGCATGCTCAAGACCTCGAGGATCTCTTCCGACCTGGCGATGGCGACCTGTCGTGATGCCGTGTCCTCGCGTCCTCTGGCGTGCATCGCGGCGATTCGATCCTGCAGATCCAGGAACCTGACCGACTCGAACTCGTTCACTCGAGCATCGTTCTCGATCATGTCTTCGATCCGAGAGATGAGTTCATCGGCGACGCGGGTGCTGGCCCGAGCCATCATCACGTAGATGATGAGGGAACCGACGACCGACGCTCCAAGCAGAGCCGCCACACCCATGAGATCGAATCCGAAGATTCCAGTGGCCAGTCCGCCCAGCACGGTCGCACATGCCGAAGACATCGCGATCAAGATCATATTGTCCCAGGTGAATCGCCTCGCCATCGGTACTGCCTGCGCTTTCTGATCACTCCGGGATGAAGTCGAGTGATCCGGTCGCGATCGTTTCAACGTACGAGCGTGTCTTCGGATCATCTGGCGAACGCTTCAGAACATCCTTGAAAGCAACACGAGCAGCCATCTTGTCACCACGCATCATCTCGACATGAGCGACTGCGAGCGACGGAATGGGTTCATCGATGGGTGCGACGTTGCCGGCCTTTGAGAACCAGACCTGGGCCGCCTCGAGCTTGTTCGCTTCGAGATAGACGATGCCCTTGTAGAAGTATCCCTCGAACCGATCGGGTGCGATCGAGATGAGACGTCCACCACAGGTGTCGAGGCGTCCGAAGTCACCGATCTGATGTGCCATGTCCCCGTATTCGATCCATGCATCGACGTTTTCAGGTTCGATTCTCAGGAGTTGCACGTAGGAACTTCTGGCATCACGGGGTGACCCCATCGCCTTGTAGCAACGGGCACGCAGTTCGAACAACCAGCCCGGGACCGACTCGGCAAAGATGGTCTCCAACGTGTCGAGATTGCGGAGACACTCACGGTACTTCTTGTGATCGAGTTGAGCTCTTGCAAGGTCGGCGAGAATGATTTCATCTTCACCACCGATCAGATACGCCTGTCCGAGATGCTCGATCGCCAGATCGCCGTTCTTCTCGAGCACGGCGATTGTTCCCAGAAGATGGTGCATCGCGGCGTTGTTCTCGAAGTAACCGAGTTTGGGGATCAGGAGTTCCCGGGCCATCTGGTAACGCTTCATGTCGACGAGCACTTCACCCGCCGCAAGCAGGTAATGCACGCTTTGAACACTGTTGGGATCGACGTTCCAGGCGGACATGTAGGCGTCCAGAGCCTGTTCATCCCTGCTCCATCTCTGATAGACCACGCCTCGAAGGTAGTGAGCATCGGGAATGGAGGGATCGAGAGCGAGCGCCTGACCGATCAGCTTGTCCGAAGACTCCAGTCGCCCCTGTTCGAGACAGATGCGTGCCATCAGCATGTACGCAGAAGGGTCCTGGGGTGTACGCAGACGTGCCTGCTCCGCGTACTTCATCGCCTGGTCGAACATTCCGGTGGTGTAGGAACGATAGGCCTGTTCCAGTTCCAGTCTGGCGGCATGTCCAGCCACTCTCTTCTGGGACTCGATGCGGTTCTTGACCCCATGAGCTCCGGGGGTGGTGGAACACGATGCGAGCGAGAGCAGGCCGAGTGTTCCGAGTGTCAGGATGATTCGCTTCATTGGGGTCACGTTCATTCTCCAGGAGGGGGCGAGGAAAAATCGTCGGTTCATTCGACTTCAGCGGTGGCCATTTCGGTCTGAATCTGGATGTCCTCGGCCAGGAGGGAGATCCACCAATCGGTGAGCTTCGTTCGATATCTGGTCTCGGTGAAGAGATTCCGAATGTCGACTTCATTCATCTGCTCTGCGACCACGACGGGCGTCGAGTCGGCCGTTTCGGGCGAGGCGCCGTCGACCTCGGGGGCATCGGAAGACCCTGCGGGGGCCTCGGCGACGATGATTTCATCTGCAGGTGCTTCAGCTGGTTTCGCGAAATCGGCCACCACGGGCATCGCGGGTTCAGCATCCGGGGATGATGAATCCATGACCACGGGAAGGCCGTCTTCATCCGGGGATCCAGCCGTGGTTTCAGCCACTTCCGACTCCACATCCCGGTCGGGCATGACGAAGGAGAGCGGATCGGAATGTGTGAGTGGTTGATCATCTTCATCCGAATCAAGCGAGTTTCGAATCATTCGATCGAAGATATTGGTGAGAACATCGCCGTTTTCACTGTAGATCGAGCGCTCACCAAGAAGCTGGTAACGCATGTTGACCATCTCCGGCTGGTTCGGATCATTGCGAAGTGATCGATTGATGTATGAGATCGCACGATTGGTCTCGCCATTTCCAAGAGCGACGTGAGCATCGTGGTTCAAGTTCGATGCGATCTTCTCACGCGACCAGGGAAGCAATCCTTCACGGACTCCGACCTGGACGTTTCTGACGAGGTTGTCGGCTTCGTCGGATGCGGCGGTCATGACTTCTTCCTTGATCACGGTCGGGGTCACGAGGAAGATGATCTCCTGGCGTGTGACTTCGTCATCCTGACCCTGGAACGCCGCTCCGAGAACCGGAACATCACCCAGTCCGGGGACGCTTCGCCTGTTGGTGACGGCCTTGTCCTTGAACAATCCACCGAGAACGATCGTCTCACCGTCACGGACTCGAACGTTCGTGGTGATCTCATGCGTGGATTCGTCGGGAACTTCGGTGTACCCGGGGCTGAGTGGGTTGCCGATCTTTCGAATCGTGTACTCGCTCACACTCGGGAACAGTTCGAGACGGATTGAACCATCACGACTGATGAATGGACGCAGAATCAGATTGATACCGGTGTCCAGATACTGAACGGATTGAGTCGATGCGGTCTCGGTCTGAGTCGTCGAAAGATACGCGACACGTTCACCCACGAGGACCTGGGCTCGCTGTCTGTTCAAGGCGAGGATCTTGGGTCGGGCGAGGATCATGGTGTCGGAGACTTCGTCCAGAAGACGCATGAAGACGCCGACGTTTTCATTGAGGACACCGAGTTTGAACCCACCACGTTCCGTGGTCGCACCGACGGTGGACTGGATCGCGAGGTCATTGGAAGTGGGCACGGTGCCACCAGGCGTGGGATTGTTCTGATTCTGAAGCCAGCTGACCGGATTCAGAGGGTTCAGCAGATCAGTGAAGGATCCCTTCAACAGGACGCTGACATCCATGCCCCAGGCGTAGTCACCACTTGCTTCGGTGACGAGAATCGTGGATTCGACCATCACCTGCTTGGGAGGGGTGTCCACGTCATTCAGAAGCGTTTCGATCGCCTTGAGATTGTCCTTGTAGTCACGAACGACCAATACGGGCTCGTGCGCCCATGAATCCCCACCTGCGTCGGTCTGGCCGGGAGCGAATCCCATCTGAACCTCACCGAGTCGAGACATGTTCCCGTTGTCGGAAAGAAGTGGCTTTGCCAGAGCTTCCGCATCACCCGGTGAGATGTGGTCCAGATAGAAGACCCTGTCTTCCATGATCCTGTTCGCGTTCTCACGCTGCAGCTTCTCTTCGCAGGTCATCACGTAGATGAAGTTCCCCTGCTCGTCGTAGCAGAGGCTGGCGATGTGAAGGATGCTTTCAAGCGCTTCGTAGAAGGTGACGTCGAAGAGATTCGCGGTCACGGACACGCTGCCCACCCGCTTGCTGGTGATGATGTTCCTACGACTCTGAATCGCAAGCATGTTCAACACCTGGGGAAGCGGTACGTCCTCGACGGCGATTTCAAAGGTCCCGAATTCGTCGATGACCTCCTCACCCGCCTCCTGCTTCTCATCTGGAAGTTGACCATCCTGATCACCAGGACCGGACTGACCGAACGCCATGGGTGTCATGAAGAGAAAGGACATCGCGATCAACACGCGAAGTCGAGTCATTGCGGAAGTGCTAGAAAGTTGGTTCATCATCGATTGGCGCTCCTCGTTGCCAGAGGTGATCACTGAGCCCTGGAGTAAGACGGCTCGTGTACCGCCGTGCCTTACGTGGCGGTTACCGGCGCCCGACGCCGGTACACATCACTTTTCGGTCCTGCATCCCTCCGACTTTGCCCAAACCACCACGTTGCGAAGAAATCAATGAAATAAGCTGCGTGTCCCGCAGCTCGTTCAGGGTCTGAATAACCAATGGATCTCATTCAGATGGAAGCAACATGGCACCTTCACGGTCCACGATGCAGCGCCATCCATTGAAAACGTCGTTTTCAACGACCTCGAGATGAATCACCCCGGCGTTGACGTCGGTCAACT
This sequence comes from uncultured Phycisphaerales bacterium, assembly GCA_949373145.1. Taxonomy (GTDB): domain Bacteria; phylum Planctomycetota; class Phycisphaerae; order Phycisphaerales; family SM1A02; genus UBA8087. Next base: position 20,619 of record CASICI010000010.1, read on the forward strand.
GAAACGTGTAATCGGACACGACGAAACGAGTGCCGATTGATCTCACGGAACCATCCACCAGAGCCGTTCCCAGGCCTTTGGCGGTCCCAGTGAGTCGAATGCTTGAAACGGCATCGACCAATCTGGACTGCTCGGGACTGACCTGAGCGGAAGAAATGGAGGTGACAGGTGAATCATCTTCAATGGACGTGACCACCTGCACAAGTTGAAGCGAGGGAGTGTCGAAGGGATCGCGAAGCAGGGAGACATCCAACTGGATCTCACGTCCCTCCGAGACGGGCGCGAACACCGGCCCTGTCTGTGCCGCGATGATCTTCGGATCCTGATCGGCGATCGCGGTTCGTGGCATGCCACTGATGATGCGCAATCGGTGCCACAAGAGCATCCCGGCCGGCCTGGCCATCATCACGCCACCGGTGAGCACGAGAAGACCGAACACCATGAACTGTCGATGCGATGCACCCAGCCGCAGCCGCAGACGTTCCGCAAAGGGAGGCATCCCCCACTTGCCCGCATCCTTCTGATCGCTGTCTTTCGACTTGAAATGGTTCATTCAACCACCTCCGTCGCGAAGACGGTGTCCAATTCGAAGTTGGCTTCGACCATGTCCGTTTCACTGCGCGAACGTGTCACACGGAGAGATCTGAGACGAACCAGACGATCGGAGGTCTCGACACGCTGAAGGGCGTCGAGAACGGCCGCGAAACGACCACGCATCTCAACGGCCATGGGGAGACTCTTGAACTGACGGGTCTCGTCCGGAACATCGATCTCCTCGATCGGCAGAAGGCGCACGGACCACGACGTGGCGGCACCATCATCGACCTTGAGGGCGAGTGCATCGGTGAGACGTGATTCGCTGGCATCCGTCGGGATGACCTCGAGTTGTTCCCGTTCGATCGAGAGTCGATGCACACGTTCCAACTCGAGTTCATCAAGCATGGATTCGGTCGCAATGATCGAGCCACTCTCACGTTCCAGGCGTTCGACCTCATCGGTCGCCAGAGATGCACGACTGTGCTCGGGTTGGATGACCAGAAAGAACACCGCAGCGATGGCGGCAAGCATGATCACAGCCGAGAAATGAACACGACGCCTGATGCCACGATCGATTTCACTGATTTCGTTCTTCATCTTTCTTCTCCTGAGACTACGAATGAAGGTGTTTCCATGTCAATCTCGAAACCGAGCGAGAATTTCGTGCGGACGAGTTCGCCGTCTTCATGAAGAGCGGTGAAACCCCGTCTGACTTCTTCGAAGGGATGACGACCGCGAAGCGTCTCGACCAATCGACGAACGGTCTGTTCGTCTGGCGCGAAACCCTCGATGCGGGCGATCAGACGTCGATCGACGCTGGTCTCGCGTCTGTATCCCTGACGAATTCCGGTGAGATCGATCTGCAATTCATCCAGCACGATCGATTCGGGCACGACGTTGGCCATCGTGACCAGAAGCGATCCGACCGGGATCGGCAGTGCGATCTTGCGCCAGGATTCGATCCTGCGACGACTCAATTCAAGTTCGTCGACCAATTGGGCCTCGAGGCGTTCGGCCGAAAGCACTTTTTCAGCCTGCTCCTGAGCCAGAACCAGTCGTGACTCCGAGGCGGCACGCGACATTCTGGCGTGCAGAACGAGCACCACCATCAACGCCGTCACGCCGAAACCCAGCATGATGATTCTGCGATTGACCAATCTCATTCGAGCTCGCGCGCCGTACATGGGCGGGAGCAGATCAAGTCTTCCGTCCTTCATGCCGCCCTCCCCACCGTGTTGGAAGCGCGTCCGGGCCGCACGGGACGGGATGCCAGCCCGAAGGCGGCGGTCCAGGCGGAAGCCGATTCCGAACGAAGACCGTTCTTTCGCAGGGCTTCGCCGAGCGAATCGATGGTTCGATTCTCATCATCGAGGGTCACGGCAATGCCGGTTCCGGATTCGAGCATCTCGCAGAACTCGGGTTCGAGAGCTTCCCGCCCGGAGAGCACGATGCATTCAGGTCGGGCCCCACGAAAGGCGACCGCACAATGTCGTAGACAGAGTGCGACATCCTCGACCAATCGTTGAAGGATCTGGGAGACCGCGTCGGAAGAACCGGCCTGAGCCGCGTCATCCATGGAATGACTTCTGCTTGATGCCATCAAGCGGTCGCGACGAAGCGCTGCCGCGCTGACGGGATCCATTCCCAGAGCGTCGGAGGTCGCGATGTCGAGCATCTCCCCTCCCACGTCGAAAGTCTTGCAGAATCCGATGCGATCACCTCGAAGATAGATCAAGGTCGTGCCACGAGCGGAGAAGTCCAGAACCACTCGAACGCGGTTTCGGTCCTGTTCACGGCGACAATGCAGACTGTGCGCACGAGCGACTCCGCAGAATCCCGGTTCGAGGAACAACGGTGAAAGTCCGCAATCCATCAACGGATCCAACCACCATGACGCTTTTCGTTCGTCGAGGGCGAAGAGCACGACCTCGGCACGGTCATCATCCGCCCCGGGTGCTCGGGCGCCCGTCATCACGCCGTCCACTTGAATCGACTCTCTCGGAATCGAAAACCGTTCGGAGGCCTCCCAGGTCAGTGACTGCTGCAGTTCCTTGGAGGACATGTGCGGCACTCTGATGGGATGGACATGGATCTCCTGTCGAGGGGCGCCGACGACGCATCGTGACCCGGAGAATCCGGCCCGGCGGAGTGACTTGCGAAGCAGGTTCGAATACTGATGCGTCTCTCGAGCATCGGGCTCAGGCAACTCGAACATCGCGGCGGCCTTGATCTCGGACGTCCGTGAATCGAGTTGAATCGCCCGAACCGCATCGTCGCCGATGTCGATTCCGATCGGTGTTCGCCTCGTGAAAATTGACAGTGAGATCTTCGACCTCATTGATGACTCCCTGGTGTCGCTCGATTGGAACAATCGATGACAACTGGTTCATCGGTCCTCATTCAGCGCGTGATGAGTCCGGGGTCGAAGCTTGTGTATGAGGGGTTGGTCTGTTCCGTTGAACCCGATAACAGGATCACTTCGGAGTCAGGGGGTCGAAAGGACTTCGACGGTGGTCTTCGCGGTGAACGCCGAAACGGTCACTCGATATCGACTTCCTTCGCTGACCAGATCGATGGTGCCACCGATTCCGGGAATGCCTCCACTGGAGGACACCGAACCACCGTATTCATCGAAGGTCGTGTAATCGAGACCGGCGTCAAGATCGACGGATTCGATCAGGACACCATCAAAGCGGTCATCCGCGGAAAAATCGACGATGTACCGGCCATCGTTGCCGGTGCTTCCGAGTGGATCGGAGACGTAATCGGCGGAACCCGGATCGTACGGATAGGAGAATGATTCGGGTGAGACTCTCAGCACGCAGTAGCCGACGTATCCATCCTGCCCCTCGGGCGTTTCAATGAACTGAAAGCGTCGATATTCCTGGTTGGCCAGCGCATCGGATTGCGCGAACACGATGTCGGACACGATCGCTCGTGCCGCAGCCTGGATCGCGAAGGTACCGCGGTCCACGAGGTTTGGCAGCAGGAGCATGCCGGCGATGCTGAGAATACCGATCCCCACCAGCATCTCGACCAGTGTGTATCCACGGCGCAGGTGATGTCGAGGCGGGCGTAGAGTCATTGAGCGTCGTTCACCTGATCGGAGCCGGCAGTGCTGATGCGTCTGATCGAACCACTTCCTGAACCCTTCGAAGTCGGCTGATCGACCACGTCGTTGGCACCGTTCTGCGGCGAGGGGCTCGAGGCTCCACCCTGGTTCGACTGGACATTCTGAAGCAGAGAGGCCATGCGGTCGTAATCGAGTTCGATCGATTCCACACGCACACGTGCGTTGCCGTTGGCGAGCAGTTGACGCGTGGCGCGAAGTTCCGCGAGGATCTGTTCGAGAATTCTGGTCTGGGCCGCTCGTTGCTCGTTGGCGCTTCGATTGAACAGAGGTCCTTTCGATGGCTGACCGAGACCGGGCAGGTCATCCGCTGATTGCTCGTAGGGGGGGCCTGCATCGGCCGTCGATGAAACGACGTTGGCGCGCATGGCACCGAAGGCCATGACCGAGCCGAGAAGCAGAAAGGAAGGACCTGCGATTTTCACGATACGCTTTCGATACATGGTGCCTGCTCCTGAAGTATGGCGTCTACCGCTCAATCGGTCTGAGAAGGACCCGACGTGAGCAAAATATCCGGTTGTTCCAGTTCTCGGACGCGTTCTGCCAGAATCATTCGAACCACCCGGATCGCATCACGAGGGGAAGGGGTCTGAAACGCGTGGATCCGGTAGTCAAGGTCCCCTCTCAATCGATGAACGAACGCCGAATCGCCGACGTCGAGGAGCTCGAGAGACTCCAAAGGGGACGCTTCATCGATCCTGTGAGAAACCGTCAATGCCTCGGCCCCGGAGACCGATTCGAAGACGATGATCGACGTCGGGACGACCTGAGAACCAAGGGATCGGTCGCAGGTGGCGACCACCGACCATTCACCACGGTTGGGATGCTCTCGTCGGGCCAGGACGGTCCAGCCGTCGTTCGATTCGATCGTCTTTTGAACACCCTGCAGAAGCGCGCATCGATTCGAGAGAAGGTGGGTACGGTCCGCGTATCCCCGGGCAAGCATCAGCATGTCCGGAAGAATCGCAAGACAGAGCAACAGCAGGCCCGCACTGAGAAGTGCCGGCCCCGAAGTCATGTGGGATTTCGCTGATGAAAATTTCATGAGCCATCACCAATCGCAGGGGAAACCGTCGGAATCGAAGACGCGAACCACACCGATGCTTTCATCCCAGGTCAGCGTGTGATCGCCGCTGATCTGAAATCCCGAGACCTCCGGATTCGTATCGACGATCGAAGAGCAGAGGAGGCCGTAGGATTCAAGGGACTCGATGACGCCGGAGATGTCCTCACCAAGAGATGTATCCGGGCCCTCATAGACCCAGTACAAGGCCATCTGACCTCGGAGGACGTTGAGCTGCGAATGCGCCGCAGCATCCTCCGCCTGGCTCGTGGCATTCGAGAACTGCGGCACGGTGAGTGCCGCAAGTATGCCCAGAACGACCACGACGATCAGGATTTCAATCAGGGTGAAGCCACTTGATCGGGAACGGAACGAGAGACCATTCATGAGAAACTCCTTGTGCCAGGGACGACGCAGCTCACATGCCGTGCCGTGTTCGAATTGACCCCAGAAGATCCGGTGCGAAAGCACCCCTTACATGATTGATTTCAAATTGACGGTTCCAAACGCACGAGGCGAAAATGTGATCCGTGAGTCCGGTTGTACGGACGATTCCGATACGACGACATTTTCTGAAAACCCATGAAAAAACCGCGGCACGAGTGCCGCGGTTTCGTTGTCTTGTCGGTGTTTCCGGGAGGTGTTCACCAACCGGAGGTGTCGACGTCTTCGTCCGTGGTCGTGATGATGAGACGGGTTCCGGGATTTGTATCCGCGTTTAATTCCCATTTGAACTTGTCCCCAATGACGGGCGATTGAGGGATGTAACCTTCCTCAACGAGTTCATCGAAACAAAGCTCGGCAGTATCCATCTTGCCGTCACCCTCTTTTCCGCCGACGTCACCTGGAAGGTAGCTTTTCTGTGCCCGGAACAGCTGACACTGACTTCGCATCGACTGAAGCTGGGTTCGTGCCTGACTGACGGCCGCCTGGTCCGATGCATTGGTGAACTGGGGAATCACGATCGAGGCGAGAATGCCCAGGATCACGACGACGATGAGAATTTCGATCAGGGTGAAACCGTGCCTGGCTGTACGAATGTTGCGCATGGGGATGCGTCCCTTCAAAAAGTTCGGCGACGATGCGCCCGGTGTTCAAATGGTCCTTCTGAGTCGAAGGACCGGGTACGTATTCGGAAATCCTCATGATTTCCATGCTTTCGAAAACGAATTCGAAACCTGAATCGTCGAAGCATCCTGTCGGAAACGACGACGAGAAAAAGTATGGATGTCCCGTGCCCCCCTCCGCTCGGCACGAGACTCCGTCATGACTTCAATCGGTAGCGTGCGATTCGGACTGAAGCGGTCATCTCGGAATCAACTCGCTTCTCGCGGGATGATTCGTACAGACGCCCCAGACCGCAGAACCCGCAGTCACGCGGCCAGCTTCGAGTCCAGTTCGACCGTGACCCGCCAGCCGGAAGTCGCACGAATGGAGAATGCCACCACGCCTCGGCATGCGGTACGGGTGGAATCCTGCCATCCAAGGGTGACGATCGAACCCATGGGAACGGACTCACGACTGACTCCGTGGAGCCGGCCATCGTGAACCCTCAATTCGTCCAGTTCATGGATGCGACCGAATTCCTCGCCTGCGAGCATCATCAGACTGACCGTGCCGGTGACGGAGTCCCCTTTCGGCGCCCGGGCGGGTGCCGCAGGACGATCGATGATGGTGATGCAAGCTGAAGACTCGGGTCGAATTTCAGCGGGACGCTCCTCGGTGAGGATCTGAGGACTGGTGACTTCGGCGACGGATGCGTTGGACATGGCCTGGAAACCCTTTTCGGTGGTTGAACACGGAAATTACCGGTCATTGAGAAATGAAACGGCAATGCGTTCGACAAGCACGAACGCGAGGAATTCTTTTCGGACCATCTGAATCTTCAGTTCAGAAGAATCCGGAATCCACACACAAATCCAATCCACTGCGGGCGGCTTGAGAAGCGGATGGGAGGTACCATGGGGGAATGTTCGAACTCGGCGTTCGCCCCCCTTTGTGAGAAACTCAACAATGATCAAGATCCACCCGTTCGAGGCCGAGAGACCCCCTGCCGCCCTCTGTGCCTCCGTCGCTTCGGTTCCCTACGACGTCATCTCAACGGATGAGGCCCGAGCACTGGCTGCAGGGAATGATCACTCGTTCCTCCATGTCGTCAGACCTGAAATCGACCTTCCGGTCGACACCGGCGCCTATTCGGACGCCGTCTATGACATGGCGAGAACGAACCTCGATCGTTTCCGGGACTCGGGAGTGATCGTCAAGGATCTGGAACCGGGAATCTACCTCTACCGGCTGACCTGGCAGGGACGTTCGCAGACCGGGATCGTCTGCTGTTGTGATGCCCAGCAGTACCGAGAGGGACTCGTGAAGAAGCATGAATTCACCAGACCCGACAAGGAAGACGATCGGACACGCCATCTTCAGGTGACCGAAGCCCACGCCGAACCGGTCTTTCTCGCGTTCCATGACGATGAAACCATCGCCGCCCTGGTCCGGGCCGACCTCGGTTCAGAACCGTATTGCAGCTTCGAAGCCGATGATGGCGTCACTCATGAGTGCTGGAAGGTGAATGATCCTCAGGCCTATGCGAAAGCCTTTGCCGGGCTCGACGCACTTTATATTGCCGATGGGCACCACCGTTCGGCAGCCGCGGAACGGACGGCGACCACACTGATGAACGGAAACCCCGGACATACCGGAGATGAAGCCTACAACCACCTCCTCGCCGTCTGTTTTCCCTCCAGTGAGCTCCGAATCCTGCCGTACAACAGAGTCGTCTCGGATCTTGCCGGCCTGACCACCTCCGATTTCGCCGAACGCCTCACCTCAGTCGGGACGCTCGCGCCGACCGACGATCCCACCCCATCGGGCCGAGGTGTCGTGTGCGTGCATCTCGACGGTGCCTGGCACGAGCTTCGGTTCGACCCGGCGAAGATCGACGATTCGAACCCGGTGGAGTCGCTCGACTGCGCCTTGCTGCAGTCCTTGGTGCTCGAGCCGATGCTTGGAATCGACGACCCGCGCACGAACAGCAGAATCCAGTTCGTCGGAGGCATCAGAGGCCTTGATGAACTCGCGGAGAAGGCCGGCGCTTCAGGTGTCGCCTTTTCAATGCATCCGACATCGATGGAGGAACTTCTCTCCGTCGCCGACAGTGGCATGACCATGCCGCCGAAATCCACCTGGTTCGAACCAAAATTGAGAAGTGGACTCTTCGTCCATGATTTCTCCGGGAGCTCATCATGAAGATTCTCATCGCTGACAGTTTCGATAACAGTGGAGTCGAAACACTTCGCTCGGAAAATTTCGAGATCACCCATCGACCGGGACTCACCGCGGATGATCTTCCTGACGCGATGACGGAAATCGATCCGGACATCGTGGTGGTTCGTTCGACCAAGGTGACCGCAAAGGCCATCGAATGCGGCTTGAATCTCTCGCTGATCATCAGAGCTGGTGCGGGATACGACACCATCGATCTCGACCGGGCGAGCGCCAAAGGAGTGTTCGTGGCGAACTGCCCAGGAAAGAACGCGTTGGCGGTCGCTGAACTGGCATGGGGACTGATCCTGGCCTGTGACCGACGAATTCCCGACCAGACCGCCGACCTCCGCGATGGCAGTTGGAAGAAGAAGGAATACGGAAAGTCCTCGGGACTGGCCGGACGCACGATCGGCGTGATCGGAGCCGGCCGGATCGGCCGCGCCGTGATTGAACGAGCACGAGCGTTCGAAATGAAGGTCGCGACCTGGGACCGCTCCCTGACGGAGGACGAGGCAAGAAGCCTCGAGATCACCCACTGCGAGAGTCTGGTGAACCTCGCCAAGATGAGTGACGTGGTCACGGTCCACCTGCCCTCGGTTCCCGAAACGAAGCATCTCATCAATGACAAGTTCATTGATTCGATGCGGCCGGGTGCGATTCTCATCAACACGAGTCGAGGCGCACTCGTCGACGAAAAGGCGCTTCGCAGAGGGATCGTCGAGAAAGGCCTGCGGGCAGGCCTCGACGTGTACGAAGACGAACCATCATCCGGCACCGCCGAATTCACCAACGACCTCGTCTCCCAGCCCGGAGTCTATGGAACGCACCATGTCGGAGCCTCCACGGATCAGGCCCAGGAGTCGATCGCCATGGAAGTGGTTCGGATCGTTCTGTCCTACAGAAACTCGGGCGAAGTGCCCAATTGCGTGAACCGCGCGAGCGCTGGTCGAAGTGCCGCACTCCTGACCGTGCGCCATATGAACAAGCCCGGTGTGCTTGCCAAGGTGTTCGACATCCTCGGGCAGGCGGCGCTCAACGTCGAAGAGATGGAAAATCTCATCTACGAAGGAGGCGAGTCGGCGTGCGCGAGAATCCAGCTGGGCAAGGCGCCCTCGATAGGTGAAGTGAAGGCGATCGAAGAAGAAGCGACCGTGCTCGGCGTGTCCGTCGCGAGCATCGAAAACAAGGATTAAGAGATCATGACCATGATGAACACACAGAACTCGACCGACCGGATCTACAACTTCTCGGCTGGCCCCTCCACCCTTCCCGAGTCGGTCCTTGAACAGGCCAGGGAAGACATTCTCAACATCCAGGGAACGGGAATCGGTGTTCTCGAGCACAGCCATCGCGGCGCCGCCATCACCGAAGTCTTCACGGAGACGCTCGATCTCTGCCGCGAACTGTCGGGCGTCGGAGATGATCATGAGATCCTCTTTCTTTCCGGTGGCGGAAGCCACCATGCGGCGATGCTCGCCATGAACTTCCTTCCCGAAGGCCGGACCGGAGACTATCTCCTCACCGGAAACTGGGCGCGGGTGGCGAAGGAGTACGCGGACTCGTACGGCAGCACGCATGTCGCATTCGATGGCAAGGACACCGTGTACAACCGGATTCCCGGCGACGAGGACGTCCAGTTGTCGGAGAACCCTGCCTACGTCCACTACTGCTCGAACAACACGATCTACGGCACGAGCTTCGCGGCTCCACCCAGGACCGACGCGCCACTGTTCGTCGACATGAGTTCCGAGATGTTCTCGCGGACCTGGGATTACTCCGGACATGCGGTCAGTTACGCCTGTGCCCAGAAGAATCTCGGTCCAGCGGCCGGTTCCTGTGTGATCGTCAGAAAGGATCTTCTCGAACGAACCAACCACGGGCTCCCGAAGATCTTCTCCTATGCCGCGAATGCCGAGAAGGAATCACGCCTGAACACGCCACCGGTCTTCACCATCTACATGATGGGCCTGGTCTTCAGATGGATCAAGGAGCAAGGCGGCGTGTCGCGGAGCTTGAAAGTTCGCAACCGCGAGAAGGCTGGAATCATCTACGACGCGATCGATGGATCAGGACGGATTCTGGATGGCCCACGCCGACCATGACTCGAGGTCGATGATGAACATCCCGTTCCGGACCAATGACCCCGAGATGGACAAGAGATTCCTCGCCGAAGCTCAGGAAAACGGCATGAGCACGCTCAAGGGCCACCGTTCGGTCGGGGGCAATGCGCGCTTCGATCTACAACGCATTCCCCCGCTCGGGATGCGACGCGCTTGCGGGGCTCATGAAGGAGTTCGCAGCCCGAAACGGCTGATCACTCGTCGTCGATGAGATCGGAGGGACGCATCTTGCGGACCTCCTGGACCTGGTCGTAGACATCTCGGAAGAGAATTCTCAAGCGCTCGCGCTCCTCGGGGGTGAGCTTGGGATCTCTTCGGGCCGTCGCGATCTCCATCAGGGCACGACGGGCCTGCGCTGGATCGAGGGCCTTCACGTCGGACTCGGAATAGGCGGGTAGACCGGGGGCCGGCGGCTGCAGGCGCATGGCGGAGGTGCGGGTATCGCCGCGACGCATGGAACGAAGACGTGATATCGCAGCGTCATACTGTGCATCCAGGCTGGAACGTATCTTCGGTTCGATGTCATTGAGGGTCCTCGCACGCATGATCTGGAGGATCGATGACTGAAGCGAGGCGCGATCCATCGATTCGATGTCACTCATCGAATGACTTGGAATCGTCATCTTCGACGCACCGTGAGATCGGACCCCGAGATCGACGAGGCGCTTGTTTTCAGTTGTTCCGGCCGCAGTCCCGGGATCGTCGGCGGACTCCGACTGACGTTCGTAGACGATCGTCAGCATACGAGCCTCTTCATCGGTGCCGGGCTTCATGATGAAGACCTCGCAGGTGATGGTGTTCGTGGTGAGAAAACTGTAGACCTGCCTGAACCGTTGCTGGCTGCCGGTGAAGGCATCCATCTCCTCGCCGACGAGCTGCAGCGAGGCGGAGTCGGCATCCCAGGTCCCGTGTGGGTCGGTGTAGTACTGTCCGAGAGTGTCGAGGCCCAGAACGAAGTAGGACTCACGCCCTTTTCGACCGTCGTAGCCGAAGATGTGAAGATTGGAGACGTGCGGTGTTTCGGTCGAGGTCGATTCGAACTGAATGAAACGGCCGCCCAGCAGCTCGCTGCCTCGTGATGTACCCGTCGCACGCATGGCCGGCATTCCGGGCATCGTCATCAACATGGAATACTGCCAGGAACCGATCAGGGAACGAATTCGATCATGCTCGGGAAGCGGTTTCGAATCCTCCATGGCAAGCACCATCATCTCATGGAGAGACGGCGCCTCGGGAGTGGCCTCCTGCCGGGCGAAAGCCGAAGCGGTCATGAAGAGAGAGCAGGCGAGCACAGTTTGAATCATCGAGGGGCCTCCGTTGTGCGAGGGTTCAGGATACTCGATCGACGATCAGGAGGAACCGGACTCCAAAATCGATTCGATCGATTCAATGAGTCCCAGGACCGCGGAGTCGAGCAAGCGATACATCAGCTCGAAGCCATCGGAACCGCCATAGTAGGGATCGGGAACATGAGCATGAGCCGGGGCGGAAGCATATGACATCATGGTCCGTATCCTTTCAGGGGGACAGCCCAGCTCGACGAGATCACGCAGGTTCTGATCGTCCATGCAGATCAGGATGTCGAAGGACGTGAAATCCGAACACTCGACCTTTCTCGCTTGTGAGTTCAAGTCGATGCCGTGCAGGCGCGCAACATCGATGCTGCGCTGATCAGGAGGACTCCCCTCGTGCCAGCCACCGGTGCCGGCGGAATCCACCTCGACGAGGTCCCTGAAAGAGCGCTCCTTCAGATGGTGAAGCAGGAGTCCTTCAGCCAGAGGGCTGCGACAGATGTTTCCCATGCAGATGAAAAGGATCCGATAAATAGAAACACCTCGAAAATCAGGACTGTCATTGACGTGATAATGGAATCTGGACGAATTTTCAGAAGCCTGCATTAAAATAGCAAGCACAGGCCGGGGGAGATGGAACAGAATGACCGTAGGCGAGAGTCCGATCAAACTCATACCGATGACTCCGATTCAACAGGCGTACTGGGTGGGTCGACAGACGGACATGAAGCTGGGTGGTGTCTCCACGCATTCCTGTGAGGAGATCGTCTGCCATGGACGAGACATGCGCCGTCTCGAGGAAGCCTTCAACGCACTGATCAGGCGGCACGACATGCTTCGGGCCGTCGTGACGCGTGATGGGATGATCAGGATTCTCGAAGAGACCCCCCACTACGACTTCCATCTCGATGACGCCAGGCACATGAGCGCCATCGAGAAATACCATCGCATCGACAATCACCGGAATCGAATACGAGAAGAAGTTCTGGCTTCGGACTCCTGGCCGCTGTTCCGAGTCAAGGGCGTGCGACTCGCGGAAGACGAATATCGCCTGTTCGTGAGCACGGATGCACTCCTCCTTGATGCAAGCTCTCGAGGCGTGCTTTTCAAGGAATGGCGAGCACTCTACGAGGAACCGCAGAATCCACTTCCAGCGCTGAAAAGCTCGATCGATGAGTACATCGAAAGATCGACGAACGACCCGGATCGTGTGAAGAAGACGCATGCGGCTCGAGAATACTGGTCGCAGATCATGGTCGACATGCCGGGAAGCCCGAGACTGTACGCACGCAAACCAGAGCCCACCAATGACACCTTCGAACGTCTGGAAGCCGACCTTCCCAAGGAGGTCTTCGAATCGATCGAAAGACGTTGTTCGGAGTTCAAACAGAAGACATCGGTCACTTCGTGTTTTCTCGCACTGTTTTCGAGAACGCTTTCAAAGTGGTCGAAGTCCCATGACTTTCACATCGTGTTGACGATCTTCGACCAGCTTGCCACGGACGAACGCTATGAGAATCTGGTGGGTGATTTCACGAACACCATGTTGATCGATTGCTCGAACCGGCCTGATGAGCCAATGGATGAGTTCGGCCCAAGGCTGAACACCCGAATCAGAGAATCGATCAAGCACTCGATCTACGACGGCGTGGAAGTCATCCGTGATGCGAACAAGAACAGATCGGCCATGCATCATGAGTGGAAAGCGGACGGCGTGAACACCGTCTTCACCAGCCTGCTCCGAAGCAGACAGAAGAATGAATGGCGATCGGCTTGGATCGGCCCCCTGCTCACCATGCAGACACAGACGCCACAGGTCGGACTCGACTTCCAACTGTGGCCGGTGAACGGTTCCGCACGGATCACCTGGGACTATGCCAAGTCGATTCTCGACACGAAAGTGCTGGGAGAGATCTTCGCCGAATTCATCCTCGACTTGACGCGGTTCGCCGAAGGCCGCGATGAAATCACGACGGATTCTGAACACGGTCAAGAAGCACCATCGATTGCACCGAGTCACGAGGCGATGACGGATCGTGTGGCCTTTCAGATCACAACCAGGCCGGATTCACCCGCGGTGATCTCGAAGAGAGATGTTCTGACATTCGGAGAGCTCGGTGAATCGGCCATGGGTGTCGCCGAGGCCATCAGAGAACATCGGCCGGAGGGCCGGTCTCCAGTCCTGTTGGCACTTCCCAGATCCACACAGCAGGTCACGGGTGCCCTTGGCATCATGCTGTCCGGGTGTCCGTACGTCCCGGTCAGCCCGGAGTGGCCCCAAGAACGCATTCAAGGCATCATGAAGGGTTCCGGTGCGAGCGGAATCGTGTGTGAAGACACCTTCCTTCCGGAGCTGGAACTTGATGGCGGCTTCAGGATCGATCCGTTCAAGGTCAGTTCAGCGCCATTCGATCACGAGAAGTGGCCGGTTGGAAGTGATGACCTCGCGTACATCATCTATACGTCGGGTTCGACCGGTGAACCCAAAGGGGTGGCCATGCAACATGGCCCGACCATGACGACGCTGGCTGAAATCGAGAGTCGCTACATGATCGATGCGGACGACTGCATCCTGGGGATCAGTGCGATGAGCTTCGACCTCTCGGTCTGGGATGTCTTCGGTGGACTCGGTGCGGGTGCTCGATTGGTGATCGCCGATGTCGAGGAAGCCAAGGACCCGGGGGCCTGGGTGAGGCTGATCAAGTCCCATCATGTCACTGTCTGGAATTCGGTCCCGACGCTTGCTCAATTGATGATCGAACGCCAGGAGACCGAAGGTGAAAGATTGCCGATCAGGCTCTTTCTTCTCTCGGGCGATTGGATACCGGTCACACTTCCAGAACGATTGAGGCAGGGCTGTCTGAAAACCAATGTGGTCTCGCTTGGAGGCGCGACCGAGGCAGCGATCTGGTCGGTCTGTCATGAAATCGGCCTGGTGGATCCTGCGTGGCGATCGATTCCATACGGCCGTGCACTGTCAGGACAGACACTCGAGATCATGAATGAGGGTCTTGAGACGATCGAACCCGGAAGCATCGGTGAGATCATCATCGGTGGAGGGGGGCTGGCACAGGGATATCACGGCGACCAGACATTGACTGATCTCAAGTTCCCGACGCTGAACGATGGCCGTCGGGTCTATCGAACCGGTGACCTGGGAAGAGTCCAGACCGACGGAGTCATCGAGTTTCTGGGACGTGCGGATGATCAGGTCAAGGTGGCCGGACACAGAATCGAGTTGGGCGAGATTGAATTCGCGATGCAGTCTCACCCGGCCGTCTCCGAATGCCTTGCCAAGGCGGTCGGTCCCCCATGCGGTGCAAGGAAGCTCTTTGCCTATGTGGTTCCGAAGAGCGGGATGATGCCCGCAATCGATCTGGATGACATCCGGTTGCATGCCGCGAAGACACTTCCAGACTACATGGTCCCGAACACCATCCGAGTTCTCGAGAAGATGCCACTGAGTTCGAATGGAAAAGTGGATCGATCACTCGATCTCGAGACGATGCAAAGCGAATGGGGCGAGGATCATACGACGGTGAAGGGTTCGGAATCGACTGAACCTTCGACTCCGGATGCGCAGAGCGGGAACGAAGATCACAGCCAGGTCTCGAGCATCATCTGTGAAATACTCGGTCTGGATGAGATCGGACCCGATGAAAGCGTTCTGGATGCCGGGGCGAGCTCGGTCGACATGATCAGAATCGCGAATCGCCTGGAATTGATCAACGAAGGTGTCCGACCGAAACTCGATGACCTCTACGAATCTCCGAGTCCAAGAGGCATCACGAGGATTTTGAACAAGAAGGCGAGACAGGCCGCTACGGAACCCAAGCCACGGAAGGTCTCAGCAGAGCGTCCGAATGAAAGTGCCCCACGTTCGGCACCCGTCGGTCAGGTCCAGGCGATCGTCGAAATCGCCCGTGAGATCCTGGGCATGGAGGACATCGATTCGGGAACGAATCTTCTGGACGCAGGGGCGAGTTCGGTCGACATGATCAGAATCGCCAACAAGATCGAAGGTCTCAACGGAGGCGTACGACCGAAACTGGACGACATCTATGAACACCCGAATCCGGCCGACATCGCGGCCTTGCTGCAACCGACGGATGTAGTCGCCGATGTGAGCGACGAAGTGGACGAGAGTGCGAGCACACAACCTTCGGGACGCTCGGGCTTGCTGTCGGTGCCGGGTGCGAACCACGATCCCGTGCTCAGCAAGGAACTCCGGACCCGTGAAGAAGTCGCGGAATTCAAGGCGGCAAGACACGGAAGACGATCGGACCTGGACGGACTCGATGGGGTCTCTCTCACGGACATGATCCCCGACGTCGCTGGCGTGCGACCGAGATTGAGAAAGACGAGACGACTCTACAGTCAGAACATGGTGACGCTCGACGCGATGTCGCAACTGATCGGTTCATTGCGTGCGGACGGCTCGTCTGAACGCAGGTTCAATTTCGGATCGAGCGGACCGACCTATTCGATCGCCAGCTACCTCGTCGTCAAGCATGGCCGAGTGGAAAACGTCGATGCGGGAAGCTACTGGTACGACCCTGATGAACACAAACTCATCCCGGCAGGAGACGTCGGAGAATTCGGTCCCGATGCTGTCTGGGGAGAGATCAACAAGAACATGCTGACCAGCGCCGCATTCGGAATCGCACTGGTCTACAGACCGGCCGCGATCTGGCCCGTCTACGATCGCGCTTCGGACCGTTATGCGATCCTTGAAGCCGGATTCATGTCGCAGCTTCTTGAGATGCAGGCGGAGGAATACGGGATGGGTCTCTGCCAGGTGGGTGCGATGGACTCCGAACAATTCGTCAAGGCGGTCAAACTCCCAGATGGGGACACGGTCATCAACTGGCTGGTCGGTGGCATGAGACTCGAATCCGGTGACGATTCCGGGTTCGGCGGAGCGCAGAAGCGAGAGGTCTTCTGATGACGTGCGTCCCGACTCTCATCGCAACTCTGAAGGGTCGCGGAGCACAGTTCTCCGTGGTGGGTCACCAACTCGAGATCACGGCACCTGACGGCGTGATCGATGATGACGTGCGTGCCTCGATCAAGAAACACAAGGAAGCGATCATCGACCTGATTCTTCGAGAATCATCGGTGACCACCCCACCGTTCCCGACCTCGAACGTGCAGAATCGAATGAGCCTCAACGCCAAGACCAGTCGACATGGAGACCATGTCCGGTCGATGCACAGATTCAGGGGCGAGATCGACAAAGCATCGATGTCGGCTGCAGTGCAGGTCATGATTCAACGGAACCCGACGCTCACCATTCGATTCATGGAGTCAGAGGGAAAGATCCTTCAACAGCTGACACCGATCGGGATGTTCCACGTCGATTCGATCGAACTCCTCGACGGCGAGGATTCCAGCGATGCCGCACGAAGATACGTGGAAAGACCATTCGACATGGTGCATGATCCGATGTTCCGAGTCGGCATGACCGATGCCGATGAGAGTGAAACGCGACATCTCGTGTCCGTGGTACATCATGCATTGGCCGATGGATATGCCAATGCATTGATTACCAGAACATTGTCTGAGCTCTACAACCAGATTGAAAGTGGTGAGAGACCCGAGATCCATGACCCTTCCAAGGCTCTTGATGGATACCGTGACTTCTGCATTCAGACATCATCACGTGAAGACGAAGAGGAGTCGGAGGACGAGGTTGGAATCGGGCGGACTCTTGTGTCGGCGTTTCCATTGTGCGATGAACAGGAGAACTCCCAGGAGAAGATCGACTTTCAGATGAGAAACATCAGCATCCCGAGTGATTTGCGGACGAAGCTGGAAGCATTCGGCAGGAAGCACACGATCAATCTCATGACCGTGTCAATCACAGCGGCCCAGATTCTCATCAAGAAGACGCACCCTGAGGAGACCGGTGTCATAGGCTGCCCTATCAGCAGCAGAATGTCAGAATCGAGCCTGGACCTGATCTCGAACATGACGGTTGAATTGCCGTTCGTACAGGATTTCCAGGATTCGGAATCGTTGTTGGCAGTGATGAAAAGGGTCCAACGAGACCTGCTCGGGCGTCTGAACGTCACTCCTGAACCGCTCGAGTCATTGATCGAAAGAGGACATCTTCCAGCACGAGGGAGACGCCGGCTGCGCCTTCCATTTTCAGTAGGCGTCTATGAATTCAAATCCGGACTGGATCTGACGGGAGTGAAGACGACCCGTGATTTCGACAGTCACGAAAATCCATTCATTGGGATGGCACTTCGAATTCTTCATGATGAAGACAAGATGGAAGTCGAATATGAATATGACAGGTCCATGGTCGGCGACCGGCGCGCAAGCGAGCTGGCAGACGCATATGTGACGATCATTCGAGCCATGTGCGAGGAACCGACGAAAAGCTTCGATCAGATTTCGATCGAATCCACTCTTCGCGATGGCATGCGACTGCACACTACGAATGACGCAAAAACGCCGGAACAGGGTTCGACCAAAAATGAATCCCCGACGATGCTTGAAGTCATCCTCGCCTCTCACTGGACGAAGATACTCAAGATCTCCCAGATCGGGAGGCGCGATCGTTTCTTCGAGCTCGGAGGAAGTTCACTGCAATTGATTCGACTCATAGATTCCGTCGGAGACACGATCGGACGTCAGATCACTTTGTCTGACTTCATCGGGGATCCGACCTTGATGGAGCTTGCGGAACTCCTCACCAGTGAATCTAGCAGTCTGATGATTCCACCCACGATGGAGATCGCCCCGGATGCACGCGGAAACAAGGTGTTCTGCATTCCAGGCCAGGGTGGCATCTCCGCCTTCACTTTTTCGGCCATCGCCGAAAACATGAAGGACAAGGCGAGACTCATCGGTCTGCAGATTCCCGGGCTGAATCCCGATTCGGAGCAGGTCTATTCGATGGATGGAATCATCGAGCAGATGGTCGATGTCATCGAAGAGTGCAGGGATCCGGAAGATCCGGTCATGATCATCGGACACTCAGCGGGTGGGATCATCGGCATGGAGATCGTCAAAGTGTTTCAGGAACGTGGTGTCCACTGCCTTCCTCCGATTCTCATCGGAACCGCCGCCCCGGTGCAAGATGCGAAAAAGGGATTCAAGGAACGAATTCAATCCAGATACAGACGACACAAGATGCTGAAGAGTGCACAGAAGAACAACAAGGCACTCAATCTGATGGAATCAGGGTCCACTCACGGCCGGGTCGAGGCACGACTGAAGGAAGCCGTCGACCGCATGTCCATCATGATTTCAAAATTCAGTCCCACGGGGCGATACTGCTCGGACATCCATCTCATCAATGACAGTGGAACCAGGTTCTGCACTTCGGATGAAAACACGACAAGGTGGTCCCGACTCACTGACGGCGAAGTGACCGAGGATTTCATCGACTGCGACCACCTCGACCTGATCAGCATGGGTGAAAGGACGATTCAGAAGTCGATTGAAGAATCGATCTTGTTCCCGATCAAAAGCTGATCGGATCGATCAATCGATCGGCGAAACCGACGCAGACCATGATTCCATCGGGAGTACAGTCCGGTTCGATCAATGTCACATGATGAATCGAATCTCCGTTTCGAACGACCGCCCGGTCTCCCCGGGAAAGATTCTCTTCAACAGGGACGGTCACCCGTGTCGGGTCGATGCTGAGACCGGTACCAAGAGATTTCAGAGCAGCCTCCTTACGGGTCCAGAATCGCAGGAAAGTTTCGGAGTCATGGATGATTCCATCCTCCAAAGCGTGTATCTCCTCGGGCGACAGGATGCGACGTGCAAGTGAAGCGGCATCAGGAATTTCTCGCAGGACTTCGATGTCGATTCCAGGTTCGATGGCCGAGTCGGAGAGCACCACGGCGAACCATCGATCGGATCTGCTCGCGTTGAAACGAAGATGGTTCGTTTTCGGAAGGGATGGCTTTCCACGCTCGATGGAATCAAGTTCGATCATCTCAGGCGCCAGCCCGGAACGTTCGCTCAATAAAGAACGCAGAACCGAGCGCCTTGCGAGGAAATGACTGCGGTCCGAATCTCGGGCAAAACCATTCGCACGTTCGACTTCGGCGGAATTCACGAGAGAGTCTCCACCTGAGCAGAGCTCGAGATCGAAGAGCCGAACCTCGAGTTCGATCTCCGGGCCGGGAATCAGATCGACCTTCGTGATCTGGAAGCCATGATGTGGAGTCCTTCTTTCAGTCAAGGAGTCCCTTTCGTGACTGTTTTCAGATGGATCGGATCTTTTCACGTCCTACAGACTAGCCACAAGGCCATTCCCGGGGGAAGTCACCATAAACCGTCAGGATGGGCGATCCAAGCGGTCCCTCGGGAGGTACCATGGTACCGCGCGTCTCACGACGCTTTTCTTTGACATCAGGGGCCGAACGGCATCGATCGGACGATTCGATGTTGTCGTTGCGTGTCGTGGAGCATCCAGGCCACGTAAAAAGGATGCAAAAACACAACTGCCAACACGCAGTACTCACTCGCAGCCTAAGCCGCGACCGCTGGTCACCCGACGCCCGATGAGGTGACCAGTGGAACATCATCGGGCTGGTTCCAATGGGCCGGCATACTTCGGCGGAACGAGAAACTTGTATGCCATGTCCTGTGGCTGGCCACCATCAGCCGTTCCACAGGACGAGAACAAAGAGATGGTTACACACGTAGACGCGGCAGCTTCACCGCTCCGACACGGGGGTTCGAATCCCCCCGGCTCCATTGAACACGCCCCGCACGGCCATTCGGCCGTGCGGGGCGTGTTGCATGGACGGCCCGAAACTGCGATCGGAGCCGATTACGGTCGGAGATCTGGAAATGATTGAAAGGAGTGCAGGCCTGCCAGCCTTGTGCACGAAGTCACTTTCAACAAATACCAGCACTTCAGCCTTTCACTTTGCCCGCAACCGGATAGGTTCGTTGTCGAGGAAGTGCTTGGTGATCTCACCATCGACCACATGCAGGGGCATGAGGAGTCGCTTTCATGAACGGGACATGCCAGGGGAATCGACGTGCTGTGGCACGTCTTGTGGCCATTGCAGCTCTGCTTCTGATGACAGAGGGCCTTGAATCGAAGATCGCCGCGGGACAGACGCCTGACTACGAGGGCAGCGTCTGCCGACTGGACCCGCAGACCGTTCGTTACGAAGTGAACACTGAAACGAACGTGCAGAACGTGCTTCTCTACGCCACACCACCGGGTGGCGGATGGTACCTCTCACAAATTGAACCCGGTCTCTTCCGTCGTGACATGAGCAGCCCGATCGGCCAGGAGATCCAGTTCAACCTGCTGCTTCAGAACCCCACCCAATTCAGTTTTCCAGTCCACAACGTGTCTCTCGACGAGGGATGTGCCGCCTTCGAACGTGATGATGTCATGCCCCCCCCCATTCGTGGATTCAGGCATGAATTCAGCGTGGACTCGAATTCCATCAGGATCTCCTTTGAAGCCAATCCGGGCAACTACCTGATCCCGGAAACCAACTCCGTGGACCTTCGCTTCAGGGTGGATGAAGGGGAGATCATCAGGGCACGGATGACGACGTCCGATCAAAGGTTCTTCGAAACGACTCTCACGCAGATCGAAACGGGTTCCCGGGTGATCTACTGGTTCGAGCAACAGGTGGGAGAACAACCGGTCGAGAGCACGTTGTTCACACGGATCGTGGGTCAGGCAGCGCCACCTTCCGCCGAATATCCTCTTCAAGCACGTTTCGCCGGCCGATTCAGGGACCGACACCCGAATGAATGGCGGTTCGATCACTACGTCGCGAATTACGCCGGAGGCAAGACCTTCGAGATGGTCGTGACGGACCATGGCGACTCACTCGAAATGATGGTCGTCACGGATGAGTCCAGCGGCCCGGAACGAGTCGACTTCAAGTACTACATTCAGAGCGCACCAGGAGGGATGTGCGACCGCCCCATCACCGCGGTCAATCTGATGATGCAACGGGACCAGAACCGATCCCACGTGTTTCAGAGTGGCATTCCCGACATCACGCCCGGGCAGATCATCGAATTCGACTTCACACACGTGGGCGTTCCCGATGGAGAAGGCGGTGTGATCCAGTACTACACCGAATACTTCTACTACCACGCTGGCACGGGAAGACTCGGCCTCGCCCAAAGCAACCCGAGAGCTTCGCCGGCGGGTGATGCGTCGATTCCGCTGGTCACATCACCAAGATTCGCATTCGCCCAACATGCGAACAATCTCAGCATCGAGGAGCTGAATCATTTCCTTGCCGGCAAGGAACGTTTTGAAACGGACCATGCTGACGGTCTACTCAAGAACTTCCCGACCTGGTTCGATTGCTGCTCCGGACCGATCGGATTCGGGTTGAAACCAAGTCCCCATGCGCTTCCGAATGCTCTGGGGCCATCCTTCAACGCACCAAGCTGCATCGCCTGCCACCATATGGATGGACGCGGCGCCACTCCGACCGGACAGGAGGACACCTTGATCTCTCTGGTCATGCAGCTGTCGACGCACGAGACCGATGCATTCGGTGCTCCCGTCCCGGACCCCCGGTACGGACGCCAGTTCGACACCGCAGCGACACCGGGCACTCAGCCGGAAGGACGACTCCAGGTCGAGTACGAGAGTCATCGAAGCCACCTTCGACGACGGGACGCCCTACCAGCTGCGCAAGCCCAGCTATCGTTTCGAAGACACGCTTCACGGGGCGCCCACGGGGGCGAGACAGTCCGCTCGAATCGCGCCGATGCTCGCGGGAACAGGACTTCTGGAGGCGGTGATGACCTCTGAAATTCTCTCCCGGGAGGATACTGCCGACACCGACGGCGACGGGATCTCCGGTCGAGCGAACTGGGTTCGTGATCTGCTCACTGGTGACATGGCGCTTGGTCGATTCGGGTGGAAAGCCGGTCAACCCGGGCTCGTGCAACAGACGGCGGTCGCCTATCAACGGGATATGGGTATCACGTCTGACTACCTTCCAGACCACGATTGTGGCGAGCAGACGAAGGACTGCCCACCTCCTTCGGCACCAGAGCTTGGCGCCATGTCGATCGAGCTGGTCGCGGAGTACGTGTCAGGCCTGGCGCCTCCCCCGCGCTTGAATCATGAGGACCCCATGGCGATCATCGGCATGCAACTCTTCAAGAACGCGAACTGCCAGGCATGCCATGCACCTTCGATGCGAACACGTTCCGATCACGAGACCATCGCCTATCGCAACCAGCGAATCGAACCCTTCACGGACCTGCTTCTGCACGACATGGGCCAAGAGCTCGCCGACGATTTCGTGGAATACGGTGCCAGTGGATCCGAATGGCGCACACCACCGCTTTGGGGGGCAGGATATGTGGGCCATGTCCTTGGCACTCCGGACGAGTGCACCGACCCGTTCTCGGGGGGTGCTGAACCGAACTATCTGCATGATGGGCGCGCTCGAAGCCTGATGGAAGCGATTCTCTGGCATGGCGGAGAAGCCGCTGCGTCACGCGAGGTGGTTCTGGCGATGCATTCCGAAGAACGGGAGGCCCTGATTCGATATGTGTCCTACCCATTCGACGACCCCTCACTTCATGAAGCCGAACCCATGCGGTGCGTGGGTGACCTGAATGGCGATCGGATGGTCGACGGAGGTGATCTCAGCATGCTGCTCACGGCATGGGGCATGAATGGCCCGGGAGATCTTGATGGAAACGCACTGGTCAACGGTGCGGACCTCACCAGACTTCTCGACCGATGGGGACCATGTGAGTGAAGTCCACCGAGTACTCGGTTGAAGCCCCTGAATCGACAGGATGGGGGTTTCAGCCGATTTTTTCGAGGTTCGGATCGAATCACCTCGAACTTCTGCCACGAACCACGTATGACATGGTGCATGGCGGAAAAGCACTCCATCTCAAACACCGACTCCAGTCAGGAGCGTTCTGACGAACGTTCCCTCAAGGATTGGCTGGAAGTGCCGGAAGAGGCTGAAGACCAGTCCAGAACGCCCAGCACCACCGCGACCTGCTGGACGATGATCGGAGATGCCCTCAACGAAACCTCACCAACCACCAGCGCAAGTCGCGAAGAGCTGACGAGACGATACTGGCCGGCGATCTTCGCCTTCATCAGGGCCTCGGGACGTTCCGTCACGTTGTCTGAAGATCTCACCCAGGGCTTCATTTGCGACGTCTTCCTGGGAAGGAATCTGCTTTCCAAGGCCGAAGAGGCTCGAGGGCGTTTTCGCTCGCTTCTTCTCAGCTCGGTTCGAAACTACCTGGCTGATGACTACCGGAAACAGACCGCACAACGAAGAGCACCGAAGAACGGTCCGCCTGGAAGCCTTGATGCAAATCCAGGCCTGGATGCGGTCGACAAGACAAGCTTGAGTCCGGAATCCGCATTCAATATTCGGTGGATCGACGAACTGATTCTGAGGACCTCGGAAGAGACGAAGTCCGCTTTGCTGGAAAATGGACAAGGTGCGCACTGGGACATCTTCAAGCATCGAGTCCTCGACCCATGCCTGGTGGGTGCCACTCCGGTTCCTCATGACGAACTCTCCGCCAAATGGGGGTTGAGCGGTCTTCCCCAGGTCTCCAACTTTCTGGTCACGGCAAAAAGACGATTTGCGCAAACACTACTCTTGAACGTTCGAGAGACACTTCCTGATGATCAGGACCCCTCTCTCGAACTTCGTGAACTCTTCAAGGCACTTGGACAATAAGCGATGAATGATTCAACACAACCAGGCATGAGACATCCGATCGAGTGGGCGATGGAGACCGATGTGGATCCACTCTTCATGCTGGCGGACTGGCTGGTATGCGATGCGCTCGAAGACAAGAAGAATGCAGTGGACGCGCTCACGTCGGCGGAAACGACACTGGATGAGTTGAGAACGCTCAAGCGGGTCTTCAAACTGCTCCGCGTGCAGGGAGAAACCGTCTCCGATCGCCGATTGGGTGCGCGACTCTACGCGGTGTCGATCGCCAGTGCATTCGTGTTTCACGACCGAATCATCACCACTCAGAGCAAAGAACGACTCATTCGAGCGTTCACCGAACTGAGAAAGGACACCCAGTTGCCCGGACCATTGCACGCCGTCGCTGAACGAGCGCTTGAACGGATGTCCAGAGAGACCTGAACCTGAACCTGAACCTGAACCTGAACCAATCAATTCATCACTCTGAAGAAGCGCACGTCATGACGTGCGCTTCTTTCATATGAGTGAAACATGGAATGCCGGGTCAAAAAGCACAGCACCCTCGACCGGAGTCGAGGGTGCTGGAAATCATGTGTTCGAGGACGACGTCGCAAGGACGTCGACCGTCTGTCATCCCGATTACGGCGTAGCGCAGGCGCCCCAGGCACTCAGGATGATGGTGAGGTCGGCGCCGCCGACGTCACCGTCTCCATTGAGGTCAGCAACGGGATCGGCGGTTCCCCAGCTGCCGAGCAGAATCGTCAGGTCAGCGCCGTTGACTTCACCGTCAAGGTTGAGGTCGCCGGTGCAAGTGACGGGTCCGCCATCTTCCCAGGTCTTGTAATCCATGACCCAGGCAGTGTCGTTGAAACCAATTGCTGAGTACGGAGTGTAGTCAGCGATTCCGCAGGAATCGGAGCGGATGTAGGTGGGGAGAGCCTCACCAAGTGCGTTCACACCAATGGTGCTGAAACCGTCGGTGCTGGGCACGCTGTCGTACACCACGACGAGATTGGTGCCGGCGGGGATGTCGAGCTGCGCTTCGTACGAAACGGTCACGAGACCCTGATAGCCACCACCGGGGATGAACACTTCGGTTCCGTTGATCTCGGTCATGGTGGCGAGCACAGGTGCGTCACCGGGGTCCGAGTCAGAGAAGAAGCGCATGGATGAAAGCTGTGAACTACCACCATTGACCACACCGAAGTCGACGCAACCAACAAGTTCCGCGGGACGGTTGGGGAACTTACGAGCGTACTCGTTCTCGGTCGTGATACCACCACCAGCACAGGACACGCCACCTTCTTCGATGGTCGGGTCATTGCTCTGAGTCACCGAAACGGCATCAACAGGAGCGTCGCAGACGAAGGTGGGAAGGGAGGCACTGCTGAGCGTGAGCACGCCAGGTCCGAAGGAGGCGGCGTCATAACCACCGACACGGACGAGGTAGGTCGTGGAAGCAGTCGCTTCCCACTGAATGCTCGACGCGAAGAACTCGTCGCCACAGTCTTCGTTGCAGGCCAGGTAGAGATCCGGCAGCGAGGCGGGATCGAAGGTGCTTGCATCGTAGTTGTAGACGGCGATCTTGGTGTCCCATTCAGCGCCACCGTTGCAGGTGGAGGCGGTCAGGAAACCATCGATGCTGGAGGAGGCGACGAACCAGATATCGTTCTGGAGCTGTTCGAAGCCAGCACCTGAACCACACTGATCCTGCTCAGGACCATCGGTGTTGCAGCCGGTGGTGTCGAATGACACGTCGACTGAATCATCGGCTGGAACCGCATAGGAAGTGGCACCAGCGACACAGTCATTGGCGACTGAAGCATTGGGGTCGGTGCATTCGTAGATGTAGAAGCCACAGGCGTCGACGGCGAATGCAACGCAGCCTGCGTCCCATTCGGAGTCACAGCAAGCGGAGTCGATGTCACAGACCAGTTCACAGCAGGCCACGTCCTGACAACCACCGATACCGGCGATCACTTCGGTGCAGTTGCCGGAAGCAGGATCACCGCACTCGGCGAATGCGACGGGTGTGAATGTCAGTGTGATCGAATACTCGGTGGCACAATCGGAAAGGATGTAGTCGCCACTTCCGTCATCGAAGTTGAAGACCTCGATACCGTAGGTGCCGGCAGGTGTGAACACGTCAGTACCAAAGGGCTGCGCATCGCATGCCAGAAGGTAGAAACCAGCAAGCTCCTGTTCGGAGCAGTCAGGTGCCTGAGTACCGGTGAGCACGGCGATGCCGGGAGACGTTTCCGTTCCCAGGCCATCAAGATCGGTTCGGATGGTGTATGTGAGGAAACCACCTGTGGTCAACTCGAAGTTGTACCCATCAAAGTCAGACGTACCGGCGACAGAAAAGCCACAGGTACCGGCGATGATGGTGTTACCGCTTGGAAGAGCACCAATGTCTTGGATGCCTCCGGTGATAGCACCCTCGACACAACCATAGTTGGGGTCGTTTGCAGGATCGTCTCCACCACACACGGCGGGGTCGTTTTGCAGGATTGTGGCCGTGGAAGCGTCCACGTCACACTGGCCAAAGGCCAGGCCGGACGTACAAGCCAGAACGGCTGCACCGGCGATGAATGAATAGTTACTCATTTAAGAGTCCTCCAGATCTTCAGATCTCTTGAAAGTCCATAACGATATGGATCAGGGGAAAGTGGAGTGGGCGTCGGCACGGACTCGTGCTGAATCGACATCCCAGACCCACATCGACAATACGCACCTATGAGCGTATCTCATGACAGGACAAGCACCAAACACCAACAGGGCAAAAGAACGAGGTTTCTGTCGAGATCTGAAAATGCCCGCGCCCCCCAGAAAAGACAGGAACACCTCCCCCTTGTCACGTCGATAAAACACGCTTTTTCGGGCTTTTAAGGAAAAGCACATCAAAGACCAAGGGACGCGGTAAAACACCGCATACAAGATTATCGGACTGGATGACTCCCTACCACATGCCGGAGTTGAGACCAGCGAGACCGCTCAGTCCAGCGGCCGCTGCCCCAGTGCAAGTGGTCAGCGCCAGTCGATCACGATCTTTCCGAATTGAGCGCCGGATTCCAATCTCGAAAACGCAGCCGCCCCCTCGGAACTTGCATGGATGGAATCGATCGTGGGGCGCAACGCCCCGGATCGCAGCAAGCTGAGGACCTCACGAAATTCTCGCATGTCACCCATGGTGGACCCGACCACCGTCAATTGATTCCAGAAGATCCGTGCAAGGTCGGTTTCCGCTCGAGGGCCGCTCGTACAGCCACAGGTCACGAAGACGCCACCTCGAGCAAGACTCTTGAGACAGGAGGTGTGAACAGCCTTGCCGACGGAATCTGCGCAGACATCGACGCCTCTGCGGTGCGTCATCCCGCGGACGGTCTTCGAGAAGTCGGACCCATCATCAAGAATTCCCTCATCAGCGCCGAGTTCGATCGCACGATCCAACTTGGCTTGATGCCGACTGGTGACGATCACTCGGCAGCCATGCCACTTGGCGATTCCAAGAAGTGCCAGAGCCACGCCGCCTCCGATACCGGGAATCAGCACGGTGGAACCATGCCGAAGTCTGGCCCGAGTGACGAGCATGCGCCAGGCAGTCAGATGAACCAGACCGAATGCCGCAGCCTCGACTGGATCGACATCACCGATGTCACAGACGTTTTCAACGGGAGCCACGAAGAATTCCGCCATGGTTCCGGGCCCATGCTCACCGATCATGTGTGTTCCGGGTGCCGGTTCCATATCGTCGGGAAGCGGCGATGGAGACTCGATCACGGCGGCATTCAGGATCACCCGACGCCCAAGCCAGCTGTCGGAGACGCCCTCACCCACGGCATCCACCAGTCCCACACCATCCGAGCCGGAAATGGCCGGATACTGGACGTCGAAACCCGGGACACCCCGTCCAACCCAGAGATCCAATTGGTTCAAAGCCGAGGCCTCGGTTCGAACTCGCAACGCACCTGGAGCAGGTTCCGGACACGGGCAGGTGTCAGTGAGGATGACGTTGGCGGCGACGGGTTGCCCCTGACGGCTTATTTGTACGGCTTTCATGAAACACACTGTACCTCCAAGAGCACGCGGACCGTGCATCCGAAAGTTGCGCGGAGTGGTAGAATCGTGTCCTACACCAACGGAGAACGGAATGATCCTCGAACGTACCAACAAGACACCATTCCTCGTCGTTCTTGGCAGCTTGATCATGAGCGTGCTCGTGGCCTGCGACGGCGGAGAGTCAGGTGGCGAAGCCACACCTTCCCCTGCACCCGACAAGACGCCCACTCAAGCACCAGCCCAGACCCAGGCAAGTACGCCCAACGCGCCGAAAGGATCCTCGACGGCCCAGGTCCCACCGCTCGTCGTGATGCCTGCCCCGGTCGACTTCGGAGTGGTCCAACCGGGCAGCATGCTCGAAGCGGAGGTCACACTGACGAACACCTCCGACCGTCCATTGACGATCGTGAATGCACAACCCAGCTGCACCTGCACCACCGTGGATCTGGCGGGAAAGGTGGTGCCTCCCCGAGGCTCGATCACCGTGCCGGTCTCGATGAAGACCAATCGTTCGATTGGAATAAGACAAGCTGTGGTTCAGATGCAGGTCGCGGGATACGGCCGCTTTGCGAAGATCAATCTGGTGGCGGAGAACAGCTGGGGTGTCCGTTCCCTCCCTTCCTACGTTCCGCTCAGGGAGAATCAACAGAAACCCGAAAAGCTGACTGGAAGCATGGTTCTCGAATCGGTCGACAAGAAGCCTTTTTCAGTGCTCGCCATCATGGGTGAAACACCGGAGTTCATCGGATTCGATCCCAGCAAGGATGCACCGAGAAACCAGTACCGAGTCAGCTACGATTTTTCGAATCTCGCGTGCCAGGACATGCCGCCCTACTGGATCGTTCGAACCGATCATCCGAAAGCCGCGCTCTTCGATGTGAGGGTGAGACACGACCCGTGCACCAAGGTGAGCCCGGGACTGCCGATGAGTGATTTCAGATCCAGCGCGGGGGTCATTCCCAGCGGCCAGATGGTTCCCATTGAGATCGTCTTCAAGAAACTGAGACGACCGATCACTTCGGTGACCAGCAGCAATCCTATGGTGACTGCATTTCTGTCCGATGAAAAACCGGACGGCAAGGACACTCTCATCACGACCATGATTTCGGTCGATGCGGGCATGCCGAAAGGCCTCTTCCAGACCACGCTGACCTTTGGTGACGGTGCTCGAGCGGCCGAACACGTCTGTTATGGATGGATTGAATGAACGAGCTGAGGACACACGGGACGCTGCTGGCTGGCTGGCTCGCACTCAGCGCGGGGCTCTTCGCCTTCGCATCGACTCAGGATTCCAAGACGCCACCACAGACGATCGATCGAGACAAGATCACGCGCTCGGCACCGCCACCCTCTGCGACCAACGTGACGGCCATGGGACCTTCGATACATCGCATCAGCGAAGACGCCGAGACCTGTGGCGTGTCGGAGGAAACCGCACGGAAGGCGAAGCGAATGATCGACGAGGGTCTTGCATGGCTGATGAGGAAACAAAGCCGGAACGGACTGTGGCTGATCGCCACGCAAGCCCAACCAAGTGATCAACCCGACTGGGAGGACACCGTTCCGGTGGACCTCGCGGTGTCGGCACTGGTGATGAAAGGGCTCGCCCAGACAGGCGAGTCGACCGAGGAACTTCAGAAGGTCGTTTACGGCATCATCATGGGGACAGGATTGGCCTCCGACGAATTCAACCCAAGCAAGGGTGGCAAGATCGGAACCTATGTCGCATCCACCATCGTTTCAGGGCTCTCCAGCCTGGGCGACCTGCAACACCATGATCGCATGCAGGAAGCCATCACCTGGCTCAGAGGATCTCAGTGGCAGGCCGAGGATCAGATCAGTCCCGAGGAAGACTGGTACGGAGGCGTGGGATACGGAAAACATGGGAGACCTGATCTTTCCAACACACAGATGATGCTTGAAGCATTGCATGACGCAGGCGTCAGTCCCGAGGATCCAGCGATTCAGGAGGCCCTCGTCTTCGTCAGCAGAAGCCAGAATCTCAAAGCGACGAATCCATCAGCCTGGGCGCAAGCAGGGCCTGATGATGGCGGGTTCATCTACACCCCAGCCAACGGCGGTGAATCGATGGCCAGTCAACATGTCGGAGAAGGTCGCTACGGGGAGCTTCTCGTCGAGTCGGATCCCAGAAGGCTTCGATCCTATGGGTCGATGACGTATGCAGGTTTCAAGAGTCTTCTCCATGCGGGGCTGAATCAGAACGACCCCAGAGTCGACGCCGCCATGGGCTGGATTCGAAGAAACTGGACACTCGAGGAGAATCCGGGCGTCGGGCAACAAGGTCTTTACTACTACTACCACGCGCTCTCCCGAGCGCTTGCCGCCGCCGGCTGGAAGACCATCAAGACCGAAGATGGCGTCTCACACGACTGGAAAGCGGAACTCGTTGAACGGCTCGAAACCCTTCAGCGTCCGGATGGATCCTGGGTCAACCCCGAGGATCGATGGCTCGAATCCGAAGCAGTGCTGACCACCGCGTACGCGATTCTGGCCCTAGAGGAAGTCCTGAAGCCTCTCAGAGGCGGTTCCTGAGGGAAAAAACGAGAAATGCGGTCCCTTGCTGAGAGGTTCCGCTTTCCCGATCGGACTACTGAAGAAGCCGTGCTGATGCGGCCAACCACCTTTCTCTTCAGGATTCGAAACCATGTCCAAGACACTGATCATCCTCACCTTCACCATGCTCTTTTTCGGGTCGACTCTGGAACTCATCAACCCTGAGATATTCGAACAGATAGATTCGAAGACCCAGGCAAGGCAGATCAATTCCGGCTCGACGAACATGGACATGGTTCTGAGAGAAGGCATGGGCCTCATAGAGGTCGAAAAAACCTTGCAGGGCGGAGGGACCGAACAGCGGCTCATCCGCTCGGTCCAACCACAGAGCTCGGATCCTCTCGATTGGAACGTCGGTTGGGAGATCGCGCGAACCTACGAAGCCGAATCCAACGGTGTCAAAGAACCCATCACCGCCATCTTCGAAGCATGGACCGATGATTCATTGGATGAGCGACCACCGGCCTCGGCGTTCAGGCTGGTTCGATGGAATTGATACGAACCGGAGGGTCAATTCGCCGGAGCGAGTTCGGCGTTCTCTGCAGCCTGGGGTTTCACCAGACGAAGATGCCAGATCAGGAAGAGAGCGGAGAGGCCGAGCAGCAGAGCTCCGGTCGCTTGATGCATCGAAGTGAAGATCACTTCCCAGATGGGAGGGGTGGAGACGGTACGCAGTGAGACCGCCACCAAAGCCACGATCCCAAGCAGCAGTTGCAGCGAGACGATGACAAGCAGGCCCAGTCCGAGCCGCCGCAGCAGCGTGATGGATCGATAGACGGCCCCGGATCTGTACCCGAGCAGCGTGGCGATCGCGAAGATCAGGACGCCAGCGGTGATGTGAACCATGACCGCCCAATATGGAATCTCCAGACCGATGCCATCGCTCGAGAGCGTCTGAAGGTGCCGTACACAGGCACCGAAGATCAGCTGACCGACCAGAAGGATCACCAGTGCGAAGGCGAAGGGACGATCGGCAGCGGCCGCAGGATGCTCGGCGCTCGGGCTGCTGAAAAGCCATCGGTTGGTCGTGAATGCCGCGATGAGAAGCGCGAGGGTGAAGACCAATTGACCGAAGACGCCATGAACCAGCGCGAGGATGGTGCTGGTCTCGGTCACGCGAAGTCCGCCCATCAGTCCCTGAATGCAGATCATGCACAGGAGGAGGATCACAAGACCTCGGATCCACTTGCGTCGATCGTTGAGTATTCCAAAGACGAGCAGAGTGAGGGCACCGGTTCCCACCAGCATTCCGTAGAGACGATGCGCATGTTCGAAGAAGACTCCGGTGTCCGCGGTCATCTCGCGCATCGGATACAGAAGCATGTTGTGACCGAATGAACCCGGCCAGTCAGGCACTGCAAGCCCTGCTTCAAGCCCGGTGACAAGACCCCCGCTCATGAGCAGCAGCAGGATCGCCGAAGCCAGAACGGCCGAAAGCATCCCCAGTGACGAGGGGATCCGTTCGAGAGAGACCGGACTGGTCGTCAGTGAGATGGCACCACCGAGGGCACCGAGGCCGGAGCACAAGGCGAAGAGCCCGAAGAGCCAGCCGGTGATCTCGATCGAGCTGGCCCCCTCCTGGAACATGCTGCCGACGATGAGAAGATTGAAGAATGCGCAGAGGAATCCGACCATGAAACCGGACTTGACCGCCGAGTTCGATCGAGGATCGATCATGGCACGCCAGCGTCCGGCGATCATTCCTCCGGGAAGGATGCAGAAGCACATCATGCTGAAGAGCAGGTCACCGACCAGAAGACCGGGGCCCATGAGGACGAAGTAGCAGATACCCCACAGCACCACGGTGAGCAGGAAGCCCAGCGCGAATCGCATCCCCCATGCGGCTCTCATGGAAACCGGGAGGGCGGTGGAGGTGCAAACTGAAATGCTGGCCGTCGACATCGGTGAAACCCCGCGTTTGTTGCTACAAGCCTCCTATACTAGGCAGTTGACTCAAACCAGTCACGACGAGGATCATGAAAGAAGGCAACGAAACCAAGATCGACGAGAACCCGTCTTCGGAGACCAGCGTCCCCGATGGTGATCCCGTGGATGTGGGCTCGGACTCCTCGAAGAGGCCTCCACGAGATGGCTTGATTCCGAATTTCACGGAACTCAGCAAGGCGAGATTGAACGCACTGGTTCTGGGAACCACGGCCGTGGGATTCGCCGTCGCACCAGTTCATCAGACCGCGATGATTCTGTTCTGGACCATGGTCGGAACGGGCCTGGTCGCATTCTCGTCGGCCATGATGAATCAGCTCGCGGAAGTCGAACTTGATCGCAAGATGAAGAGAACGGAAGGCAGACCGCTCCCGGCAGGTCTGGTCTCGAAACGAAGCGTTTTCATCACGAGCATGCTGCTCGCATATGCCGGCGTGGTCATCCTCGGACTGAAAGTCAATCTTCTCTGCAGCGGCCTGGCTCTTGCGAACCTGCTCATCTACATCGTGATGTACACGCCGATGAAGACCCGCACGACACTCAACACGTTGGTGGGCGCGATCTGCGGAGCGATTCCACCGATGATCGGATGGGCGGCCGCGACGGGAGACATCTCCGGTGGGGCGTGGTTGCTCGGCCTGATTCTCTTCATCTGGCAACTGCCCCACTTCTTCGCCCTGGCTGTGATGTACAAGGTGGATTACGAACGAGGTGGATTCGCGATGCTTCCGGTGAAGGACAAGCGTGGCGAAGTGACCGTTCAAGTCATTCTGACGACCAGTCTCATGCTTCTCCCCCTTGGATTGACGATCACGGCCATTGGAGTGTCTGGCTGGTGGTACGCAGGGGTGTCGATAGTGATGGGGCTTTGGATGGCATGGAATGCTCTCAAACTCTATCTCGATCGGAACAGGGATCAGGCACGCCGAGTCTTCTTTTCGACGTTGGCATACCTTCCCGTGGTTCTCGGTGTGATGGTGCTGGATCGAGGTCCGTCGGTGCCATCGCCCGAACTCTATGAGGCGATGAATCCCTATCCGGTGACGGAACGTCCGGTGATCGATCCATTCATGAATGAACCTACGAGTGAGCCAGACTGATGACTGATGAACAGAATCAAGAGGCTCCCTCCAGCCAGAGAAATACGACAGGCACTCCGGGAGGAGACCCCCCCAGGTTGAGCTTCAAGTCCGGGGGATGGGTCATCCTGGCCGCAGGACTCATCTCTCTGGGACTGATCCTGTGGGCGGTGTCGGGCGTGATCTTCGGTGACCGCCCCATTGGAGATGGCACGAATCTTCAGAGTTACGGCTTCACTCTCGAAGAGCTTGAAGTCCCCAGGGGCTCGCTCGCCGCCAGTGGAAACAGCCGGGACTTTCTTCAGGTCTATGAAGACCCGAACAAGATTCTCGGCAGGGATCTGATGACCTACAACTCCGAAAACAGAAGGCCGTGGCTGGTGACACGCGACCGGGTCGTCGGAGTGGTCGTCAACGGAGAGGCCTGCGCCTATCCCGTGCGATGTCTCAATGCCCACGAGGTGATCCACGACACGCTGGGTGGCACGCCGATCACGGTGACGTATTCACCGTTCGCGGATGCACCGGTGGTCCTGATCAACGAAGACGGCGAGGGAAGAATCAATCACGGTGTGAGCGGCCTTCTCTGCAACAGTGCGCTGCTCACTTATGACAGGGACCAGGAGGATCCAGTTCTCTACTCCCCCATTCTTGGACGATCAATCAACAGAAGCGGCGCGTCGGAGGTTCTGAAGAAGGTCGACGACGTCACGCTCTGCACCTGGCGGGACTGGTTGGAATCCCACCCGGAAACGACGCTCGTCATGGCCGAAGAGGATTCGAACCGGCGCTACAAGGCCTTCAGTTACCTGAGATATTTCAACGATCTGTCCGACAGCCTGAAATACCCGGTGCTTCCATTGCCGGGGATGACCGGCGCCGACGTCGACCTCCCAAGATTGAAAGCGCGTGTGGTCGAGGTCACTGCCGGTGGTGAACGTCGAATCTGGCCCCTGACCTTGCTGGTCGAAGCATTGGAAGAACAAGGGGCGGATGAAGGCCGCATCAGAGTTGGTCAAGGTGACGTCGATCTCGAATTCATCATTCGGAAACTGCCCCAGACCGCGATCGTCACGACGATGGACGGCTCGGAGATACGAACCGAACCGAGACTGTTCTTCGCGTCGTGGGCCGCCCATCCCAGGACCGCCGGCATGGAGTTGGTCAGAAGCCTCCCGGATGATGCGGTGGTGATTCCACGAACCGCGCCCAGAAGTCCCAACGGCTATTGAAACCCCGCGTCGTGATCAGCTTCCCATGCCGAAGAGCAGGACCACGAAAAGCAGAACCCAGACCGCGTCGAGAAAGTGCCAGTACATGACGCAATAAGTGAGGCCACAGACCTCACCGGCGGAGTCCCGGTAGCGGCCGCGAAGGGCGTTTCGAGTCGTGACCACCAGAGGTGGAATACCGACGAGGACGTGTGCCACGTGCAGACCGGTGAGCACGTAGAAAAGCCACGCGTAGAGCGAGGAATCGAACGCAAGATTCTCATTGGTCGCCAGGTCGATCCAGGCCAGAGTCTGCGTGATCAGAAAACCGATGACGAGCACGCAGGAACAGACCATCCAGCGCCCGGTGGAGGATGCACTCGTGACATGCTTGAGCGAGTTCGTGGCAGCATGAAAGACGAGGCTGGCAGCGAGGAGGAAACCCGTCGAGAGATACAGAAGACCGGGAAGCCCGGGAGGATCATCAAGCTGCCACTCTCCGGTGGAGATCAACTGACTGCGAATGATCAGGTAGGCGATCACGGTCGTCAGAAAGACCATGCCGAGTGAAATGAGGAAGATCCACATGCCAAGCATGGAGGCGGCTCTGCGAGTCGCTGCATCCTGGATGGGGGAGACTTCCGGGGGTGCGTTGGAGAGGTCGGCCACGGTCAGCTGTTGGGGGACGAGATGCCGGTTTCCTGGGAGATCGGAGCGAGAGGCGCTTTCGCATCAAGCGTTTCCTGAACCAGGCTGGGATTTCCATCGAAGCGATAGGCCTTGTTCTGACTGGTGTCGAGGACTGTCAGCACGATCAAGAGGATCACGAAGGCCATGCACGCCACGAAGACGATCTGATTGAAGGGCCTGTCCCACTTCAAATGCATGAAGAAAAGCGCGACAAGCGTGGCTTTGAGAACCGCGATGCCGATGGCGATCACGATGTTGAACTCACCGACGTCCACGTAGCGGACGGCGACGGTGACCACGGTCAGAAAGAGAAGCGCCACCGTGGTCCAGACGAGAATGGACATCGGAACGAGGTGCCCGACGATCGGATGATCATCACCATGTTGTTCTTGTGCATTGCTGGACATTGGAAGAGATCCTTAGACGAAGCGATGAGACTTCCTGGGAAGTGACTCAGTGAATCAGATAGAACAACGGGAAGAGGAAGATCCAGACCAGGTCGACGATATGCCAGTACAGGCCACCGAGATCGACCGGGGCGTAGTACTTCGAATTGAAGTGCCCCTTCATTCCTCGCATGATCAGCCAGCCGATCATGACCATGCCAACCACGACGTGGATGCCGTGGAGACCGGTCATGGCGTAGTAGATGGCGAAGAAACGATGGGTGTTCACCGGAAGTTTTCGGTCTTCGAGATGAGGCTCATCGGAATGTTCGATGTGGCCTGCCGAGGCTTTCTCGGCCTTGATCTTCTCCTCGGGACGAACTCCTGAAAGACCTCCGGGGCCCACGGCGGACTGCTGCTGGGCGACCGCATCGACCGCTGGCATGACTGCCAGCTTGGGAAAGGCCAGTTCAGGGAGACTTTCAGCGGCACCTGCATCGAGCATCTTGGATTCGTCAGTGGATGCGATGGCGTTTTCATCAGCGATGGTGAGGACTTGTCCGTCGGCGCCGACCGCCTTGGCTTCCGCCTCGTCGACCGGCATGTAGAAGCTGGGCCCCCCACTTCAGGTTGACGTGAAACTTGTGCTCGTATTCGAAGTACTTGATCACGAGGAAGCCCACCGCTCCCAGAAGCGTGAGCCAGAGACAGATGAGCATCAGAGTCTGCTTGGAACGCTGGGCGAAGTGCACTGCGGCGGCCATCGAAAGCGAGCTCAGGATCAGAACCGCCGTGTTGACTCCACCCATCATCGTGTTCAGATACTGGCTGGCATAGGAGAACACTTCAGGATCATTCGCCCGAAGAATGGTGTAGAGCGCGAAGAGTGCTCCGAAGAAGAGGATTTCGGTACCGAGAAACAGCCACATCCCGAGCTTGACCGACTCGTACTGCTGCTTCGGAGTGTCGAAATGGTGTGCCTGAAACGGATTGTCATGATGACCGTGGTCATCATGATCACCGTGATCATGGCTTTCCTCTGGTTTGGCATCTATCGCAGTCACTGTCGTCCCCTTGAAGGCACGGGTCGTCCGGGCTCAAACATTGTCACTCTTGGAATCATCATCGGGCCGCTGCACCACGTAACCACCCTCTTCTTCATTCCAACGCACCACACTGAAGTCGTAGCAATCGCCGACCTTCGGAGTGGTCTTGAAGTTGTCATGCGGGGGAGGCGAGGTGCACTGCCACTCGAGGCTTCGACCACCCCAGGGATTGGCGGGGGCCTTGCGTCCGAAGAAGAGCGAGTGCATCGAGATACATCGCGGTCAGGAAGAAGCCCGCGGCCATGATGTACGAACCGATGGTCGAGATCAGGTGGTACGTCGTGAACTCAGGCTGGTAGTCGTAGTAACGACGGGGCATCCCGTGACTTCCCAGCATGAACTGCGTGAAGAACGTCACGTTGAATCCGATGAAGACCAGCACGAAGGCGATTCGCCCGAGATTCTCGTCGTACATCTTGCCGAACATCTTCGGCCACCAGTGGTGAAGACCACCGATGAATCCGATCAGTGCGGACCCCATCATCACGTAGTGGAAAGTGAGCCACCACGAAATACGTGTCGTGAAGGTGGACGTCCACGTTGAGCGTTCCGAGATAGATCCCGGTGAGCCCACCGATGGTGAAGAGGAAGATGAAGCCGAGTGCGTAGAGCATCGGTGTGTTGAGTGCGATCGAACCCTTGTACAAGGTCGCCATCCAGTTGAAGACCTTGATCGCGGAGGGAACCGCCACCTGAAGGTGATCGCCGAGAAGATGGTGTTCAACAAGGCGCTCTGGCCCGAGGTGAACATGTGGTGACCCCACACGAGGAACTGAAGATCGCGATCGCCACTGATGAATACGCGATGAAGCGATATCCGAAGATGTGGCGGTGGCTGTGAACGGTGATCAGTTCCGAGATGATTCCCATCGCCGGCAGAATCATGATGTACACGGCCGGGTGCGAATAGAACCAGAAGAAGTGCTGGAAGAGGACCGGATCGCCACCCATCGCGGGGTCGAAGATTCCGATCTGGAACGCACGTTCGATACCGACGAGCATCAAGGTGATCGCAAGCACCGGGGTCGCCAGGATCTGAATCAATGCGGTCGCATAGATCGCCCAGAGGAAGAGCGGCATTCTGAACCAGGTCATGCCCTTGGGCCGCATCTTGTGCACGGTCACGATGAAGTTCAGACCGGTGAAGATCGAACTGAATCCGAGGATGAAGACCCCGAAGATCACGGGGATGACTCCGCCGAGCTCGGTCTTGGTCGAATATGGCGTGTAGAACGTCCAGCCGGTGTCGAATCCACCGAGGAGCGAGCGCGAGAACCGTGAAGATGGCACCGATGATCCAGAGATGGAAGCTGAAGAGATTCAGACGGGGAAACGCCACGTCCTTGGCACCAAGCATGATCGGCAGCACGAAATTGCCGAGTGATGCCGGAATGCTCGGAACGATGACCAGGAACACCATCACCGCACCGTGCAAGGTGAAGAAGATGTTGTAGGTCTCAGGTTCGATGATGGTCTGACCCGGGGCGATCAGTTCGGTGCGTACGATGAGGGCGAAGACGCCACCGACGAGGAAGGAGATCAGAATCCCCAGGAGGTACATCACGCCGATCCGTTTATGGTCGAGCGTGAGGGCCCAGGAGAGAACTCCCTTGGTCCAGGTCAGATAGTTGTCTACACGAGGGGCATCGGCGGTGTTGTCACCGGAGATGGCGTCAGGTCTTGGAGTGTCGATGGTGGTCATGGTTTGATTCCGAGTCGATTACGGGTCAATCGGTCACGTCTCCCGAGTTTCCGCCCTGAACGGGCAGTTCGGCTGCAGCCGCCTTGGCTTCGGCAACGCGTGCTTCAGCTTCGGCGAGTCTTGCTTCATCCTTGAAGGATCCATCTGCATTGAATTCATCAAGATTCTTGGTCATGCCGATCAATGCGTCGATCGCACGATCGTTCAATTGTCCCTGGAAGGTCGGCATCTGGTTTCCGTACCCGGAGACGAGCAGAGCGCCCGGGTTGTAGATGGAATCCCGCATGTAATCTTCAGGGGTGAGATAGAGTTTTCCGTCACCGATGTACTCTGCAAGAGTCGTCTTGCCGGGGATGAACTTCGATCCTCCGGAGACCTTGCCCTTGCCACTCACGATTCGCTCCCAGAGTGAGGGAAGCCCATCACGGGGTCCCCAGCTGGGTCCGGTTCCGTTGGAGCCATCAAGCGTGTGACAGGTGGCGCAGCGAGCATAAAGCTTGGGGCCGGCCATGAAGTAGAGATCCTGTTCGGGGATGACGTCGAGCCATCTCGCCTGTTCCTTGGTCCATTTGTCGAAATCCTCCTGAGGGAAGACACGAACGTGGACGTTCATGTTCCAGTGACTGTCACCGCAATATTCGGTGCAGAACAGCCAGTGGAAATCGGTGTCATCGGTGGGATCGTTCGCGGCATCGGACTGGAACCACATGTAGGTGTAGCGACCGGGCACGAGATCCTGCTTCACCCGGAAGTCGGGGATGAAGAGACTGTGCAACACGTCCTTGCTGCGCATGATCAATCGGACCGGGCGACCCTGTGGCACCACCAACTCGGAGGTTGATTTGGCACCGTTTGGATATTCGAACTCCCAGGCCCACTGCTGAGCCGTGACCTTGATGTCATAGGTGTTCTTGGGAGAAGTGCGAAGGTCCAGATACCCCGCGAAACCCATGAAGAAGATGCCGACGAGAATGAGGGTGGGGACGATGGTCCAGGTCAGTTCGAGTGGCGTGTTGTGTTCGGGGCCTTCGGAGAATTCAATGTTCTTGCCCTTCTGGCGATATCGGATCACCAGATAGATCAGGGTAAGCGTGATGCCTGCGAAGAAGACATAGTTGATCCAATTGATGACTTCGAAGGCAAAGTCCACTCCGGGAGCTTGCACCGAGGCACCTTCAGGCATCCAGAAATTGGCAGGTGTCGTCCCGGGGGCGACAGTCGCAAATCCAGCGAGGATGTTCACAATCGACGAAATCATCGTTCAACTCCATGGATCAAACCGTCGGGAGGGGAGATACCGTCCCCGTCGGAAGAATCGTTCTTGCGTCGCTCGGAGAGCCACATCCATCCAAGCCCGATCAGAATGATCAGCAAGGTCAGAAAGCCTCCGACCTGCATCAGGCGAACGGCCAGCAGGACATAGCTTCGTGAATCGGGGTCGTAGACGTGGCACCACAGGATGAATCGGTCCAAGGTGGAGCCGATGCGTCCATC
Source organism: uncultured Phycisphaerales bacterium (assembly GCA_949373145.1). GTDB lineage: Bacteria > Planctomycetota > Phycisphaerae > Phycisphaerales > SM1A02 > UBA8087. The sequence goes on from CASICI010000010.1 coordinate 60,947, forward strand.
GGAGGCCTCGAGCAGGGCAAGCCGCATCGTTCCGGGAGCGTGAGACGCTCCGTAGAGATAACGGGACAGGCGGCCATCCGGGGTGATCACGAAGAGGCCGGCTGCATGGGCGTACTCGCCATCGGGCTGCAGACGGTACTTGAACCCGACCGTATCCGCGATGGCCTTGGAGCTTTCCTGTGAACCGGTGAGGAAATGCCAGCCGTTTCCGCTCTTTCGGCGGTCGTACATCAGGACGTAGGAAGTCCGCTTCGCCGCAGCCAGTTCGTGGGTCTCGTCGGGATTGATGCTGATCGAAACCACATCGAATTCCTTGCCGGTGGTCCATTCGATGTCACGAATGGTGTCGGTCATCTCGTTGAGCACGAGATTGCAGAGCTGGGGGCACTTCAGGTACCCGATCTGCAGCAGGACCGGACGCTCCCCGGTGAAGAGATCACCAAAGGCGATCGTGTTTCCGTTGTGATCGGTGAAGACCGTGTCGAGGGGAAGTTGGACGTTGAGATTCTCCTGAATCTCGACACCTTCGAGTTCGTGAGGGACACCGGGGTCAGCCTGACCGTGCACGATCCCGCCGAACGCATGGAATGCGATCGTGATCATGGAGGCGAGAATGATCCTGGAGAGAGTCACTGACGAACATCTTCCTTTCCAGCGGCCGACTCACGAAGCACGATCGATTCCCCACCATCCTGTTCGTCCAATGCGGACGTGCGGGGGGAGCGAGCTTCGGCGTTGACGATCTCCATCGCACGATCGATCGGGATTCGGATGTAGTCTTCCGCGTCCTCCTCGGTTCCGCCGATGGGGATCACCTGATATCTGGCATAGCCATCAAGCTGGGCTTCCTGTTCGGTGCGCAGCTCGCTCAGCTGAAATGCAGGCTGATCGATGACCTTCTTTTCAACCTCGAGATCGCGGAAGAAGTAGAAGATAACCGTGACCGCAACGACGGTGATCACGAGCAAGATGATGCTTGCGAGCGAGAAGAACCACGTCCATCCCGCTTCGGGATCATCGAGCTGTTCCGGTTCCAGGTTGTCTTCACCAGGATGAGAGCTCATCGTGAAAGGCGCCTTTCATTCGTATCCTCCAGCAACCGTGCGGGAGGGCGTGAATCAGAAGTTCTCGAAATCAAGAGAGGTCTTGAGCCAGGGATCCTTGCGACAGAGCAGTGGATGCGCTCGAAGACGAGCGATCGTGAATGACGCGAAGATCGCCAGCATGCCGACCATCAAAAGCCAGTTGACCGGATGTCCAATCCCAGTCGTCTCAGAAGCATAGGCCTGCACTGCGGCATCGTATGTCTCGAAGGTTCCGAGATCGTGAGGAATAACCGGGATGACCAGCCAGTACATGTCGTACCAGCCGAAAAACAGGAGCCAGCAGGCTGCGAAGAGGAGTGTCTTCCAGTCCCGCTTGGGATGCTTTGAAATCAGAAAGACGAATGGGATGCAGAAATGACCGAAAAGCAGCCATGCACTGAACCAACCCCAGTCACCCAGCTGGCGGGCGAGGAACCAACCCGTCTCTTCGGGAATGTTGGCGTACCAGATCAGCATGTACTGACTGAAGCCGATGTAGGCCCAGAACACCATGCCGAATCCAAACATCAGTTTGCCCATGTCCTGATAATGCTCTCGAGTGATCACATTGACCATGACACCGTTTCTTTGCAGAAGGATGCAGGTGATGATCAACACGGAGAAGCCACAGGTGGCCGCTCCGGTGAAGGCATAGACACCGAACATGGTGCTGAACCACGCGGGCGACAGTGACATCACCCAGTCGAACGTGGCGAAGGTGATGGTCAGACCGAAGAGGATGGCCGCAGGACAGGCCATCTTCTGCATGAGTCTGGTCGGGGCCGAATCATCGGTGCGCCCCTGCTTGAGCGAGGCTCGCAGGAACCATGTTCCAAAGAAGGCCCAGACGACGAAGTAGATCAGTGCTCGGATGAGGAAGAATGGCGTGTTGAGATACGCACGCTTGCCCTCGACGAGGTGTGCCTCTGCAGGCGCCTCGGCGGCAAGCATCTCCATGTCCGACCAGGGGAAGATGTGGCCGGCCTTGCCCATCAGCAGGAGGATCAGGAACGGGAGGAAACCGATCCAGAGCCAGTTCAGATTCGAGGCCAGCACCTCGGCAGGACGTCGAATCGCGGTGCTCCAACCAGCCTTGGTGAGGTGCTGGACGAAGACGAAGAAGAGCGCGCCCAGACTGATCTCAAGAATGAAGAACCAGTTCTGAAGCCAGGCCTTCCAGAATGCCGTCCACTCCATCTGACCGATGAAGACCAGAAGGAAGGCCGCGGCCAGACAGATGACCCCGATGAAAAGACACGCGATACGCGCCGTTGCACCCTTGGAGCCAAGCTCGATGTTGCGATCCGTGAGATCGATTGTTGGTGAGGCGTGACTCATTTGTTCAGGCTCGCACGTTCTTGCGGTGGGGACGTCCTGCAGACGGGCATCCTGTGATTTCTGAAGGGCTTTCACGTACGCGGCGATGGCCCAGCGATCCTCGGTGGGAATCTGAGCCGCATAGCCAGCCATGTTTCTGATTCCGTGCGTGATCGTGTTGTAGATCTGGCCAAGTGACTGGTCACGTACGGTGGGGTCATGGACGCTCTTGGCCTGGACCCAGGCGGTGCCGTAGATGGGGCCGTCGGCGTTGGACATCGCGTCCATGGCACGCTGATTCACGATGCCGTCACCGTATCCGGAATATCCGTGGCAGGCGCTGCAGTAAATGTTGAATCGGAGCTGGCCACGTTCGAGGAGATCCATCGACATGGGGGCCTCGGAAGGAAGGGCCTGAGCCCAGTTCCCATCGACCACCCCGTCGGTGAAGTGAGGCGTGCCGACTTCACCGAGAGCCACGACGCCGGCGAGCTGGGGTCGCATCGCACGTTCATCCTGGAAAAGAGGATTGAGGGTCTGCGTGTTGAATCGCGGCTGGAAGTCCATGTCCTGAATGATGTGGATCGGGCGGCCGGGGGAAGGCGCGGAGCGCACCCAGGCGATCACCGCGAACGGAACCATTGCGAAGAGGGACAACAGGGCGACGGCAAAGAAGAGAATTCTTGGTGGCATGAGATCAGTCCTCCACTTCTTCGATGGCGATCGGATCCAGTGACTCGAGGAATTCCCAAGTCCGGGCCTTGAAGTAATGCGGATCACGGGCCTCGATGACGATGAAGAAGCGGTCGTCGGTGGCGCGGCGGAATCTCTTGTTTCGGAACAGGGGGTGGTAGAGCTGGGGCAGTCCGTTGAAGGCGAACATCAGACCGAAGGTCGAGAGCGCCGCGAAGAGAATGGTCAGTTCGAACATCACGGGGATGAACGCGGGCAGACTCATGAACGGCTTTCCGGAGATCAGGAAGGGATAACCGGTCACCCAGACTCCGGCCCAGACAGTCCAATCCGAGGCATTGGTGAAGGACTGAAGCACGAAGGCGGCACAGGTTCCCGCCATACCCATGAAGAAGACGATGATGGGCAGGATGGTCTGTCGAATACCCATCGCCTTGTCGAGACCGTGCACCGGGAACGGGGTGCAGCAATCCCACCACTTGTATCCGGAATCACGAACTCTTTCGGCGGCCTTCATGATCTGAGCGGGCGTTTCGAATTCGGCGATCAGTCCGTAGGAACGAGGGGGCGAATCGGCTTGTGAAGCCTTGGCGCTGGATGGCTTGGTGGTCGCACTCACGCGTGGGCCTCCTTTGTGTCCGCATGGCCGTGATCGTGGCTGCCGTCATGGGTGTCGTCGTGATGATCCTCACCGAAATGCGGATCCGCCTCGGGCATGACCGCCTTCACTTCGGCGATGGCGATCATCGGGAGGAAGCGACAGAACAGCATGAACATCACCAGGAAGAGACCGAAACTCCCGAAGAAGGTTCCGATGTCGACCCAGGTGGGCGTGAACACGTCCCATGAGGAAGGGAAGGAAATCGTTGGCCAGACTGGTGACGATGATCACGAAACGCTCGAACCACATGCCGACGTTCACCAGGAGGCTCAGTGCGAACATGATCGGAATCGACGTTCTGATCGCCTTGAACCAGAACAGCTGAGGTGTGATGACGTTGCAGCTGACCATCAGGAAGTAGGCCCACCAGTACTGCCCGAAGGCACGATTGATGAACGCGAACTTCTCGTAGATCGCGCCGGAGTACCAGGCGATGAAGAATTCCATCGAGTACGCATACCCCACCATGCAACCGGTCAGCAGAATGACCTTGTTCATGTTGTCGAGGTGGCGGAGGGTGATCAGATTCTTCAGACCGAACATCTCACGCGCAGGGATGGCCAGCGTGACCACCATGGCGAACCCGGAGAAGATCGCACCCGCGACGAAGTAGGGCGGGAAGATCGTGGTGTGCCAACCCGGAAGCTGACTGGTGGCGAAGTCGAAGGACACCACCGAGTGGACGGAAAGCACGAGTGGCGTGGAAAGCGCCGCGAGAAGCAGGTACGCGCGCTCGTAACGGTGCCAGTGGCGATTGCTGCCTCGCCAGCCGAGCGAGAACGCTCCGTAGGCGATCTGCTGGATCTTGCCCTTGGCTCGATCGCGCATCGTGGCGAGATCGGGAACCAGGCCGGTGAACCAGAAGAGCAGCGACACGGTGAAGTAGGTGCCCACCGCGAACACGTCCCAGAGCAGAGGGCTTCGGAACTGAGGCCACATCTCCATCTGATTCGGAAGCGGGAAGAGCCAGTACACCACCCACACTCGACCGACGTGGATGCCGGGGAAGATTCCGGCGCACATGACGGCGAAGATGGTCATCGCTTCGGCGAATCGGTTGATGCCCGTTCGCCACTTCTGTCGGAAGAGGAACAGGATCGCGGAAATCAACGTTCCTGCGTGACCGATGCCGACCCAGAAGACGAAGTTGGTGATGTCGTAGGCCCACATCACCGGATTGTTCAGACCCCACACACCCACACCGGTGACGATGAGGTACACGATGCAGAACCCGAGGAGACTCAGAAGACCGAGCCCGATCGCGAAGGTGATGTACCAGGCCATGGGCGTCCGGCGAGCTTCAGCCACCTGACAGACCTGCTGGGTCACCTGATTGAACTTGTTCATGTTGAGAACAAGCGGCGCGCGTGAACCGGGCACGTCCTGGGTGTTGTCGGTCTCACCGGACCGGACTTTCGTGTTGACGTTCATGGTGGTCATGAGTCATTCACCACCTTGTCGGAGTTTCGTGCAGAGGCGTGCTTGTCGCCATGGTCATGGTCATGGTCGCCGTGTCATGGTCGCCGTGTCCATGATCACCGTGTCCGTGACCGCCGTGCTCCGTGGCCGCCGTGCCGTGAACTTCACGTTCGAAGGCGGGGTTGGTGACGAGAGCCATGTACTTCACACGGTTCTTGGTGTTGAGTTCGGCGAGAAGATCGTAGGTGCGGGGACTGGAGAAGAGCTTGTTGACCTTGCTCTCGGGATCGTTGAGATCGCCGAAGACGATCGCTCCCGTCGAACAGGCTTCCTGACAGGCGGTTCGAATGGCCCCGTCCGGAATCGACCAGTCCTTGGAGGTGGCACCGCCACCGGCCTGAGCCCACTCGTTCTTGTATTTGATCTTGGCCTTCGCAATGCGCTGAGCGCACATGGAACATTTCTCCATGACGCCGCGACTGCGAACGGTCACTTCCGGATTGAACTGCATCCGGCGGAAATCACTCGGGCCATCGCTGGTGTAATAGCTCGGCTTCACCGCGAAGAGACCCTCCTGCTCTCGAACAGGTTCACGACGCTGATAGTCGAACCAGTTGAAACGCCTGACCTTGTACGGGCAGTTGTTGCTGCAGTAACGGGTTCCGATGCAACGGTTGTAGACCATCACATTGAGTCCGTCCTTGTCATGAACGGTCGCCGCGACGGGGCAGACCTGTTCACATGGCGCGTTCTCACAGTGCAGACAGCAGACGGGCTGGGTGACGACCTGCTCGGGGTTCGAAGCGGTTCCACCCTTGAAGTAACGGTCGATGCGGATCCAACTCATTTCGCGGCCACGGATCACCTGATCCTTGCCCACGATGGGAATGTTGTTCTCAGACTGACACGCCACGACGCATTCGGAACATCCGGTGCATGTCGTCAGATCGACGGACAGCGCCCAACGGAACTTGGCTCCATCGAGGTTCGTCTCCTCCCAGAGCGAGAGGGAGTGCGCGACATGGGCGAGGCCCTTGTTGAAAGCGGGATCCTTCTGATAGGTCTCGAGAGAACCTTCACGAACGATGGACGGCAGTCGCTCCTGAATTCCAGCTTCCGGAACGGCCTTGTCAAGTGATCCATAGATGCCGTGATCCTGGGTCGAAGCCAGCGGATAGGTCTCTCCGGTCTTGTCGAGAGAGACCTTCGAGACGAGGTCCATGCCACCGGAACGCCTGATGGGATACACGTTGAAGCCGGCACCATCGGCGAGCATGCCGGCGCTCTTGCCTCGGCCGTAGCCGATTGAAAGCGAGCAGGTGTCGGTGGCCCATCCGGGCATGACCATGACGACCGAGTCGATGGTGCCATCGGCGGTCTTGAGCGTGACCATGTCTCCGGAGACCAGTCCCTGCTGCTGGGCGAGGACGGGGCCCATGTAGATCGCATTGTCCCAGGTCAACTTGCTGACGGGATCGGGAAGTTCCTGCATCCAGCCGACATTCGCGAAACGTCCGTCGTAGACGCGTCCGTCCTGGTAGATGACGAGTTCGATGCCGTCGTCCAGCGACGTGCCGTTCGATGCACGGGCGACGCCCGACATCGCACCGGAAGAGACGCCCGGCGTGCTCGTGGGCGTCGCGGTTGCCTTTTCGTATCCGTCGGAGAGTGCCTGCCGCCAGAAGCGTTCGAAGGCGTAGTCATCCCCGTTGAAACGAGTGCGGGCGGTGGCACGAAGAATCTCGTACCCATCGGTCTGTTCGTCGCCCATCATCGTCGCGAGCACTTCGACCATGCTGCGTCCGCCTTGTGAATCATCGACAAGCGGATGGATCAGCGGCTGGACGATCGAGATGGTTCCGTCGGTCGCCGTGGCATCGCCCCAGGCTTCCAGATAGTGGACACCGGGAATCACCCATTCGAAATCGGCGGTGTCGGTCGTCTCATTGAGCGAGGTCCCGAAGTAGACGACCTTGTCGACCTTGGCGAGCGCCTTCGCGAATTCGAGATCAGCGGGTGCGTCGTAGACGGGATTGCCATCGAAGATGACCAGTGTCTTGACCGAACCGGCGTTGATGTCCTTCACCAATGCGGTGAGGGCCTCGACTCGGGTCTGAGTGCGTGCGACCGGTCGATAGGTGACGGTTCGTCCCACATTGCCGAGCTTTTCATTGAGAACCGCGGCAAGTGCATGCACCTCGGGGGGCTGTCCCCCACCGGCGAGAACGATGCAACGACCACGATGTGACTCGAGATCCTCGATCATCTTGTCGAGGATGTCGGCATCGGTGACGATGACTTCCTCGTGCGTGCCTTCGTGGCTGACGAAGGAACGATTGATGGATGCCTTCAGTTCCGCGACAAGCTTTGAATCTTCCGAACCACCGGAAACGCCCAGGCGCTTGGCGATCGCCTGCGCGACGGCAGGGACACGACTCGAGCGAAGTGCGACTCGTTCGTCGGAACCGATACCCGTCACCGTGAGCGTGGGTTCGATCTGATAGATGCGGGACATCGTGGCATCGGCAGGCAGGCCTTCAAGTCGGCGTCGACTCGCCCAGCCCGTTGGATTGTTGCCGTTGTCGGATTCGGTGCCGAGGAAGTCGCAATCCAGCGAGACGACGATGTCGGCCTGTGCCAGATCGGTGACGACCTTCTGCGGTGTGCCGAAAGCGAGCTTGGTGCCGAGGAACGCGTTGTCGTCGTTGACGGCTTCCCATTCGCTCCAGCTGGCCGAAGGCATTTCGGAAGCCAGCCGGGCTTTCATCGAATTGATGGTGGGACCATTGGAGGCGCCGGAGAGAATCGCCAGACCCGCTCCACGGGAGTGACCCTGCATCCTCGTCTTCATCCAGCCGGCGAACTTCGACCAGTCACTGTCCTTGCCCTTGTTCGAAGCGACACGAAGACGTTCCGGGTTGTACAGCTCGAGAACGGTGCCCTGAACCATCGCTCCACAGGCATCGGAAGGCATCGCGGGATGCTCACCGTTGCCACGAAGATAGATCGGTCGCCCGTCGTAGCTGGTGACCACCACGGGGACGGCCACTCCGCCAAGTTCACAGGTCGAGGCGTAGTCGACGGAGACACCGGGGTCACGATCGTCTGGTCGGTTCGCGTAGGGCGCGATCTTCGTCTCAGGAAGTCTGCGACACGCGGCGGTACCAAGACCGGCGAGTGCGAAACTCGCACCCATGATCTTCATGAACTGACGGCGATCCTCGCCTTCGAGGTTCTGCGCGCCCTCCTGGAACTCACGATCGGAAAATGACTTGAACTCATCGGTATGAGACAGATCTTCGAGGCTGCGCCACAAATCCCGTCCCTGAAGACTGGGAGAAAGTGGCTCCCGAGTCTCGGTCTGGTCATTCGTATCTTGTGTGGTCTTGGAATCGTCCACGCGGTACTCCAGGTCACCAGTCATCTCAACGATGACAGGTCGAGCAGTTCTCGGAAGGGTTGATGTGGTAGAGGTTCTGAACCTCGATGCGCTGTTGCGCGAATTCGGCTTCAGCCTTGTCACGGGCTTCGCCTTCGAGCCCAAGTGCAAGGCCCCAGCTCATGTTGGTGAGCTCGCTCACAGGACGGAGATTCGGCTCGGGATTTCGGTGGCAGTCGAGGCACCATCCCATGCTCAGAGGCTGGGACTGGTAGACGACTTCCATCTGGTCGATTCTGCCATGACACGACACACAACCGACGCCACGATTCACATGGGCCTGATGGCTGAAGTAGGCGTAGTCGGCGACGTGATGAACCTTGGTCCAGAGAATCGGCAGACCATCCTGGTAACTGGCCTGAACAGGCTCGAGTTTGGGGCTTTCAGGCTTGATCAACGTGTGACAGTTCATGCAGGTCTGCGTCGCGGGAATCGCGGCATGATCGGCACGTTCGACGGTGTTGTGGCAGTAGCGACAGTCCATTCCAAGTTCACCCGCATGCAAGGCATGACTGAAGGGAACCGGCTGGACCGGTTGGTAGCCGACTTCGAGCGTCTTCGGACTGAATCCGAACGCAACGAAATACAACACATAGATTGGGACGGTCGCACCAACGAGCGCAATCAGCGGAAGAAGTGCGTTTGACCATTTTGGGAAGAGGAAGCGGCTCATGAGACTCTGGGTACTTCGTTCTATTTTTCACAAAGCATGTGGGACATGCGACTGTCGGAGTACTTGATTGACTGCTTTTCTGGTGTGGGTGCCTGGGTGAAAATGCGGACCGGAAACATCAACGTCAAAACGGCTTGAATACGAGAAGAAAGACAACGTCAACATCGACAAAACGGAGCGGACGGCTCCATTAGTTAAGGATGAGAATGATAGCTCTTTGCCTTGAAAGGGTGCAACCTTAAAGGTGAACAGAGAGCAAAGATGACTGTTTATGAGAATGAGAATCAATCTCATCATAGATCACTTGCCAGTGACCGTGAAACGCTGTTTGAGCTCCGCAACACCCTCAACCTCACCAATCACAGTCAAGCGATCGCCCAACTCGAGCACCATGTCACCACTGGGAATCAAGGCCTGACGCCCGCGCCGGATAATGGCGATCAAACAGCCCGTTGGGAAACCCAGATCCCTGACTTTGACCCCTATGAGAACTTCAGTAGGCGTTCCTGGGCGAAGGACCAGAGGCAGGTAGCGATCATCTCGGAGAAGAATCTCACGAAGGGCGTCCTCATCACGAGCGGCAACCCAGTCATCCATGAAGGATTCCTGCTCGACACACGCGGCCAGCTGAGCAAGGAGCCGAAGATGAACCGCAGGATCTTCATTGGGGCTGACCAGGAAGAAGATCGCATGCACGGTCTGAGTGCTGGAAACAGATCCGGAGACGGTCCCCACGGTGATATCGATGCCCTTTCGAGAGCGAACGATGACCAGACTTGGGGCCTCGAGCCCCTTCAATCTGAGATGAGGGAGCGCGATTCCACGCGTGACGGGGGTGGCGCCCACTCTCGTACCGTCCAGAAAGCCCTGAGAGATCTCATCGTCAGCATGCCCCACGAGGGTGCTCAATCGTTGGGCCGCGGTGCGGGTGACGGAATCGAAATCAACTGCTTCATCAGCATCAAGCACTTCGCTCGCCGCGATGATCTCCTCGAAAGGATCGGAGACACGAGGCCCCCGCTCCTTCAGGATGCCGCGCAATTCATGATCGAGCCCGTCGAATCGACGCTGCCCAAGTCGCTCGAAGACGTGAAAGATCGCTCCCCCGCGATCGACGCGCTTGTTGCCGTAGGCAAAGAACCAGACGACACCGAGAACGACCAGTCCCGCAGCGAACATGGTCGGAGCGGCTCCCATTTCGGTGATCAACCAACAGGGTCCGAAGATCCCCGCAAGAGGAATCCAGGGATAGAACGGGGTCTTGAAGCTGGGATCGTAGGAGGCGATGTTGCTTTCACGCATGACGATCACCGCGAAGCAGAGCAGAGCGAAGAGGACAAGCTGAAAGGCACTTGCAAGCTTCGCGATTTCGAGAACTTCGAACGCACTCACATAGAAGACCACAGCGGCGACCGTGACGAGCAACGAAATGGTGGGAACACCATTCTTGTTGATGGTCTTGAATATCGCGGGAAGAAGATGGTCACGGCTCATCGCCAGCGGATAACGTGATGAACTCAGAATTCCCGCATTCGCCACCGACATGAAAGCGAAGAGTGCCGCGATCGAGATCAGAACCAATCCAGGCATTCCTGCGATGGCTTGAGCGGCATCACCCACGGGCGTGAGGCTGCCGGAGAGCTCCTCCGCAGGGGTGACACCGACCATCACGATGAGACCGATGATGTAGATGACGACCGACGTACCAAGACCGAGAAAGACTCCGAGAGGAAGGTTTCTCTGGGGATTTTCGATTTCCTCAGCGATGCTTGCGACCTTGGTCACGCCCACGTAACTGATGAAGACCAGCCCCGACGTCGCAAGGATGCTGGACCCCCCCTTGTCGAAAAACCCGTCGAAACGTGACAGGTCGAGGGAGAAGATGCCGTGCACGAGGAACCACGCGAGCAGTGCCAGCAGACCGACGACCATCACGATCTGAAATCGAGTCGTGGCCTTCGCGCCCATGAAATTCACGGCACCGAAGGCCAGTGCGAGAATGACCGCAAGCGTCACGATCGGAGTGTCGGAGAAGAAGAGGCTTATGTAGGCGCCCATGCCGACGAGTGCGAAGGATGCCTTCAAGGTCAGGGCAAGCCAGGTACCAAGACCACCGATGGTGCCCGCCAGAGGACCCAGACTTCGATCAAGGAAGAAATACGTTCCTCCAGCCTTGGGCATGGCCGTGGCAAGCTCGACCTTGCAGAACATGGGAGCCACCATCATCAGGGCCGCAATCAGATACGCCAGAACCACGGCAGGCCCGGACTGGGAGAATGCAAGTCCCGGAAGAAGAAAGAAACCAGCACTGAGCGTCGTACCGGTTGCGACCGCAAAGACCCCGAACAAGGTGAGATCCTTCTTGAGCTTTCCTGTGGATGCCACGAAGCAATGCCTCCGTTGAGTCGGATCGGACGAAGCGTCGCACGGCACGCGAGACCTCGAGGAATCCTCGACTCATGGGTTTGAGTTCACACACAGTCTACTCAAAGCACGGAGATGTGAAACGAAGAACCGAACCAGCACATGCACTCAGCGGACTTGAAGCGTGCCGGTCCCTCCACTGGCTGGCAGTCGCTCAGGCGTGGCGCGATGGGTGACACCCTTCTCCTCGCGGTCTGAAGTCATGCCCTGGGAGATGATCTCATCGCCTCCTTCCCCGACATGGACACTGGCGTCACCGGATGTGAAGGAACTCCGAACGGCGTCGTTCGAACTCTCGTGGACCATGGACGCAGCAGCACTTGGAAGATGTGGCGGGTGTGACTGGAAGATCTGACTCAGATCGAGGCACAGGTACGTCAGAATCAGGAACGAGCAGAACGCCAGCCCGAGCATCGCCTGGCGAGTCAGACCCCAGCTCATCGGCTTGATCACCGGTTCGACAGTTCGAACGAGTCCACCACCGAAAGTGACACGGGGCGTGGCACCGAAGGCGGCGGCCGACAGCTGAGCCCCACCGAAAAGCACGGCAGATCGTCCGAACTTGCCTTCGAGCGCCTTGAGAATTCGTTCAACGACGGTCGAATCCGTGTCGATCGAGTGGGAGATTCCAGAAAAGGCCAGAGACTGAAGTCCCAGACCAACGATGGTGGGAAAAGGCTTTCCGTCGATCTCGGAGATCAGGATCGACTCTTTCGCCAAAGCACCATGATGAAGACCGGCATCATTCGCGACGAAGATGGCGTCACGCACTCGATCGAAAAGTTGCCCGCGCTGGGCCGAAGATGTCGTGAAGATGTTCAGATACTCATCAATGGGGACACCATTGACCTGATTGAATGCGACGAAGGCGCGCCCACCGAGCGTCACCCCATGGGCCACGAGTGTCTCCAGAGAGGTGTTCTCACAAGTCTCGAACCCTGCGATGACGGAGTCGAACGACTCGTTCTTTCTAGGAAAGACATGAATCAGGACCGTTGAAAAACGATTGCCCCGGCGATGTCCGGCCCAGGTCTCGCGCGTGGCTGAAAACTCGATCTTCCGAGAGACGACCAGATCGCCCGTCCCCTGCAGGGAGTCGGACGATGCCAGTTGAAACGATGCGTCCCTGGTTTCACTCTCGAGCGAAGCGATCATGCGCCGGACTCGAGAACGAAGGTCATCATCATCACCACAAGCCACTTCGATGATCTGCGCCTGCTCAGCCTGAGGCGAAGAGAGGATCTCGGCCACGATTTGATGAGCTCGCCATGAACCAACGAAAGCTCGGTCTGAACTTGACCCGGATAGCACTTGAAACTCCGAAAAAAATGAGACTTCATGAGCATGCGACACCGCCCCGTGCCACCATTGGGGACGTGAGTCCCGACGAACATGAATACGAACGAAATCGCGGAACTCATCCTCTTGATTCGAAAATAATCTCACTTGAACCTTGAAAATCGCAGAAGGACGCAAAGCGCGGGCCCTGCAAGTTATGCTTGAAAGACATGATCGACACCCACTGCCATCTCACTTTTCCTCAGCTGAACGAGGACTTGCCTGAAGTGCTTCGCAAGGCACGAGAAGCCGGGGTGGCGGGCATGATCAGCATTGCAACCACCAGTGACGGTTCTCTTGAGAATCTCAAGATCGCCAGAGCGCACGAGAACGTCTGGTGCAGTGCGGGTGTGCACCCGCTGTATGCAGATGAACCGATCGACTGGGATCAGATCCGAACGGTGGGCGAAGACGAACTCTGCGTGGCATGGGGAGAGCTTGGCCTTGACGGGTTTCATCAGAAGCCGGCGCTCGATCTTCAAAGAGACGTCCTTCGAAACCAGCTTGGAAAACTGGAACAATGGACGCGCGAGGGTCTCGAGAAACCTGTCGTGATTCATTGTCGTGACGCCTACGACCTCCTGCTTCCTGAACTCGAAGCGACATCACTCCCCAGGGATCGATACGTCTTCCATTGCTTCACCGGAACACCCCAAGAGGCGGAACGCGTGCTCGAATTCGGTGCGATGATCTCCTTCACTGGCGTCGTCACCTATCGAAATGCGGCCGAAGTGGCTGAAGCGGCGAAGCTTGTCCCCGAAGATCGAATCATGGTGGAGACGGACGCCCCGTACCTCAGCCCCGAACCACTCCGAGGCACGTATCCCAATGAACCCGCCAACGTGATGCACACCGCACGCTTTCTGGCGTCTCTTCGTGGCCGGTCGGAAGATGACTTTGAACGCGCCCTTGATGAGAATGCCTGCCGTTTCTTCGGGATCAGCCTGAAAAAGCCACGACAGATCGGCGATTCGAACTAACCTGACACACCATGCCACTCGATCAAGACCAAGAATTCGAACGATCGACGATGAGCTTCGGGGATCACCTCGAGGAACTCAGACGTCGTGTCATCTTCGCGCTGATCGTTCCACTTCCGATGATGATCGTTCTGTTTCCGTTCGCGGCCGACATTCGTGGCATTCTCACTCGCCCGGTCTTCGGAGCGCTTCGATCGGCGGGCCTTCCCGCACAACTTCAGGCGATGAATCCCGCGGAAACGCTGGCGACCGACCTCAAGCTCAGCATCATCTTCTCACTGGTCCTGAGCGGGCCCTGGATTCTCTGGCAGGGCTGGAAGTTCATCGAACCAGGCCTCTACAACCAGGAAAGAAGATTCGTCCATCTCCTGGTCCCTGGAAGCACCCTTCTGACGTTTGCAGGCCTTGCGCTGCTGTACTTCGGCATGCTTCCGTTGATGTTGCGCGTTCTCATCGCATTCGGCCTTCCCCCCGATCAGCCGGTCTACCCGGTCCAGAACGCCCAGGAGGGCGCGATGACCTCGGACATGGTTGCGGCGGACTCGGCTCTTGAAATCCCGATGTACACCGAGATCCCGAAGAACCTCTCGCCGGGCATGATGTGGCTTTCACCAGGCCAGGATGCCCTTCACGTGGCGGTTCCGATGGGAGAAGGCTCGGGAAGTGTTCGTGTTCTGAATGTCGCCTTGATTCCGGAAGGCATGGTGCTTCAACAGTACCGCCTCCGTGAATACATCAATTTCATACTCATCCTGATGGTGGGCATCGCCATCGCGTTCCAGATGCCATTGGTCATCCTGCTGCTGGGGTGGGTGGGCATCATCGGAACGACGCTTCTGGAGCAGAACCGACGATACGCCCTGCTGGGGTGTGGCGTGGTCTCGGCGGTCATCACACCAGCGGACATCGTCAGCATGATCCTGATGCTGGTGCCTCTGTACGCACTGTATGAGCTGGGGATCATCCTGCTCAAACTGGCTCCTGCTGATCGAGTGGCGCAAGGCAACGTCTTCAAGGGCGCCGTCGAGGATGTCCTGGGACGATTCCAAAGTCAGGACGATGACAATGATGATGATGATGATGATCCATCGCCGAACCCGGGAGGCTTCGAACCCCAACCATCGAAACCACCACAAGGCACCATGCCAAGAGCGGGCGACGTTGAACCTGACGCATCCTCCCCCACTGATCGACGGGACGATGATGAAGACAGGGCGCACTGATGAGCGTGAGACACGCCCTCTTCGCGTGGCTGACCTCCTTGTCCGGAAAACGGCGAGTGTCGCTGCCTGAGGACGAGAACGTCACGGCCGTGGACAGGCAGATGATGGAGCGAGCGCTCACGCTCGCACAGGAAGCGGCGGACCGTGGTGAAGTTCCGGTCGGTGCGGTGGTGTACCGCGATGATGTCGTGCTTGCCGAAGCCTCCAACAATCGAGAATCCTCCGGTGACCCCACCGGACATGCCGAAATCGTGGCGCTTCGGGAAGCCGGTCTCAAGAACGGTGGATGGCGCCTTCAGGATTGTTCGGTGGCGGTGACGCTTGAGCCATGCCCCATGTGTGCCGGTGCGATGGTCAATGCCAGAGTCGGGCGATTGATCTACGGTGCCGCCGATCCGAAGGGCGGAGCATGTGAGAGCTTGTATGAAATCACCTGCGACCCGAGGCTGAACCACAGGCTCGAAACGATCGGTGGTGTCATGGAGGAGCGGTGTGGCGCATTGCTTCGCACCTTTTTCAAGGAACGCCGAGCTCTGAAGAAAGCGGCACGATCAAAGATTCAGGAACAGACCTCTTGAAATGGAGCCAGGTGCGATGATCAAGGCGGTGTGCTTCGACTTCGGAGGTGTCCTCGTACGAATCGCCCGTTCCTGGGAGGAGGCATGCACACGTGCCGGCCTCGAACCCGCGACGTTTGCCGGCCCGGAGGCGGACATGGTCAGAGCCGTCGGTCCGGCAGCCGAGCTCCAGGCGGGCAGGATCGAATTCGAGGAATTCATCGAAAGAAGTCATCAGGAAGACTCGAACACACCTGACAGAACGCAACTGCGTGCGGTGCATGCCGGATGGTTGATCGAGGAATTCGCTGGGATGAATCACCTCATCGATCGACTGAACGATCTTGAGATTCACACGGCATCCCTCTCCAACACCGATGCCGAACACTGGAAGACACTCCGCGTGATGGACAGTGTTTCAAGACTGCGGACCCAGGTACTGTCATTCGAGACCGGATTCAGAAAGCCGGACCCGGCGATCTATCATGCGGCCGAAGACCTGATGGACATTCCGGGATCGTCGATCCTTCTTCTGGACGACTTGCGGGAGAACGTCGAGGGGGCACTTCGATGTGGTTGGCAGGCATGCCAGATCGATCCTCATGAATCGGTGTCCGAACAGGCCCGAGAAGCACTTCTCAGCCAAGGGGTGCCGCTCGGCACGGGGTGATCAGTTCACCACGAAGTCGTTTTCGGCACTCAGGTCGTCGATCAATTCACGAAGAACGATGGTCGCGTAGGCACCACGAGGAAGATCGAATGCCGTTCGGACGTATCCACC
Source organism: uncultured Phycisphaerales bacterium (assembly GCA_949373145.1). GTDB lineage: Bacteria > Planctomycetota > Phycisphaerae > Phycisphaerales > SM1A02 > UBA8087. The sequence continues at coordinate 77,537 of CASICI010000010.1, forward strand.
GTGGTTGTCCACACCGGAATCCATCTCGATGTTGGAAAGCGGAATCCGCAGAGGTCGCCTGGTTCCTCGTTCGGCGCTCGTGCAGGACTCGATTCCCTCGGTGTTGAAACCGATGGCCTCGAGAACCTCGGCCTCGTTGCGGAGAGTCTCACCACCCGGACGAAGCATGTGACCGCCCCACATCGGTCCGGTCGCCGAGACCTTGAGGGCCTTGATGTCGTTCTGAAACTCCTCGGTCTGGAGAATTTCCTGATGCGCGATGAACTGCTTTCGCGATTCGGAACGTATGACGACGTCACCCTGCAGAACCGAGTCGAGAAGATCGTGTTCGATTCGATGATCCAGCACTCTGTTGAATGCCGCGGACTGATAGGCGCTGATCCAGAACGCAAGCGTGGGCTTGGGAATCCGATGAATCGCCTTCTCGAAGGAATCACCGCGGATCAGACTGCGAAGCACGGTCGTTTCGGCGAATTCCTTTCGTGACCACAGGTGCAGGCTGTCCTTGTAGTTTCCCGCGTCGAAATACTCGCGAGCCTTGATCTGGCGTTTGGGAAACGGGGAGCCCTGGGCCCCCAGAAGCTCGGAAGCAAGTCCCTCCCAGGTGGCGTTCACCAGATGTTCACCAAGCAGATGCGTGTTGCAGCGATACCCGAATCGCTGGATTCCGTAATAGTTGGGCACGCCGATGCGATGCAGGGAACGAAGACGCGTCTGTAGCTGAGGCGCCTTCAGCGGATCGATGTCACGAATGCGGATCGAGAAGCGATTTCCCTCGAGGTGACCTCTGCGCAGCTTGTTCGAATGTCGGTCGGACCACAGGAGATTGAGTCCCTGGATGTCCAGATCGAGTGCTTTTTGTTCCGAGCCGGGAAGATGGACGGAGACGAGCTGCCGAGTCACCGCATTACGGTCCTTCATCCCGGCGAATCCGATGTCTCGGTCACCGACCTTGAAGTGCTGACGAAGATGTCGGATCATCTCGGAGTGCGCCATGCCCTCCTTCTGAAGAAAGAGGTAGAGATGATCACCACGACCACTTGGCTGATAGAGCGGAAGTTCCTCGACGAGGAAGTCTTCATTTCGAAGCTTGATGCGACCACTCAGATCAGGCGTTGAAAGCAGCCGCCGTTGAGGAAGAGGATCAAGAGTCTTCTTAGGATCCGTCGTGGAAAACAAGCATCACTCTCCGGTCTCGAAATCATCATTTTCGACGAAGGGATCGCCGACACCCTCATCATCCATCGTTCCAAGAAGTGAGTCGTCGGCGGAAGCCTCTTCGATCACATGCTCGGAGACGAATATGGGGACGTTGTTGGCGACGCCAAGTGCGATCGCATCGGAGGGTCTTGAATCGATCCGGATCTCCTGACCGTCGTGAATGATCACGAGCGCGGCGAAGAAGGTGCCTGACTGCAGGTCGTTGATCTCGATCCTTTCGAAGCGCCCACCCAGGGTGGTCAGAATCGAGGAGAGCAGATCGTGGGTCTGAGGCCGAGCGATGTCGATGCCCTTGAGCCTGCGCTCGATGGCGAACGCCTCGGGCAGTCCGATGACGATCGGAAAGCGTCGAGTCCCCTCAAGCTCGGTGAGCTCGATGATCTGGATGTCACTCATCTCACGGATGTAGATGCGCGAAAGCTCAACTTGCACGGACATGCGGTCTCTCCTGGTGAAAGTGCCGAAGGAGACAATGGTAACTGGCAAACATGCGTTGGGGACGAAGTGGTCGAGCTTTCGGGGTGTCAATCACAGCGCGGACCATTGCGAGAGAAGCGCCACAAGATCGGCTCCATCCACGAAGCCGCTGCCATCGAAGTCTGCATCACAGGAGGCACAGGGACCCCAGAGGGTGAGGAGCACGGTGAGATCACCGCCATTGACCTTTCCGTCCTGATTCAGGTCGGCGGAGGCAGATGAAGAATCAAGCTGCTCGAGGGCCGCCTGAGCGTCGAGACAGCCCCAACCGGTGAAGGAGTCGAATCCCACGAGGCTGATGTCCCGAGCGGAGCCGACGATGATCTCTCGAAGCTCGACCGAGGTGAGAGTCGGGTCGTTGGAAAGGAGCAGTGACGCAAGACCGGACACATGAGGGGCCGCGAAACTCGTTCCTGAAGCACTGTTGTAGCCACCACCCAGCCAGGTCGAAGTCACATTCGCGCCCGGAGCCACGAGGTCGAGTTCGGGGCCGAACGAACTGGAGGACCAACGAACGTCGGTGTTGGTCATCGCGCCGACTGCGATGGTCTCGGGCCACTTGCCGGGGTAGGTCACGGAGCTGCCACTGTTGCCGGAGGCTGCCACGACGAGCACATCGTTGTCCACCGCGTACAGGATGGCATCGTGGAGATATTCGGTGGGTGCGGAGAACTGGAGGCTCATGTTGATGACGCGCGCACCCTGGTTGACCGCCCAGACGAGGCCGTCCGCGGTATCCACCTGAGACACGGAACAAGGCCCTGATACGATGACGGGCAGAATCTGAGCGGTCCAGTTGAGTCCGGCAAGACCGGAACCATTGTTCCCGGTGGCGGCGATGATGCCGGCCACTCGCGTTCCATGGCCGCCGCAGACATCTGCAGTGTCACTGGATCCGTTGGTGGCATTGAGACCGGGCAGGATTCTTGAAGCGAATTCAGGATGTTGGTAGGTCCCACTGTCGAGCGTGGCGACGATGATGGGTGCTTCGCCCGAACTGATCTCCCAGGCACCGACCGCACGAATGTCGGCTCCGGGCAGTCCGGAGGCCCCTTGAACAAGCTGGCCGGTGTTGAGCATGTTCCATTGCAGATCGAAATCGGGATCATCAGGCCCACCGGATCCTGCAAAGGAACCGATCACATCGCGTTCAGCGATGAGGACTCCCGGCATCGCACGCAAGGCATCGAGAGCGGGGCCAGAGGCAACACCATCAGCGAGCGTCAGACGGATCCAACGGTCGAGGCCGATACGCGTCTCGGAGCGTTTTCTGGAGACCTCTGGCATGTAGGTAGATGCCGCGAAACCGATCAGGTCGGCTGGAAAACGGGTGTGGACGCCATTGGAGTCCGTGAGCACCCAGCGATCCCTGGAATCCACGCCGGCCTCCATGGGGCGGGCGGTCTTGATCATCAACTCGAGCGGTGACGCATCACTGGAGGCTGCATCCGGGGAAACCGCGGTGGCCAATAACGTGATCAGAGCTGTCACTGCGAACATGGTCGTCTCTCCTGAAAAGCCTCGCGGGCACTCGGGGGCGGTTGATCGATCTCTGAACTATAGGCCCCCTTCACAGGCAGGCCTCAAGAGATACGCAACAGAAGCGGAAGTGATCGGGATGAAAACGGAACAACCGACACATGACCCTCTGCGTCGATCCAAGTTCGTTGCGAGAGACCCATTGGGACCATATAATCGGCAACACAGGCACTTCATCCATAATTCCGGATGAACGGATGAGAACCACACCCCCAAGCTTAAATCTTCGGATACCCAGCAAAGGAACAGCATGTCCAACCAGAATCACCTCTTCACGTCCGAAAGCGTTTCCGTGGGCCACCCCGACAAGCTGGCAGACCAGATCTCAGATGCGATTCTCGACGAAATGCTCGCGGTCGATCCGGAAGCACGAGTTGCCTGCGAGACCATGGTGACAACGGGACTTTGCGTGGTGGCAGGTGAGATCACCTGCAAGAACTATGTCGAGATCAAGGACGTGGTCCGAAGAACCGTTCTTGAAACAGGATACGACGCTTCGGAAAAGGGCATGGATGGAAACAGCTGCGCCGTCCTGGTCAGCATCGATGAACAATCACCGGAAATCTCCATGGGTGTGAGCGAGGGTGAAGGTGCGCACGAAGAACAAGGCGCTGGTGATCAGGGCCTGATGTTCGGCTTCGCATGTCGTGAGACTGAGTCACTGATGCCACTGCCCGTCGATCTGTCACACCGACTCGTCGAACGGCAGAAGGAAGTCCGTGAAGCCAATCTCATCGAGAATCTGCGACCGGATGCGAAGAGTCAGGTCACGGTGCAATACGAGGGCCATGACCCCAAGCATGTTCACACAGTCGTGCTGAGCACCCAGCATGGACCGCAGTGGACCGATGATCAGGATGGTCTGCGTGAACAGATCATCACCCACATCATCAAACCCGTGCTCGGTGACCTCTACCACGACGACATCATCGTCCACACGAATCCGACCGGCAGCTTCGAACGAGGCGGCCCCCACGGAGACTGCGGGCTCACCGGACGAAAGATCATCGTCGACACCTACGGTGGAACCGGACGACATGGAGGAGGCGCCTTCAGCGGCAAGGATCCTTCGAAGGTCGATCGCAGCGCCGCCTACATGGCACGTTACATCGCGAAGAACCTGGTGGCGGCGGAACTTTGTGACCGCTGCGAAGTCCAGCTCAGCTATGCGATCGGAGTGGCCGAACCGACCTCCGTGTGCGTGGACACCTTCGGAACCGAACACATCGACCCCGACTGCTTCGAAGGGTTGATCAGAGACCACTTCCGACTCACGCCGAAGGGAATCATCGAATCCCTCGATCTCAAGCGTCCGATCTATCGAGTGACCGCGGCACACGGACACTTCGGACGAACTCCGGGCGAGGGCGTGGAAGGCAGTTTCAGCTGGGAGAAGACGGACGTCGCGGCGGCACTGAAGGCTGCTGCAGGCTGTTGCAACGCGGTTTCCTGAGGACACTCGTGAACACATCACCGGATCCGAAAAAGCAGACCCCACGTTCGATCGTCTTTCAAAGACTTGCTCGTCAGTCGGTCCGCTTTCCGGATCTCGCGATCGAATCGAAGGGCCACGAGACGAAGGCACTGGACGAACGTGATCGTGCGTTCGCAAGAGCACTCGAGTTGGGGACGATCGCGCGTTGGAGATCGCTCCAGCACCTGCTCGAGTCCTGTCTGAAACGCTCATGGGGCAACATCGACCCGGCGGTGCGAGGCGTTCTTCTAGCGGGTGCGGCCCAGATCCTTCTGATGGAAGCCGTTCCGGATCATGCCGCAGTGGACGAAGCGGTCAACTGGGCCAAGAAGAAAACGAATACCGGGGCGGGAGGATTCGTCAACGGCGTCCTTCGCTCGATCATCCGACTTCGAGGAGAACGCCTCGACAAGAATGACGAAAGAGCCCGCGAGTGGTGGCTGCACAGGGACATCTTCCCACTTGAAACCGGTGAAGCATGGGTCCTCACGAAGGCCGTCTTTCCCGAGGAACCGACGGTCAGGCTTGGAGTCCAGGCATCACTGGGTGACGATCTGGTCCTGAGCTGGATTGGAACGGTGGGCTGGGAGACGACCTTGGTGCGTGCCGCACACTGCCTGACCCGTGCACCGATCAACGTCATCGAGAAGGATGGCACCAACGCAGTGTGGGAAGGATCGCACCGAGCTCTGGCGGAACACCTGCGCGAAGATGATCGAAGGCGCATACAGGACCGGGTTTCCGCGATGTCGGTGAATCTGACGGGCGGACTCAACCCGGAGGTGATCGTCGACTTCTGCGCGGGGCGTGGCACCAAGACACATCAACTTCACCGCCTCCATCCCAATTCGAGGATCCTGGCCAGCGATCCGCACGATGGCAGGAGGGCTGAACTTCACGAGGCATTCGATCATGTGGAGAACGTGGAAGTCGTCGAACCCAGACGATTCGGAGACGTGCTCGGCAAGGTCGACCTGCTGGTCCTGGACGTTCCCTGCTCCAACAGCGGTGTTCTGCCGAGGCGCTCGCAGGCACGCTACCGCTTCAACACCGAACGCCTGAAGTCGCTTGTCGCTCTTCAGAAGACGATCGTTGAGGAGTCACTGCCTCTTCTGCGCGAAGGTGCTCACGTTCTCTATGCCACCTGCAGCCTGGAGAAGGTTGAAAACGAGAAACAGATCGACTGGATCTCAAGACGATTCGAAGCTGAAGTGGTGCGATCCAGATCGATCGAACCCGCCGGCCTCCCCGGAGACCCTCCTTCGACCTACACGGATGGCGGGTTTCACGCTCTGCTCACCCGGGACTCCGCACGGTTGAGAGATGATGAGATTTCGCTACATTCCAATGACCAGAACACCACCTCGGAAAGTCCTGAGAACTCAAAGGCATGACAACGGCTCAGTTCAATCACGGTTTCATTCAAGCCTCCAAAGAAGGCATGATCGTTCTCAATCTGAGCCAGAAGAACTGGATCATCGGAGAGGGCGCGAGCCATGAAGAGGATCAGGACTGGCGAGTCAACACGTCGACCGATGAAGAGACGATGTTCTCGCATCACATGGTCGCCGAGCTGAGAAAGAAGCTTGAAAAGCTCAATGACGACACGGAGCTGGTCGAACTGGTCCAGAAAGCCGCACGATCACACGGCGAGTTGCTGATCATGACTCCACAAGACGCGAGACTCCGGCACGAGGTCTTCGGCATGGCGGCGGAGACGTTCGAGAAGAAACTCGGTGCGAATCTTCGAAGCTTCACCAGCATGAAGATCTACGTGAATCAGCAGCCCTCAGAGAGTCGATTCTGCGTCAGGAAATTCAAAGGCAAGAACAGAATCCAGGTCATCGTCAATCTGAGTGAGATGGCCTACCGATTCTTCCGCTTCCATGGCAGGGACCATGAAGACATCGACATCGATTCAATGATGCCGAGGGGATGGCAGGACCAACCCGAAAGACGCTACGAACAGGTGTGTTCCGAAGTCCGCATGTTGGACATGAACTACTTCAGAAGAATCAAGGAAGCCAGTGAGGAAGGTACGATCTACCTCCTTCTTCCACTCGGTCCTCAACGAAGAGTCGCGACGCTGAAGGCTTTCAAGGAGATCCTGCAAAGGATTCCCGGAGGCGGCATCGAGCTCGATGCCGCTGAGGTCCGCAGAATCTACCCGGGCGCAGGGCGCGTCGGGAAGATCAACTGAACGACCGTGGAGGTCTTGAGATCAGTCGCAGGGCTGTCCCCAGAAACCAAGCAGGATCGTGAGATCCGCACCAGTCACGATTCCATCGCCATCAAGATCCGCTGTGGCCGACTTGCTCCCCCACGAGCCGAGAAGAAGTGTCAGGTCGGCTCCTCCGATGATGAAATCACCATCGAGGTCACCGGTGCAGTCCTGGCCACCGCCTTCCCCGACCAGAACGAACTGGTCACCATCGATCACCGAGAAATCGACCAGGTTCGACTGAGCGAGGTTCTCACTGCCACCGAGTCCGCCGAGGACCTGGTTCGACATGAAATCATGTCCGGAACCAGTGATGAACGCACACACCTTGATGTCGGCACCGTTTGAGAATCCGACGAGAAGATCAAGTGGGATCGAGATCTCCATGCCGGTGAGGACACCGGAACCATCCGAAAGGCCGGAACCGGAATCGACGCCCAGAACATTCGAGTTGTTCAAGGCGACTTCGACGCCATTGGGATTGAGAATCGAGCCGCCATCGACCGATGCGCTACCCACGAACGCCCCCACGCCTCCGCCATCGGTCAGGATCTGTGCGATCGAGGCATTCACGCTGATGTCCGAATCACCTCCACAGTCCGCGGAGAACCAGAGATCAGGGCTGAATTCGGCATCGAACTGAAGTCCGTTTCCGGAACCATCATCACCCATCACGTTCAGTCCGTTGAAACTGACTCCCGGGTTGTCACCTCGAAGTCTGTTCTGTCCTCCATCGATGTAGTCGACGAAGATCTGCAGTTTGTTGTAGTTCGATTCCAGATTTCCGGCGACCAGGATGTTCAGTCGTTCATCGTCGACGAAGCCGTAGAGACCATCGAGTTCGGAGCCGTTGCAGAGGTCGGACAAGCCGAGGTTCGCATCACCGAATCCGGTCTGAGTGTCCTGAACCACCAGTGCGGCACCGTATGAATCATCGGCGAAACCATCCGTGACGACGGAGGATGCCGGAGGTTCGCCGCCGCCACCGCCGCAGTCGCCGCACCCGCAGGGATAATCGGTCGAATCGCCGTCGAAAGCCGCGAACTGACAACCATCGAGAGATCTGAAGTCAAGCTGTCGGGGATCACCCGCATCGGAGGCCGGCGCGGGAAGGGAACCGACGACCTGATTCGACATCGCCTGGTAGTCGGGACTGAGAATGAAAGCACAGAGGCGCATGCCGGAACCAGGCACATAGGCCGTTCCGTCAGCACCGGTCAGGAGGCCGAGAGGAAGTGCGAACTCCATGCCGGTCTGAACCGCCGACGCGGCTTTCTGATCCGCTTCATCCTCGCCACCGAGGACTCCAGCGATGTTCGAATTGTCGATCGCGATCTCGATTCCCGTATCGCTGAGAATTCCACCGGAGCCATTCGGGTTGTCGTTGCTGTTTCCGACGTATCCACCGAGACCCCCGCCATCGGTCAGGAGCTGGGCGGCGCTGGCATTGATCGTGGTCAATCCGGTTCCAGCCGGATCCGAGTCGGTGTTGGTGCTGAAGGAAAGGAAGTAATCAGGAGCGAAGCCTTCATCGAATGTCAGGCCGGGGCCGCTGAAGATATTGCCACCCATTCGATTGAGTCCGTTGAAATCGACGTCGACATTGTCCGTGCGAAGAGTCTGCTGACCGCCGTCGGAAGCATCGATGAAGATCACGAGCTTGTTGAAATTATCCTGAAGGTTTCCGGTCAGCATGACGTGCAGACGACCATCGACGACCGTTGCGTAGGCGGCGTCGATCTCGGATCCGAACGACTGCGCCGAGTCGGGATTGTCATTGTCGCCGAAGGATGTGTTGACTCCCTGGATCGAGATTGGTGCGCCGTACCCCGCATCCAGAATGCCATCGATCTCGAGTCCATCTCCCGCACAGGCCAGGGTGGTGGTGGTACCGGCGAGAACAAGTGTCGCGATGATCTGAGGATTCATACATCAAACTCCAAACAAGCTTTGATCGAAGGACATGGAATGATGAGGCGTGTCGATACAGCCTCAAAATCAGATTTTAAATTAGTTTGCGAGAACGGCAGGAACAAGGACAAGCCTCTCCATATTGCGGAAATTGGCCCAAGAGCCCCCGATCGAGGCGTGATAAGCCTGAGAAACGTTCAAAAAGTCTTTCTCAATCGAGGATTCTGAGATGTTCGCCCTTAAAATGAAGAGACCTCAAACCGCCACGTCCACGAGAAGATCATGAAGACAAAGACTATTCAGTGTGCTCGCCACAGTCGTGCTGGTCCACGCTCCAGCGCTCGCACAGGACTGTCCATCACAGAGAGAGGGCATCGGTGCGTACCCGTACGTCGAGGGATCGACTCCCGGCGTTTCATTCCGCGTCTGGGCACCCAATGCCGACAGCGTGCATGTCACGGGAAGTTTCAATTTCTGGAGCCCGAACAGCACCCCGCTCTGCAACGAAGGAGACGGAATCTGGTCCACGGACGTCCCCTTCGCCCAACCGGGATCCCAGTACAAGTTCGTGATTCAAAATGGATCCGAGCAGCTCTTCAAGAACGATGCCAGAGCCTTCGACCTGACCAGTTCCGTCGGCAGTTCAGTCGTCTGGAATCCAAACGGATACCTCTGGCAGACCGACGATTTCCAGGCACCGGATTTCGACGACCTGGTCATTTATGAAATGCATCTGGGTACGTTCGGGACAGTTCCGGGCGAGCCGGGCACGGGAACACTCCAGCAGACGACGCAGTATCTGGACTACCTGAAGGATCTGGGCATCAGTGCGATAGAGCTGATGCCCTTTCATGAATTTCCGGGAGATGTCTCATGGGGCTACAACCCCTCCCACATCTACTCGATCGAATCGGCCTATGGAAGTCCCGACGATCTGAAGCACTTCGTCGATGAGGCACACAGCCGAGGCATCGCGGTGATCGCGGATCTGGTGTTCAGCCACATCGGACCGAATGACATGGACCTCTGGCAGTACGACGGTGCGGGAAGCGACGACCGAGGAGGGATCTACTTCTACGACGATGCTCGTGCCAACACGCCGTGGGGTGA
>CASICI010000011.1 GCA_949373145.1 uncultured Phycisphaerales bacterium
TTCTTGATTCATCAGTGGCCATGTTCGGGCCGCAGGAATTTTCGCATCGGTGCCAGCGTTTGATCGAGATCATGTCCTGCAGCGATCTTGAATCGATGAACGCCGTCTTGCTGACCACCTGGCAGGGCCATTCGCGATTGAATCGATCGGGCGGTCATGTCGAAGTCGACTCCCGCATTCAGGCGTCAAGCGTCTCCAATGAGGAGAAGATGATGCTCAGAGATTTCACGACGTATCTCGTCGATGACATCCTCGCCAAGGTCGACCGTGCATCGATGGGGGTTTCACTTGAAGCGCGTGTGCCTCTGCTTGATCACCGAGTCGCGGAAATGGCCTGGGGACTTCCATTGTCATCCAAGATCGATCGTGGAAACGGAAAATACATCCTTCGTGACATCCTCTCCCGTCATGTGCCGGTGAAACTGTTCGATCGCCCCAAGATGGGCTTTTCGATTCCTCTGGCGACATGGCTTCGGGGCCCGCTTCGAGACTGGGCTGATGCCACCCTCGAAGATGGATCTCTCGAGGATGTCGGGCTTGATCCGAGAATCATCAAGCAGGTCTGGAATTCTTTCCTGCGTGGTGAGTCCGCTTCGAAAAATGGAATCTGGTCCATGTTGATGTTGTCGGGATGGCTTCGGGCACGTGCTGAAAACGGGTCTTGACCGATCGCTCACGGTTCGGTGATTCTCTCGATGAATCGAGAGCAGGCCTGTTCCACGCCGTATCGTTCCTCTGCCAGAGACCGTGCGGACACCGACATCTTCCGGGCGAGGGGTGTGATCCTCGGCGAGTGCGGTCACCGCGTCGCACAGAGCATCGGCGTCGCCCACCGGAACGATACGGCCTTCCTTCCCGTCGGTGATCAGATCCGAGCATCCCGCGGCATCGCTGACGATCACGGGTCTTCCGCAAGCCAGAGCTTCAATCGCCGCTCGGGGGCGACCCTCGTGATGTGAAGGCAGCACCAGCGCCCGGCATTCCGAGACGAGTGAAGTGAGGTCGTCCACGAAGCCCCGATACTCGATGATCCCACGATCATGCAGGTCTCTGACTTCCTCCTCCGTGATCGCGCCCCGGTGTCTGTCCGTCTCTCCGGCGACGATGAATCTCATCCTCGAGCCGGCATCATGCAGTCGAATCGCGGCATCGAGAAACATGCGCGCGCCCTTGGCGGGAAGCAGTCGTCCGACGAAGCAGAACGCAGGTTCCGTCTGGAAGAGGAGTCTGCGAGAATTGCTCGAGGTCGACACCGTCCGAATCAAGGTCATGAATCGGCATGTCACGCAGTGAGCCGTTTCGAAGTCGTGATTCGTTGTCCGGATTCAGCACCCAGATCTCGTTGGCACACGAAAGGCCTTTCCGGATCATGCGCCTGCCGATCATGCCCATGAATCGCTCGAACGGACTTGTCGGGTAGTACATCGCACCCAGTCCGGTCATGAACCCGACCCGCTTTGAAATTCCCATCGCCCGGCCCACTGGCAGTGCGTATGCCACGGCCTTGGCGGCTCGTGCGATCATCACGTCCGGGCTCGCCTTCTCGATCAATCGTTCGAGGTCCGAACGAGTCCGACGATCCTCCATGGGATTGAGTCCGGTCCGGTTCAGATGGAATTCGGAGACCTGAGCGCCAAGTGCCTCCAGTGCCCGGCGATTTTCATCGGAGAAACGGCCGCTGGCGACGGTGACGGTCGATCCCTTTTCGATCAGTTTTCGAGATCAGTTCGCTGCGAAAACGGACGATCGCGAAATCATCCACGTCTATGTAGAGGATCCTTCCGGGTGTCTCTTGCGATGCGGCCTGATGCGTCATGTACCTGCTTCCGTCGTCCTCTCGTGTGACATGGTAGGAGTGTTGCGCTTTTTTTGCTTCCAAACAGAAGATATACTGCGTTGATGAAGCGCACCTTCGATGTCATTGCAAGCATCATTCTAATCCTCCTGCTCTTTCCTCTCATGGCGGGAGTCATGCTTGCCGTGTTGTGCTCGCTCGGCTGGCCGGTTCTCTTCTCCCAGGATCGGCCCGGCATCGAGGGGCGAGTCTTTCGAATGCACAAATTCAGGACCATGTCGAACTCTCGGGATTCTTCCGGGAATCTGCTCGCCGATGAACAACGTCTCGGGCGGTTTGGTTCGTTTCTCAGAAGGACGAGCCTGGACGAACTTCCGGAACTCTTCGACGTTCTTCGAGGACGAATGAGCCTTGTCGGGCCACGCCCACTTCTCCCAGAGTACATGGCTCTCTACAACGCGGATCAGGCCAGAAGGCACGAGGTCAAACCCGGGGTCACCGGATGGGCCCAGGTCATGGGTCGAAACAGTCTCAGCTGGGAGGAGAAGTTCATGTACGACGTCTGGTACGTTGAAAACAGAACGTTTCTACTGGATCTCAAGATTCTCCTGCGTACCGTCGGCCAGGTTCTCAAGACCAGTCAGACCACTGGAAGTGGATCGGTGACGATGACGAAATTCACTGGGAGTGAAAAACAATGAGCGCCCTTCTGATCATTGGTGCAGGTGGCAATGGGCGCGTCATAGCCGACATCGCCTCCTCGTTGAATCGCTGGGAACGAATCCAGTTCCTTGATGATGCGCCAGACTTCGACAAGCTTGATCCAAAATTTCCGGTGATCGGACGATGTGACGATCTGGAGACCATCATTGAGTCGTTCGAGGATGTGGTGGTCGGATTCGGAGACAATGCGATGCGTTCGCATTGGTCCGAACGTGCACTGAGGTGCGGCTGTGAATTGTCGACGATCATCGCGCCCTCGGCAGTTGTCAGCGATCGAGCGTCGATCGGGTCCGGTTCGGTCGTGATGCCTCATGCCGTGGTCAACACGGGCGTGGTCACAGGTTCCTCCGCATTGATCAAACACCGGTGCCACCGTCGATCATGATTGCCGGCTTGGGGATTTCGTCCACAATCTCACCTGGCGCCAACCTTGGTGGCACCGTGCATGTCGGAGACAGGTCCTGGCTCGGAATAGGATGTGCCGTGCGTCATTCGATTCGAATCGGGTCGGATGTGGTGGTCGGCGCGGGTGCGGCCGTGGTCTGTGATGTCCGGGATTCCGTCACCGTCGTGGGCGTTCCTGCGAGAGTCGTCACCGGGGGGTGACCATTCTCCACCCGCCTCCGAGTGGTACACTCGAACCATGCGCTCGCAGCTCACAGGCCTGACTCGTTGGAAGAAGCAAGCTCTTGCCATGACGGCCGACGGGGCCCTTGTCGTCCTCATGGTCTGGCTCGCCTTCGTCCTTCGACTGGGCGTGGTCTGGCCTCCCATGCTCGAGGCCTACGCCTGGCTGCTGGTGGCGATGCCACTTGTGACACTTCCCATCTTTCGCTTCATGGGTATCTATCGAACGGTGGTCCGTCAGATAGGAAATCACTTTCTCCATGCGGCTCTCAAGAGTGTGGTTCTGTCCACCCTGTGCATGGCCTTGTTTGTCTTTCTTTCGAACGAAGTCTTCGGATTCTCTCGTTCCGTTCCCGTGATCTACGGGATGCTTCTGATCGCCGCGATCGGCTTGCTGCGCATGCTTCTGCAAAGCTGGTTCGTCGTCTCCGCCGGTTCCGATTCCAAACCGGTGATCATCTACGGTGCTGGCGAGGCCGGGTCTCAGCTTCAGGCGGCACTCCGTGTGTCGGGTGGATACAAGGTCGTCGCGCACGTCGATGACGACCCTTCCATGTGGCGGACCGTTCTCGGCGAGTGTTCCGTGCATGATCCCTCCAGAATTCGAAAACTCGTGCTTCGAAACCGATGTCGCGAGATCTTCCTGGCGATCCCATCCAGCTCCGCCGCGTCAACGTCGTGAGATCATGGCGCGCCTCGCGCCGCTCCCCGTCAAGGTCAGGACGGTGCCTGCGCTCGTCGAAATCGTCGAAGGTGATGCGGATGTCGCCGATCTCCGAGCAATTTCGATCGATGACATACTCGGGAGGGATTCCGTCGATCCCGACCCCGAACTTCTCGGTGGGTGCGTGCGGGGCAAGGTGGTCCTGGTGTCCGGGGCGGGCGGTTCGATCGGCTCCGAATTGTGCCGCCAGATTCTCGCGCTTGCGCCGCATCGTCTCGTCCTTCTGGACCGATCCGAATTCGCACTCTACGACATTCATCAGGAACTGGTCTCGCACGCCGAATCCTGTGGATTCAAGGGTGAACTGGTACCCGTGCTCTGCAATGCCGGTGACGACGATCGTGTCCTGCGGGTCCTCAAGGGATTCGAGGTCGAGACCATCTATCATGCCGCCGCCTACAAGCACGTGCCGTTGGTCGAGTACAACGTCGCCGCCGGGGTCGAGAACAACACGCTCGTGACCTGGCGACTCGCTGAAGCTGCCGAGCGTGCCGGTGTCGCCAACTTCGTGCTCATCTCGACTGACAAGGCGGTTCGCCCGACCAATGTGATGGGGGCGTCCAAGAGACTCGCGGAACTCGTCCTTCAGGCTCTTCAGGCACGACACAACACCACGCGATTCTGCATGGTGCGTTTCGGAAACGTCCTGGACTCCTCGGGCTCGGTGGTCCCGTTGTTCAAGCGGCAGATCGAACAGGGCGGCCCCATCACCGTCACCGATCCTGAAGTGGTCCGCTACTTCATGACCATTCCCGAAGCGGCAGGTCTTGTCCTGCAGGCAGGATCGATGGGTGATGGTGGGGATGTCTTTCTTCTGGACATGGGCTCGGAAGTCAAGATCGTGGAGCTTGCTCGCTTGATGATCCGCCTTGCCGGACTCACGGAGAAGCTGCCGTCACGTCGGCATGGTGACATCGAGATCGTCTTCACCGGGCTGCGGCCGGGTGAAAAGCTCTATGAAGAATTGTTGATCGGTGGCGACGTCACCAAGACACGACATCCGATGATCATGTCCGCGAACGAAGCGTTGATCGAGTGGTCCGAACTCCAGCCCGCACTCAAGAAGCTCGAGCTGGCATGTGCCAATTCCGATGCGGCGCATATTCACGAAATCCTTCATGAACTGGTCGAAGGGTTCGCTCCAACGGCTGAGATGTCCGATCTCATCGCTTCATCGGAACATTCCAAGACGTCCATCTGACGATGAGGTGATCTCACGTCTTCCGTTATCGGACGGCTCCGAGAGACGAACTTCACCTCTTTGTCAGTGTGCACTTCGGTACTCTTCCTTTAACTGCTACGGTGGTTGATCAATCCGCTTGCTTGCCGGCGCCGGAGGAGACGCTGGCCCGTGAGCGGGTTTTTTTATGCCTGTACATGTCCGCTGCCCATGAGTCGCCCTGTCATACTGACTGGCGTCCATCATCGAGGTGTCCAGCATGAATCCACTTCATCTTTTCAATCGGTCCACCCCTGTACGGTGCCTGGTGTGCTGGGTCCTTCTCGGATTCGCACTGTCTCAGACCGCCTTTGGTGGCATGCCAACCGACTGCACGGCACTCGAGCGGTCCGATGAAGACATTCAGTCCCAGGATGATCGCCTGATTCTCATCCAGTCGGTGTCTCTGCTTCGTCCGGTCGATGGAACGTTGGTCGCCTCGCCTCCGACGGATCTGATCATCCGAAACGGTCTCATCGATGAAGTGGGTGATGACCTGAGTTCGAAGGTGTCGCCGTCGACCTATCGGTTTCGTCGACCGGGACGCTGGCTGCTTCCATCGCCGGTTGCATATGTCGGTGACAGCGGGTCCGATTCGTTGCACTTCGATGATCTGATCCATGCAGGCCTCGCCGGATTCGGCGCGCTTGATCGTGGATGCCGATCCCGTGCACATCGACATCATCAGAAAGCGCGCCCTTCTCGATTCGAAGGCACTTCCCGACATCACATCTCGGGGGGACATGCCACTTCCACCCCACGCTCTGGAATTCACCTCAATCGACGAGATCACGCTCTTCAATGGGAAAACGCCTGAAAAAGACGGTGTGGTCGCCAGATCATCCCTCCGCCCGGATGATCCTTTCCATCCCGGCGCGCCCGCTCAATTTTCTCTTGTTGCCCGAAGACCCCCGGGAGCATCCCGAGTCGATCTCCAACCCCGACGCGGTTCTTGTCGGGGGTGAGACACTCCTCAAATCAGAACGCCTCGTGCGCCTTGACGAGCACGCTCGATTCACTCCGGACCTGTTTTCATCGGGCGACCACGCTGCGAGTTCGGTTTACGAGGTTCTGATCGACGGCATTCCTCGCGACCTGGTTCGCCTTCGGATCACGACGCCAGGGGAGGGGCGCATGCACCTGGAACTGGATGGCGTGACGACTTCTCCGATCACCAGTTCGACCTCGATCAGACTGGAGTGGCCGGAGGGAACGGTCACGCATCGTGCCACCATTCAGAACCACGTCTTCGATGTTTCTTTCAGAAGCGATTCCTCCGGTGGGACTCTTGTGGTCACCCGTGATGGTGAGCCGTTTCCGGAGAGCCCCATTCAACTCAAGGCGGGGATCGATATCTTCCGGACACGTTGTTGATTCTGCTTGATGCCCTGCTGGATCCGACGCAGGGAAAGACCCGACGGGTCGTCGAGCTCGACATCTATGGCGGACCTCTTCGCGTCCACTGGTCGCCACGGCATCCCTTGCGTTCCGCTTCGAGCGACACCGCGCCCCTGGCTTCCGGCCTGACCCGTCGGGAACTCCTCTTTCTGGCAGGTGCTCCGAAGGGTGAATTGATGACTCTGTCCTCATCCGAGGACGGTCCAGCCCTGATCTGGGTCGTTCTGGACACCAAGAGACGTCTTGTCTGGGCTCTCTACCCATCTCCATCGGGAATGACCGAATGGCGGCTGAAAAAGCCCATGTCCTGATCAGGATGCACTAAAAATGATTTTTTCCGGTTCTTTGCGCCATAAACCAGTCCTTGGAACGTCATGACACCATGGACCACTTTTTTCGCTGAGACGTTGTCTAGAATGCTTCCTCAGCGCAATCCTGATGAGTGCGTGTCTGCACACATCGCGAATCGTGCCGACTATTGAAGAATCAAAGAGCTGACGAGAATTCAGCCGCAAAGGAGCCCCACGTGCACACTGTAAGCTTTCGAAACTTGATCTCCATGCGATCGAGGAATCTCTTTGTTCTTGGACTCCTCGGGGCCAGTGCCTGGTGCCTGAGTGGTGGTCTTGGGTCGCAGTTTCAGCTGACTCAGGAGGCTTCCGCTCAAGGAGATCGCGGTGGTGAACGCGGTGAACGCGGTGAACGCGGTGGCCGTGGCGGCGGTGAACGTGGTGGTCGTGGCGGCGGTGAACGTGGTGGTCGCGGCGGCGGCGGCGGCGGCTGGGGCGGCCGCGGTGGCGGCGGTGGCGGCATGCGCGACATTCAAGAAATGCTTCAGCCTGATTTCATGCGTCGTGATGTTCCAATCTTCGTTGATCAACTTCAACTCGATGACACGCAGGAAATCGTCCTCGAAACCCTTTTCGATGATTACGAGTCCGACTTCGAGCTTCGTTCCGGTGAGATTCAGACGGAGCTCCGTGATCTCGGTCGTCAGATGTTCCAGTCCATGATGCCTCAGGGGTTCCAGGAGCGCATGGGCGAGCAGTGGCGTGACATCCGTGACGAAATGCAGGAAATCGAAGCCGAGGAGGGTGAGATCACACCCGAGCGTCGTCGAGAGCTCATTCGTGAGCGCATGACCAACATGCAGGAAGAACTTCAAGCCGAGCGCGAAGAGCAGGGCATGGGTTCGGAAATGAATGCAGCGGTCGCCGCGATCTTCGACATGCTTCAGGAATGGACCGTCGAGAAGGCTGCAATGCGTAATCGCTTCGTCGACAGCCTGAAAACACAGCTTGGCGACGACCAACTCGCCGCCTGGGCCGCTTTCAATCGATTCCTCGTGCGAGAAAAGAGTCTCCCTCGTTCACGCCTGTCCGGTGAAGGGGCCAATCTCTTCTTCGCAATCGATGAATTCGAACTCGAAGAGGCGGATTTCGATCGTGTCGAATCACTTTTCGACGATTACGAGATCTCACTGCACGAAGCACTCGTCAGCCGGGACCGTTTCCTCGAGACTTCGGCACCCAAGCTCTACCGTGCGCTTCAGCAGGGAAGTGCGGACGAAGCCAAGCGAATCGTCGAACGTCAGGTGGACTATCGCAAGGCCATTCGTGATGTCAATGAACGCTACATTCAGATCTTTTCAGCGGCTGTCGCGGAAAACGATCAGGCAGTGGGCGCTGCGTTCGCCAAGGCCATGAACCAGGCCGCGCACGAAAGCATCTATCGAGCGACCAGGACCACACGTGCCTTCGAGATTGCCATGGCGATGGATCTGACCTCAGAGGTGATGATCGCAGTCAATGATCTTTCCACCGCCTATGAGACCGAACTGACGTCGATGAACGAAAAGATCTACCGCGCCGTTCGCAAGAAGGAACCCATGGATCAGCTCGCAGAAGTCGATCGCATGAGTTCCTTCCTTTCCGGAAACTTCATGGGTGCCATGGGCAACCGTTGGGGTGGCGGCGATGAAGAGGACCCTGTCCGTGAGGCGTATGAAAAGCGCGGCGAACTTGATACCTCCTACTTTGAACGCCTCTCCGCACTGCTCACTCCCGAGCAACTCGAGGAGCTTCCCGCTCCTCGCGGAGGTCGACGTGGTGAAGGCGGCCGAGGAGATCGTGGCGATCGTGAGCGAGGCGCTCAGGGCGGCGGAAATCAGAATTTCAACATGGACCGAATGCCCGAAGAAGTCCGCAAGCGCCTGACCGAGCGTTACGACACCGATGGTGACGGCACCCTGTCAGAGTCTGAAATGGAAGCTGTTCGTGAACAGTTCCGTGGTCGCGGCGGCGGCGGCGGCGGCGGCGGTCGAGGCGGCCGAGGCGGCCCCGGCGGCGGCAGCTGATCATGCCTTGACCAATCTTTCGGTTGGACATTCGACAAGAACTCATGCGGGCGACCTTTCAGGTCGCCCGCATTGTCGTTGAAAGGAACATCCTGCCGATAGTTTCATAGAGTTCTTCCGCCCACTCCTCCATCGGATGTCCCGAGGTGTCTTTTGAGCAGCCCTGTGATCACTCAAGAGTTGATTGATTCGATGTACGCCGATTCCACGACCTGTCGATTGGGTGGCATGGCGCCCCCAAGTGCCAAGGCCACCACTTCTCTGGTCGACAACCTCCGTTTTTTGATGTTCCCAGGGTTCGCAGGGACGTTTTCTCAGGATAAAGCCACCTTCGAAACTCGAACTCGTGACCTTCTCTCCAGCATCTCTCTGGAATTGTCGGGGCTTTGTGAAGCGGCGCTCAGATACCGAAGCTCTTCCGATGATCCCACCACACGTTTCGAGATGTCCGGAGCACACGACATGGCGGAACCCACTCCGGAAGAGTCTGTCTTGATCACACGGAACGCGAAGGATGCCACCGAGGCCTTTCTGGCACGCCTTCCTGAAGTCAGGCGACTTCTGGGCCTCGATGTCAGGGCTGCCTTCGACGGGGATCCGGCGGCACGACACGCCGATGAAGTCATTCTCTGTTACCCCTCGATCAGGGCCTTGACCGTCTTCCGGTTAGCCCATGAACTCAGAATCATCGGGATTCCTCTGCTTCCCAGAATGATGTGTGAGCTTGCACACATGGAAACCGGTATCGACATCCATCCCGGTGCCACGATCGGCGAGAGTTTCTTCATCGATCATGGAACCGGTGTCGTCATCGGCGAGACCGTGGTGATTGGAGCGCGTTGCAAGCTTTATCAAGGTGTCACCCTGGGGGCGCGGAGTTTTCCTCGCGATGAACACGGTCGAATCACCAAAGGGCTTCATCGTCATCCGACACTTGGGGATGATGTGGTGGTCTATGCCGGAGCCACGATTCTGGGGGGTGACACCGTCATTGGAGCGCGTACCGAGGTTGCCGGCGGGGTCTTCGTGACCTCCAGTGTTCCGCCCGATCATGTGGTCGCAGCACCGAAGGCCAAAACGCGAATTATCAGTCGTAAGTGACGATTTGGTCGTGTTATGATGGGTTTCTTTAGTTTTGCACCCGTCCAGCTTCTTTCAGGAGGTCACATGTCACCGACCGGCGAACCCTTTGCATCAAAGTCCACCCTCGACACGCCCATGGGACCCAAGACGATTCATCGCCTTGATGCGCTCAAGGATGTCGGTGACATCAGCAAGCTTCCCTACAGCATCAAAGTGCTGCTTGAATCATGCCTCCGCAACTGTGATGGCATGATCGTCACTGAAGAGCACGTCCGTGCCCTCGCCACGTATGACGCGAAAAACGTTGGTGAACAGGAAATCGCATTCAAGCCTGCCCGTGTCGTGCTCCAGGATTTCACGGGCGTTCCGTGTCTGGTGGACCTCGCCGCAATGCGTGATGCGATCAGAAATCTCGGTGGAGATCCCGTCAAGGTGAACCCCCTCGTCCCCTGCGATCTGGTGATCGACCACTCGGTTCAGGTCGATGATTTCAACTCCGGGATCGCCCTCACGATCAACAGCGAAAAGGAATTCGAACGAAATCAGGAGCGATATGAATTCCTCAAATGGGGGCAGGGCGCATTCGACAACTTCCGTGTCGTCCCTCCCGCGACGGGAATCGTCCATCAGGTGAATCTCGAGTACCTCGCCAAGGTGACCTGGGAGAATGAAAACGTCCTCTATCCGGATTCGCTGGTCGGAACGGACAGTCACACCACCATGATCAACGGACTGGGCGTGGTCGGGTGGGGTGTCGGTGGCATTGAAGCCGAGGCGGTCATGCTCGGACAGCCGATCTACATGCTCATTCCTGAAGTCATCGGAATGCGTCTCACGGGAAAGCTTCCGGATGGAGCGACCGCGACCGACCTCGTGCTGCGCGTCACCGAGCTTCTGCGCGAGCAGGGTGTCGTGGGCAAGTTCGTCGAGTTCTTCGGTTCAGGTCTTGCTGAAATGCCACTGGCAAACCGGGCGACCATCAGCAACATGGCACCGGAATACGGCGCCACGATGGGGTTCTTCCCCGTCGACGACCGTACCCTCGAGTACATGCGTCTTTCAGGCCGCTCCGAGGATCTGATCAAGACGGTCGAGCTCTACTCCAAGGCTCAGGGACTCTGGCGCGAAGAGGGTGTCGAGCCCGAATACACCGAGGTCCTCGAACTGGACATGTCAACGATCGAGCCAGCACTGGCCGGCCCCAGAAGGCCTCAGGACAGAATTTCGTTGTCTGAAATGCAACCGGAATGGCACCGATGCCTCGTCGACACCTTCGGTCGGACCGATTCGACGGAACAGACCAACGACAGTCGTTGGGTTTCCGAAGGCGGAATCGACGATGGCGCGAGCCAGTCGGCATCCGTGGTGGCGCCACCCAAGGCGGCCGTCGCTCTTGGTGATGTCGGATTTGAAATGCGTGATGGTGATGTCGTCGTCGCCGCCATCACGAGTTGCACCAACACCAGCAACCCCGAGGTGATGGTCGCTGCCGGTCTGCTCGCCAAGAAAGCCAATGCGTTGGGCCTGACTCGCCGCCCCTGGGTGAAGACGTCTCTTGCGCCGGGCTCGAAGGTGGTCACTGATTATCTCGAGAAGGCCGATCTCATGGATGATCTCGAGGCCTGCGGGTTCTATCTGGTGGGCTATGGATGCACCACCTGCATTGGGAATTCGGGCCCGATCGCCAATGAGATCTCCGACGCGATCAACGAGCATGATCTGGTCGCGACCAGCGTCTTGTCGGGAAATCGAAACTTCGAAGGGCGAATCCACCCGGACGTTCGAGCAAACTACCTGGCATCGCCTCCTCTGGTGGTGGCGTATGCCATCGCCGGAACCGTCGACATCGACCTTCAGAACGATCCTCTCGGTCAGGATACGAACGGGAACGACGTGTTCCTCGCTGACATCTGGCCCAGCACCGAAGAGGTTCTGGCCACGGTGGGGACATCCGTCACCCGAGAGCAGTTCCAGCATCAGTACGCAAACGTCTTCGAAGGTTCGGAAGAGTGGCAGGGAATCGCTCCGGGTACGGGCGACATGTACGCCTGGGACGAATCCTCGACCTACGTCCAGAATCCACCTTTCTTCGAAGGCATGACGCGCGAAAGTGGTTCGATCACATCGATCCAGGGTGCGCGGTGCCTTCTGAAGCTGGGTGATTCGGTGACGACAGACCACATCTCACCTGCAGGTGCGATCAAGGTTGATTCGCCCGCAGGACGATATCTGACCGAAAACGATGTCCCTGTTTCGCTCTTCAACTCCTTCGGATCGCGCCGCGGAAACGATCGGATCATGACCCGGGGCACGTTTGCCAACATTCGTATCCGCAACCTCCTCGCCCCGGGGACGGAAGGCGGTGTCACCACCGACTTCACGGATGGAGAGGTCAAGAGCGTCTACGAGGCAGCCTTGAACTATCAGGCCGCATCGACGCCTCTGGTCGTTCTTGCGGGCGTCGATTACGGCATGGGATCATCCCGAGACTGGGCCGCGAAGGGCACCTCTCTGCTCGGTGTCAGAGCCGTCATCGCCAAGAGTTTCGAACGTATCCACCGCTCCAACCTCGTTGGGATGGGCGTGCTTCCTTTGGTCTTCGAGGATGGTGTTGATTGTGACTCACTGGGACTCAAGGGTGACGAATCGTTCGACATCGAGGTCCCCGAGGACCTCCAGCCTCGCCAGGCCATCAAGGTGAAGGCGACCGGAGTCGATGGATCTGTCAAGGAATTCAACACCACGGTTCGCGTTGATACCCCGGTGGAAGTCACGTACTACCGCAATGGGGGAATCCTCCAGACGGTTCTGCGGCAGATGGCAGAAGCCTGACCGCTCAGACAAAGCTCGAGTGAATCAAACAGCCCGCATCCCCCGGAAGGTGGTGCGGGCTGTTTTGGAGAAACGCTGGCCGTGTGAAATGAATCACGATGGGGCGGTCAGCGACGAAGGCGAAGACGATGGTTCGCGAGATTCAAATCGTGCCGGATTGAAACTGGAGTCGCGTCAGATCGATCTTCAGCCTGCGGAGGTCTTGTGGCCGCGATGTCATTTTGAAGTGAACCGAGGCCGGTCTCTGCGACGATGCGGGCGATGATCTGACGTTCCACATCAGGGCTGCAAAATCCTTTGGAGGCCTGGGAGAGCTTCAAATCTGAGATCCGGGATGCGTTCGTCAAGTGGTGATTCATCATGGACATCCCTTTCACAAGGAGCAATCGGAGGAGGCTCAGGCACGGAAGGCACGGTGTCTCGGTGACTGTGGATCCTCAAAAGGTGATACTCGTCTGCGCTGATCGTGTTCGAAAATGAAGGCGGATTTGCCTGAGTTTCAATTCGAATCGTGGTTTAGGCGTAGACAGGGATCATGACTCCTGAACAAAAAGGGATTGGTTCTGTCTCCACCACGGTTCGGCGATGGGAATCGGCGTTGGTCGGTCACCACCGAACGCCAGCGGATGACGTTGTCAGGGTGAGCGCGTGGGCACCCGATGACAGTGCGTCCTATTGCCCCAGGTGTGGGGGTGGTCTCGATTGGTCGATTCAAACGTGTGCGTGTTCAGGCAGAACGCTGGCGACACGGCATGGAACTCTGGTTCGATTGTCGAGCTATCAGGAACCTGTTTCGGAATGGATCAGGATGATGAAATACCAGTCATGGGTCTCGATGGCGAAAGTGCTTGGAGAGTTGCTTGGAAAGTCGATTCTCCAGTGCAGTGCGTTCGAACATGAAGAGACGCCGTGGCTGGTGCCGGTCCCCATGCCCTGGTCGCGGCGGTTTGTTCGCGGAATGGATCACGCGGCGTTACTTTGCAAGGGTGTCGCGAAAACAACTGGTTTTCAAGTGTTTCAGCCATTGAAGCAGATCAACGGGCGCATCCAGTCTGGTGCTACGGTGTCGCAAAGATCGAGAAAACGTGATCCATTCAGGGTCTCATTGAATGGCCGGATGTTGAAGAAGCGACTCAAGCATCGGCGAGTGATCGTCATAGACGACGTTCGAACGACAGGAAGAACGATCGGACTGGTGGCACGTGCCTTGGAAGGGTGTGGGGCGGTGGTGATCGGTGCTGGAGTTCTGGCCGTGGCAGACATGCGAGAGTCGGCAACGAAAGGAGTCCGATCAAAGCTCATCACGGGGCGAGACAGTCCACAAAGAGAAAGAAATGGGGAAAACCTTCCATCCAATGGAATTGTTTCAAACTCCAGACGTCAACTTGAAATGGATGTGAAACCGAGTGGTATGAACGGCAGGGTGGCAATGGGCAAGAAGTCGGGGGACCGAGAATAATCAGCCTGGCCGCATC
Organism: uncultured Phycisphaerales bacterium; assembly: GCA_949373145.1. Taxonomy (GTDB): domain Bacteria; phylum Planctomycetota; class Phycisphaerae; order Phycisphaerales; family SM1A02; genus UBA8087. The sequence goes on from CASICI010000011.1 coordinate 14,233, forward strand.
CAAAGAGAGCTTTTGGTCACATCAGCAGAAACACTGTCATGGCAAAGTGACTTTGAAGGTGAGATGCAGAGTGAGATCGAGTATGGAAATAGGGGCTCAGCCAGGATGAATCGAGGGGTAAAAAGCCGAGATTGATCCCAAGTTCTTCCCTCCTTGGGTTGACAGCACGCTCAGGCCCGCTAAAGTACCCGGCTCACCACTTGTCGCGCTTCGGCACGGCAAAGAGTGGTTTCTTTGACAAGTGAGTAGACGAGATCGCCGCGAGGATGTGACCGCCCCGGAGCACGACACTAAGTGTTCCGACGGTGGGAAACCCAATGGGTACGTTTGTTACAGCACAACGTACCTCGGGACATCCTTGTGACGCCAATATGAAGTCAATTCAAAACAAGATTCCATTCGATGGCCTAGCCATCGTGGTGGAGGATGTCCTTTTTTTTCGATGGAATTAGCCTTCCATCGACATCGATGATTTGAGATCGATGAGACCGGCTGAAGAGATACGTCTCTTTGGCTGCCAGGCCAAATCTTCGAATTTCTGGATTCCGTTTCGGCGGAGTCCATTCAAAGAAAAAAATTGAAGAGTTTGATCCTGGCTCAGATTGAACGCTGGCGGCATGGTTAAAACATGCAAGTCGAACGCGAAAGTACCTTCGGGTGCGAGTAGAGTGGCGAAAGGGCGAGGAATACGTTCCTACGTACCCCAAGGCCGGGGATAGCTCAGGGAAACCTGGGGTAATACCCGATACGGTGCTTCGGCATCAAAGGCTTGCCACCTTGGGAGCGGGGAACGTCCTATCAGGTAGTTGGTGAGGTAAAGGCTCACCAAGCCAAAGACGGGTAGCGGGTGTGAGAGCATGACCCGCCGCATCGGAACTGAGACACTGTCCGGACTCCTACGGGAGGCTGCAGTAACGAATATTCCGCAATGCGCGAAAGCGTGACGGGGCAATGCCGCGTGTGGGATGAAGCCCTTCGGGGTGTAAACCACTGTCAGGGTTTAGGAACACAATGACCAAACTCAAAGGAAGGGCCGGCTAACTCTGTGCCAGCAGCCGCGGTAATACAGAGGGCCCGAGCGTTAATCGGAATCACTGGGCTTAAAGAGTGTGTAGGCGGACATATAGGTACTTTGTGAAATCCCACGGCTCAACCGTGGAATAGCTTGGTAAACCATATGTCTTGAGGCAGGTAGGGGTGGTCGGAACGATAGGTGGAGCGGTGAAATGCGTAGATATCTATCGGAACGCCAACGGAGAAGTCAGGCCACTGGGCCTGTCCTGACGCTGAGACACGAAAGCATGGGTAGCGAACGGGATTAGATACCCCGGTAGTCCATGCCGTAAACGATGCGAACTAGATCGAGGAGGTTTGACGCCCTCTTGGTCGAAGCAAAAGTGTTAAGTTCGCCGCCTGGGGAGTACGGTCGCAAGGCTAAAACTCAAAGGAATTGACGGGGGCTCACACAAGCGGTGGAGCATGTGGCTTAATTCGAAGCAACGCGAAGAACCTTATCCAGGGTTTGACATGTATGGATTAACTCATTGAAAGATGAGCCACACCTTCGGGTGGAACATACACAGGTGCTGCATGGCTGTCGTCAGCTCGTGCTGTGAAGTGTCGGGTTAAGTCCCTCAACGAGCGCAACCCTTGTCTTTAGTTGCTAACAGGTAATGCTGAGGACTCTAGAGAGACTGCCGGTGTTAAACCGGAGGAAGGTGGGGATGACGTCAAGTCCTCATGGCCTTTATGCCCTGGGCTGCACACGTGCTACAATGGTAGGTACAAAACGAAGCAAGACCGCGAGGTGGAGCAAATCGCTAAAACCTGCCCCAGTTCGGATTGGAGGCTGCAATTCGCCTCCATGAAGTTGGAATCGCTAGTAATCGTGGATCAGCTACGCCACGGTGAATACGTTCCTGAGCCTTGTACACACCGCCCGTCAAGTCATGGAAGCTGGCAGCGCCCGAAGTCGCCCCGATTCAGGGGTGCCCACGGTGAGGCTGGTGACTGGGACTAAGTCGTAACAAGGTAGCCGTAGGGGAACCTGCGGCTGGATCACCTCCTTTCTAAGGGATTACTTAGACAGGAATCCAGAGCAATCTGGTTCCTGAATTCGTCAACACACCTCGTTCGATCGTGCTTCGGCACGAACGAGGATCTGCATGGTGACATGCAGGTACGGTTGATCTCGTCATACTCAATTCAGCGGTCGTCCTTCGGGGCGGCCGCTGTTCTTTTTTGCCTGCCTTTGGTCTTCTCAAGGTGAGATCCGGCTCTGTTTTCTTATGATCGGTGTGACCACGTACGACATGAAGGGTCACCATGCAGGATTTGAACAATCAGACACCAGGCGTTTTCGATTCCTTGGGACGTCGATGTTTCCTTGGAGCCTTGGGTGGATTGGCCGCATCGGCCGTCTGGACTCCTACGCATCGCCTCTTTGCCTCGTCTGCTCCCGTTGGCTGTCCCGTACCTCCTGACTTTCCTTCCGACATCGAGGTGTATCTCCAGTCATTCGAAAACTGGACGGGTGAAATCTCAATCGATCAACTTTGGACCTGCGCGCCATCAGATGCCTCAGATGTGGTCCGCCTCGCCAATTGGGCCCATGCTGCTGGTTTCAGACTTCGCCCCCGTGGATTCAAGCACAACTGGTCACCACTGGTCGTGACACCCGAGACCACATGTTCGACTGAAGTCGTGCTCATGGACATGACCTCGGGATTCTCTTCGATGTCGATGGAAACCGATGGTCCACCTGCGGTACGCGTTGGAGCCGGAACCTCGATGGACGACCTGCTTCAATTTCTTGAAGAACAGGGTTACGGCGTCACTTCATGTCCCGCACCTGGTGACATCTCGATTGGTGGTGTCCTTGCCATTGGCGGTCATGGCACGGGAATTCCCTCCGCCGATGAATCACGCCAGAGTGGACAGACGTTCGGTTCCATGAGTAATCGAGTTCTGTCCTTGAGTGCCATTGTCTGGGACGACGCCTCTGGACTGTACGAGCGACGCACCTTTGATCGAAACGATCCCGAGATCATGTCACTTCTGGTGAACCTCGGCCGCGTCGTTCTCACCGAAGTGGTCCTCCAGGTCGAATCGAACGTCTCTTTGCGCTGTGAAAGCTACATGAGCATCTCAGCCAGCGAACTGTTCGCCCCCAACGGCGCAGGCGGACGAACCTTCGAAAGTTTTCTCGACGAGAGCGGGCGGGTCGAGGCGATCTGGTATCCGTTCACGCAGAACCCCTGGTTGAAGGTCTGGACGGTCACTCCGAACAAGCCATTCTGGGCCCGTGAGGTCGACACCCCCTACAACTATCCTTTCTCCGACAATCTTTCCAACGATGCCGTGACTTTGATCAATCAGATTCTTGATGGTGCGCCCGGGCTCACCCCGACGTTTGGAAGTCTGATGTGGACCATCACGAACCTTGGTCTGACCTTTGATGGTGCCTGGGACATGTGGGGGAAGTCGAAGAACCTTCTTCATTACATCAAGCCCACGACTCTGCGTACCAGTGCCAATGGATACGCGATTCTCACTCGTCGCGACAACATACAGGCGGTTCTCAATCAATTCTCGGCGAAGTACCTCGAACTGATGAACGCCTATGCCGATCAGGGTCGGTACCCGATCAATGGTCCCGTTGAAATTCGTGTGACCGGTCTCGAGCGCCCCGATGAGGTCGAACGGTCCGAGTCACAACCACCCGGACTCTCAGCGGTCACCCCACGTGACGATCACCCTGAATGGGACGTGGCCGTCTGGCTTGATCTGCTTACTGTTCCAGAGACACCCGATGCCGGTCCTTTTTACCGCGATTTGGAATCCTGGCTGTTCGCCCAATTCAGTGAGACGAACAACACCTCGATTCGAGTCGAATGGTCGAAGGGCTGGGGGTACACGAACGATGGCCCCTGGACGAATGATCAGGTCGTCAATGATCTTGTTCCGGACTCATTCCGAAATGGTCGGCCTGACAGTGGAGACTGGGACGCGATGATTGCACAGATGGAGACCTTCGATCCACATGGGGTCGTGGTCAACGATTTTCTTCTTCAACTACTTGAGGCGAATTCAAGCACGAAGTGCCCTGGCGATCTGAACTCCGACGGCGTCGTCGACGGAACCGATCTCGCACCTCTTCTGGCTGATTGGGGTGCCAACGGGAGTTCTGCAGACCTCAATGATGATGGCACCGTGGATGGCATCGACCTCGCCGAACTGTTGAGTTCCTGGGGCATCTGCCCTCCCTGATCAATTCATCAGAGGCGTTGTGTGCCGTTAAACCTCGCCTTTGCCAAAAAAAGAGCTTTTTTCTTCTGAACGACCAAACCAGGGCTGTCCCGCTGGCGAACAGTGGGCAGGTTCTTCATTGAACCTTTCCAGGGGCCTGTTGAAAGGACAAGAGATGAGTCTCAAATCCATGCACCGTCTGGTGCCATGTCGTCTTGCTGTTGGTGCTTTGTTGTTCAGTACCGGATCGTTCGTCACTGCCGAGCCGGCCCAATCCACTGATGTGCTGGTTCGTTTTCTGGAGGATTCCGCCTGGGATGGCGGGTATTCAGGTCGCATACGAATTGAAAACAATGGTGCACCACTCGTCGGTGGATGGGAATTGACCTATCTCGGTGGACCTGACATCGCGTCCTTGTGGAATGCCACCTGGTCGAACACGTCAGGGCGAACAACGCTTTCCAATCTTGACTGGAATGGTTCGATTGCAACGGGTGAGTTCATTGAAATAGGGTTCCAAGGCATCGGCTCTCTGGTCGAAACCGTGCGTGATCCACAATTCAATGGTTCACCAGTCGAAATCAGATACGGCGATGGTGATGGAGATCAGGGTGATGATGGCAATGGCGAGGGGGACGGTGCGCCACCAGATCCCGATTTCGATCTCGATGGCCGTGTGACGGGGGCTGATCTTTCACAGTTGTTGTCGAATTGGGGCGGTACGGCCACACGCTTCGACCTTGATCAAAGTGGAGTCGTGGATGGTGGCGACCTCACCCTTCTGTTGGCCGCCTGGTCGACCGGTGACGGTGGTGGCGGCGGTGACGACGGTGATGGCGGCGGTGACGGTGACGGCGGTCCCGGAATCGAGCAAAAAGTCGTTGGCTACTACATCGAATGGGGCGTCTATGGTCGGGACTATCAGCCAGCCGACATGCCTCTCGAGAAGTTGACCCACGTCAATTACGCCTTCGCAGACATCGGCACTGATGGTCGCATCAAGATCGGCGACCCCTACGCTGCCATTGAGAAACTCTACCCCGGTGACAGTTGGGACCAGCCTTATGCCGGTACCTACAACCAGCTCAACAACGTCCTGCGTGCCGAGCATCCGCACATCCAGACATTGATCTCCGTGGGTGGCTGGACCTGGAGTGGTCGGTTCTCAGATGTGGCTCTGACCGAATCAAGTCGCAGCCTCTTCGCTGAAAGCTGTGTCGAATTCATCAGAAGCTACAACTTCGACGGTGTCGACATCGACTGGGAATATCCCGTCGAAGGTGGACTGTCCTCCAACACGAAGCGACCTGAGGATGGCGTCAACTACACCCTCCTGCTCGAGGAACTTCGTCGTCAGTTGGACATCGCCGCCGAAGAGGACGGTCGTCCCTATCTTCTGACGATCGCCTCGCCCGCCGGATGGGACAAGATCCGACATCTCGAGATCGATCGTCTTTCCGACATTCTCGATTTCATCAATGTGATGACCTATGACCTTCGTGGTGCCTGGGATCTGACCACGACCGCACACCATGCCAGCATGTTCGAGAACCCTTCTGACCCGTCCGACGCCAACAGCGTCGCCGCGAAGTACAACGTCTCCTGGGTCGTCGATGAATTCCTCGCTCAGGGTGCGAGTCCGGAGAAGATCGTGCTTGGCATTCCTTTCTACGGACGTGCCTGGGGTGGTGTCTCCGATCCTCTCGGCAACGGCGGACTCTATCAGCCGGGTTCTCTGGTCCCACCCGGTACCTGGGACGACTGGTCCAGTGGTGCCACCGGAGTCAATGACTTCTTCGAGATCGAGGACATGATTTCTTCTGGAGCCTACACACGTTACTGGGATGACATCGCGAAGGTTCCCTACCTGTATTCACCCTCGATGCATCAGGGACACTTCATCTCGTACGAAGACGCGGAGTCACTCACGTACAAGATCGAGTACCTGCTCGAACTCGGACTGGGCGGCGTCATGTTCTGGGAGGTCACGGCCGACCGGAACGACACCCTGCTCGATGTCATCATCGAAAACATGGAACCCGTCATTCCCTGACCAGGTCGCAAACAGTTTTTTCATGACATGGGCGCCCATCACTGGATGGGGGCCCATGTCTTTTTCATGACTCGATCGTTTCGTCGGCTGTGAGATGAATTCGGTGTACCCTCGATGCACATGTCTTCGGGATGTATTTACTCAGATCACCCTTGCGATGAAACGAGAACGCCATGTCTGAATCAGATTCGTCCACAACTCGACCCTCGCGTCGGGATGCCATCGTCGCGGGCACTGCCGGTGCCATGGCTCCTTTCATGTTTCTTGGGTCCGCCCAAGGTCGATCGAAGCCGCCTCAAGACGACGCGGCACCCGCCGGTTCCGGTGTGATGCCCTCGGCCCCGAAGCCTGATTATGTGTTCGACATCGAGAGCAGATCCGTCGCTCCACTGGGAACTCCCACGGATGCGATTCTGGTCAACGGAACAAACCCCGGAACCGAGATCCGCTACACCGAGGGTGACATGTTCAAGGTTCTCCTGAACAACACGATGCAGAATCCCTGCACCGTTCACTGGCATGGCATGATCGTTCCCAACTACATGGATGGTGTGCCCAAGATCACGCAGTATCCGCTTGCGCCCGGTCAGTCGGTCTTCATGGAGTATCCGCTCCGGCAGACGGGTTCCTACTGGTACCACTCTCATTACGGACTGCAGGAACAGCAGGGGCTTCGTGGCCCGCTCATCATCGAGGAGAAACGTCCTGTTCATGACTACGACAAGGACATCACCGTCTTCATGACCGACTGGCTCGACCAGTCTCCCTACGGCATCATTCCCCAGATCCGAAACGAGCAGACGCAGACCAGTGCGGTGAAGACCCCCGTCGCTGGCGGCGAACCCTTTCCCGGTGAGAAACCATTCGGTATCGATGTCGATTACCCGGGCTATCTGATGAACGGAAAGTCGCTCGAGGATCCCTGGACGATGCAGGTGCGTCAGGGTGATCGTCTTCGACTCCGGCTCATCAACGGAAGCACGGCGACTTTCTTCCGGGTCGATCTCGAGGATCACGACATGGAGATCATCGCGGCGGATGGTCAACCCGTCGTCCCGACGACGGCAGGGAACGTCGTCATTGCGATCGCAGAACGCTACGACGTTCTGGTCACGATCAAGAAATCCGGTTCATTCACCTTGAATGCCGCGGCACTCGGAACCAAGCGAAAGGTCGCCGGCGTCCTTCATACCCCGGGCGCTTCGAAGAAACCGACCATCGGGCGTCCGACCTGGCGGGGTGTTTCCGGCGGCATCGCCGACTACGCAGCTTTGAAATCGCCGTATCCCACGATTCTTCCGGAAGGCCCCGTGCGTACCTTCGAGATCGATCTCGGTGGGAAGATGTCCGGGTACCTCTGGTCGATGGCGAACGAGTACTACCCTGAGATGTTCGTGCCTGAAGGGGACGCTTCACCGCTCCAGATTCGATACAAGGATCGAGTCAGGGTTCGATTCACCAACTCGACGATGATGTACCACCCGATGCATCTGCATGGCCACTTCTACCGTCTGCTTTCAAAGCCCGGAGCATGGGATGAGACCCACGCCCCGTTGAAGGACACCGTCGCGGTGGGACCGGGACAGAAGATCGACATCGAGTTCTACGCCGACAATCCCGGCCAGTGGTTCTTCCATTGCCACAATCTCTATCACCTCGCGGCGGGCATGGCTCGCGAGGTCGTCTACATGGCGTGATGGCTTGCCGCTCAATCGCCTCGGTTCACCCGTCGATCACGATCTCGGCTGAAAACATCCCCCGGGGATCGCCTCGTTCCTCGAGTGTTCGGTGGAGGGTCCCGATCGTTCTTGACGGGACGGATTCGTGGAGGATCTCGCCCGACCGTTTCACTCGAACGGGTGTGTCGAGGTCGAACAGCTCGTCATCCAGGCGGATGCGTACCTGACCAGAATCTTCGTTGAGCGTGACCGTCTGCCCAGCGAGCCATTGGTTGGACGCGGTGGCGGTGATCGTCTTCCCGCGAACGGGTTCGCCCACTGCGAGCCAGTAGGAACGGTCGTGGGTCACGTCATCCTGCCGCCAGACGATGTGATTCGGCCGAAGGTTTCGTGTCCGTTTCGCCATCCAGAGGACCGCGCTCGCATCCTCTCGATCCATCCAGTGGCCCTTGTCTTCATGGATCTCGACCCAGTGGTCGTATCCATCAGGATCTTCCGCCTGAAGTTCGGCCAGGCGTGTCTTCCATTGTGCGGCGACCTCGTTGCGTTTGAACGGGGTGTCATTGGCACCCATGTGCAGCGTGAATGCCGTGTTGCGCAGTGAGTCCGCGCGCGCGTCGTTCGGGTGTCCAGCCATCATGGCCGCCGCCGCCCAGCGGTCGGCCATGCGGGGTGCGAGCTGGTAGACGCCATCGCCACCCGCGCTGTAGCCCATGATGTAGATCTTGTCGGGGTTCACGTCTTCGAACACGATCAGATTCTCGATCACACGATCGAACATCTGATCGATGTGCCCCTGATGCCAGAGATTCCAGGTGTTCGTCGGAGCGCGGGGTGCAAGGTAGACACCTTCCTCCGGTTGGTAGAGTCTCTTCTGGTTGTTCCACTGCTGCGTGTTGAGCGCCTCCGGTGCTCCGCCGCCGCCATGCATCGAGATCCACAGGCTCCGTCCGTCCTTCGGCTTCTCTCCATACGTGGTGTACCAGAACGGCATGGTGTGATTTCCGATCGTGATCGAACGGTCCTTCATCTCACGCCGACGTTCCGCTCGAATGATTCTGCGGTGGTCGTCCCACAACATCCGGCGCGCCTTCTCATCATCCATCTTCGTCAACGGGACCGAAGCGAAGGTCTGATCTTCCAGATCACCATCCCCCGGCCCAGCGAGCCATTTTCGCAGGCTGTCTATGGCGTCCTTCGAGGCCTTCGGGTCCATTTCTTGAACCATCGGGGCTTCGATCGGTGCGGTTGGAATCATGATCGTCATCAACTGTTCGTCTCTCACGATTTCGGTCGTCATCCGAGCGCCTTCCGTCTCCCAGGTGATTCGGGTGTCGTTCGGAAGGATCAGTTCAACGTGGTCGTTTGAATCGAAGCCTTCATCTCTGCTTCGCAAGTCGAACGTTCTGCCTTCATCCGTGGTGACCGTGAAATCACGTGCGATTCTTCCTCCGTTCTCGTCGAGAATACGGAATCTCGCTCTGACCGAACCCTCCGGAAGATCCGTCGCCGATGCGGTGTAGCGATCAGTGACATCCACGGCATTGATGCTGCGATCATCAGGTCGCCAGACCATGGGGAAGTGAAGTGGTGTCTTGCGCCAGGTCACGGAGTAGATCGCCTTGCGTGGATCCTGCCGGTTCGCCTTCGAGGCACGGCCGGTGAACCATGCCTTGTTCAGTTCGTCGCCCGTCGGTTCGGCGGCACCCGTGAACTGCCACCCGTCATCCCAGATCTCCGCCCAGGAATGATTGCCGCTTTCATCGGACCACAAGGCCGTGCCGGTGAATCGTGCAGGGATCCCCACCGAACGACACGCGTCCACCAGCAGGATGGTGAGTCCGGTGCACGAGGCCAGCCCGGTTTCCATCGACTCGGACGGGACTCTGGTCCGGTCTTTTGCGACCGGTCGAATACTTGACGCCCAGTTCCGGGAACAACGTTCTGATTGAGGGTGGTCGCGGCTTCCGAGATCGTGGTGCTGTCCCCGATCAGCGCGCCAGCCGTTTCACGGAGTTCACGCCTCCATCGTTCACGCGTTTCGTTCACGCAGGCATAGGGGAGTATGGCGTCCCGGTACAGTTCGAGATCCACCTGGTCATGCCAGGGTGCGCTCTCCCACGCGTCTCGTGCCAGCCTGATGTTCTCAAGAAGAAATCCGGCATCGAGTGACTCGAGATCGCTCGCGGGCATGTGTTCGAGCATCCAGAGGAGATCCGCTCGATGTGTGTCATCCACCTTTTCGATGGCACTCTCTATTTCCGAGCGGTTCGCGCCCGCACGATCAAGCGCGTCCTCGATCACCTGTCCCCACGCGAAGGTGACGGAAACGGCGAGCATCAGTGCGGTGAGCGTGATGAGTCTGGGCGAATTCATTGGTGGATCCTCCGGGGTGCGTGTCGCCTTGGTGCGACGAGTGCCGAGGTGCTGCGTTCCACCGATGATAACGATCCGGTGTGTTCAGACCATCGACGCTCCTCTGTCAGTCGGAAGTCCCGATCGATATGTCCGTGATGACGTTCTTGGACCCCGAAAGAAGCGTCTTCATCAATGTGTCGTCATCGATGGTCAGCGAGTTTCCATCGCGTCGCACGGATTCGGCAGAGACTCTGATGGTGATCGAGTCCTTGCCGTTCTCGATCGTCCAGGACTGGTTTCGTGCCGCATCCGTGGGAAAACGCGCCTCGCTCGCTCTGAGGACGATCGGGCTGCCTGCATTCAATGTGAACGGTTCGATCCTTTCGACGCCGTAGACGCCCGCCATCAACTGTTCCGCGGTGCCCTGTGCCATCACTCCATCTTGCACGACCTGGATGGTGGCCAGCGTGGGTGTCCTGATGGCCGACTCGAATCGCGCGATTTTGACGACAGGTTCCGACCCGTCCTTTGCTTGATAGGTGACTCTGCAGCTGATCGTCGTCCCGACATCGGTACGAGTGATGTGGTGCACCGGCATCTTCGACGAATCGCCGAGAGAATCTCCATTTCTCATCCACTGGTAGTCGATGGATTCGAGTGCACCGGAAGTCCGATCGACCACGTAGAGAGTCGAACCGACGGTTCCCGTCACCTGGTCCGACTTCACCTGAGGATCGCTTTCGATATGGAGAGGGACGATACCCGTGCGCAATGTGGAGAGAAGATCCTTCAGAAGATACTCCTTCCAGGTGCGGGACATCGTCTTCAGAAAGATGTCGAGCGTTGCATCACTCTGTCTCTGGGACAATGAGATGTTGTCGTAGTACCGCTGCGCGGTCTGGTAGTTCCGAGTGTCCCGTTGTCCGTGGAGTCGGGCGAGTTCCTTGAAGAGAGTGCCCGACTGTTGGTCGAGACTGATCCACTGGTTCCATCCCCCGGTCTGTTCCGGGTCGAGATATTTCCTGACATCCGGGCCGATCTCCTCGAAGTTTCGGACGTTCAGTCGCAGGTAGCGGAAGATGATGGCATCGAGTCCGTTCCACACCACGGCTCCATCCGCGTCTGCACTTGCCAGCCATCGGCATGTTCTCTCCAGCCATGATGTCCTGTCCTTCCAGTACATCTGGTATTTCAGATTGGACTCTCCATCATGCGAGAGGGTCTTGTTTCCGGAGGTGAACGCTCCGACCACGCCATAGACGGGTCTGGTTGAATTCTCCTTGAGAAGGCGGAAGTTCTCGACGAGATACGTTTCGGTCTTGCTGGGAGGAAATGCATCCTGGTCGTTCCAGTCAAGGGGGCCATAGGCGTCGTAGCAGACCACGGTATGGAAGTCTGGGGCCTCGAGAAGTGAACCCATCGCTTCAGGGAAGTTCTCACGAATCGTCTTTCGAACCGACTCCGACAGATCATGAAGGTAGTACCGCTGCGATCGTTCGCCTTGTCCATTCTTCACGGCTGGAGCGGTGCGTGCATCGTTCTGTCCCACCACACGTGCTGTACTTCCTCCGGCATAGACCGTGAAGAACGCCGTTGGGAATCGCGCCTTGAGGGTTCGCAGTATCTCCACGACCTGATCCCGATAGGCGATCCATGCCGTGCGATATCGTGGGGAGGTGGTGTCGGACCAGTAGGTGAGCCCCATCTCTCTCACCGTTGTCGCTCCATTCTCCCAGTCGATCAGGAACGAGTAGCCGCCGAGATCCTTCGGAAGCCTTCCGGTCGCCTGGAAACCTTCGATTCGTCTGACATACGACTCGGGTCTCATGCGTGGAAGCGGATCCGTTCCGTTCCAGTCATGTACATCGAAGTCACGCCATGACCGAAGCGTGTTCGAGGCCTCCGGGAAAGCGTCCGGATAGATCGTCCAGAGTCGGTTGTTCTCGGGCAGTGCTGCGATCGCCTGGAACATCATGTTGTTCGGGAAACGATTGGGATCACTGGCCATGCCGTAGTAGGCAGGGCGCGCGTCGTTCTTGCCCGTATCGCTCAGATTGAACAGGACCACGCCCGGCGACTCGACCTGGGCTTTCTTTGATTCCTTCGTTTTCTCGACATCTGGTGCCACCACATCGCCACATGCCACCCCCCAGAGGAGGTGGCATGTCATGAGCGAGGCGATCAGTGCGGTGTTCATCTGTTGTTCGTGACTTCGAATTTAGTCGGTGAAGCCTTCGGTTCGTCCGGCACCATCCGCTGCGAATGGATGGAACTGTCCGATGTGGTTGCCCCACATGGTGGCACTCGTGCCATTGAACCCCATGGGGGCACCGGTACCGCCTCCACCGTAGTAGTGGTGCTGAACGACGTTGCCGTTGTAGGTGTGACTGTTCGGACCGAGCCCGCCACCGCGAAGGGCGCCGCCGTAGGCGATGCCACCGCGAGCGTTGGGATTCTCGTTGTCCGGAGTCTCGAATCCACCCTTGCTGTACCCACTGGGCGCGGCGGAGCCTCCGTAGGTGTAGTGCACGTGATGGACGACGTGGTGCACCACATTCGGTCCGTAGTGCATGGTCCCTCTTGAAGGATCGTAAAGAACGCCTGGTCGGTTGTCGTAGCCGACGCCGGGAGGCATGGCGCCCTGCTGTGTCGCAGGATCGGGCTTGCCCGTCACTTCGGTGTTGCTGCCGATCCGCTGGCTCTTGTTCTGATTGACCAGTGCTTCAGCCTGTTCTCTGGTCATCTTGACCTGTTCGCTCTGACCGGTCTGCACCTGGCCTTCATCCTGACCCCGAACCAAGCCCGGGCTCACGGTGTGATGACCGGTGCCCTGGCACGCTGTCAGAGGGAGAAGCAGAACAAGGGTTCCTGTGATCTTGAGTAGAGTCGGATTCATGGGGGTATCCCTTTTTCGACTTGAAGGCCCAGTGGGGGCCGTGGTTGTTCATGAGTGTGGTCTGGACATACGCTGGGTTTGTATCGGCAACTATAAACGTCTCACTCCGAATTCCATAGGATGTACCCGTCAGAGATCATTTTCACGGAGAAATCAAACATGACTCAAGTCAATCCACGCCTCCCGATGCCCATGGCTGGAACCCCCGGTGATGTCTCGGAAATCGATGCACTTTCGATCAACACCATCCGGACCCTTTCCATGGATGCGGTCCAGGCGGCGAATTCAGGGCATCCTGGTACTCCGATGGCGTTGGCACCGGTCGCTTACACCCTCTGGCAGGACCATCTTCGATTCGATCCCGCGGATCCACTGTGGCCGAATCGCGATCGATTCGTCCTGAGCAACGGTCATGCGTCGATGCTCCTCTACTCGCTGCTCTTTCTCAGCGAAGTCGAGGCGGTCAACACCAGATACGAGACCACCGGCCGGCCGTCGGTGACTCTTGACGACATCCGTTCATTCAGGCAGTTCGGAAGTCGCTGCCCGGGGCATCCCGAATATCGCTGGACCTCCGGAGTCGAGACCACGACCGGACCTCTCGGTCAGGGGATCGCGACCAGCGTCGGCATGGCCGCGTCGGCACGTTGGATGGGAGATCACTTCAATCGTGACGGTTTCGAGATGTTCGATTTCGACGTCTATGCGATCTGCGGGGACGGCTGCCTCATGGAAGGAATCAGCAGTGAAGCGGCATCACTCGCGGGGCATTTGAAGCTCTCCAACCTCTGCTGGATCTACGACAACAACCACATCACGATCGAAGGTCACACCGAGCTGGCGTACACGGACGACGTCGCCACCCGCTTCCTGGGATACGGCTGGAACGTCACCCGAGTCGGTGATGCCAATGATCTGGATTCCCTCAATCGAGCGATGGAAGTCTTCAAGTCGACCGATGACCGACCGACTCTGATCATCGTCGACAGTCACATCGGCTGGGGCTCACCCCACAAGCAGGACACCAGTGCGGCTCATGGCGAAGCGCTTGGTCTCGAAGAGATCGCGCTGACCAAGAAGTTCTACAACTGGCCCTCTGAAGAACCGTTCTTCGTACCCGAAGGTGTCAAGGAACGTTTCCAGGAGAAGATGGGCGCTCGTGGTGCCGGTCTGCGCTCGGACTGGTTCGCGCGGTATGAAAAGTACAAGGCCGCGCACCCCGAGATGGCCGCACAGCTCTACGCCATGCAGCATCGTGAGCTTCCCGAGAACTGGGATGCCGGCCTCGATGACTTCCCCGCGGATGAAAAGGGGATGGCATCACGCGTCTCCAGTGGGAAGGTGCTCAACGCAGTCGCCGAACATGTTCCCTGGATGGTCGGCGGCGCCGCGGATCTCTCGCCCTCGACCAAGACCCGTCTCGAGTTCGACGGAGCGGGTGACTTCCAGTCACCCGACTGGGGTGGCAGCTACGGTGGCAACAACATGCATTTCGGCATTCGCGAGCACGGCATGGCCGCGTTCTGCAATGGCATGGCGACCTGCAAGATCAGGCCGTTCGGGTCCACGTTCTTCATCTTCAGCGATTATGCCCGAGGTTCGGTCAGGCTCAGTGCGCTCATGGAGCTGCCGGTGGTCTACATCTTCACGCACGATTCGATCGGGCTGGGAGAAGACGGACCGACCCACCAGCCGATCGAACAGCTTGCCTCACTTCGTGCCATGCCGGGCCTGCTGACCATGCGTCCCTGTGATGCCAACGAAGTCCTCGAGTGCTGGCGGGTGGTCATGCCCATGCAACGAGAACCGGTCGCGTTCGCGTTGTCACGCCAGAATCTTCCGACGCTTGATCGCAACAAATACGCCCCGGCGTCGGGATGCGCGAACGGCGCGTATGTCCTGGCCGACTGTGATGGGACGCCCGAGGTCATTCTGATGGCGACCGGAAGCGAAGTGCACCTCTGCCTCGAAGCGCACGAGCGATTGATCGCCGATGGGATCGCTTCGCGAGTCGTCAGCATGCCGTGCTGGGAACTCTTCGAACGGCAGAGCGCCGACTACCGTGAGAGCGTGCTTCCCGACGCCGTCGATGCCCGCGTGGCCGTCGAGCAGGCCGCGACCTTCGGCTGGGAACGATACACCGGTCGTGATGGTGCGATCGTGGGCATGACGACCTTCGGTGCTTCGGCTCCGATCGCCGCCTTGCAGGAAGACTTCGGCTTCGAACCGGACAACGTCGTGGCCTCCGCCATGGCACAGATTGAAAGGGTGCGTGGACAATGAAGATCGTCATGGGATCCGATCATGCTGGATTCGAATTGAAGAACGAGCTCAAGGCGCTGGTGTCATCACTCGGCCACGATGTTCACGACGTGGGTGCGCTCGAATACGACGCGCTCGACGACTACCCGGATTTCGCGGAGAAGCTCGCGCTCGAGATCATCGAGGGACGTGCCGAACGTGGCATCCTTCTCTGCGGCAGCGGCGTCGGTGCGAGCATCGCCGCCAACAAGTTTCCCGGGATCCATGCCGCCAACTGCGAGGATTACTATTCCGCGCATCAGGGTGTGGAGCACGACAAGATGAACGTGCTGGTGATGGGCGGTCGCATCATCGGTGGATCCGTCGCGTCCGACATGGTTCGTGCGTATCTTTCCGCCGAGTTCTGTGCGGAGGAACGCCATCTTCGACGCACGGCAAAGGTCAAAGCGATCGAAGAGCGTTACATGGGTTCGACCAGGCCTTCTTGATCGGCTTGAAACACCGCTCCAACGTCTTCGATCTGCAGTCTTTCCACCGTGCGGACGGCACGCCCCGGTACCTGATGCTTCGGACATGCCGCTGGGGTTGCAGTTGTGACCGCCGGCAGACGACGTTTCCATTTCAAACGAGGGCTGAGATCACCGAGGTCGTTTTTGAACATCGGATCGGTGTCGTGCGTAGCAACCCTTCGGATGAACACCTGGATTCAAGCACATTCCATCCTTCTGCTGAGCGGCCTCGGCGTCCTCGGACTCGTCACGTTCGTGGGCTCTCTGATCGCCCTGCCGATTCTCATCGCCCGGCTTCCGGTGGATCATTTCATCGTTGATCGCGCGCGGGTGCGTCCCTGGAGATCCTCGCATCCCGTGCGAAGCACGGTGTTGCTCTGCCTGCGCAATCTTCTCGGCGTGGTTCTGATCGCCGGCGGGCTGCTGATGCTCGTTCTGCCGGGGCAGGGGATCCTGACGATCGTGATCGGTCTGCTCATGATCGACGTCCCGAAAAAACGGGCTTTCCAGGCCTGTGTACTGGCCTGGAAGCCCGTCAATCGTGGGATCAACTGGATGCGCCGCAAGGCGCACCAGCCTGAATTCATGCTGCGTGCGTGAGGAACTCGAGCTCCGACGCATCAGCGTGCGACCACTCACTCGGTTTCGAGCAATTCCACATCGAAGACGAGCGTCGCTCGTGGGGGAATGGTGCGACCGTTGCCGTTGGGTCCGTAGCCGAGATCGAAGGGAATGATCAGCTTGCGCTTTCCGCCGACCTTCATCGATCCCACGCCTTCGGTCCAGCCCTTGATGACTCGGTTGAGCGGGAAGCTGGTCGGTTCCCCGCGATCGACCGAGCTGTCGAACTTGGTTCCATCGACGAGCCATCCGGTGTAGTGGACGCTGACGTTGGCGCTGCTGCTGCTGGGAGCGGCGCCGGTGCCTTCGACCATGTCGATGTAACGAAGTCCCGAGTCGGTGGTCTTCATCGGTTTGTCGCTGGCGTCTCCGGGAAGACCGGATGACGAGGTGTTCTCGATGATCTTGCCGGTGACGGCGTCGACCTTCATGTCATGTTTCATGTTGTTTCCAAAGATGGTGACCATGATCGCGGGCGGGTCCGACATGAGGTCGAGCGTCGCATTCGAGCATCGTCCGGGCGTGTTTTCAAGTGAGGTCTTGATCGCATCGGTCAGTGTGACGTTGGGAGCGGTGATCGCGCCCGTCTTGCCGTCGACGAGGACGCGCATGGGAATGCCGGCCTTGTCGATGAAGATCTCGAATCGGACATCGGATCCGCTCGTGAGCGCCGTGGCACGGATGACGGTCGCCTTGCCTTCATCAGACGCCTTCGTGATCGCGTCCATCATGCTGAGGCTGGCGGTCTCGAGTTTGGCCTGCTCTTCGGCAGGGGGTGCTGGGAGCTGTGAGTAGTCTGTGTTCTGAGCCTGTGTCATCGTCGTGATTCCTGCAGCCGCCATGAGGGCGACAAGTGCCATTTTTCGTGTCTTCATGATCAAGATCCTCCGTTCGATGGAATTGGTAAGGACCGATAGGATAGACTCGTCACGTCCACTTGTCCTGCGGAGCATGCTTATGAAGAACACTTGTCTTCAGATCACCTTTCTCTCGGCTCTTTTTCTGGGTGTTTCACCCGGCTGCGAGCAGCAGGATCGACCCGTTGCGACCTCCGCACCCGATCCCGCCCCCACTGGGGACGAGGAAGTCGATACCAATGCCCTGAGAGCACCCGGGACCACCGGGTACTACAACGCACTCGGGGGTGCGAAACGGACGGCAGAGCGACTCACCGACAAGGTGGACGACTACAACCGCGAGCTCGATGACAAGATGGACGATCTCTTCGATCAGTGAGACCGGTTCACTTCAGCTGATCGGGGTTCAGGCATTCCAGGTCCTCGACCACGAAGATGCCGTCCTTGCGCACCAGTTCTCCATCGAAATGGATCTCTCCACCCCCGTAGTCGGCGCGCTGGATGAGAACGTTGTCCCAGTGAATCTCTGAACGGTTCCCATTGTCGGCCTCTTCATACGCCTGACCGGGTGTGAAGTGGATGCTGCCCGCGATCTTCTCATCGAACAGCGTGTCCTTCATCGGATGGAGGACGTAGGGATTGAAGCCGATCGCGAATTCACCCACGTAGCGTGCGCCCTCGTCGGTGTTCAGGATCGTCTCCAGCTTGTCGGCATTCCGGTCACTGTGTGATTCCACGATCTTTCCCTTTGAAAACACCAGTCTGATGTTCTCGAACGAGATGCCGTTGTAGAGCGTGGGGGTGTTGTAGTGCATGATCCCCTCGACCGAATCACGCACCGGGGCGGTGAAGCATTCGCCGTCCGGAATGTTGTGCGAACCGCAGCATGGGATGCTCGGGATGTCCTTGATCGAGAAGCTCAGGTCGGTGTCGCCGGGTCCGACCAGTCTGACCTGGTCGGTTCGATCCATCCGAGCGGTGAGTTTCTCGGCGGCGGTCTGCATGCGTTGGTAATCCGCGGTGCAGACGTTGAAGTAGAAGTCTTCGAACGCGCTGGTACTCATCTGCGCCAGCTGGGCCATGCCCGCGTTCGGCCATCTCAGGACGCACCATCTCGTCTTCTTGACTCGCTCGTCGAAGTGGACCGGTTTCATGTAGAGCTGGCCGCGCGCCTTCATCCGATCTTCGGGAACGTCTGAAAGCTCGCTGGCGTTGGCCGATCCTCGCAGGCCGATGTAGGCATCCATCTTCTTCATTCTGAAGACGTCGATGTCCGCCATGGCGGTGATCTGATCGTCCGAGATGTCCATGAGCTGGGCTCGCTGGATCCGGCTCTGGTGGGGTGCGACGTGGACATGACCCCCGGCGGCTCTGCCTTGTTCGATCAAGGCGATGATCATCTCCTCCGGAATGTCCCAGGTCTCGACGAGCAGATGTTCGCCTTTCTGGAGCTTGGTGGAGTGTTCGATCAGGGTCCTGGCGAGTCGGTCGTATCGTTCGTCGTTCATCGTTGGTGTTCCTTCACAAGTCCGGACAGAAGTTCCGGAGTCAGTTCCTTCAGTTCATGAATGACTCGCTCCGCAGCGGCGAGTTCCTTCGCATCGTGGCCGGTCGAGAGGATGCCGATCGCGGGCATGCCCGCGCGGTGCGCCGCCTCGATTCCGGCGGCGGCGTCCTCCACCACGATGCAGTGTTCGGGCGGGCATCCGAGTCTTTCTGCGGCAAGCAGGAAACCATCCGGTTCGGGTTTTCCGCGCGTCACATCGCACCCGCAGACGATCGCTTTCAGGCAGGTCTCGATACCGAGTTCACGGTTGCACAGTTCGATGTTCTCTCCGGGAGCGCTCGAGCCGATCGCAAGACGAAAGCCGACATCGTGGAGTCGGCTCATCATGTCCCGTGCCCCGATCATCTCGGGGAAGTTCTCGCTGATGATCGCCCGAAAGGCGGCTTCCTTCTCGTCGGCGATCGTTCCGGAGCGTTCATCGTCCGGAACGTCCCTGCCGGCGCGGACCCAGTTTTCACCGATGATCTCCGGGTTTCTTCGACCGAAGTCCCTGATGAAATCAGTCGGTCCGTATTCGATGCCATGCGTGTCCATGGTCGATTTCCAGGAGGCATAGTGGGCATCGTGGCTGTCGGTCAGCGTGCCATCCATGTCGAAGATGACACCGATCATGTCGTTCGCGATCGTCATCGAGGCGCCTTCTCCGAGGTCAGTCCCAGGTTCGACGAGACCGTGCGACAGACTTCTGCCGCCTGCAGGATCTTCGAGCGGTCGACATCGAGATGTGTCACCGCCCTCACCATGTACGGTCCCAGAGGGATCATCTGAACGCCGGCACGGGCCAGTTCGGCGCAATACTGCGCGCCGTCTGGTCCGGTCTCTTCAAGAGCGAAGAAGACCATGTTCGTCGGCGTGGCCTCCGGATCGAGTCTCAATGTGATCCCCGGAACGCCTTGCAATTCCCGTGCAAGCAGTTTGGCGTTCTCATGATCCTCCACCAGTCGTTCCAGATGATGATCCAATGCATGGATGGCGGCCGCGGCCAGCATGCCCGCCTGACGCATCGAGCCACCCAGCATCTTTCTGAATCGTCTCGCACGCGTGATCATCTTCTCTGGTCCGACCAGCGCGGATCCCACCGGTGCGCCCAGTCCCTTCGAGAAGCAGACCGAGACGCTGTCGGCGGACGTCGCGAAGGTCCTGGCGTCGTATCCGCAGGCCGCCACCGCATTGAAGAGTCGTGCGCCGTCCACATGGACATGCAGTCCGTGGTTTCTCGCCTGAAAGGCGACATCCTCGAAATCCTCCAGACGCCAGGGGATGCCTCCACCACGGTTGTGCGTGTTCTCGACCACGAGCATTCTGTCGAATGGATTGTGATCGTCGACACCTCGCATGGCTGCCTTGATGTCGTCCGCGGTGAAGATCCCGCCTTCGCCTTCAAGCATCGCGATCATGCATCCGGACAGAGCGGCAGGACCACCGGTCTCGTAATGGATGATGTGACTGTCCCGGTGGGCGATGATCTCATCGCCGCCTTCGCAGATGGATCGAATCGCAAGTTGATTGGCCATCGTTCCACTGGGGGTGAACAGAGCGGCTTCCTTGCCCAGCAGATCGGAGATCTTTCGCTCAAGCGCCTTCACCGTGGGATCGTCGCCCAGAACGTCATCCCCAAGTTCCGCCGAGTGCATGGCGGCATGCATGGCGTCGGTGGGGCGGGTCACGGTATCACTGCGCAGGTCGATGCTCTCTGTCATTCAAGGACTGTAGCACTTCGATCAGTCCGAGAGTGGCTCGACCGCGGCAACCTTGGTGTCCTTGTCGGAGAGGGGGATCATGGTCAGCCCACCCGACGCTTCGGCGGTCAAATCGAAGACCTGACCTCGTGTGACCGGCTTGTAGACGGCTTCCCCTTGAGCGACTCGAACGCCCCATCTTCGAGCTTCCTCGGCATCGGTGGCGAGCTTCCAGAAGCTTCGCCAGACCGCTCGCTCGAAACGCGCTTCATCGCTCAGCGCGTAGCCGTCTGGAATGCCTCCGGGGGTGTCGATCAGCAGTCCGTCTCGTGGCGACATTCGATCCGAATAGACCCTTCTCAAAAGGATCAGACTTCTCCCGGCGAAAGGGTCTCCCTGGGCGACCTGTTCATGATCGAACCGGACGGTCCAGGCATCCACGAAGAGGACGTCACCCGGGATGGTGTATTCGCGTCTTCCGAGTTCGGTTCCCTGCTCATCCACTTCGATGAAACGGAGATCGGTGCTGAGCACCTCGCCCTCGGCGTTCGAGTTCTGGTTGAGAATCTCGATTCGCGCCAGCCGACTGGTCCTCCCCAGACGCTCGATCATCGCATCACGGGTCTCGATTTCAGCGTCCATCTTCTGCTCGAGCATCGCCACTTCGGCCCTGAGGGCCTGTTCTCGGCCCTGAATTCCGTACCAAAGACACAATGAGACCACTCCGCCGAAAACGATCGTCAGCAGGAGTATTCTCACCAGGGAGCCGAAAGATGGTGCGGTCGCTACGCTCATGTCATTCCTATCGGCATTCCACGGGAGAAGTCGCCGTCAAACGCCGATAGTTCCTTTATGAACATGCTGTACACGCTCATTTTGACCATTCTGGCCCCCTTCGTGACCCCGGTCACGGCTCAGGATGCCGTGGCGCCCGACCGATTCCTGGTGGCGCAGCAACGAAAAGTCGCGTTTTTCGGCTTTGAAGAGGTTGGTAGCTTCTTCACGCCACTTCCAGCGCCCTTTTTTCGGGTGCTGACCTCCGTCACCAGCCGTCCTGGATTCCCTCCCTTCGGTTCGGTGGGCGTTGATGAGTCCGTGGCGTTTTCTGGTGACTGGTCCCTCGCATTCGACGTCGATGGGGCGTCGATCGCTGTGGCAGTGCCCACGGCCCGGATTCCGATCTATCCCCAGAGTGAATACGAGGTTCGGGTCCGTGTTCGAACGTCCGGGCTCGCTCATGCAGGGGCGTCGCTGGTGGTTCGACTTCATGATCTCGACGGGAGAGAGATTCCCGGAACGAAACGTGAATCGGTCCCCGTCCGCACCAACGGCGAGTGGACGATGCTGTCGGTTCGTCCGCCCACCGACATTCAATCCGCGGCCGATCTCACCTTCGAGCTCCACCTCAAGCAGGATGAGAGACCGGATCTTTCCGGCAAGGTCTGGTTTGATGAGATCGAGGTCTGGCAGCTTCCTCGCATGAGCCTGACGGCTCGACCGATCTCCGGGGTCACCCGGTTGCCCGAGCGGCCGACCCTGAAAGCGTCCTTGAACGACCTCGCCACCGGAACGCTGACTGCGGTCCTCAGCGTCTTCGACCTCGACGGTACGCTTCGCGTGGAACGTCGTGAGCCGATCTCCCGAGGAAGAACATCTCTGGTTCTGAACTTCGACGATCTTCCGGTGGGGTGGTATCGAGGACGTCTGTCCCTTCTCGATGGCGACACCCTGCTTGCCCGCGAGGATCAGGCGCTCGCGATTCTTCCTGAATCCAGCCGCAGCACCCTGACCTACGAGGCACCCCATTTCGGTGTGTCCTTTTCCGATTCCTTCGAGGATCCGGCTGCTTCCGAACTGGAGTTCGCGTCGGTGCTTCGCCCTGATTACGTTTCGGTTCCGGTCTGGCAGTCGGGACGCCCCGCTCGTCTGGATTCCGAACGTTCCAGAGGCATGGACGCCTTCGTCGATGCCCTGCATGCGTCCGGAATCGAGCCCGTGTTCGAACTTTCGGGACTTCCTTCCGATCTCACTCTGCAGAACATCGGGCGGACGGGTGATGACGACGTCCTCGAGCTGATCGGTCGCGGTGATCTCAAGGTCCTTGATCTTCTGTCCAACTGGATGGCTCAGTACGGCGACGAGGTTTCTCGTTGGCGAGTCGATTCCCCCGGCCGGGTGAGTCCGCTTCAGATCGATTCAGCTCTGGGTGAGATCGATCAACGCACTCGTACCTTCGTGGCGGCTCCGATCCTCGAGCTCGACGTGGATATTCTCGATTCTCGGTCGGACTCCGACGACTCCAAAACCTTCGAGACAGAATTCCTTCCGATGCGTTTCCTCGGTGACGGCTTCGATGGTCCGCTTCGCAATGGCGAGTCAAGTGGTCTTCTGGTGATCGATTCCGGACGTGCTTTTCAAGATGATCGAATGCGAGCCACTCGCGTGGCCCGTGATCTCGTCGAAGCGTGGGCCCGTGGAGTGGACTATCTCGAGCTTGAAGCGCCCTGGAACCAGAGAAGTGGCGCCTTCTCTCTCAAGGGCCTCGATGCCGCCGGATACGTCTTTCACATGATCGCGTCACGGTTGTCGGCTCGCGGGCCACAGATTCCAGTTCCCCTGGGACGAGGACTGAATGCCTATCTCCTCAAGGGGGAGTCCGAAGAACCCATGATCGTGGCCTGGGCGACCGAAGGCTCCGCCACCATGGAACTCGCTCCGGAATTCGGTTCGATCCGCATCACCTCGATCGATGGGACCACTTCATCCCTGCTCGATGCCCGAGGTCCCCGTCTGATTCAGCTCGACGATGCGCCCGTCTTTCTGACCGGATTCGACAAGAAGATCGCACGGTTTCGAGCCGAAGCGTCGATGACGCCGGAATTCATCGAAGCCTCCACCGGTGTCCATGAATGCATGTTCAGCCTGCACAATCCCTGGACCGAAGCCATCGAAGTCCGTCTTCGCCCCGTCGGGCCCGCCAGTTTCCGTTTTCAGCCCATGAGCCGTCGTGTCACGATCCAGCCCGGAGCTCGAGAGCGAGTGGGGTTCGAATTCACGTTTCCCAGAACCCAGGTCGATGGCGCGCTTGATCTGCGATTGAGTGCCGAGATCATCGGTGCCCAGGAACAGACCGCCCAGTTGCTGGTTCCGACGAGTGTCCAATCAAGTCGCATGGCGTTGGAAAGTTCCTGGCGTCTTTCGCGTGATGCCGGCGGACGTGACAATGGAGTCCTCGTCAGTCTTTCCGCCTACAACAGCGGCAGCACTCCCTTGCTGCTCGAGGCGTTCTGCTCCGCGGTCGGATTCGCACCGATGCGCAAGGCGATGCCTGAAATCCTTCCCGGTGAGACGACCACCCGAACCTTCTTCTATCCGGATGGCCAGAACGTTCTGCCCGGGCGCGAGATCCTGGTGGGGCTTTCGGAACTCGAATCAGATGGGTATCTGGTCCGTCGGCTCGCGATCACCGAGGATGTGGGTTCCCTGTTGGTGACGGAACCGGTTCTCGATGACATGGAGTGAGCTTCCGCGCGTCACAGAGCTCGTTCGGGGGCTCGGCCCATCAACGACTCGAAGATGATTCGAGTGATCTCCCAGCGGCCCTGCTCGTCCTCATCGACTTCGAAACTCCAGGTGGTGGGTACCAGGCCGTAGCTGCCGCTGGTCGACGTCCTGCAGGACAGGAAGACCAGTGCGCCACCCTGGCCGTTCGATTCACCTCTGAGGCGGATCACCCAGTTTTCCGTGATTCGATTGCGCCCCGAGAGGGTCTTGAAAGACGCCTGAACCGCCGAAAACGGTTGCCCAGGTCTGGTCACGCTGCCAAGGTGAAGTGATGCCTCCGGCGAGATGCGCTGCAACATCCCTTCGACATCACCTGCCTCCGCCGCATCGACCAGTTCCGAGACCACCCGTTCTCCGTGTTCCGCGGAGGTCGTCACCAGTGCATCCAGCGCAAAGACCAGACCTGCCAGGCCCACGGCTGCGAGGCTGGCGATCAGCACTCGGCTCTCTCCGGTTCGAAGGAAGCCGATGATGAGAATGAGCCCCACGACCCCTGAAATGATCCCGATGGGCCAGGGGTTCTCTAGAAAATAGTGACTCATGGACGTCTCCAGTGGGCATGTTTCTCCAGTTCAAATGGACTGGGGACCGATAATTACACTATATGGAATCCGATTCGTCGGGTCGTCATGGTTGATCGTTCGCCTGACGTTTTTCACTTCATGCATTTCAAGGCAGCTTGCGCGTGTCCTCAAACGACATCGACAGACAGTCACATTCCGACGGCTCCGGGGCCACGTCGCATGACAGCGAGAGACTCACACGAAATCTCGCCTGTCTCGCCGTGTCCGCACCGGAGGTTGCCGCGCAGATCGAGCAGGCGAATGGAAGTCCGGTCACCTTTCAGACGGCCGCCGATGGTGCCACCGTCGGTCTGGTGTCCGAAGGGCGCAGACTGGCCAGTCTGCACCAGCCCCTGGTCGAAGCACGCAACTGGGCCGAGCGAGTCGATCCCGCGGAGACTGCCTGTGTTCTCGTCCTCGGTTTCGGAGTCGGTCACCATGTCGAGGCTCTGCTCACCCGCTTGAATCGGACCGGTGTGGTCCTCGTTCATGAGCCCGACGTCGCACGACTTCGAACGATCCTCTCCAACATCGACTGCACGAAGTGGATGGATCCCAGATTCGTTCGCTGGATCACGGACGCCGAAGACGAGGTTCAGTTCACCAGATGTTTCAGCGACATCGAGACGCAGATGGTCGCCGGTACGAAGATCCTCGAGCATGCACCGTCGCTTCGTGGATTCGAAGATCAGGTTCGAACGATCAGTGCCCGTCTGACGGATGCGGTCAACAGTGCAAGAACGACGATGACCACGACTTTGATGCGCAGTGCTGGGACCGTTCGAAACGAACTTATGAACGTCGATCATTACGCGCTTGGTTCGGGGATCGGTGCACTCTCCGGTCTGGCGCAGGGGCGGCTCGGTGTGGTGGTGAGTGCGGGTCCCAGTCTTCAGAAGAACATCAAGATGCTCGGGCGAAGCGGTGTTCGAGATCGATGCATGATCATCGCGGCGCAGACGGCCCTGCGTCCTCTTCTCGACGCGGGCATCAAGCCGCATTTCGTCACGGCGCTTGATTACCACCACATATCGAAGCGTTTCTATGAAGGTCTCAGCAAGAAGGACGTCGAAGGAATCACCCTGATCGGTCTGCCCCAAGCGCACCCGGTCATCGCCGACAGTTGGCCCGGAGCGATCCGGTGGTGCCGTGCGATCGTCCTCGAACACATACTCGGGGATACGGGTCCCGATGTTCAGTCACTTGAATCAGCCACCACCGTGGCGCATCTTTCCTACCACTTCGCCCGTCATCTCGGGTGTGATCCGGTGGCCTTCATCGGTCAGGACCTCGGCTTCACCGATGGACTCTACTACGCACGTGGCACCGCGATCGATGATGTCTGGTCGACCGAGCTCAATCCCTTCAACACCATCGCCAAGATGGAGTGGGAACGGATCGTCCGGCATAGAGGCATGCTTCATCGTCTGGAGGACATCAACGGCCGTTCGATCCTGACTGACCGGCAGATGCTCACCTATCTGAGACGTTTCGAGACCCACTTCACCGCGGATGTGCAGAAGGGTCTCACCATCATCGACGCCAGCGAAGGCGGCGTTCGCAAGGCCTCGACCGAAGTCGCGTCGTTGCGTGCCACGCTCCGTGCCCATGCACCCAGAGGAAGTGACTCCATCGCGGCCATTCCGATGCCGGACAAGGCGACGGATTCCAGGCAGGCGGATCGGGTGCGCGACCGACTGAACGCGCTTCTGAACGATGTTCACGCCCTGAATGCGGTCTCACGTGACACCGCGGGACTGCTTGACCGGCTGGCAGCCTGTCTCGAAGACGATGCCCGATCCCGCAAGGTGTTCGATGCGATCGAAGTGAAACGTCATGCGGTCGATGATCTTTCAGAGGCCTTTGAATTCGTCAATCAGATCAATCAGCTCGGCGCCTTCAAGCGATACCTCGCGGATCGCAGGATCGACATTCAATCGAACGACGATCCTCGTGACATGCAGCGTCTTCAGATTCAGCGCGATCTCGTCAACGTCGAGTTCCTGGCACAGGCGGGGGATGATGCCGCGGACATGCTCGAGGATTCGATCAAGCTGCTCGGTTCAGGAAAGACCTCCGCGCCCGACGCTCCTCGATCGAGGAATCGTGTCGAAGCCGCTCCGGTCGATCTCGATCCGGGTGCGAAGCGACCGACCGAGCGCGTCAGCGCCTTCATTCCGATCGATCCCATGATGGGTGGGGCCGGGAGTCGTCGAAGTCTGCGCAAGTCGATCGTCTCCCAGAGCGTGCTCCAGTCCACCTTGGAACGGATCGCTTCCTCGGAGTTGTTGGACTCGATCATCCTGCTGGTTCCTGATGAATGTGATCTCATCGAGGAACTCGATCTGTCCAGAGTCAGACTTCCGGTCACGGTCGAACGTTGCGGTTCGTCGGCATTCGGTGCCGAGCACGAGGTGATTCTCACCGCACGCATGTTCGCCGATCGATGCTGGCGGGGAGGCATCGCGGGAATGACCGTCTTCGATGAGAATCTCTCCGCGGAGCACACCGCCCGGGTGATGTCCAGAGATGGAATCAATGGTGCGGTGATCTGCGGGCCGGACTGGCCGCTGGTCGAAGTGCTGGGACAGGGGGGCATCGACGCGCTCATCGAACGCTGGCGCGAACACGATGGTCGAAAGGAATTCATCTTCACCCAGGCACCTCCCGGACTTGGAGCCTGTCTGGCATCAGCCGATCTGATCGGTCGTCTTCAGCCGAACAACCGCCTCGCCACGTTCGGCGCCATGCTCGGCTACCGACCGGAACGTCCCGAGCATGATCCCATCGCGCGCGAAGGGAATGTGCCGATCGATGCCCAGGTCCGACGTTCGCAGGTGCGTGGCATCTTCGATTCCGCTCGGTGTCGTCTCAGAATCCGACGTGCACTGCAGCCATTCATGCAGTCCGAGATGAATGAAACGATGCCGCTTTCGAATCGTGAGATCGTGGATCAGCTCGAGACCATGCGACGTGGCGGGCTGCCGTCCTTCACTCCGCGGCACGTGCAGATCGAACTGTGCACCGGGCGACTTGGTTCGGGTTCGTGCAGTCCGCATCGCTACGGCACGATCCAACGCGAACCGATTACCATGTCCCGTTTCAAGCGAATCATCTCCGATCTCGGGGACGGGAACGATTCCCTGGTGACGCTGGGTGGAATCGGTGATCCACTGCAGCACCCCGGGTGCGTCGACTTCATTCGCATGGCGCTCGACGCGGGCATCATCGGTGTTCATCTCAGAACCGAACTTCAATGTTCTCCGGCCGTCCTACGCGACCTCGCGACCTCCGGCGTGGGCGTGGTCTCCGTGGAGTTGAACGCCGATTCACCGGAAACCTACCACCGGGCGATGGGGCATGACGGATATGCCACGGTGATGGCCAACATCGAGGAACTCATTCGATCCCGACGGTCCATTCGTGGCTCCGGCCCCGGGGCGCTTGCGCTCCCCTGGATCGTTCCGCGGATTCAGCGATGCTACGACACCTACGAGGACATCGAGCCGTTCTTCGAACGGTGGCAGCGCGTGCTCGGCACGCCGGTGATCGATCCTCAGATCGTGATCGATCCGCTGGAGAAGATTGGTCCGAACACTCTGGCGGATGCATCGAATCCCGAGCGGACCATGATCAGTGAATCCTTCCGCCGCATGACGATCCACAGCGATGGCTGGGTTCCCACATCGGAGCTCGATCTCAACGGAACACGATGTGTCGGCAACGTCGATGAGCACTCGATCATGGAGCTCTGGCGAAAAGTGATTCACGAGCGTCGCCGTGCGCTCCGTGAAGACGGACCCCGTGCCTTTCAATTGAGGACTTATCAACCGTGACTCAGACAGATGATGTGAATTCGATCACCGCCGTGATCGTCGGTCGGCGTGGCAGCAAGGGATTTCCCAACAAGAACTCCCGAGTTCTTGGTGGAAGACCGATGGTGGTGCATTCGATCGAGCAGGCGAGGCAGGCCGCATGCATCGATCATGTGATCGTCTCGACTGATGGCGAGGAGATCGCTGCCGCCGCGCGTGCGGAGGGTGTCGAGGTCATCATGCGACCGCCATCGCTTGCATCCGACGAGGCGTCGGTCGATTCCGCGGTCCGCCACGCGATCGAGTCGTCCGGAGTCGCTTCTCGAAGAGTGGTGATTCTCTACGCGAACGTTCCGATCAGACCGCGTGACCTGATCGACGATGCGGTGCAGCATCTCGAGAAGACCGGAGCGGACAGTGTTCAAAGCTACGAGTCAGTCGGAAAACATCACCCATGGTGGATGGTGCGCGTCGGTGAGAATGACTCGATCAGTGCATGGCATCAGAACGACGTCTATCGCAGACAGGATCTTCCGCCAGCCTATTTTCCCGATGGCGGTGTGATCGCCCTCACTCGCGAATCACTCTTCACGGTGGAGCCCGATGCACCGCATGCGTTTTTGGGACGTGACCGCCGTGCGATCGTCAATGCGATCGGTTCCGTCATCGACATCGACGACGAGATCGACATGTTGGTGGCTGAAGCGATCATCAAACGCCGGGAGACCGTCGAGGGTGGTCCATGACATCCACCGATGATCCACTGACGGGTGAAGCACCGACGCCCTGCGGCACCTCCCATCCATTCGTGATCGCCGAGATCGGTGTGAATCACGATGGTGACCCCGCCCGCGCGGAAGCCCTCGTCGATGCCGCGGCCGAGGCCGGCGCGGATGCCGTGAAGTTTCAATGGTTCGAGCCCCGACGTCTCTTGTCACGAAGTGCCGGACTCGCCGCCTATCAGACAGCCGCGGGCGAGCTGGATCCCATCACCATGCTCGATCGGCTTCGACTCGATGCCGACGGACTCGAACGTGCCCGGCTGCGAGCCGTCCACCACGGACTCCGTTCCGTGGTCACCGTCTTCTCCCCCGAACTGGTGGGGGAGGCGGATCGATTGGCGTGGGATCTGTACAAGACGGCTTCACCTGATGTCGTGAATCGACCGCTGTTGGAAGCCGTGGCCTCCACCGGCAGACCCATGATCATCAGCACCGGTGGCGCCACGGTGACCGAAGTCCGTCAGGCCCTCGAATGGATCCCCGAAATTCGTCCCACCCTGCTTCACTGCGTCAGCAGTTATCCCACGCCCATTGAATCGACCGCCCTCGGAGGCATCGGCGCACTGGCCCGTGCGTTCGCAACGACCGTCGGATACAGCGACCACACCGTGTCCGTCCATACCGGTGGGCTGGCCGTGGCGGCAGGTGCCCGTGTTCTGGAAAAACATCTCACCTGGAATCGTGATGCCGAAGGTCCTGATCACGGGGCGTCGATCGAACCCGAGAACTTCCGAGAGTACGTTCGATTCGCACGACGGTCCGCGATCATGCTGGGCGCGTCTGACAAGATTCCATTGCCTCTTGAACGAGACGTCATGGCGACCTCGCGACAGTCCGTCGCGGTACGGCGTGATGTTCCCGCCGGTCAGGTGCTCGTCTCCGGGGATCTCACGACCATGCGTCCCGGGACAGGTGTTCCGGCCGCCTCGCTCTCGACGTTCGTCGGGTGCAGGACTCGCCGTGCCCTTGAGGGCGGGACGCTCCTCGAGCCTGCTTCAGTGGAAAGACCGGAGGCGGCATCATGAACCATCGTCGAGTCCTCGTCGTCACCGGAAGCCGGGCTGAATTCGGCCTGCTGTCCTCGACGCTCGACGCACTTCATGAACACTCCGCCATCGAGTGTTCGCTGGTGGTCGCTGGTTCACATCTGATCGGAAACGAGCCGACGGTTCGCGAGATCGAATCGAGGTACCCCATCGTCGGATTGGTCGAGATGCAGCTCGACTCAGAACCACGGACCCGCGGTTCGTACGGATTCTCATTGGCCCGAGGTGTCGAAGGATTCACCACTCTGTTCACGCGTCACGAACCCGACGTCGTGCTGATTCTCGGCGATCGAATCGAGATCTTCGCGGCGGCCAGTGCGGCTTCGCTTCTTGGAATCAGGGTGGCGCACGTTCATGGAGGTGATGTGGCCGTCGGTGTCGCTGACGATTCGATGCGACATGCGACCACCAAGCTTTCGCATCTCCACCTTGCAGCCACCCGACTCAGTGCGGAAAGAATTCTCGCGATGGGGGAGCATCCCAAGTCCGTCTTCGTGGTGGGTTCACCTGCGGTCGACGGACTGGATTCGATCCCCCCGCTGGACGAGTCCACCTGGGTCTCTCAAGGATCACCGGATATTCTGGTGCAGATGCATCCCACCGGACACTCGGACGAGGTCGAACATGGTCTGGCTCTGAGTCTCTTCGAATCACTTTCCGACGCCGGACGTCTGGTCGTGATGGCGCCCAACGTCGATCCCGGCAGTGACGGCATTCGTCGTGCCATTCTTGAAAGTGGTCTGCCACTGATCGAACATCTGCATCGCACTGAATTCGTCGGTCTGCTTCGACGTCTTCGACTCTTCGTCGGAAACAGCAGTGCCGGCCTTCTGGAATGTGCTGCATTGGGCGTTCCCGTTCTCGATGTCGGTGATCGACAGTCGGGACGCGAGCGAGGTGTGAACGTGACGCATGTCGATGTCGTTACCGGACCTGAGTTCGAGCGGGCATTGAACGAAGCCTCCGGTGGCTCGAAGTCACGGATCGACGAGAGATTCGGTCCCGGCGATACCGGTCGAAAGATCGCCGATCTGCTCGCCGACCTCGATTTCGAAGACATCCCGGTTCGAAAACGCTGGTATTCATGATCCCAGCCCCGGAACCCTCTCGAATCATCGAATGACACCTCAAGAACCTCCGTGGTCTGGCCGACACAGATCATGTCGTTCTGAATCCATCCACCATGGACATCCGGGGTACATCATGTGTGACGCTCATCTCGATTCAAATGCCCACCAGGTCGCTCAGGAGATCGTTGGTGGAATCGCGCACATGTCGACGCTTCCCGAAGTGACGATGCAGATCATCGACATCATCGAGGATCCCAACAGCTCCGCGAAAGATCTGCATCAAATCGTTTCCAGTGATCCCGCGCTGTCCAGTCGAATCCTCAAGGTCGTCAATTCCTCGTTCTACGGGATGCCACGACAGATCGCATCGATCAATCGTTCGATCTCTTTGCTCGGTCTGAATGCAGTGAAGAATCTCGCGATCGCGGCAAGTCTCGGGCACATCTTTCGATTCGAGGGGACACTTCCTCACTTCGAGGTCCGAGATCTCTGGGAACACAGCATGAAGACCGCGGCCGCCTCCTGTCTGGTCGCACGTCATACCGGTTCACAATCCACCGATGAGGCCTTTCTTGCAGGACTGCTGCACGACATCGGCTTTCTCGTGGAACTCCAGCATGACTCCGCAGAGTTCACTTCGATGATGGAACAGGTCAGCGTCGACGGGGATGGCACTCCCAAGGTCGATCTTCTCGAACTGGAACGAGCCACCTTCAGAACGAATCATCAGTCGATCGGGGCCGTCCTCTGTGAACAGTGGAAGTTTCCTCGGTCGCTCGTCTCGGCCACGGCGCACCACCACGACCCTTCGGTTCTCAGTGGCGACGAGTCCCTCGTTCCCTGGTTCGTGCACGTTGGAGACCATCTGGTCGCCCATCTTCCAGGTGGATTCCGCCTGGACCTCATGCACACCGCCGTTCATGAGAACGCGCTGGAGGCACTGCGCATGGATGAAGAGGGTTTTCAGGCGATTTTCGATCAAATCAACGGTGTGTCCGGTGAGATCGCATTTTCCATGGCAGCCTGAGGTCCACTCTCGCCCGAGTGCCTAACATGTTCCAATGTCCGGCTCGTTCCTCATAGATTTCGGAAATCCGATCGCACTGTTCCCCTTGGTGGGCGTGGTGCTGTATCCCCACACCGTTCGTGATCTGCACATCTTCGAACCTCGCTATCGCCAGATGATCGAGCATGCGGTCTCTCCCGCGATCGATGGGGATCTCGGGCAGTCGCTTCCAATCGCCATGTCGGTGCTCGAGAAGGGTGTCGTGTCCTGCGACTCCCTCGGAATGCCACCGTTGCGCAGAGTCGCCTGTATCGGTCGTCTGCTCAAGGATCACAAACTTCCCGATGGACGCCATTTCATCCGCCTGCACGGGGTCTGTCGTGCTGAGATACGACATGTCGAAGAGCCTCAGGGAGACCGGCTCTATCGACGAGCCTTCCTGAAGCCCATCAACCAGGCGGCCACCAACATTCCCAAGAGCTGCAGAGGACGTCTTCACGACCTGCTCTCAAGTGAACGACTGGTCCGGATGCGACTTGCCGACGAGGTCCGAGGGTACGTAGAAAAGGATGACATCTCACTCGAGACCGTGGTCGAGATCGCTTCCTTCGTGCTCGTTCAGGATGAATCGATCCGCTACCGACTGCTTGCCGAACGGGACCCGTCGCGCAGAGCTCTGATCCTCTTCGGAGAATTGGAACGTCTGGATCAACTCGTCGAATTGTGCGATCTCCAGCAGTGGAAGGACTGGCCGAAGGGGCTCAGCTGGAATTGAAACGGATCATGATCCGAATCGATCAAAATCCCACTGGCCTCGTGCCTTCCGGGAGTGGAAGGCCCTCCTCGTCCTTCGTCCTCACGGGCGGTTTCACCTTCTCGAGTGCCGCGTCCCATGTCCTGATCTTGTCCGCATAGGGCGCCAGCACCGCCGTTGGATCACCCACGATGCGGATCGATTTGATCCAGTCACCCTTCTGAGTCGCGCTGACCACATCGATTCCATCCACGACCTCGCCGAACGAGGGGTAACTCAGATTCCAGGGCGACTGTTCGGTCTTCGACACGAAGAAACGAGTGGGGTGAGGAATGGAGTTCTCGACCATCTTGGGATCGTCCATGAGCGTCCACGCGATGATGCCCGGTCGGTCAAAGAGAAGTTCCGTGGTGAAATTCGGGACGATCGTGTAATTGGGGGTTCTGTACTTGGTGTTTGCAACACTGAAACTTGCGGGATTCGCGTTCGCGACTTCCGAGCCGTGATAGAACCCGCTTTGCACGAGATTGACGAAGTTCGCCACCGCCACCGGTGTCAGGTCCGATCGAAGCAGGACCGTGAATTCACCACGTTGGGTGCTGATGACCGCCTTCAGTTCGGGGGGGGGCTCTGCCACGGTCTCCCGGCTGGAGATGCTGTCATCACATCCTGTGGTGAACAGGAAGGAGCCGGTACAGAGGAGCGTCAAGAGGTTTCGAATGGTCATTCCCACAGGATACACGGCGGGAGGGTCTTCATCGCAAAAAGACCAAGGTCATCCCACCAGCTTCGCGCCATCGGCGGCATGAGTCTCGAAAACTTTCGGAACGCGGTCGAATGCCGAGGCATAGGTCGGCATCAGCTCCGCCTTGAGGTCTTCGATCGCATCAGGGTGGCACAATGACACCACGCACCCTCCGAAACCCCCTCCCGTCATTCGTGAGCCGTAGACTCCGGATGACTTCAAGCCGTCGGCGACATCCACGATGAGGTCCAGCTCCGGGCAGGAGACTTCGAAGTCATCGCGAAGCGAGCGGTGACTTTCGCCGAGGAGTTGGCCCGCCAGCGGAAGGTCACCCGCTTCGACCGCGGTCACGAAGCGTTCGACGCGGTCGATTTCCGTGATCACATGTCTCGCCCGCGAGCGGATGTCCGTCGGAAGTGCCTGTTCATGAAAATCCGATCGGCGCACCTCCGACAGCGTCGTGACTCCGAGACGACGTGCCGAGTCTTCGCAGGCCTGCCTGCGATCGGCGTACGACCCATCGGCCAGGGTGTGTCTGACACCGGTGTCGATGATCACGATTCGCAGACGTTCCGAACCGGGAAGCGAGATCTGGCGACATGTTCTTCGCGTGCAGTCGATCAGACAGGCATGGTCCGCTTTCGCGGCGGCGCTCACGAACATGTCCATGATTCCACATGGAGTTCCTGCGAAACGATGCTCGGACGACATGGCCTCTTCGGCAAGCGTTCGTGGATCGGTCTGGCATCCGAGCAGCGCGCGTGCGGCAAGAAGCATCCCAACCTCCAGTGCGGCGCTCGAGGAAAGACCCGCTCCGATCGGTATGTCGCTCGCGATCGTGCAGTTCAGCGGTGAGGCATCGAGGCCCTTTTCAAGAAGGGTTGCCAGTGGGCCGAGGATGTAGTCGAGATGGTTGTCTTCGGCACCGTGTCCGAGTGGACGGTACGACTGAATATCCTCGATGCGATGCGTCCGACCGACATCGAGCGCGTCGATGGTGATCGCCCGGCCTCCATCCTTCGGTCTTCCCGCCGCAACGATGGTGGCGTGGTCGATTGCGATCGGAAGCACCTGTCCTCCGTTGTAATCGATGTGTTCCCCGATTAGATTGACTCGGCCGGGCGCGCGAACGATCAGTTCCGGCGTGGTCTGGTGAGTCGCCTCGTAGGCACGTACCGCTTTTTCGATGGTCGCTTCATTCATGGCGACCACCAGACTATCGTGAACCCCGCACATCAGTCTCTTTCACTGCGAGTTTCCGCCATGCTTGTGATCTTCGACATCGACGGCACCCTCTGTCGGACCTCCCAGTTGGATGATGACTGCTGGCGCCTCGCGGCCCGGGAGATTCTCGGCATCTCGTCCATGTCCACGGACTGGAACGACTATCCGCACTCCACGGATGAATCGATCGCATCCGCACTCCACGAACGTGTTCACGGCGTTGAAGCAGGTCGGCAGGACATCGATGCCCTTCGTGATCGTTTCGTCTCGATTCTTCAGGAGGCCCAGGAGACATCCCAGGATCAAATGAGGCAGACCCCGGGAGCATCTGAATTCATCGCTCGGCTGCGTTGCGAGGGGCACGGCGTCGCCATCGCGACCGGAGGGTGGACCCCCTCGGCTCGATTCAAACTTCAGTCCTGTGGAATCGAGCACGAGTCGATTCCATCGGCCTTCGCTTGTGATGCCCATCCTCGAGCCGACATCATCGAGATCGCCCGGAAGCGTGCGATCGAACAAGGCGTTCATTCCGGGAATGATCCCTCGGTCGTCTATGTGGGTGATGGCTTGTGGGATCTCATTGCCGCCCGACAGCTCGGCATCGGTTTCGTTGGTCTTGCCAGCGGACAGCGAGAGTCGCTTCTGCGTGAAGCCGGGGCGAATGATGTCTTCCCGGATTTCGTCGACGCGGAACGATTTCTCGAGGCGTTGCGCGAAACCTCGCCTTGAGCCCGCCGTACCGGTTGCTCTCGAGCCTCTCTCGTGGGATCCTGTACGTGCCGTCTTCCGGTCGAACGCCGTCTCAAGGAGCTCCATCATGGGTTTTTTACTGATCCCGATCATCGTCATCGTCGTCATCGTGCTTTTCATCGCAGTCTGGTTCTTCGGGATGTACAACGGGCTCGTCCGCGCTCGGATCGGTTCCGAGACCGCATGGTCGGACATCGATGTCCAGTTGAAGCGACGTCATGATCTGATTCCCAATCTCGTCGAGACCGTGAAGGGCTACGCATCGCACGAGAAGGAGACTCTGGAAAACGTCATCAAGGCGCGCAACGGCGCCGTGAGCGCCGATGGTGTCGGTGCGACCGGGCAGGCCGAAGGCATGTTGTCCTCCGCCCTCGGCAAACTCTTCGCACTCTCGGAGTCCTACCCGGACCTCAAGGCGAATCAGAACTTCCTTCAACTTCAGGAGGAGCTGACCAGCACCGAGAACAAGATCGGATTCTCGCGGACCAACTACAACCGAATGACCGCCAACTACAACGAGAAACTGGAGACGATCCCCACGAACATCGTCGCCAACATGTTCAATTTCCAGCATCGGGATCTCTTCGAAGTCGAATCGGCTGAAGAGCGCGAGCCGACTCAGGTCAAGTTCTGATTCATCGTCGTCCGCACCCAGCCTCTGTCTGCCGTTTGGATACCTCGTTTCATGCCGAAGCCACAGCCCCCAGTCGCCGCGCCGGAAGCCGTCGTTCACGAAGAACGCGAGCCGCTGAAGGGCTTTTCGGGAAATCTCACCTACACCGATCTGATCGCACGAAACAAGCGCAACAGTGCCTTGATCGTGCTGATCATGTTTCTTCTGATCACGCTTTTCGGAGCGTCGGTGGGAGCCATTCTCGCTGCGTGGGGAGGCAGCTCCCAGCAGACATCGGCAGGGATGAATGAATCGACGGGGCTCCAACTCGCGACCGTCGTCACGGGGCTCGTGGCCGGCAGTGTGGTCGGTTTCGTGCTTGCGATCATCGCGACGCTCTGGAGCTGGTTCGGAGGGTCCAACGCGATTCTTCGGATGACCGGTTCCAAGCAGCTGCAGAAGTCGGATGACCCTCAGCTGTTCAACGTGGTCGAGGAACTCGCGATCGCCGCCGGGATTCCCATGCCCGAGGTGTATCTCATCGCCGATCCTGGAATGAATGCCTTCGCCACCGGGCGCGATCCCGCTCATGGCGTCGTCGCGATCACCACCGGCTTGCGGGCCAACCTCACCCGGGACGAACTCGCCGGCGTGATGGCGCATGAGATCAGTCACATCCGTCACTACGACATCAGATTGGGCATGCTGATGGCGACCCTGGCCGGCATCATCATCTTCGCCGCCGATGCCGGCACTCGTGTGGCGTTCTACAGCGCGGTCTTCGGTGGTGGTCGCGGCGGAAATCGCAGCAGTGGGAACAACGGCGGTGCCAATCCTCTTGCGATTCTGATCGTGGTGCTTGCGGTGATCTTCGCGATTCTGGCCCCGATCTGTGCGGTGATGGTCCGATTCGCGATGAGCCGCCAGCGGGAATATCTCGCTGATGCAGGTGCGGTCGAACTCACTCGCTACCCACAGGGGCTCGTCGGTGCACTCAGAAAGCTCGGTGCACAGCGACAACCGCTCAAGCATGTGGGTCAGTCGACCGCTCCACTTTTCATCGTCAATCCTCTGAAGAAAGCCGTCCGAGGGGGTCGTCACGACATCTCGACCAAGTTTTCGACGCACCCGCCGCTCTCCGACCGGATCGCACGTCTGCAGGCACTCGAGCCCTGATCGTGCCGACATCCGTCATATTCCTCGGTTCTTCCTGAAAAAAACCGGTCTGGTCCGTGGTTTCGGTTGTTGAATTCCATCCGGAACCGATGATGGGGGCATGGCACGAGACCGAGTCGTCACACCTGAGCAGCAGTCCGAAGATCGCGAGCCCGCACCCGTCCAGCACGAGGGGGGGCCGGCGCTTCGTCCCGTGCACATGACCGAGTATGTCGGGCAGCCTGATCTCGTCGAACGACTGTCGATCGCACTGGAAGCGGTCAGGCAGCGCAAGGACACGATGGAGCATGTGCTTCTTCACGGACCTCCAGGACTGGGAAAGACCACGCTCGCACACGTGATCGCCACCGAGATGGGGACACGTCTCTACACCACGAGCGGTCCCGCTCTGTCGAAGGCGGGAGATCTCATCGGCACGCTCACGCGGATGTCGGAAGGTGATGTGCTTTTCATCGATGAGATCCATCGAATGCCGGCCGCCGTCGAGGAATACATCTATCCTGCGATGGAGGATTTCAAGGTTGATTTCACGGTCGACAGTGGCATGCACGCCAAGGTCATCACCGTAGGACTCAAGCCATTCACGCTCATCGGTGCGACCACTCGCGCAGGTCTGCTGACGCAGCCACTGCGCAGTCGATTCGGCATCTCGCACCACCTCGACTACTACGGCACCGATGAACTTCTTGTCATTCTCAAACGTGCGGCCGACAAGCTCTCGATGTCCGATGTCGCAGCCGATGCACTCAAGGAGATCAGCATCAGGAGTCGCGGGACACCACGGGTGGCGCTTCGCCTTCTTCGGCGGGTCAGGGACTTCGCCCAGGTTCGCGCGAGTGGAAAGGTCTCAGGCAAGGTCGTGATCGAAGCCCTCGCCCTCGAAGGCGTCGATGATCATGGGCTTGACGAACTGGACCGAAAATACCTTCGTTCGATTCTCGAGACCTATGGCGGCGGTCCGGTCGGCCTTGAAGCGATCGCGGCGACGATGGGCGATGATTCGTCCACACTCGAGGATGTGGTCGAGCCCTATCTGCTTCAGTCCGGTTTCCTGGCTCGGACCCGGCAGGGTCGATGTCTCACCGCAAGTGGTTACAAACTGCTCGGTGCATCAGCCCCCCGTGATCTCTTCGAGTGAGTGCACCCAGTACAGCGAACCATCACTGTGACAGGCGTCCATGCTGTGGGTGAAACGACGACCGTGGGCTTCTTCCGGTGCCCTTCACGTCGGTTTCGAATGAACGTGTCCGGATCATCCGCCGCCGGCGGGCAGTCCGAATCGAAGACTCACGGAAGGTGAGTCTCGAATCACGTCGTATCCAGCTTCGAATTGAAGATCGAAGTCATTGAACGTGCGGGTGACCGTGCCCGAAATGGCGCGCATCTCGTTCGCGAGCAGGTCGTACTGTGGCGTGCATCCGATGAGATATCGTCTGCCAAGCTTGTACGCGATGCCCGCCTGAAGCAGTTCGGTCTGACCGGCCTGGATGTAACGGTATTCAAGGTAGGTGCTGACTGCGGGTGAGTGCTCTATTTGAAATCCGACGGATCCCGTCATCAGCCCGTCGTAGTTCTCGAGAACCTGCGAGCCATCGGAGAGTATCTTCACCCCGGTGAGGGTGTCGACCAGATATTTGGCGGACCCACCGACCGAAAAGGTGTCGCTCAGATTCCAGTTGAGGTTGCCGTAGAGATGGCTTCCCCACTGTGAGAGTTCCGGACGCCAGTCGACCCAGGTGGGGTTTGGGCTTTGTGCATAGGTCCATGGTGTCCTGGCGTCTGCAAGCGTGAAGACGTCCGCTCCATCATTCAACTGGGCACCCATGTCCAGATCGATCCAGTCCACGGATCGTCGCCTGCCGCCACCGCCACGCTTGGTCTGGAAGATCTGTCGCACGCCCGCTCTGATCGCGCTGCCTCCACTGATGGCTTCGACTTCCTGGTCGTAGACCGGAAGCCCGCCGTCGTTGAGACTGTCGACCCCGACCCAGGCGTGTGCGTAGGGGCGGATCACCTGACGCAGTCGGTCCAGGTCGAACGTGCTGTTTCTGACCGTGTTCCATGACTGGATGAGCGTGGTGTTGGTCTTCAGTCCCGCCGACCCGAAGAATCGAAGGTTCTTCGCGTCCGGGTTGTAGGTCTCGAATTTCTGATTGAGGTATCCCGTGGCGCGTGCCGAGACGTAGGGCACCACGTTCGTGGCTCCGTAGTCGAGAGGAAGGCTCATCTCCTGGCGCGTGTCGAAGCGTGTCACGAAGTCGCTGTTGTACCCGGCTTTGCCGTAGTAGAGATCATGGATCGATTCGTCCGGATTGGTGGTGGCGAAGGCCGCATTCGGCACACCCAGTTCGTTCGGCGTGCCGTCGGTGACCTTGATTCGCATGAGCGACGCCGAGTACTCGCTGGTCCAGCTCACGGCATCGCTGAACAGGCTGTCCGCGTATCTTCGGTAGGCGAGTTCCGGGGCCTTGTCGACGTAGTACGGCCGACTGGCCATCTGGTAGTTGTTGCTCACGAACGGCATCAAGGAGTAGTTGGTCGAGAGTGTGAGCTCGGTGTTGTTGCTTCTGTAGTCGAGCGAGATCCCGCTCATGTATTCGAGCCTGCTGTCGAAGTCCTCGATGCGCCAGGCACTCGACCAGGTGGGATCACTCATCCAGGCGAGTTCGGCTCGAAGTGTCAGGTTGTTCGAAATCGCCATGCTGTACGAGCCTTCCACCTCGCCGCGAAACGACTCTTCGATGTCCACCGAGACACCCGCACTGGTGCGGTCGATTCCGCCGGTGTCGTACAGACCGTAGGCCTTGAACTCACCTCGATAGTCGGTGCCTTCGGCTTTGAACTCGAGTCCCAGCCCCGGACCACGCTTGGTGAAGCCGTCGAGAAGAAGATCGGCTTCCATTCCATCGATGGGTGGTTCCATTCCCAGCAATGAGAAGAGATTCCAGGTCGTCTCGATCTCCATCCCATACTCGTCGTCGTAGCCCAGTCGCAGACTCTTGAACGGGATGGCATCCGCTTCGCCGGAGAATTCCGGCCAGTAGAAGAAGGGGATGCCGCCGGCCTCGATCGTGAGATCCTCACCTTCGATGTAGGTGACTCGCTCGCCCTGTCCTCCCGGACCCCCTGATTGAAGTGCCGTCGTGTCCGCGGGTCGACGCGTGATCGTGACTCGATCGAGACCGATCGCCAGTTGCGGCACCATGAAACTGCTGGTGGAGATCTTCGCCTTTTCCGCGACCC
Source organism: uncultured Phycisphaerales bacterium (assembly GCA_949373145.1). GTDB lineage: Bacteria > Planctomycetota > Phycisphaerae > Phycisphaerales > SM1A02 > UBA8087. The sequence goes on from CASICI010000011.1 coordinate 55,313, forward strand.
ACTCGTCGGCGGAGAGTTGTCGCATCTCCTTTGCCCGTGCGAACACGGGTTTGTCGGCCGCGAATCTGTTGTAGGTCCTGAGAAGGGCATCGAGCATCAGGGCGCGATCGTTTCTGATGTCGTAGTACACCGCTCGTGCATGGACGTCGTAGCGGCCGTCGGTCGCGATCACTTCCTCTTCGAGGTAGATCCCCTCGACGTCGTTGATCGAGATCTGGCGCTCTCCCGCGCCCATTCCGGCGACGGTGTCCTTGCGAAGAAAGATCACGCCTGCGCCGGCGCTCAGCTGGAGTGGCGCGAAATCGTCGTTCGAACCCATGGGGTCGTAATCGACCAGAAAGCGCCCATCCGCGATGATGGTGTCGTCGGATTCGTCGATCTCGATCTGATTCGCGGTGAATGACACCATGCCGCTGGGTTGGAAGATCGCGATCGATGCGACCTGTTCGGGAGGAAGCTCGACTTCCTTCGGCAACCGTGCGAGTGCTTCCGCTTCACTGTCGGGAAGAACCGGCGATGCACCCGGGACGGGTGTCGGAAGCACCGGGCGCGGTGCTTCGAGTGCCTGTGGTCTCACGCTGAGTGCGGGAAGCGGCGCGGCGAGCAGACCTCTGAGATATCGAGCCAGTCGTTTTTCCCCACGCCGCAGAATCGTGTTGATCTCCGGCGGCGTGCGATTGATGATCGCGGTCGACAGTTTGATCGATCCTCGAGCCGAGCCGACGATCAGAACGTCGTCTCCCGTGACTCCGAGACCGGCTCTGCGAGTCGGTTCCTCGACTCTGGGGAAGTACACCGCGAGTTGGTTGACCAGTCCTTCGGAAGAGGGCAGACGATTGATCCAGACGACCGCTTCAGCGGCGGTGAAGGCATAACCGCCGACGTCGATCTGGACATCGCCTTCCAACTGGATTCTGGTGGTGTCATCGACCTGCCAGCTCCAGCATTGCTGGGCGACCACCCTGATGTCGGAGTTGATGGGTTGAATCGGAAGGACGAATCCCCCGAGTCGGTCTCCCGTCACCGTGACCGTCTTGCCTGGCTCTGCTTGCGCGGATTGGGCATTCGCGACCTGGGCCTCGGCTGTCTGACACAAGGCGACCAGGCACCCACCGAGAACGGTGAGTGCGTGTCTTGCGAATGAGGTTCTTTTCGGGCATCCTTGCACGCCGGAATGGTACCAGAACGGTCAAAAACGAGATGTCCGTCAGACCTTGTAGCGGGGGGGGTGGGACGCCAGTCCGCTCAGTTCCTTCATCGTCGTCATCGCCAGAAAACCCGTGAATGCAAGCCCCAGCAACAGCATGGCGGCTCCGTACATGCCTGCAGCGAGAAGCCAGCTCGCGGCATACAGACTTTGCCACATGGCACCGTATCGTGTGAGCTTTTCAGTGGCTTGACGAGGCTCCCCTCGAGCGATCTTGATCCTTGAAATCCAGATGAACGAGGCCACTGCCAGAATCGGCCAGATGATCCCGCTCCAGCTGCTGAGCGGCCACCATCCGATCTCATGGCCCTGATACCACCCGGTCATCAGAATGATCACCGACCAGGTGAGGTAGGCCACCCCGATGATGGTGAAGGAGCGCCGGCTCAGAGTCGGTCGTTTTCGACCGATCAGATGAACCGAGAGGCTGATCACCATCGCATGGGTCATCGTGAGCCAGACCGGAAAGGTGAAAGTCAGCTCGTAATTGGGAATGAGCATGTGCATCGCACTCACCAGTCCGATCGCCACCACTCCGACAGCCGGGACGTGTTTTCCCGCCACGTTGTAGAAAAGAATCCCCAGAGCGACCATCAAGGCGAATGCCAGGGCCCAGGTTCCGAATGGAAGAGCCGCGATGAGCGCGGCGAGAAGGGCGGAAGTGATGAGGATCCCAGCCGTTCCGGGACGAATCCGACCCGAGGGAATCGGCTTGTCGGGTGAAAAGGTGCTGTCGTGTCGGGCATCCAGAAGGTCGTTCAGCGAGGCGCCGAACGTGAACAGACCGGTGGCGATGACCGCACTCAGCCCCAGAGCCACCCAGAGGGGCATCTTGGTCACGCTCAAATAGGGGTAGATTCCGCTTTCCCGGGTGAAAAGCACCGTGAACCAGACATCTCCCACCGCACCGACGGCCATGGCCAGTCGAGTGAGCTGAACCGTGCCGAAGAGCCTGGTCGTGAGCGATCGTCCCATGATGGGTAGAGTAACGACTGAAAGACCTTTCAAGCGCCCCCAAGTGCTGCGCATCCTTTAGGATGCCGCGCCACCGAGGAGATTTCACGATGAGAGACATTCCACGTATGAACATCGACGCCACCGGACTCAGGATAGGCATGGTCACCAGCGCCTATCACGAGGAGATCACCGCGCGCATGCGTGAGGCGGCGATCACCGCATTCGTCGAAGCCGGCGGGCAGGAGGACGATCTCTACGAGGTCGCCGCGCCGGGTGCCTTCGAACTCGTGGTGCTGGCCGATGCGCTCGCTCGAAAGGATCTGGACGGCGTGGTGGTTCTGGGTTGCGTCATCAAGGGTGACACCATGCATGATCAATACATCTGCAATTCGACGTCACAGATGCTCGCGCACATCTCCTTCGAACATGAGATCCCGGTCGGGTTCGGTCTGCTCACGCTCTTCTCCAAGGAGCAGGGCATGGATCGAGCCGGTGGAGAGAAGGGGAACAAGGGCGAGGAGACCATGAACGCCGTGATCGCCACCGCGCTCGGACTTCAAGCCATCGAGGAGGATCTTCCTGATGCCGCTCTTCGGCATCTGGAAGAGGACGATCTGGATGAGGACGAGTCCGAAGAGGAATACGAGTACGAGGTCGTCGAGGAGTACGAGGACGGCGAAGAGGCTCCCGAAGAGGAACTCGAGTACGAGGAGGAAGAAGCTTGACTGACGTGACTCGTACTGCAAGACGATGTGCCCTTCAGGTGCTCTATCAGATGGACGCCATCGACCTCGCGGATCAACTTCCGTTCGCCGAGGAACAGCGCATCAGAAGCACGCTTGTCGAGGGTGGAAGTTCCGATGAGGCCCGGAATCTCGGAGTCGAACTCGCCAAAGGGGCCTGGGCCGATCGTCTGCGCTGCGATGCGTTGGTCGAACCCTGCACCCCCGAATGGCCCACACATCGGCAACCCATGATCGACCGCAACATTCTCAGGCTGGCACTGCATGAGATCGCCGTCGCCGATGTGCCACCCAAGGTGGCCATCAACGATGCCGTGGAACTTGCGAAGGAATACGGCGGCGAGAAGTCGCCCGGTTTCGTGAATGCTGTTCTGGACCGCATCTGGAAGGCGGACGAGCCCGAACAAGAGTCCGCCGTCGATGGGGAAGACTCATGAGTCGCCTGGATGCCATGGTCGCCCGATCATTGGTGCGGGAGTTCTGAACCGATGGGCATCTTCAAATCAACGCTCTCCCGCATTCGCTCCGGTCTGACCAAGACCGCTTCCTCACTGGGTGGGGGTCTTCGGTCCCTGCTCACCGGTCGAAAGATCGATGATGCTCTTCTCGATCAGATCGAGACCAGTCTCCTCGCGGCGGATGTCGGTTTTCAGGCCACCACTGAAATCGTCGACGCATTGCGTGAAGACTGGCGTGCCGGTCGCATCAGCACCGGTGATGAAGTGCTGGTCCATCTGAAGGACACGTTGAAGTCCCGCTGGGGTGATGTCGACCGTTCGATCGCCGTCGCCGAGGGATGCCCCACGGTCATTCTGGTCGTCGGTGTCAATGGAGTGGGAAAGACCACGAGTGTCGCGAAGATCGCCCACAGCCTTCGCAAGGAGGGTCGTTCGGTCCTTCTCGCCGCGGCAGACACCTTTCGCGCCGGTGCGGTCGCGCAACTTTCGATCTGGTCGGAGCGACTCGGTGTCGAGATCGTCAAGGGTGACCAGGGGGCGGACCCTGCTTCGGTCGCATTCGATGCTGCGGAAGCCGCGGTTGCACGTGATGTCGACGTGTTGCTGGTCGATACCGCAGGACGACTTCACAACCAGACCGACCTGATGCGTCAGCTGGTCAAGATCCGTGACGTCATCCGCCGCAAGATTCCCGGAGCACCTCACGAGGTTCTTCTCGTGCTCGACGCCACCAGTGGACAGAACGGTCTGGTTCAAGCCCGGTCCTTTGGTGACGCGGTCGATGTCACCGGTGTCTTTCTCAGCAAGCTGGACGGCACCGCCCGTGGAGGCATCGTCGTCGCGATTCGTGACGAACTCGAGGTCCCCGTCAAACTCGTCGGGCTCGGAGAGCGGCCTGAAGACGTCGAACCCTTCGATCCCGAAGCGTTCATCGACGCGATCTTCGCAGAGGGCTGAAAACGTCGATATCAGTCCGGAATCCGGGTGCTATAGTTGATTCATCCCACACATGGAGTCTTTTCGGATGTCTCACCTCGAACCCAGCAACCCCAGCCGACCGACCCGACGTGGATTCACCCTCGTCGAGATGATCATCACCATCGGCATCATCGGCTTGTTGCTCGGGCTGACGTTCCCCGCACTGAGGACCTTTCAGCGTCAGGCACAAAACGTGCAGTGCCTGAGCAACCTCAGGCAGTTGGGGACCATCGTCCAGACCTACATGAACCAGACCGGGGGCCTCCCACCCATGGTCGATTTCATTCCCGCCGCAACCGACAACGGACCAGTCGGTGGTCTGCCGCAGGCTCTGCGGGGCTTCATCGACAAGGACAACAAGTGCTGGTGCTGTCCTTCCGACCGCGATGATCAGGGGTCGCTCTCGACCGGAACAAGCTACTTCTACATGCCGGGTCTTCTTCGGTACTCGCCCAACGTCCAGATCCAGGTCCAGCAGGCCCTCATTCCCTACTACCTCGATCCGATGGTCACCGAAGCACAGCTCGAACGTCGTCGCACCGAGATGGAATGTCGAATCGTCACGGCCTTCTACCGCCAGGACGGCCGGCGCATGCCGATGCTGCAGGACAGTGTCGATCGACACCCCGGGACCCGCATCCCAAGAAACGCCCTCTTCTTCGATGGATCCGTGGGCATGAGCACCGATACCGCCGAGATTCTCGAAGGCGCCGAGGATGACGATGGAGATCTCGATGAGGAACCCGGAATGACGGATTCGCTCAGTTTCCTCGAACCGAATATCATGTCACCATCATCATGAGTCAGCTCAACGACATCATCCAGGATCTTCAGTGGAAACTCGGCGAAAGACGCCGTGAGTTCACCATCGGCGTGTCCGGTCTGCTGCTTGCGCTGCTCGCGGGTCTGCTGGTCTGGTGGGCGTTCTTCGTCCGCTGGCAGCCGCCGCCGAGCATCTTCGATTCACCGGTTCAGGACGTGCTTGGCTATCTGGCGATGGATGACTTCAGCCAGCTTCCCATGGAAGATCGCATCCAGTTCCTGCTCGAGTTCTCCGACCGATTCCGCGGCATGGAACAGTCCGACTCGGCCACCATGGCCGCGTTCCTCGCCGGCATCACCGGTCCGGTTCGAGAGACCGCGACTCAGAACATCCGGGTGCTCGCCAAGGACATCATGGTCGACGGCGCCGCCGACTATGTGAACATTCCCTTCGCCGCAACGAGGCGCCTTTCTCGACGAGTGGGTTCTGAAGTGGACCGCACTCGGAGAGCGCGCCGTCACCGGTGAAGAACCCTCTGGCACCGACGAAGAACGCCTCGAAGACATGCGAGCCAACGCCGAACGCGACACCACTCGTGAGATGGACGACTCGCGCATTCCAGACCTCACCACCGTCGGCGCGGTGCGGTTCATGGACTTCTGGTCCAGTGAAGTCGAGACCAGCGCCAGCCCTCGCGAGCAGGGCCAGATCGTGGTCTTCATGCGCGATCTGCGCAAGCACTTCACCGGGAACTGATGTCCGTTCCATTCGTCGAGTCTTCCGTGATGGTGACTCCTTGATCGAACAGCCACGCGCCGATCGACGCTGAAGTCTCATCCGCCTGATCCGCTCGACCCACGATGATGGCAGCGTTGTCGATCGAGACGTTGAATCCGAAACGCACCGGTTGTTCGTCCTGTTGTGAGGACGCTCGGAGGCGATCGATCAACGACCAGCCCCAGTGACTTCTTCGATGGATGGTGATCATCCCATTCGAGCGTGCCGCCGTCTGGTGCTCCGGGGAGCCTATGACCAGGAGATCTCCGGAGGCTGACAGCGACGTGCCGAATCGATCCCCCGGCCGACCTTCGGGGTCGATGAGTCTGTCGATCAATTCCCATCGTCCCGTTCGACCGGTGAAGACGTGGATCGCGCCCTGATCCTGAAGGGTTCCGGGTGCGGACACCAGGAGTTCATGTTCATGAAATATCAACGCACTTCCGAAGAGGTCCCGTGACTGCAGACGATCCGGCACCAGCTTCTGACGCATGCTCCACTTGTCGCCGCGTTTCTCGTAGCACCACACGGCCCCGGTCTTCTCGCCATGGTCGTCGTCGCCCCATGCGCCGACCGCGAGATGATTCCCCTTCAGAGCGAGACTGCTTCCGAAGTAGTCGGAGGTTTCGGCGTCAGGGGCGACGATTCGACCGCTGAGCGTCCAGTCATCGTCGCTGCGCTCGAAGATGAAGACGCAACCGGCATCACGATCCACCTTGTCGCAACGCGGTGCTCCGATCGCGATGACGTCCTTCTGAATCGCGATCGCGTGTCCGAAGGCGGCATCGGTTTCCGCTGATGGATCCGCGAACGAACGTTCGACCACCCAGCCATCTTCCGTCTTGAGATACAGCCAGGCCCGTCCGGCGCCCCAGTTGGTCTCAGAGTCATCTGGTGCCCCGATCAGAATGTGTTGTCCATGACCTCTGAGTGTGAATCCGAACCCATCCGGCCAGGTCCGTTCCGGTGCCATCAGGACCGAGCAAGGATCGTCTGCCGGATGTCGCCTGTCGTACAGACGGACCTTGCCGGGTCGCAAGGTCCCATCGCGGCCACGATCGGTCGCAATCGCAAGCACCTCGTCGTGCACCAGCACGCCCGATGATCCAAAGCGTCGCTCGTCACCGTGCGTCTCTTCGGTCGGCATGTGCCATGTGTGGTGCACCACGAATTCATCCGAATCACCGTGCGTCGATGACAATGCAGGCATCCCGCCAGAACCCAGCAGGAGCAGAACGATCATGAAGTCTTTCATCGTGGACATGAGCCCTCCTTGCACGGAGGGTAGGCGTCATTCGATGCCATCTCTCAAGTGACGCGAAAGGGCTGTGTTCCGAGTCTCAAAAAGTGCACGCAGTGGAAGTTGGGGGGTCGTTTCAGCCACCGCGTGCCGACTCGTCCCGTTCCCACACGTCGAATCGACGCTTCTTGAACTGTTGGTTCGCCCGAATTCGAGTGGCCATCTTGAGTGTGATGTAGATCGACGAGGAAATCGGATGACGGAACAGGCTTGCGAGCATCGAACCCTTGGTCGTGCCTTCTCCCTGCTCTTCGCGTGGTGCGTATCCCTTGGCCGTCAGTTCCAGCGCGCCCAGCCGTGAGCGGGTCTTGATGGCGATCAATCCCTTGAGATTCGTGGGAGCGAACACGTTGAACGTGCAGTTTGTCAGGGTGCGCCGTTCCGCTCGAGTGAAAAGCTGATGCGCGAAACCATCATCCGCAATGATTGGTGGGAACCAGTCGAAACGGGCACGCCCTTCCTCGGACATCGCGTAAAAGCCCGTACCGAGCATGTGGCCGTCCGAATGATAGGGAGTGCGCCTCCAGGCTTCGTAGAAGTTTCGGATGATGAATCCCGAGTCGGTCGTCACGAAGTGAGCCGTCGGGCTGACGGCCAGGCACCCGTTCTTCAAGGCGTCATGGCAGCGGGCCAGGCAGTCGACGGACAATTCGATGTCTGCATCCAGATACACCCTCGGAAACAACGTGCAGGCCTTGTCCCCGGCATTGAGCGCATTGATCTTCGAGCCTTCCTCGAGTTCGATCACCGTGACCCTGTCTCCGAAACCACGTGCGATTTCAGCGGTGTCGTCATGGCAGCCGTTCGGAACCACCACGATCTCAAGCTGGTCGAGTTCCTGTTGTTTGAACAGACGCTCGATGCACCGGCCGATCACCGCGGCCTCGTTGTATGCAGGTATGACTACGCTGAAGCATTTCATGTTCTGGTCCCGCTCGCGGATGCGCTCACTCGTTTTCCTGCTCGCTGTCGGGTCGGGTTCGGGTGCCGATCACACGTGCCGGCACCCCTCCGACGATCGACCAGGGTTCCACATCATGGGTGATCACGGCGTTGGCGGCGGCGATCGCATGTTTCCCGATCGTCACGCCCGGCATGACCATCACCATCGCCCCCAGCCACACATCGTCCTCGATCCGGACGTCATCCTCGAGCATCGGCTGGGCGTTCGCTGGCACCCCCAGGTTGAACCCGTAACTCGCACAGGTCATCAGGCAGAAGGGTCCGATGAGCACGTCTTCACCGATGGAGATCCGACCGCTGTGCTGCCCTGCAAGCAGCGTCGTGCCATGAGCGATGACCGTGCGCTCTCCGACCTCGATTCGCTCTCCGTTTCCAATCAACGTGGTCGGCGCCACATGGGCGGTCTTTGCACGCTTCATCTTCCTCATGCCTTCGAGGTGGTGGTTGCTCTTGAAGTGCAAAGTGCGAATCAGGTGGATGAACAGTGAGGGGCGCAACAAGTTCGTCACCAGCTTGAGGACCCGCGCGACCTTGCCTTGCTTTCGTTTTGGTTTTGTGATCTGCATCGTGCCAACTCTACCTTTCAAACACGAAATCTGATATTCCGTTCCGACTTTATCGAAACGTTCCTATTGATTTCACCACTGCCAGCATTTTATGCGACGGTTTTTTCTCAATCACTCGAAGTCGGATCGCTTCGATGGCTCCACCTGCAAGCGAAACGAAGTTGATGAAGATCAGTTCGAGTCCGTGAGGCATCTAGGTGCCTTTCGTTTCTCCTGTTCATCCGTCAGAGACCCCGTCGCCCGCGCCGGCCCATCTTGTAGCCCTTGCGTTTGCCCTTCTTGGGCTTGCCGCCGCGATCCTTTCGGCTGTCGGCGGCGCTGCGCCAGCCTTCCTTCTGTTCCTTCGGTTCGGGCGGGGCGATTGATTCGTAGGACACCACTTCCAGATCCATTTCACGTGATGGGAGATCGATCTGCACGATCTGCACCACGACGCGGTCTCCGACACCGATGGAGGCACCACCTCTGGGTGCGAAGAGACGTCCGGTCATGCGGTCCTGTCGCCAGTCACCACCGAAGGAGCCGCCTCCCGGCATGCTTTGTGGTTTCACCATGCCGTCGACGAGGTACTTGTCGAGCGTGGCGAATATCCCGCCCTTGCTGGTGGTTCCGGTGACGGTACCGGGGAAGGTTTCGCCCGGGTCCTGATCTTCGAGGAATTGAAGGATGAGGAACTGCCGGAGGCTTCGTTCGGCGGCGTCCGCATTCTTTTCGGTGGATGAACAGTGGTCGCCGACTTCCGAAAGATGGTTCTCACTGAAGCAGCGATCGTCGAACTGCATGCCGTTCGCGATCTTCTTTCGCCCCTTGCCACCTCGGGTGTTGGTGCCGTTTTCGGTGGTGTCGAGGTAGGCGTCGATCGCGCGGTGCACGGTCAGGTCCGGATAGCGTCTGATCGGACTGGTGAAGTGTGCATAGTGCTTGGAGGCCAGTGCGAAGTGTCCGATCAGAGCCGGGCTGTAGTTCGCTCGAGTGAGCGTCTTGAGAATCGCGAAGTGGATCGCGCGTTCGAACGGCGTGCCCATCGCGACCTTGGCGAGTTCCTGGAGGTCCTTGCGGTCTGGATTCTCCTTGATCTTGAATCGCACGAGTCGGGCGAAGTTGCGGAGATCCTCGAGGTCGTTGTAGTCGGGTTCGGGATGGATTCTTCTGAGCAACGGGATCTGCAGCGTGGCGAAGAGGTCTGCCACCGCTTCGTTGGCAGCCACCATGAACATCTCGATCACGGTGTGGGTGAAGGCATCGTCCTCCGGAACCGCATCGATGACCTTCCCGTTCTCATCGAACACGATTTCTGACTCGGGAAGTGAAAGCGTCAGCATCCCGTCGACGCGTCGGCGCTTGCGAATGAGCTTCGCGAGTTTCTCGCAGTCACGCAGGGCACTCTGGAGTTCGTCGGAATAGTTCGGTGTCGCCCGCGTGTTGCTGGTCGCCTTGTCGAGATCGCCGTCGATGAGACCCTGCGCTTCGAGGTAGGTGAGTCGCTTGTTCGAGCGGATGAGCGAACGGTGATAGCGCTGACCCATGACCCGGCCGGATGCATCGTAGGTGATGAAGACGCTCTTCACGAAACGTGGCACATCTTCCTGCAGCGAACAGACACCGTTTGAAAGCAGTTCTGGAAGCATCGGAATGACGAGTCGGGGGAGGTATGCGGAGTTTCCTCGCGTATAGGCTTCCTTGTCGAGTTCGCCGTCACGTTTCACGAAGTGTGCGACATCCGCGATATGCACTCCGAGTTCGTATTCGTCTCGAGCCGGATCGTGCGTCAGTGAGATGGCGTCATCGAAGTCACGTGCATCCGGTGGGTCGATCGTGAAGGTGAGCTGGTCACGGAGGTCGAGCCGGTCATCCGGGCATGCCTCGGAGGATTCCTGGTCGAAGACCGCAGCCACGCGTCTCGCCTCTTCGACAACTTCCTCCTTGAATTCTGGTTCGAGGCCGTAATTGGCGAGGACTGCCGCGGTCTCGACATCCGGCTCGCCTGCAGTGCCGAGCACCTGGACGATGACACCTTCGGCGACGTCGTTGTCCGAGGGGAAGCGGACGAGGTCGATCACGACCTTGTCACCCTCCTTGACGTTCTTCGCCGAGGCATCACGTGCAAGGATCGGTTCTCGCAGGACTCTGCCGTCGGGGATCACGAACCACAGTCCTCTTTGCTTGGCGATGGTGCCTGCGAAGCGCGTCTTGTTCCTCTGCAGAACCTCTTCGACCTGGCCCCGGGTGCGTCCGCCTCGTCCGCCGCGGCCGCTTTCCTTCATTCGACTCATGCGCACACGGACCTTGTCGCCGCTGATCGCATCGCGCATGCCTGATTCCGGAATGAAGAGATCACCACCGCGATACGGGGTGTCTGGTTTCACGAAGCCGAAGCCCCGTGACGTGATCTTCAGAATGCCTTCGAACTCGTCCGGCATCGGTGGCAGCTGGACCACGTCATGACGGCCGAGGACGACCTGCTCCTTCTCCAGCAGAGCGCCCACGGAGGACCGGAAGGTGTCGTCATTGTCTTCAGGAATGCGCAGCTGGCGCATCAGTTCGCCCAGCTGGCAGGGTGCGTACTTCTCGTTGGCCAGATGGTCGAGAATTCGTTTGGTATATCGGAGTGGCATGCGGTCATCCTACCGCGCGCGGACCTTCTTCGATCGATCGTGTGCCGTGAAGGGTCAGTCTTTCGGCTTGGCGGGCTTGCTCTTCGTGTCGGAAGAGTCTTTTTTCACCGGAGACTTGGGCTCGCTCTTCGTCGAGCTTCCGGAGTCAGAACTCTTCTTTTCGGTCCCGCTGTCCGAGGTCTTGCCTGATTTTCCGTCCGCTGCGGCGTCTTTCTTGTAGGAATCACTTCGGTAGTCGGTTTCGTAGAAGCCGCCCCCCTTGAAGATGATGCCTGCTCCGGTACCGATCAGTCGCTTCAACTTGAGCTTTCCGCACTCGGGACATTTCTTCTTGACCGAGGCACTCATCTGCTGGAAGAGCTCGAATTCATGCCCGCATCCATCACATCGATAGTCATACGTCGGCATGTCTTCAGTCTCCGCTCTCGCTGGGTGCGATGGCCACTTGAGCGGGTCTCAGCACCAATGGCCCCATCGCCCATCCCGATTTGACGATCAGGCTGACATGTCCCGCTTCCACGCCTTCGGCGGCATGTTGAAGCATGGCCTCGTGTCGATTGGGATCGAATTCCTCTCCCAGCTGGGCCGTGATCGCTTCCACGCCGTTCTTGCCCAGCGCTCTCATCAGTTCCTCGCGCACCAGCGAGACACCTTCCAGGATGGAATCCGTCGTGGCGCCTTCCTGGTCGAGTGCCATCTCGAACTGGTCCAGGACCGGTACGAGATTTCGCACGACCTCCGCGATCCCACGTTCACGGGATTTGGTTTCATTCTCCGCGGCGCGTCGTTGGAAATTGGCGAAGTCGGCGAGTGCCCGCTGGCGTGCGCCAACGGCCAGTTCAAGGTCGCAGCGCAATTGCTCGACTTCGGAAAGTGGGGCGTCCTCTTCAAGAACGTCCTGTTCGGTGACTTCGATGTCTTCTTCGTTGGTGTCTTCGAGTGTCATCTGCGTGTTCCGTCCACGGGGTCAGCCCCCGGTCACCTTGTCCTTCAGTTTGCTCCAGAATCCCTGTCCTGTCTCGGACACGGGAATCTCCTCGAGTTGTGCATACTCCTCCAGAAGACGTCTCTGTTGTTCATCGAGTCTGGTGGGAACCACCAATTGGATGATCACCACGAGTTCTCCACGTCGGCCGGTTCTCAAATTCGGAAGTCCGGCGTCACCCACTCGCAGCACGGCGCCGTGCTGCGTGCCTGCGGGAAGCACCAGCGGGACGTCCTCTTCGAGTGTCCGTACTGGAATCGTGCATCCGAGTGCCGCCTGTGCGAAGGCGACGGGCTGGACCCAGATGATCTCGTCTCCGTCACGTTCGAACCGATCGTGTTCATGCACTCGTATGACGACGTGAAGATCACCTTTGATTCCCGTGCCATCTGGACTCTTCTCCGGAGCTGGAGGTTCGCCCTCTCCCTGGACCCGGATGACCTGGCCATCCTTGATGCCCTTGGGTATCTGCACTTCAAGCGTTCGTGAGAGGGAGACGCGTCCCGCTCCTCGGCAGTCCGTGCACTTCTCGATCACGATCTTGCCTCGACCATGACAGTTGGGGCAGACGGTGACCATTCGGAACATGCCGCCGAAGCCGGCCTGTTGAACCTGGCCGTTGCCTTCGCAGGTCGGGCAGCGACTTGGATCCACACCCGGCTTCCCACCGGTCCCGGTGCAGGTCTCGCAGACGTCCAGACGCTTGAAGTCGACCTCCCTGGTCGCGCCCTCGAGCACCTCCTCGAGCGTCATCTCGACCTCGGTCTCGAGGTCGTACCCTCGACTCACCCCGCCGCGCGATCGTCCGCGACCACCCTGGGTCGCGCCTCCCATGCCACCGAAGATGTCGTTGAACATCGAGAAGATGTCCTCGACGTTCATTCGGTTGAAATCATGGCCGGGCGTGCCTCGAAGGCCTGCGTGTCCGTATTGGTCGTATTGAGTGCGTTTCTCCGGATCCGAAAGGACTTCGTACGCGGAGGTGGCTTCCTTGAAACGGGTTTCCGCTCCAGGATCATCTGGATTGCGATCCGGATGGTATTTCATCGCCAGTCGGCGATAGGACCGCTTGATCTCATCTCCCGAGGCGTTCTTCTCGATGGAGAGCGTTTCGTAATAGCAGCGGGTCGTCGACATGGAATCTCTCGATTCGTGTGAAGAAGCATCCCGCCCCCCCGGCGTCTGCCAGGGGGGGAGGGTGCGTCGAATCAATGGGTCAGTTGACCGCGCCGTTCACGGGCTCGTCGTCGTCTTCGAGCTCGGTGATGATCACGTTGGTGGTCAGCATCAGGCCTGCGACGCTTGCGGCGTTGCGAAGAGACGTGGTCGAGACCAGGGCGGGATCGATGATTCCGGCCTTGGTGAGGTCCTCGTACTTGCCGGTGGCGGCATTGAAACCGAATCCACCCTTGCCTTCGGACACCTTCTCGAACACCAGGTCACCGTCGATGCCGGCATTGTTGGCGATCTGGCAGATCGGGTTGCGCATCGCTTCGCAGAGGATGTCGTACCCGAGCTTCTCGTCGCCCTTGCCCTTGCGGCGAGCATCTTCGACCGCGCTGATCGCGCGAACGAAGGAGACTCCGCCACCAGGCACGTAGCCTTCCTTGGCAGCGGCTCTCGTCGCGTGAAGCGCATCGTCGACTCTGTCCTTGCGCTCCTTCATCTCGAGTTCGGTCTGAGCGCCGACGGAGATGATGGCAACGCCTCCGGTGAGCTTCGCCAGTCGTTCCTGGAGCTTCTCACGGTCGTAGTCGGAGGTGGAGGTTTCGTAGAGATTGCGGATCTGCGTCGCTCGAGCGGTGATGTCCTTCTTCTTGCCGGCACCCTCGACCATGGTCGTGTCGTCCTTGGTGATCACGACCTTGCGTGCGGTGCCCAGCTCCTTGAGCTCGACATCCTCGAGGTTTCTACCGATGTCTTCGGAGAAGAAGTAGCCTCCGGTGAGGACCGCGATGTCTTCGAGCATCGCCTTGCGACGATCGCCGAAGCCCGGGGCCTTCACGGCACAGACTTCGAGGACACCTCGGAGGCGGTTGACGACGAGTGCCGCAAGCGCTTCATTCTCGACCTCTTCCGCGATGATGAGAAGGGGCTTGCCCGCGGTCGCGACCTTGTTGAGCAGGGGAAGCAGATCAGCGAGGTTCGAGATCTTCTTCTCGTGAATCAGAATCATCGGATTCTCGAGAATGCATTCCGCCTTGGTGGGGTCGGTCATGAAGTAGGGGGAGAGGTATCCCTTGTCGAAGGCCATGCCTTCGACGTAGTCGAGGTGGTTCTCACCGGTCTTGCTCTCTTCGACTTCGACCACGCCCTCGGCGCCGACCTGATCGACCGCTTCCGCGATGATCGAGCCGATGGCCTTGTCCTGATTGGCCGAGACGGTCGCGATCTTTTCGAGGTCGCTCTTGCCCTTGCACTTCACGGCCATGCCATGGATGGCTTCCGAGGCAACCTTGGCTGCAGCGTTGATGCCACGCTGGATCGCCACGGCGTTCGCTCCGGTTCCGGTGTGCTTCAGTCCGTGTTCAAGAATCGCGCAGGCAAGCACGGTGGCTGCGGTGGTGCCGTCGCCGGCGACTTCCGCGGTCTTCTTGGCCACTTCCTGGACCATCTTCGCGCCCATGTTTTCGAACTTCTGGGGCAGGTCCACTTCCTTGGCGACGCTCACGCCGTCACGGGTGACCGTGGGGCCACCGTAGGACTTGTCCATCACGACGTTGTGCCCGCAGGGACCCATGGTCACTGCGACGGCATCGGCGAGCTTGCGCACGCCGTTCATGAGTTCGGCGTGTGCCGCCGACTCGAACTTCATCTGCTTACTGGTCATTGAAAAATGCTCCGTTTCCGTTGCGCCCGAAGGCTCAGCCTTCGATCACGCCGAGAAGTTCGCTTTCGCGGACGATCAGGTGGGTGATGTTCTTGATCTCGACTTCCGAGCCCGAGTACTTTCCGTAGACGACGGTGTCGCCTTTCTTGACGCCCGGCTTCACGCGTTCGCCGTTGTCCATCAGCTTGCCGGGGCCGAGTGCGACGACCTTGCCGTGCATGGGCTTTTCCTTGGCTGATTCGGGCAGAAAGATGCCCGACGCAGTCTGGGTCTCGGCCGCAGTGGGCTTGACGAGAATTCGATCTTCGAGGGGTCGAATCGACATGGTGCTGTTCTCCTGGGAATCCCGGCCATCGTCCGGTGTGTTGTCTGTTTCGTGTGTGAATCGTGTGTCGTGTCTGAGTGTGTGGATCAGGGTGAGGTCAGAAACCCATGCCGCCCATGCCGCCCATGCCACCCATGCCGCCCATGCCGCCCATGCCACCCATGCCACCCATGCCACCCATGCCACCCATGCCACCCATGCCATGGTCATGGTCATGTGGTTCTTCGGTCTCTTCCTGGGGGACTTCGGTGATGGCGCAGTCAGTGGTGAGCAGGAGCGATGCGACCGACGCTGCATTCTGCAGTGCGGAACGATCGACCTTGGCCGGTGTGATCACGCCTTGCTCGAGCAGGTCACCGTATTCAAGCGTGAGGGCGTTGAAGCCTTCGGTGCCCTGACATCTCCGCGACCTTTGCCACGACGACGGTGCCGCGTTCGCCGGCATTGTCGGCGATTGATCGGAGTGGAACCGCGAGGGCCTCCACCAGAAGATCGACGCCGAACTTCTCATCACCCTCGGCGCTCTTGCGAGCCTTGTCGAGTGCGGGGATCGCACGAATGAAGCTCACGCCACCACCGGGGACGACGCCTTCGGCGACGGCGGCTCGTGTGGCATGAAGGGCGTCTTCGACGCGGGCCTTCTTTTCCTTGAGTTCCGCTTCCGAGCCTGCGCCGACGTTGATCTGAGCCACGCCACCGGCCAGTTTGGCCAGTCGTTCCTGGAGCTTCTCTCTGGTCGTAATCACTGTCGGTCCGGCGATCTCCGCGCGGATCTGTCCGATGCGATCCTGAAGGGCCGCGGTCGAACCCGCGCCTTCGATGATCGTGGTCGAATCGGAGGTGATCTCGATCTTCTTGGCCTGGCCAAGCTGGGACAGCTGGATCTGATCGAGTCTCGATGCCGAGGTCCTTCATGATGGCTTCGCCACCGGTCAGGGTCGCGAGGTCTTCAAGCATCGCCTTGCGTCGATCGCCGTAGCCCGGTGCCTTGATGGCACAGACGTTCAGGACGCCGCGCAGCTTGTTGATGACCAGGGTCGAAAGGGCTTCGCCGGTGATGTCCTCGGCGATGATGACCAGGGGCTTCTTGGCTTCCATGACCTTCTCGAGGAAGGGGACGAGCTTCGTGATGCCGTCGATCTTGTCCTCGTGGATCAGGATCAGTGCCTTCTCGAACTCAGTCTTCATGTTCTCGGGGTCGGTCACGAAGTTCGGGCTGAGGAAGCCTCGGTCGAACTGCATGCCTTCGACGACGTCGATGTCGGTCTCGAGGCTCTTGCCCTCTTCAACCGTGATCACGCCGTCCTTGCCGACCTTGTTGAAGGCTTCGGCCATGATCTTGCCGATTTCACGGTCGTTGTTCGCCGAGATCGAAGCGACCGCTGCGATGCCACCGGTGACCTCCGAGACCGGGCATGACATGCTTCTGGATCTCATCGACCACGGCTTCGACGCCCTTGCGGAGTCCGCGGACCAGTGCGTTGGGGTCCGCTCCTGCGGCGACCTGACGGAGTCCGGACTTGAAGATGGCTTCAGCCAGGACCGTCGCGGTCGTCGTTCCGTCGCCGGCATCATCCGAGGTCTTGGAAGCGGCTTCGCGCACCAGGCGCGCGCCGAGGTTCTCGACCTTGTTTCGAAGTTCGATCTCTTCTGCGACCGACACGCCGTCCTTGGTGACCGTGGGGCCGCCCCAGCTCTTGTCCAGGACCGCGTTACGGCCTCTGGGACCAAGGGTGCTCTTCACGGCGGCGGCGAGTTTCTCGACACCGGCGAGCAACGCCTTGCGGGCGTCATTTTCGAAGGACAATTCCTTCACTGCCATTGCTCTGCTCCTGTCTGGGTGATTGCGCGGAGTGCGTTTCACCGATCATGGATTCGGATGATCCTGCGGATCTTCGTCTCTTACAATGATCAAAGCCCGTGCCCAACACGGCCCCTGTGCCAGAAGACTTCAATTGAGGAAAAGAAGGCTTTTTGGCCTTTGAGAGGCGTTTCTGCCCGTGTCATGAGGTGGGCCGGTCAGGCAAGTCGTGACCGATGTGGGCGCGGAGCGTATTGGGCCTGCCATCGTGGCAGCCCTTGGCGAGATCCGTCCTGACTCAGGCGTGGCTTCCGGGTCCCTGCTGAATTGATTTGAAAAGCTTCAATGCCAGCCAGAGCCGGTTGGTCACGACGTAGAACCCCCCGATCACCAGCAGCACTTCCAGCCCGATCAGCGCCAGATAGCCCCAGAATTCAAGGATCGAACCGCTGGTGTTCAGTGAAATCAGACCTTCCAGATACAGAAAACGCCCACCCATGATCAGGATGATCGCCACCAGCAGGGGTTCCTTCCTTTGTCTGGCCGGGCCCAGTCTGGTCCAGTCCGGAATCACGTTTCCGACGGCCCGGTTCGCTCTGGTCAGATTCAGCACGCAAGCGATCGTGGCCAGTCCCATGCCGAGCACCACGGTCGCGTCGAGCTCCGGTCGGACATCCTTGAAGAGTGCAATCCCCACCAGGCCGAGCGCCAGTGAAATCAACGAAGGAACCAGCATTCTTTCCGTTCGTGTCTCCGCCGGCACCAGAAAGATCGTGATCAGGGGAAGGATCATTCCCACGACCGCGCATGTCATGAACAGTGCGAGCAGGAGCAAGTTTCCCCTGAGGGCCAGGATGTCATGAAGCTGGGTGTACGCGGCGAACATGATCATGACCGGAACGCCGACGCAGGTCGAGGTCAGCGTCATCGTCAGCAGGGTCTTCATCGAACGGACCCTTCGTGAGGGTGTCCCGACTCGGTGAAACATCGAACGGGAGTTCTCAATCGACATGCCGCACTCCGGGCATGAACCGTTCGGAGCCAGTCCGGTCAGGTCGTACTGGCATCTGACGCAGTGCAGAGCGATTTCGGTTGAGTTGGCGTCATTGCTCGACAATGGGGTGCCTCGAATCCTTTGAACCTTCTAAGATGTACACACGATGCACGACATTGAACGACTCCGCAACAACATCATGTCGGTTTACATGGGAAATGCCCAGGCCGTCGACCGTCTCATCACCTGTCTGCTGGCCAGAGGGCACGTTCTGATCGAAGACGTCCCCGGTGTCGGCAAGACGGTGCTCGCCAATGCTCTGGCTCGATCCATCGATTGCGCCTTCAGTCGCATTCAATGCACACCCGACCTGCTTCCGGCAGACGTGACCGGGGTCTCGATCTACAACCGTGAACTCGGCGAGTTCGAATATCGCCCCGGTCCGATCTTCGCCAACATCGTGCTTGCCGATGAGATCAATCGAACGACACCCCGCACCCAGTCATCGATGCTCGAGGCGATGAGTGAAGCGACGGTCTCCGCTGAAGGGCGGATGCATGAGCTTCCCAAGCCTTTCATGGTCGTCGCCACTCAGAACCCTTACGAGTTCGAGGGCACCTATTTCCTGCCGGAAAACCAGCTCGACCGATTCCTGATGAGAATCAATCTCGGCTACCCCGCACCCAGCGACGAGTCGCGGATCCTCAAGAGACAGCCGGCCCAGACCACGTTGCGCGATCTCGCCTCGGTGCTCTCGGCCGAGGAGATCATGCGCCTTCAGGTGAAGGTCGATGAAGTGAAGATGGATGATTCACTGATCGATTACGTGATCTCGATCGCCAAGGCGACACGAGAGAGCGACGATCTTCAGGTCGGCATCAGTCCACGTGGTGCGCTTGCCCTGTCCCAGGCGGCACGCGCCACCGCGCTTCTGGCCGAACGCGACTATGTCACCCCCGACGACATTCTCGTCAACGTGATACCGGTCTGCGCCCATCGAATCATCAGCAAGACCTACATGCATGCGGGAGAC
>CASICI010000012.1 GCA_949373145.1 uncultured Phycisphaerales bacterium
AAATCTACAACCTTCAAGAAGACCCTCTTGAACTTCATAACAGAATCAATGACTCGGCGGTAAAAGATATACGCCTCGAACTTGAAGAGGACTACGACAATCTTGTGCTTGAGTGGCAGCAACACGCTATCGATCGTCCGCATTATAAGGCTGCCACGACTTTATTTTTTCGTAAGGGGCCCTAATTAATGAACCGTATGTTCTTTGTCTGTTTCAGCCTAATTCATTCATTCATTCATGCTGAAATGCCTCAATTTGATAAGGGGCCACGACCTAAAAACTTTCAAGAGCTTCGTTTGTATTACGCAGACCGAGGCCTCAGTATTACACACAAGAAAATTGAACTGTCTCAAGATGTCCAACAAACAAATAATCTTGTCTACGCTCGACGGAAAGATCGTCCACTTCATATTGACACCTTTGTTCCAAACAACCTGAACTCACTCAAAGCTGTTGTAATGCTCGTACACGGCGGTGGATGGAAAAAAGGTGATAGGTCAAACGAGCACACGAAGGCGAAATGGTTCAGCAATCGAGGTTTCATAGTAGTCTGCCCTGAATATCGATTGTCAGGAGAGGCCTTGTTTCCAGCGGCAATACACGACCTGAAAGACGCCATCTATTGGACACGAGAACATGCTTTAGAATGGGGAGGGCAACCCGATCGCATTATCTTGATGGGGTTTTCAGCTGGTGCTCATCTGGTTGCACTAGCCGCAACTGCTGGGCCTGAGGCAGGACTTGATATCTCAGAATCTCAGAAACAATCAAATTCTGTAGCTGCATGCATCGTTGTTGCTGGCCCATCAATAACAAATGATGAACGAGCTTTTCTCGAAGCAAGGAAGCCGGAGTCAAACTATCAGTTATTTCTGGGCGATCTCCCAGAAAATATTCCAGCTATCTACGAGAAGGCATCACCAGCTCATTGGGTATCTGGAAATGAGCCCCCAATGCTTTTCATTACCGAAGGCAACCCATCAGCACACAACACCATACGTTCGAAATTAGATAAACTGGGAATCCAGAATGAGATTTTCAACCTCACAGGTGGACTCCATAGTGAGTGGAACTGGGAACCTTGGTTTACTCCAACAATGGAAGTCACTGAGACTTTCATTCACTCCACAATCACTCATTGATACGTATCGAATCCACTCATTGTTTATTGGCTTTGCGTATCATTTGATTGGATCGCCCCAAGGCCATGGGCCGTCTCCTTCATCACATGACAAACACCAGTCGAGACATCGTAGACCATTCCAATAATACCTACGTGACCGGCGTCAATGAGATTCCGAATTGCCTCGCTCTTCTGCACTATTTCATTCACAGATCGCTGAACGTTCTGCCTGACAACTATATCTGCCTCAACTACAGATTCGCTGCCCCTATTGTTAACTGATTGCAGGCTCTTGCTCCTATTCTCACGAACGACTGACTCGAGACTTTTAATGATCGACTTGACATATTCGCACTTGTCGAGATCAGGGGCCTGCTTTTCCTGCATGAAATCAATAGCTGACTCAACCGCAACACAGCGGTTATGGCCAACGACAGCAATTAATTTCGAACCAGCACCAACGCAACCGAACTCAATGCTGCCGAGTACTTCCGGCGTTACGATATTTCCCGCAACACGCACGCTAACAATATCACCGAGGCCAAGATCAAAGATAATTTCCGCGGGAATTCGTGAATCAATATCACTTAGTACTACTGCCATTGGATGCTGGCTTGACGCAGTAGCTACTACCTGCCTACTAAAGTCTCGCTTAAGACGCCGTTCATTTCGAAATCGCTGATTGCCAGCGAGAAGGTATTTCAAAGCTTCCTCTGGCTTTATTCTCTCTTGTAATTCTTTACTTGAAAAGTCAACGAACGCGATCCGATCTTCGATAGCGTACTTATCTCGAAAACCTCTTGTACTGACGTAAACTCCACGAGCAGGTCCAATAACATCACGATATTCTTTGATCAAAGACAAGATATCTGGATCAATGTAAACAGTATCGTGTGCATCGACTAAAAGATGCTTGCCTGGCTCGATATTATCGAAAGTCTTTCGCAATGCTGCTCTGTTGAGAAAACTAACCTGACTTGCCAGCTCAATTCTTGTGACGTCTTCCCCAAGATATTGATCCACTACCAATCGCATTGGCCTTCGAAGATTACTCCAAAGAATAAATATGATACTTACAGCAAGTCCGATGAGGATTCCAATGAGTGGGTCGGTTAAAACTATTGCCAGCAGAGTCACGAACCATGGAATAAATTGATACCTACCAGCTCGCCAAAGTTCTGCTACAACCTGCGGACTCGCTAACTTGAGACCTGTGGCTATGAGAATCGCTGCGAGTGCAGATAACGGTATGAGATTAATAGCGCGAGGGAGCAGCACAACTGATATCGCAAGAAGCGCTCCGTGTAATATTGCTGACTTTTTTGTCCGAGCTCCCGCGTCGATATTCACGCTTGATCGAACAATTTCACAGGTCATAGGGAGTCCGCCCGCCATCCCTGAAACAATGTTTCCAATGCCTTGAGCCACAAGTTCTCGATTCGGCGATGTACTTCGCTTCTCTCGATCAAGCCGGTCAACTGCCTCTAACGTCAGCAGTGCCTGTAATGATCCAACAATGGCAATCGCAAACGCTGCAGAGGAAACTGCCGGATTCATAAGCTGACTGAAATCTGGATTCTGTAGTAAGCCAAAAAAACCGCGTATTGTCTCGGGAACAGGCACATTCACTTTATGAGTCGTACCTATAATCCAAGTTCCCCCAATGCGGTCAAAGCAAAGGCTACATACGACACCAAAAAGAACGACGACAAGTGGTGCAGGCACACTTGTTCTTTTCAGAAAAGCGATTCTGCCCCACAAGTAAATAATGGCCAAGGATGCAAAGCCAACAACAATAGAACCTGGGTGCAGGTCACCGAGAATTTCCAAGAGTTCTGAAAATGTGTTTTGTCGGTCTGGCTGAAAGAAAGACATCTCACCCTCAGGGTCTGTATCATGACCGAACAGGTGAGGAATCTGTTTCAGAATCAGTATGACTCCAATTGCAGAGAGTAATCCACGAACCACACTTGCTGGAACAAATGATTTGATAAACCCTCCCCTTAGAATCCCTAGCGCAATCTGTATCACTCCAGCAAGAGCTACCGCAACCAACAATCCTTCGAATGAACCAATTGCTGAAATCTCTGCTGCAACAACTGCGGTAAGACCAGCAGCTGGCCCAGAGATCGTGACTTGTGCGCCGCTCAGAGGGCCAACGATGAGACCAGCAACAATACCAGCTACAACCCCAGCAAGTGGAGGAGCGTTTGACGCAAGTGCTATGCCAATACAAAGGGGCAGTGCGACGAGAAAAACTACAACACCAGCGAGTACATCATCCCAGACATTACTCACGTTATCGTTCTTCAGTGTGGCCGACCGAATATTTTCTTTCATCTGCACTCTAACCGTTACGAAATTCACAAAAACCAGAAGACCAACAATGAGATTTCTGACTCATCGAAGAACAGTCACTTCTTGATAAGAACCTTCTAAACCTTATTTTCTATCCTGAACACCTTAATTTGGCCACTTTTCTTGTTTTCAGGAATTGGTGTTGGTTCAAAAATTGCTTGGTACAGAATCGTACGTAAAGTTAACACAGGAAGTAATGAATCACCGCAAAGACTGGAACTTTTATGACAAACTCACACGCACTTTCTGTTTCTCAAAGTATGGTTCGATTTGTAGTAATTTTACACCTAGTGCTATTGGTCTCCACACCAACTCGGGCCGACCAACAGAACACCACCGCTCTCGATCAGAATACTGTCTATAGACTTGACCTTTTCACCGAATCATTAAAACCGACTTTGAAAAAAGAACTTAAGCAGGGTGCCGTTTACTTCAGGTATTCATCAACATCCGGGCGTCATGTCTGGAGTCGCTTCAGTGAAGAAAAAGGATTCGAATTTGCAATGGGTCCAGAGTCTGTCCAACCAGCGTGGAAATTCGATATCCGCGAGGGGAGAGATGATCAATTACGCCTCCTCGAAAATCGCTCGCCAGAACTCTACAAACGCCTTACGGCACAAGGTGCCAGGCCCATGATAAAACTTTTAGAGAATGGACATTGGGAACTCGATGTAGCATCAAATGAGGGCCGAGTCTTTGATCTGGAAAGTGGTGAGCGTTGGGAGTGGCATGGCGGTCGTCAAATTCGTGTGGTCCACGCTGGAGGCATCCATTGGAAATACCGGGATCAAAATTATCAACCTGCATATAACGTTCTGGTCGCCTGGTAGTGCGCGACTGAAATTATTTACTCTTTAAAATCATTGCAAACTGCGATTCCAACGCGACCGCTTGCCGCATTGTGGCTCTATGAATCTCCGTGATCGTCACAATGTCATTGCAGTACCCACCTCCACAGACAATCGCAACAGGCACACGATGCTGAAGTGCCGTTTTGAAGACAAGTGTGTCTCGTCGTCCAAGACCCTCTTGAGAGATATCAAGACGACCCAAACGATCTCCTATAAAAGGATCAGCCCCAGCAATATAAAAAATAAGTTGGGGCTGAAAATTTGAAAAGGCAATGCCCAAAGCTTTTTCAAGCTCACTGAGATATATTTCATCTGATGTACCATCGGCCAAAGGAACGTCTAATGAACTTGGATACTTTCGTAGTGGAAAATTCTTTGCTCCATGTATCGAAAGGGTATAGACCGTGTCATCATTTGCAAAAATTTCAGCTGTACCATTTCCTTGATGAACATCGCAGTCAATAACTAATACATTGTGAACAAGCCCACGATCCTGTATCTCTCTTGCAGCTACTGCTATGTCATTGAAAACACAAAATCCTTCACCCCAGTTAGTCCCAGCGTGATGAGTGCCTCCGGCAAGACTTGCTGCGATACCATCTCGCAAGGCGGTGACTCCTGCGTCAACTGCTGCGCCCGTGCTCCGAAGTGATCGCTCAATAAGATCTTCACTCCACGGAAAACCGATACGCTGAATTTCTGCCTTAGTCAGTGTCCCACCAAAAACTCGACCCAAATACTGAGGACAGTGCACCCGGCGGAGTTCCTCGTCATTCGCTGCGTGTGGCTCTATAAACACAAATGGTTCACCGGCTTCTACATCCTCTTCAAGGCGGTGACGAAGTATCTGATACTTCTGAATCGGAAATCGATGGCCCTCTGGCAATAAAAGGCGATATTTGTCACAGGGATAAAGCTGCATGGACTAGAAACCACACGAAAGGAAAGTGCTCAATCTGGCAACACGAACTGCTCAATTAACATGCGAAGAGGTACAGCGACTATTTTTCAATCAAGTGAGAACGTCATGTTTTATGAGTCTATATAAAACACCGTGACCTGAAAAAACTTTGGCACGAATTGTGCACCTTATTGTGATTGAGATAATCAGAAACAGTGCCCCCTACTAGTACTGTTCTTCATTTTGAAAGGAGAATGCCGGAAATTCTACAAGGTTGTTACGGAACGGATGAAACCAATTCCCAAACATTTGGAGATGCTCTGAATTACAACTAACAGGAGATGGGGCTCGTATTGGCCACCAATACGAGCCCCTTTTTTCATCTGTCATTCAGTGGCGACGGGCACAGAATCAATGTTATTTGCTTTTAGCAGGCGTTGTCTTTCGACTCGTTTTTTTAAATCGACGCATCACACTTGATTCCCTGCCAGTTTCACCATCAATAAGAACATCGATTTTTCCTGTCTCGACACGATAAAGCCAACCATGTAACCGAAGTGTCTTGCCTTTCTGAAACATATCACGAATCAGCGTTAGTTTTTTTAGGTGATTAAGCTGTACCCGCACATTTTCCATTGTGAGAAGCTCTAACTTCTCATCAGGGGAAAGCCGTTGTTTCTGAGCAATTTCGTCTGCTGCAGTCTTCGCCTCAGAGCCAACACAAAGCCAATCAGCGATGTAATTCTCTTTCACGCCATTCTCAAGAGCAGCAATACCACCACATCGTGTATGGCCACACACAATCACATCCTTGATTTTGAGATGCACCAGTGCATATTCCAAAAGTGCGGCAATTCCAACATCATTAAACGAGACCATATTCGCAATATTTCTGTGGACAAAAATGGTACCCGGGCGTGATCCCGTTATAATGTCTTCGCTCACTCTTGAATCAGCACATCCTATCCAAACCGCCCTTGGTGTCTGTTTAGCTGCTATCTTCGAATAATGGCTGGAATTAGGCTCAAATTCATCGCTAATAAACTTCTTGTTGCTTTCAAGCAGACGGTCAATCATCGTCAATTCTCCAGAATAATGTGTTTAAAAGGGCTTTTATCAGAAACACTGCTATACGGTTTTGCAAACCAACACGACAAGTTTTCAATTAATCACCATAATAGTATGTAAAGAAATATCCGATAAATTTATTTTCCTCCTTATTCTCATCTGCCACCATGAACCTTAGCTTTTGGATCGAAAACTGGCAGGCGATCCTGACCTCATTCGTGGTGGCAGCAACGCTGCTCGCACTGCTCTTAGGCCGCCGTGCTCCAGACATGGCGATGCTTGGTGCGGTTATCGTTTTGCTAGCAGCTGGAATTCTTAGCCCTGCTGAAGCACTTTCAGGAATGAGTAATCAAGGAATGCTCACGGTGGCAGCATTATTTGTTGTGGCAGCAGCAGTTCATAGGACAGGAGCACTGTCACTGGTGATTGATCGAGGGCTTGGCCGACCACGCTCTCTTCATGAGGCCCAGATTCGGACAATGACAATACCCGCAGTCCTCTCAGGCTTTATGAACAACACCCCCGTGGTGGCATTAATGGTGCCGGCAGTACGAACATGGGCTCAAAAGCACCAACTCAGCATTTCAAAAATTTTAATGCCTATGAATGCTGCTGTGGTGCTTGGTGGACTTTGCACACTCATTGGTACGAGCACCAATGTTGTCGTGAGTGGCTTACTGAATGCAAAAACGGGGCAATCTCTTGGCATGTTTGATATTACGTGGCTCGGCGTGCCTCTTTTGATTGTTGGCTTTGCTTACATTCTTACTGCCAGTAAAAGCCAGTGGCTATTAAAAGACCGTAAACCAGCCGTGAGTGCTGGTGATGATCCCCGAGAATACTCCCTCGAGATGGTTGTTGAATCTCGTAGCCCTCTTGCCGGTAGGACAATTGAACAAGCTGGTCTTCGTGGACTGCATGGACTGTTTCTTATGGAAATTGATCGTGCTGGTCATGTACGCACGGCAGTGGAACCGACCGAACGACTGGAAGAAGGTGATCGACTTGTTTTTGTAGGTATTGTCGATTCCGTCGTGGAATTACAAAAAATACGAGGACTTCGGCCAGCGACTGAACAAGTCTTCCAATTGGATGGGCCGCGATCTGAGCGTACTCTTGTAGAAGCTGTTGTTTCAAATACATGCCCGCTTGTTGGCCGAACAATCCGAGAGGGTCAGTTTCGATCAACATACGATGCCGTGATTATTGCAGTGGCAAGAAACGGAGAACGTTTAAGAAAAAAGATTGGTGACATTGTTCTTCAACCTGGCGACACACTACTTTTAGAAGCCAGCCCCCGGTTCCTAAAAAGACAGAAGACCAGTCGTGATTTCTATCTAGTAAGTGAAGTCCGTGGAGCAAAGCCGCCACGACACGACCTTGCGTGGATTGCATGCACAATTTTGGCAGCGATGGTTCTTGCTGCCACACTCGAGCTTGTGCCTATAGTTGCAGCCGCACTTGTCGCAGCGGCGGCGATGGTTGCGACAGGATGCATCGGCCCAAATGAAGCAAGAAGATCTATCGAATGGGAAACCCTCCTCCTTATCGCGGCTAGTTTCGGACTTGCAAGAGCTATCGAGAAAACAGGTTTAGACGAACTCATTGCGCAGAGTACTATCGGGGCTGCAGGTGACCGACCTCATCTTGTGCTCGCAGCGATATATTTAGTCACCATGCTTTTTACTGAAACAATGAGTAACAATGCTGCGGCTGTACTTATCTTTCCAATCGCCTGGCAAACTGCGACCGATCTTGGGCTCAACCCGATGCCGTTTATCATGGCAATTACGGTGGCAGCTAGTTGTGGGTTTGCGAGCCCTCTCGGCTATCAGACAAATCTAATGATTTATGGTCCGGGTGGGTACAAGTTCAGCGATTACCTACGTTTCGGCGGCCCACTCAACTTGATAGTGATGGCCATCACTATTTTACTGGCACCGTTGATCTGGCCGTTCTAGGTATCGAATCCGTCTCTCAGGCACAACAAAAGCAGTCTATTTCTACAGTCGAATGACGCTTCGTAGCTCAAACTATTCAACGTCACGGTTGTCGCAATTGGAGATCACATATAACCACGACGATTACGATTTCAGTTTGAAATTGTGCTCACTAGTCCAAAAAAACTCCGGGGAATCGTTACGATCGACCTAAACCATCTTCGATTACTCGTTTGTTTCAGAATAAGGCCTTTCGTTCCTTTCTTGCCGATGGCCAGCAACGTACTCTAGTAGGTTGCAATCGGCCTTTATACTAGACCCTTCATCCTCCTGAGCCGGATGAGCGAAATACTCTTTCATTATTACCGTGTTAATCCAACGACCTGGTTTTACCTCGCGTCGATTCTTTTGATTGCAGTTTTTTTTAAATTCAATCGTGCGATGAGTATTCGCAATATTGATCTGGTCGGTTTGATCCTCTTTGCGCCAGGTCTTTTAGCCGTCGAATACGGTGGTTTCAAAGCCAACGTCGACGCACAGCAACTTGGCTATATTTGGCTATTTGTTATCACCGGAATATTTATAATCCGCATGCTCTGTGATTCACTTATGGTCCGAAGGCCTATGCTTGAACCAAATCTCAATAGTGGCGGATTGGTCTTCCTCGGAGTATCTCTCCTCGTTTTTCTTCTCGCCAATGTTCTCACCACCCGACCAGAAAGAGACGACCTTGCAGCGGCCACAACCGCAGCAAAACTCGAGACAGGTGAAGCCGAAGTTGATATTGATCAGCTAGCCAGAACTGGACCTGGGTATCCTCTTCTTTTTCTTCTGCCACATATTTCAACACAGCGTGTTTTCTCCTCTGATAGCACTTCCGCAGTGCGTAGCGATACAAACGAACCGCCTCCACGGATTGTTCATGAAACAACAGCACGAGTGATGGCCATCATTTCTCAATTGCTTATTGTGAGTGGAATACTTTTTGTAGGATGGCGGCACTTTGAAAATATAAAACTTGGTATCGCTGCTGCCGTTCTCTATTTACTGCTTCCGTATACAGCCATGATGACTGGAAGGGTCGACCATGCATTGCCTGGTGCGTTAATTGTCTGGGCAATCGGAGCATACCGCAGGCCTGTAATAGCAGGCGGCCTCATCGGACTTGCGATTGGAATAATTTATTACCCTGTTTTTCTCCTTCCCTTGTAGAGCCAATGAAAATTGATAACTTAGCGAAACAACTTGCTAGGCTTTCAGGGCTTACTCCAGGCAAAGATATAAAAATAATTTATACAGGCTTAAGAATTGGAGAAAAACTTCATGAAAAGCTTTTTCATAAGGATGAAAAAAAAATTACTACAAAGCATCCAGACATATTAATAGCAAAGTCTAGAGAATTAAACTTTTTACAAATAGATGGCGTTATAAATAAAATGAATGATTTTTTAATTAAAAATAAAGAGAAAGAAGCAATCAATCAGCTTATAAAGCTAGTGCCAGAGTTTTCGATTGATCCCAAAAATAAAATTTATTAAGGAGCCTAGATGTCATCTGATTTCATTCCTATTAAACGAGCATTAATATCGCTATCTGATAAAACTAATATTGAAATAATAGTAAGTATAATTAAAAAATATAATATTGAAGTACTTTCTACTGGTGGAACAGCAAAATTACTTAGGAGGCATGATATCAATGTAAAAGATGTTTCAGATTATACCGATTTTCCAGAGATGTTAGATGGGAGAGTAAAAACACTGCACCCTAAAATACATGGTGGCTTATTAGGAAGATACAATTTATCAACTCATAAAAGCGAGATGAAAAAAAATAATATTGACCCTATAAACTTGGTAATAGTCAATTTATATCCTTTTTCAGATGCTGTTAAAAACAATCTAAATTTTGATGAATGTATTGAAAATATTGATATAGGGGGGCCCTCTATGATTAGGTCTGCCGCAAAAAATCATGAGAATGTTTGCATTATTACTAATCCCGATGACTATGAAGGCTTCCAAAAAATTTTAGATAAAAATAATTGCTCTACAACTCTGGAGGATAGAAAATTATATGCAGCAAAAGCTTTTGCTAAAACAGCCTATTACGATAGTTTAATTTCTGAATGGTTTAATAAGGAAGTAAATATTAAATGGCCTGAGACTATAACTATTGCAGGAAAATTATCTAATGAATTAAGGTATGGTGAAAACCCTCATCAAGAATCTGCTGTTTATAAAAACCCTAATCACAAATTAAATGGGATTGTTAAATCTAAATTGCTCCAAGGTAAAAAATTGTCCTATAATAACCTTAATGACTCTGATGCTGCATACGAATTAATTAAAGAATTTGTAGATCCTACTATAGCTATTATAAAGCATGCTAATCCGTGTGGAATAGCTTCTAATAAAATAATTGTAGAAGCTTGGAAAGATGCATTAAGAACAGATCCTCAAAGTGCCTTTGGAGGAATAGTTGCATGTAATAGAGAGATTACAGAAGAACTGGCAAACAATATGAATAAAATATTTTTAGAAGTAATTATAGCGCCTGCATTTTCTGCAGAGGCAATAAAAATATTCTCTTCAAAAAAAAATCTTAGGCTCTTAAAAACAAATGCAACAGATAATGAAACGGTCATAGAGCATAGAATTGTGAAAGACTTATATGATGGTTTTTTAATGCAAGATAGGGATTTAGAAACATTAAATATAGACCATTTAAATGTTGTAACAATTAAAAAGCCTAATAAAAAAGAATATAGAGACTTAATATTTGCATTTAAAGTAGCGAAGCACGTTAAATCTAATGCTATAATTTATGCAAAGAATAATGCTACAGTAGGTATAGGAGCAGGCCAAATGAGCAGGATTGACTCGTCACAAATCGCTACTATCAAGTCTCAAAATGCCTCTAAATTAGCTGGGTTAGATAAAAGTATGGCCGAAGGTTCTGTTGTAGCATCCGACGCATTTTTTCCCTTTGCAGATGGCCTAATAGCAGCAGCAGAGGCTGGTGTCACATCCATAATTCAGCCTGGTGGCTCTATAAGTACTCTGCGTTGATACCACTGCTTAAGCAGTGGTATCAACGCAGAGTACTATGAAGCCTTGTATCGATCGTTCGAACTCGAACCGAACGAACCGACGATCCGTCAGCAACTCGTGGACATTCTGAACGCGGAAGGACGTGTTCGAGAGGCCGAAGCGGTTTCAAGAGGCGAGATGCCCGAATCAAGATCGCAATGAAGGCGAGTCAGCCCTGCAGCATCTCGAGGAGCTTCGCCTGAACCGCCTTGGCGTCCGCGGATCCTCTGGCCGATTTCATGACGTGACCGGTGAGACGGCCAAGAGCGGCGACCTTGCCGCCTCGGACGTCATCCGCGGCCTGTTCGTTGGCTTCGATGGCCGAGGCACACCATGCTTCAAGCTGGGAGTCATCAAGCACGACGAGGAGACCTGCCTGCTCGGCGATCTCGCGGGCGGTAGCGTCGGACGTTTCGAGGAGCGTCAACAAGGCATCGATCGACTGTGCGCCCAGTTCATTCAATCGACGCAACTCGAGGACGCCGGCAAGCTGTTGAGGGCTGGTGCCAAGACGCGATGGCGGAAGTCCTGCTTCGTTGGAACGTTTGGCGACCTGGTTGAGGATCAATTTCGAGACCGCGGCAGAATCCCCGGCACAGGCGGATTCCATGGCGACCTGCTCGAAGTAGATGGCGGTGTCGGGTTCCTCAAGGAGGGCGTCGGCATCCGCAGGACGCACTCCGAGAGTCTCGATGTACCGCACCCGCTTGGCTGCTGGAAGTTCGGTCAGTCTCGCACGGACGGTCTCCAACCAGGCCTCGTCCACGATGACCGGAACGAGATCCGGATCGGGGAAATAACGGTAGTCGTGAGCGTCCTCTTTTTCGCGCTGAAGGACGGTGACGAGTTTTTCATCATCCCAACCACGAGTCGCCTTGGCGCCGGGCCCCATCACACGACCATCCTGCCTCCAGGCGATCTCCTGACGGTCGTATTCATGTTCGATGGCCCCGCGGACGGCTCTGAATGAATTGAGATTCTTGACCTCGACGATGGGCGTGCAGATCGTGCGACCGTCCTCGAGGTCCATCTCGAGGTTGATGTTGGGCTCGAAACGCATGTGCCCGCGCTGCATGACGCCCTGAGTCACACCAAGAAATCGACAAAGCTGCCGCAGGTCCTGGCCGAAGGTCACGACATCCTGGGCATCATCGAAGTCGGGATGGGTGACGATCTCCAGAAGAGGCGTACCGGCTCGGTTCAGATCCACGAGAGACCCTTGAAAGCGCCCCCCACCGGGCAGCTCATGGCCCAGTTTTCCGGTGTCTTCTTCAAGATGCGCACGAACGATCCCGATGCGTCGATCCTCACCCGAAGAGGCCCGGATCATGAACTGGCCGTCATGGCACAGAGGCAGATCGTACTGCGAGATCTGATAGCCCTTGGGAAGATCCGGGTAGTAGTAGTTCTTTCGATCCCACTTGGAAAAGCGCGCGATCTCGCATTCGAGTGCGAGACCGACCAACATCGACATCTCGACCGCTGCACGGTTCATCACCGGCAGAGTGCCCGGGAGTGCGGCGACCACGGGATCGACCAACGTGTTTGGTGCGCTGTTCTCGAAATCAGGATGAGCGACGTTCGGTGTTCGCGTGAACATCTTGGAACGAGTCTGCAACTCGACGTGGATCTCGAGGCCGACCTTCAGTCGCTTCGAGATGATCTTCGACTCGGACGAGGTGTCGTTCATGATCAGGTTTCGAACGTCCTATTCGGCGACTTCGACCACCGATGCGGTCACCATGGCTGGGGCATCACCGACCGGAGCACCGGAGTTGGGGTCGACCTGAACGGCGGCGATCTTCTCGACCACGTCCATGCCTTCGATCACCTTGCCGAAGCCCGTGTACTGGTTGTCCAGATGCTGGCAGTGGTCTCTGGTGAGGCAGATGAAGAACTGCGAGCTCGCGGAATCAGGATCCGCGGAGCGAGCCATCGACAGAACACCGGGATGATGTTCACGATCGTTGAACTCTGCCTTGAGTCGGCGAGGTCCATCACCGGTGCCGTTGCCCTTGGGGCATCCGCCCTGGATCACGAAACCGGGAATGATTCGGTGGAAGGTCAGACCATCGTAGAACCCGTCTCGAGCGAGCGAGAGGAAGTTGTCGACGTGATTCGGGGCGACATCGTCCCAGAGTTCGACGGTGATCGGGCCATGTGATGTTTCGATATTGACTGTGGGGTAGCTCATGCGATCAGGGTAGCGCAGAAGCGGCTTCCCTGCCTCATCGAGGCTCGTCAACGTTGAATATTCGACGACGACGAGGTGGGTCGCCAGCGCGTGGGCAGGAGATAGTTCCGGCCTTGGTACCGAGTGATCTCACCACTGAGCAGGATTGATTCAGGAAGATCGCTCTGAGCGGCTCGCCTTTGAAGCTTCTCCAGGAGCAGGCAGGGAAGAATCTCCATCGTGGGATCGCGCTGATCGGCCGCTTCGGACGAGAAGAGAATGCGCCAGGTCCCAGATCTCTGATCGCGCAGAATCGAACATCGCCTGTTCTGAATTCGATCCCCTTCCGCCATCGTCATGCTCGTCCCGGTGGAATGCCCTCCCGCGTGGCCTCGGGCGTGGTCTCGGGCGTGGTCTCGGAACTGACGGGCAGTGAGCCCAGTCGGCTGCGAAGACGTTCTTCGAGACGATCCGCGGTGTCATCCGCGTCATCGAGCGAGTTTCGAGGGGAGCGCGAGGGTTCGGCTCCGGTTGCCGCGGGCTCACCCGCGGGGATCACTTCGGACTGATCATCCATGCTCAAGTCGGAGATCGCCGTCAACAGAGTCGGAAGGAGGTAGTTCATTCCACGGTAGACGGTGACTCGAGCCGAGATCTCGAACCGAGGCAGCTCCTTGGAGGACTCGATTCGGGACACCGCATCAGCCAGAGCTGAACTGGGCAGCAGCCCGAATGTTCTTCCGTACCGAGTCGCCTGCAGACCCTCGGCGACATCATTGTGAAAACGCCAGAACCCAGTGCCCGAGTCGAAGTGAATGGTTCCCGGAACCTGATTGAGAAAAGTCCCTTCACGAAGCAAGGGCGTCCTTGAATCATCGTCAGGTCTGAGAATGGGAGCCGTCTGGGCGTCTCGTACCGCATTCGCGGTCACAGTCCGATCAGTGGGTTGATCGGTGGCGGCCTGCAGCAGACAGGTCAGTGAGAAAATGAGAAGAATCGGAGTCATCTGGATGAATCCTACCCAGAATCGGTCGAAGAGAGAAACTCGCGACGGTTCGATTGACCGTTTCCATCCGCTGTGTCAAGATATTGAATCAGCGACGGCCGAGTACCCAAGTGGTCTAAGGGGACGGATTGCAAATCCGTTATTCGTGGGTTCGAATCCCACCTCGGCCTTTTCTTCCACCGCTCCCAGGATGAGAACCAGTCAGCCGGTTCCCCAGGAGGCAAGCAACGCAGCAAGATCGGCACCACCCACGACGCCATCGCCGTCGAGGTCATTCTCTGCAGTGCCCCACGACGCCAGCAAGGAGGCCAGATCGATGCCGTTCACGATGCCATCATTGTTCAAGTCTCCGGGAATTCCCTCGGACTCGAGCGAGACGGAGATCGTGAGTGACAAGGTGCTCGACCGTGCTCCCGGGAGTGGCTGATCATCGATGGCGATCTGCAGTGAGTAGTCGGTCGTGGTCAGACTCAGCGCCCCTGGATCAATCCGAAGCACGAGGTTCGAACTCTGGCCGCCGATCTGACCGGACGGCAGGGTCTCGAGCGTCAGCGCGCCCAGAAGACCCGTGATCGAAGTGACCGAACACGTGGCCTGAAGGGAGGAATGGTCGAAGTTGTGCACTGGAATCTCGATCTCGAACGAAGGGTCGTCGGATGAGACCTCCACCGTGAGCAGGTCGTCGGTGACGAGCGCGTCCGCGGACAAGGACGCCTGCGAAGAAGCGATGATGGTCGCGTTGGTCTCCAACGTGACATTGGAGCCCCCCACATCCTGACCGAGTCCCTGAATGCTGATCGTGCCGAAGAGATCACCGATCGTGCTGGTGTTCAGGTTGAGGTTCACGACGTCGAAATTCGGGAAACGAGCGACGTCCATGATGGTGTCGTCGCCCAGCACGCCGTTGAGACCTTCGACGATCGCAGGACAGGAGTCGACGAGATCACCGGGCGCGGTGTTCGAGACCTGGACGGCGACCGGGTAGTTCGCATTTTGAATGATCAACCCGAGTTCATCGGGAGTCAGGGCCGCGATACGGGCGGGGACTTGATAATCGCAGAGAATCGGGACGTGGTCACTGGCGTCGAAGATGTCGTCGGCCAATTGGTTGGAACGGGAGGTCTGCCCGGGGAAATAGCTGTTGTTTCCGCTGTTGATCGAAGTGTTGTAGTGATTTCCGTCATTTCCGACGACGCGGTAGTCCACCAGGGACAGACCGGAACCATCCAGAAGGCCCTCGGTGACGAAGTGGAAATCGAACCGGTCATCCATTCCCCCGCCGATGAGTCCGTTCGAACTTGCGGAGAGACGGGGTGACTGGGTGTGCTTGATCGCGTTGGATGAGCCGGACCAACTCCCGGAACCGAGCGGATCGACCGCTTGCTTGGGGCCGGCCGCAGTCATGATCTGGTAGGCCGACTCATTGTTGCTGTAGATGTTGAAGTCACCCACGAAGATTGCGTGAGCCCCACTGGGCAGGCCATCGGCATTGGCGCGCACGCTGGTGGCGCCCTGCTCTCTATCAATCTGGTCACTTGATCCGGTGCCGGCCTTGAGGTGGCTTGAATAGACGTAGAGATCGAAGGTGTAGTTGTTCAATCGCAACTGCCAACGGTCGGTGTTTCGCCCCGCACCGGTGAAGATGTCCCGATGTCCCGAAGCGATCTCGGTGACGGTGTCGTCTCGATAGAAAAGCACCTGGGCGCCGGCCGAACCGTTTTCGAATGGCGTCGAGGTGTAGGTGGCACGGACGTAGTCATACGCAGGATGCGCCGCAGCGATGAGGCTCGAAAGAGCATTGACATCGGTGGCACGGATTTCCTGGAAGATGTAGAGATGCGGCGCAGCAGAGATGCCCTCGACATCATCCGATTCGATCTCGGCGAATACCGACTCGATCGCCGAGGAGTCTCCCTTGAGATTGGCCAGATTCCAACTGACGACTCTGAAGTTCGCACTTGCCTGGGAGACAAGAACACAGACGCCGAAACAGAGTGCCAGAAAGGCATGCAGACGGTATGTACGAGAAAATGGGGTCAATGGGGAAACCTCCGGTTCTCTCAAAGATAACCCGGAGATGGCGGAGTCCCAGTGCCTTTTTTCTGATCAGGGAAGATATCGAGCGGCAGAGTCATATCAGACCCGGATCAGGGGGTGACGAAGCTCGATTGAAGCCTCTCAGGCGGCCCGAGGGCCCTCGCTCTGATCGAAATGCCCGAGACAACCAAGCTTGTTCGCGAGGTCATCGATGCGACGACTCACGTCATCGACGGCGTCGAGCGCCCGCAGACTGTTTTCCGACATGGCTGACATTGGAATGTCGTCGAACGAACTCCAGACACCGGTCAGACGAAGTCCGTCGGTTTCCGACATGTTCGAACGTGATTGAGTTGATTCGTTGTGATTTGAAATCATTGTGGTGGCTCCCTCGAAATGGCTTTCCGGAGGTTGCATCGACCGAAGTCTCAGGCGACTTTCGTCATGCTTCCATAATGCGGGGGGAAATCAGAGGATGTTGTTCACGTTGAAATCGATTGCCGGGATTTTCGGACGTTCCCGTGGGTTATCGAGCACACCGATCAGCCGATGTTCGACGAATCGATGCCGATGTTCTCATCGAAGATGCGACGTGAACGACGAAGTCTGGCGTAGACGCCGCCTCCAAGAAGACCGATGACGACGACCGAACCACCGAACGCCAGTCCCGCGGTCTGGAACTGTCCCGATGTGACTGGAACGGGATCGTTGACCACGAGGCGACCATCGGAGGTCACGATGTCGACTCTTGCGCCATCACCCCGACGCGCGAGCTGGCGCTGCGATTCCGAGGAGAGCGTGGTGACGACGCTTTCCAGAAGACGTTGCGTCTCAAGAGGCGAGCTTCCGTTGAGTCGGATCTGGAGCATTCCAGGCTCGACCTCGGTGACGACCATGTTGTCACCGAGCAACGCGGACGATGCCGCGACGGAATACGCGCCACCAAGCGATGCGCTCTGGAATCGGTTGAAGACGGACTTGACGAAGAGTTCATCCGAAAGAAGTGCCTTGTGCCATTCATTCCAGGATGCCGCGGTCGAATCATCGAGAGCACCGCCGGTGATCGGGTGCGCGCGAACGAGGGCGGTCGAAGCGACCGTGCCCGGTGCGAACCAACGCGTTCCGAACCAGCATGCCGTGGCGATGACCACGAGAAAAAGCGAAATCTTGACCACAGTACCGGCGGTGGTGTGACAGGCCCAGCGACGCATCATTCGTGATTCAAGCTCGGTCATTTCGTGACGACGACGCACCATGTCCTCCTGTTCGACTCGAATGAGCCGTTCGGATTCGATGGAGGAACCGGTGCTTCCGCCGGGAGCGTCGGATCGGTCGGCGAGAAGACGACGCATCTCTCGGAGACGAACCCGTCGAAGTTGAAGATGTGATGCGAAGGCTGAAAGGCGCTTGGCCTGATCCCGGAGAATCTGAGCATCGGACGAGACGTCACCCGGCTCGACGTTCGGTCTGGATTCGAGTTCTTCATTGCGCATCTGCAACTCGCAGAGATGACGGTCCTTCTCCGTGATTTGTTCTTCACAGGACCGAGCGTGCGTTTCGAGCGTCTCGATCTCACAACGAGCTTCATCAAGCTGTTCGAGAAGCTGTGCGTCCTCATCGGTCGAACTTCGTTCCGAGACCTGCTCGAGACGTTCGTTCAAGGTCTTGACCATGGACTCGTGCTCGGCCAGCGACACGCAGGATTCGAGTTCCGCTCTGAGTCGAGCAAGCTCTTCCTGAGATTGCAGAAGCTCCTCGGAGTCGAAGTCGCCCTGAGGTGCGGGAGCATGGTTCAGTTGGTCGTGAGCCTCTTCCAGATCACGACTCAACGTCACCATGCGTTCTTCAAGTTCACGACATCGCGAGATGGCGATGGCCCCCTCATCGAACTGCGATGCCTGGTCCGAGACTGCCTGGGCAAGCGCCTGCAATCGATCCATGGCGAGTTCGAGATTGGCCTTGATCTCATCACGTTCCTTGATCGCGGACATGGCGGATCGAGCGGAGTCATCGAGTTCCGACCGACAAGACTGCAGTTCGCTGGTGATCTCGAGATGTTCCGATTCGAGTTTCTCGATGACGCCTGCAGCGGATTCCAGCTCGGCGGCGAGTTCCAACGTGCCCGACTTCAATGATTCGGATTCCGCCTTGAACGACTCCACTCGAGAATTCGATTCCTCGAGGCTGCTGTCCATCTCCTCACGAAGACGGTCCGCCTGCTCTGCGAACGACGCACGAATCGATTCGGTGTCGGCCACGGACTGCCGTGCGGATTCAAGTTCGGCGACCAGCTCGAGCGAGCTCGTCTTCAATGATTCAGCTTCGGCCTTGAACGACTCGGCTCGAGAGTTGGATTCCTCGAGGGTGCTGTTCATCTGCTCGTGCTGCCGACGAAGACCGTCCGCCTGCTCCTCGAGAGATGCGCGGATGGATTCGGTGTCGGCCACGGCCTGACGTGCGGATTCGAGTTCCGCCTTGAGTTGATCGGCTTCGATTCCAAAATCGACGCGAGCATTTTCAAGCTCCGCCCTCTCACCGGAAAGTCGTCCTCGTTCGAGCACGATTTCGGTCTTGTCCTCTTCGAATCGTGCACGAAGATCCGTGATCTCCTGCTCGCGACGGATCATGTCACCGGAATCGGATTCAAGCGCACTGCGCATGATTTCCAACGACTCATCACGCTCGATGCACTGATTTTCACGTTTGACGAGATCTTCAAGCCGGCTGGTCAATTCGAGTTCGAGTGTTTCCAGTCGCTTGGATTCTTCGCAAATGGACTGCTCACGTCGGCTGAGATCCTCGCGACGAGACTCAAGCGTCTGGATCTCACTGGATCGATTCACCTGAGCGCTCTTCATCTTCTCGAGTTGGTCCTCGACCGAGGCGATGAGATTCATGACATCATTGGTGGAATTCTGACTCCCATCACCTGAAGTCTCCTCAGGAGACCGTGCAGAGTCAGAGACCTGGCTCTGATCGGATTCGGGGAGGGTTTCATTGAATTCAGGGCGTGTTGGCTCGGTCATGAGAGACTTCCAGTGCGACGAAAGGGTTGAGAGACTCGGATCCGGGAGATGAATCGGCAGGTATTGGGGCCGACTGAACCGGGAATGAGGATGATGATGTTCATTCCTGCGGTTACCGGACGAAGACCTCTTCAAGCCCCCCCGCCAGAACCCCCGGCAGAAGATCGGTACGGCGCGTTTT
This sequence comes from uncultured Phycisphaerales bacterium, assembly GCA_949373145.1. GTDB lineage: Bacteria > Planctomycetota > Phycisphaerae > Phycisphaerales > SM1A02 > UBA8087. The sequence goes on from CASICI010000012.1 coordinate 19,757, forward strand.
TCGAGAATTCCGAGCACCCGGTCGGCAAGGACAAAAACAGGTCGGTCAGCCCCGGGGGGTCTACACTGTGTGACCAATGAGCATGCTCCATTTCGAACCAGCGACCAGCCCCGCGGCACTCCCGACTCCGAGCGATCCTCGAATGGTGGAGATCGTCGATCGAGTGCTTGCCGGCGAACGACTCTCGGCCGAAGAAGGCCTCGTTCTCTACGAGACACCTGACGTCCACCTGGTATGCGGCCTTGCCGACATCGTTCGCAGCGGCTTCACGGAGATGTCGCCTGGTACAACGTCAACCGACACATCAACTACTCCAACATCTGCGCCCTGAGCTGCAGCTTCTGTGCCTTTCATCGGAAGAAAGGCAGGACGGGGCCTACGAGTATTCACTCGAACAGGTCAAGCGAGGAAGCGCTCAAGGCGGAGCCGCGGTGCGACCGAACTGCACATCGTGGGTGGACTCCACCCTCGACTTCCGTTCGAGTACTACACGAACATGCTTGAGCACGATCAGGGAGTGCGCACCGAGATTGCACATCAAGGCCTTCACGGCGGTCGAGATCGTCCATCTGCAGAAGATCTCCAAGCGTGGCAGAATGAAGTACGAAGGGATCGTCGAGGTTCTCAAGGACCTGAAGGAAGCGGGCCTGCAGTCACTCCCCGGAGGTGGCGCGGAGGTCTTCGACGACCGGGTGCACGACAAGGTCTTCAAGACCAAGATCAAATCCGATCAGTGGCTCGACGTTCACAAGGCCGCTCATGAAATCGGCCTGAATTCGAACGCCACGATGCTCTACGGTCACGTCGAGGAACGGCCCGAACGAATTCATCACATGGAACTGCTCAGCGGTCAGCAGGATCGGACCCTCGAAGGACTGGGCACTCGGCTGCAGGGGATTACCGACACCGGCCCCGGCGAAGTCGTCCTCACGTGGCCCCGATCAGCACTATCCTGCCAGGAGCGGACTGCCGATGCCGGGCCAGGAACGGCCTCTCCACGGGCTATTTCCAGACGATCATTCCGCTTCCGTTCTTTCCCGAACGAAGAGTGCGCTGGAGCATCTCCCCGGCCCCGCCGGACTAGAGAACCTGCGGACCATCGCGGTCTGCAAGACTCATGCTCGACAACATCCCCCACGTGAAGGCGTTCTGGATCATGCAGACGCTCGACATGGCCCAGCTCATGCTCCAGAACGGAGCCGACGACATCGACGGCACCGTCGTCTGGTACGACATCACCCACGTCGACGGGGCCTCCACCCACCAGGAGACCACCGTCACCGACCTTCAGCGATCGATCGTGAAGCCGGGTTTCGAGCCTCGCGAACGTGACACGCTCTACCGGGTCGTTGAACGGGACGGAAGCGACTGGACGACGAACGACTCGAGGTCATGACCTCACGAAGCGCTCGCCGAGCAACCAACCGAATTCGGGGATTCGAAGCCACCAAGCCACCGCCAGAAACGGAATCGCTCCTCCTGGGACGAGAACCAGCAACACGATGAACTGGTTGAAGCAGTGAAGTGTTCTCGGCGAACGATCCCAGAAGCCAGTGAAGGCTCGTGCAGGATGCGAGCACCAGACCACCCGAGCAGACATGCGTCCTCAGAGAGACTCCGCCGCAGGGCTGGTATCGAACAGGCTGCCCGTGCGCACGGAGAGCAGGCGGGACAGGATCAGAACCTGGACCACCGCGCAGAAGGCCGTGCTCCAGGCGAGCCCCGCCACTTCAAGCGGAGTCCAGATGAGAATCAGATTCAAGGTCAGATTCACAAAGACCAGCCCCACCGCCACCTTGACCGCCGTCATCGCCTCTCACCGCGCGCGTAGAACGCTCGAACGAGCACGTGGGTGGCACAGTACGCCCACAGGGCGGAGGCGTACCCGAGGAGGATGAAAGCCGGTTCGAGCCGTGTCGGCCGCGGTGAACGCATCACCCTGGAAGACCACGGCGACCAGAGGGCGATGCACCATCAGGAGACCGATCGTCGCGGGAAGGCCGATGAAGAAGGAAAGGCGGATGCCACGCTTCAGGGTCGCATTGAAACTTTCGCGGTCATCCCGTTCCCGAGAGAGCTGCGGAAAGATCGCGGTCGCGATCGCGATGCCGAACACCCCCAGAGGAAATTCATAGAGTCGCGCCGCGTAACTCAGAGCCGCCATCGAACCCTCTTTCAGCGGGTACGCGACATCGGTAAACGGCACCGTCGGACCGACGAGCGTGGGCCAGCTCGCGATGAGTCCATCCAGCAGGGTGTTCAACTGAAGAACACCAAGTCCGAGCGCCATCGGCAGTCCGGCACGGATGACCTCTGAAGGAGGTGGCACGGGCGACGGCGCGATCCGCAACGCCCGGTGGAGAGGGAAGAGCCCGCAGGGCACGCCATGACCAGAACACCTGGATCATTCCCGCCAACAAGAGGCTGGCCGCGACCCAGCTGATCTGAGCTTCACTGGTCAATCGACCCGAGGACACCAGCGGCAGGAGAAGCAGGGTCGACGCGACGAAGAACAGATTCATGATGATCGGTGCGGCGGCGGTCGGACCGAAGCGGCCATGTGCCTGGAGCATCGCACCCATCAGAGCCACGAGACACACCATGGGTGCGTACGGCAGCATGATGGCCAGAAGCCGAAGGCCCTGAGCCTCGCGGAGCCCGTCGAGAACGCCGAAGAGAAGGAGCATCTCGATGAGCAGAACGATGCCCGAAAGCAGCATGATCGAACGTCCGACCAGCAGGCGTGCCATCAAGGCCGCCGTCGCGGGATCGTCATCGGAGAGGCGAGTGTATTCGGGAAGGAACGCGGCACTGAGCACACCCTCACCGAAGAGACGGCGAAAGAGATTCGGCACCTGGAAACCGAAAGCAAAGGCATCCATGAGAGGGCTGATTCCAAAGACCCGACTCATGGTGGCGTCACGAAGCAGGCCACCCATGCGACTCACCACCGTCAAGCCGGTGACCGTGCGGGCATGTTTCTCGAAACCAGACGGATTGGACGACATGAGACCTCGAGGCGTGGAAATCAATCGGAGGAGGACTTCGAATCATCTCTCGAGGGGGGCGTTCCATCGTCCGCAGCCTGTTCCGCGAGGGACACCTTGTAGACGGCCCGCGACATGGAAGGCTCGAGCTGGTCGGCGTCGAGAATCACGAGCACACGGCGATCCTCCTTGGAGTACACCATTTCTGATCGCGGGAACAACCAGGTCGACCGTTCGGTGGCCCAGCCGTAGCTCGTGAATTTCGAATCGATCGATTCCACCATCTCGTCCATGCGGAGAATGGGACCGACGAAGATGAATCGTCCACCGACGAGTTCACCCTGCCGACGCTTGATCTCGTACCCGAGCCTCTGCTCCATGTCGGGAACGGTCGGGATGTCGGAGGCGAGGACCACATCGGGCTGCGAACTGCATCCGGTTCCGAGGAGGGCGAGGCTCAGCAGAGCCAGGACCGACACGATGTGAGGAAGTGGTGATCGGGTCATGCGTGCAGGATACGTGGAATCCGAACTTCGCGAATGGAGAATCGTCTTCAGACGCCGATGAGGGGTTCGAAGGAAGCGCCAGGGAGGATCCGGCTCGACCAGATCAAGACCGGATCAAGACCGGATCAGATTCTCCGGGCGAGACTCAACATGAGACGACGCAGATAGACGGCGATGGACAGAGCCAGGATGAGACAGTAGATCGTTCCCTGATCCTCGAAGAGGAGAGGGCCGAGAAAGGACGATGATCTCACCTTTTCCCAGATCAGAAGCTGAAGCAGAATGAACCTGAAGAACACGAAACACGCCGACATCACCGCATACAGCAGCAACGCGGGGATGAGACTGCTGATGATGGTTCCCCTGAACCACCCTTCAAGACATGCGAGACCGTCGGTTTCCCCGAGACGCTTCAGTTCGAATCGAAAACCGGATCGAAAAGACAGCAGCATCGCGGGAATCCCAAAGCTCAGCCCGCCCAGCATCAGCGCCGCCATCGCATTGGAACCCTCGATGCCCCTGTTCAAAAGCAGAAAATCGATGACGATGGCGATCAGCCCCCCCATCAAGACTCCGATGGATCCGGATGTGAGAATCACCAGACACGCTCCGGAGCGGGAAGTCAGAGAAAAGGCGATGCGGATCCAGAGATTTCGAACCTCCTCGATTGCTGAACCGGGCAATGGTCGCAGTGCCGTGATCATGATGACGAACGCGACGACGCCCATGGTGCCTGCTTCGACATCGTGCAGACTGTAGACGCGTCCGACGCTCAGGGTCGCCTGCGTGATCTCGATCAGAAAACAGACTCCGATTCCGACAATCACCAGGCGAGCGGGACCAGTCACCCAGTTGCATATCCAGAAGCAGAAGATCATGAGCCCGAAGGCGAAGAAGTGAATCAGTTTGTCGAAGGCTCCACCGGGCCCGCTCAACTCGAGTCGCGGCCAGTGTGTCCCGACGATCAGGGCAAGAAGGTAGATGAAAGAAACGATCCGAAAATGGCGCAGAGCCATTCGCCGGCAGAGGGAAGGATCACCGGACGTGTCACCAGCCATCGAGATACGCCCCCTCAACCGGGATTCTTGGACTTGGGCTTGGACTTGGACTTGGGAGTGACGGTCTCATCACTGGAACGTGTTCTTGGTTCGACGGAAATCGTTCCGGCAGCCACAGGGTCCAGAGGCTCCGGATCGTCTGCCTTCTTCACAGGATCCGGCTGATCGGATGGGTTGATCTTCGCCTGAGGCACTGGAATCTCGGTTGATTCATGTTCTGTGTCATGAACTTCTTCGGGTTCACGCACTTCGGAAACTTCGGGAGCGGTCGAGACCTCGTCAGAGTCGGTGTGCGAGGACGTCGCCGAAGTGACTTCTTCGCTGGAATCTGTTTCAAGCTGGGCGATGATTCGCTCGGCAAGCGTCCTGTAGTCAAGCGCACCGGGGCACCAGGGTGCGTAGTCGAAGATGGTCTGCCCGAAACTAGGCGCTTCCGCGAGCTTGATGTTCTTGCGAATCGCGGGACGGAGCACCTTTGCGAAAGGGGAAAGCAATGGATTGCCGCGATTCTCCTCGAAGAATCCGTCGAGTTCGCCGACAACTTCGCGAACCAGCGTCGAATGCTTCTCATGCATGCAAAGGATCACACCACTCACCTTGAGATCGGTGTTCACTTCGTTGCGACAGACTTCGCCGACCGTCTCGAGAAGCTTGCTGAACCCCTGCATGGCGAGAAAATGCGCCTGCATGGGAACGTAGACTTCCTGAGCCATCGACAACGCATTGAGGGTGAGCGTACCGAGGCTGGGCGGGCAATCGAGCAGGATGTAGTCGTAGTCGACCATGTGTGGCGCGAACTTGTCACCCAGTCGCTTCAATCGATCAGGGGCATTGGCGAGTTCGATTTCAGCCGCGGCAAGGTCGACTTTCGATGGCACACAATCGAGGTTCGGCCGGACCTTCACGACGACCTGTTCGAGCGGGACGTCGGGTTCGAGCAGAAGCTCGTAGACGGTGTCTCCGACACTTTCACCATCGAGCCCGAGATGCAGTGAGAGATGCCCCTGGGGATCCATGTCGATCAGACAGACCCGTTTGCCCATTTCAGCGAGCGCGGCACCGATGTTCACCGTCGAAGTGGTCTTGCCCACGCCGCCCTTCTGATTGAGCAAGGCGATCACGCGGGGATGTGGGGCTGATGCGTGGTTGATGGGCTGACTCATGCTTCAAGTATAGGGAAGCGGCGTGTTCAGGAGGACTTCTCAACGACCCGGTGGCTGGATGTCGCCCCATTCACCGAGCTCAACGAGAAAGATCGGGGGTGCGGCATCCCAGGTGGGCAGGGCTCCACCGGCAATGGACAGCACTTGCTCACCCCTCAGTCTGCGAATGCCTATCTGAGTCGAATCCGGAAAATCCGGATGGGCTGAAAGCTTGAGCAGAGAGGGATCGAGGGTCACCGTCGCTCTCCACCGATCGGGAAATCGCCGGACCACGGCTTCGGCTCCACGAAGACGCCCGCCTCCGGGGTTGAATTCAAGCGTTCCATCCGAAGAGAGCGTCACCACCCTGACGGGGACGTCGAAGGGGCCGAAATGCAATTCAACGCGATCACTCGCAGCAGCGCTTTTGGGGTCGTAGAGACACTCGAGGAAGAGTTCCCAGCGGTCGCGGTATTTTCGAAGAATCACGGCGGTACCGGATTGGGAACGAGTCACGTCACGACGGTCAGCCCAAGCCTGCTCGAGAGTGATCGGAGCGAGGAAGGGTCCGAACTGAACGCCGGGCGGCCGAGCCACGATGAGGTTTCCCTCGAACATCAATCGTCTTTCGAAGTCACCGCAGGTGATGACCAGGGTGTCATTGGTCTGACGTGATTCCGTTCGAAATGGAAGTGACGAATCAGGTCTTTCGGGTCGATCCATCTCGACATCCAGAATGCTGCGTGGGGGCACGAGCGCCCCGCTTGGAATCGGATCACCCTCGACCCACTGCACTCGAATGACCTGTTCACCGTCCGTGGGATTGGCGACGGCGAAACGGACGCGATTTCCAGAGCTGGTCACCGGCCAGATGATCAATGGAAAACGTGCATCGAGATAGGAGAGCAGGGAACGCACGGCGAGACGATCCGGTCGATCGAGATCGAGTACCAGCATCAGAATGGAACGCAGTTCAGACGGGTCGGTGACCCAGGCTGCGATCGAACGACCATCGGAGGTCAGGCAGCGCGCGATGAGGAGATCCACCAGCTCTTCAGCGGTTCCTTGACTTTCCCGGCGCAGTCGGTGGAGTCCGGCTCTCCAGAGTTCGGCAAGATTGTGGGCGAGCATGCGCGCATCCGCACCACCGATGACTTCAGGAGGTCGGGCGCCGGCGCGTTCGGCAAGCAACGCCCAACGCCACCAGTTTGCGGGATCATCGAGCATCGGCCATTCGGGTCCGACACGAGCCGCCAACGTCTTTCCGAACAGAGGTGGTGCGGGTGGCAACCAACGCGGGCGGATGATGGAGTCGTTCATGCGAAAGACACCCTGGTAGTCATCCTGAAGATCGCAGACGAGTGCACCGACCGCGGACTGCCTCTCCGATTCAGTGGCAGGTGGCGCGCTCACCGCGATCGCGAAGCTGGAGCTCGTCCATTCTCTGGCCTGCGTCATTCCATCGGAGGCAAGCCAGACCACGGAGGCACGGCAGGAACTCCCGTCTTCCTTGTCCAGAGAGACTTCGTTGGGAATCCTTCGTCGAGGACGATCGGGATCGGGTCGAATTGGGATCACGAGATGCCCACCGACCACGACGTGTGGTCGGTCGTCGATGATCTGCAAGGGAACGTCCGCGAGTCTCGACGGTTCGGAACAGACCATGACGTCGAACAACGGACTCACGAGCAGCATCAAGCCGATCGTCAGTTGGCATGTCGAGAATGATCGAAGATTCATTGCGGTAGACTCTGGACGGCTGAAATGGCTGTGGTGACGGGCGCTGGGACTGTGACGATCACTTTAGCCGATAGGACGAAAGGAATTGACGTGACGAAAGAACCCGCCCCAGGCTTCAAGAGACACATGCTGCCTGAACACGAGGATCTTCTCGAACAGGCCGGCACCTTTCGTCGTTTGATGGAGAGCCGGAGATCCGTGCGGGAATTCAGCGATCGACCCGTCCCTGAGAGCGTCGTTCGAGAACTGATCCGAACCGCAGGGACCGCACCCAGCGGCGCGAACAAGCAACCCTGGCGTTTCGTGGCGGTCAGGGATCCGGGGCTCAAGTCCGAGATTCGGATCGCCGCTGAAGAAGAGGAGAAGCTCTTCTACGAGAAGAGGGCGAGTCAGACCTGGCTCGATGATCTCAAGCCATTCATGACGGATGCCGAGAAGCCATTTCTTGAAATCGCACCTTGGATCATCATCATCTTCAAGGTGATGGGACCGGATCCCGACCAGCCGGATGGTGTCGACAATGGCAAGGTCTACTACGTGAACGAATCGGTGGGCATCGCATGCGGCCTCTTTCTTGCCGCAGCGCATCATGCCGGACTGGCCACACTCACCCACACGCCGAGCCCGATGAAATTTCTGACCAGCATCCTGCGAAGACCCGCGAATGAACGACCGTTTCTGGTGATTCCGCTCGGCTATCCGGCAGAGGACTGCATGGTTCCCGATATCGAACGCAAGCAGATCGATCGCATCATGACGATCGACCGCGGATGAACTCAGTCGGTATCCGGATGATTCTGCAGGTGTTCGTCGACCAACATCCTGAGACGCCTCTTGCGATACGTCGAGTCGGTCTGAAACCGTGGCATCGAAGCATCATTGGTGCTCTCATCCACGTATCGAAGTTGGGGATTGCCATAGACGAAGAGGTGGATGTTCGACGGGGTGATCTGGAGAGTTTCATCTTCGACGACAGAAGTTCGAGCACCGAATCCGGAACGGTTGAGAAAGGCCGGTGGTCCGATGTGAAAGGTCGTGCCGGGAGGGACCTCTGGAATGAAGCGGTTTCCCCAGTCGATGTAGACGGAGCGGTCGAAGACCGCGAAGAGTCCGCCGCTGGTCCGAAAGAACGGCCCGGATGAATCCGCGGCCTGGTAGACCTGATCAAATCCGTTTCCGATGGAAAGGCCGAGCGGCTGGACTTTGAGCCCCGCTGACAATGGACCGACATCCTGAATACCGGGTTCGACCACGCGAAGATCGACCGGATCCTGACCAGGACACATCGATGTCACGGACAACAGGATGAGGATCTGAAACAGGCGCATGAGATGATTCTTGCTGAAAATCATGGTCCTGTCATCCAAGTGAATGAAAAAAGATCACCAGTCGATCAGATGCACACGATCGGAATCGATCATCTTGTCACCGTCGGGGGTCTGAAGCAGGAGTCCGTTGACGGGATCCAGCGTCTTGACCCGACCCTCCAACCGCCGACCTGCATGTTCCAGAACGACCGGTGAGCCTGCGATCAGATCGAAATCACGAAAGATGGAAGCAAGTTCCTTCTCATTCAGACGTTGAACCTCGTCGAAGGAGATGATCAGTCGTTGCTGGAGTTCAAGTCTGCTTATGTCAACTCCATGCTCGGCCAACGACGAAGCGATGGAGGAGAGCTCCCCTGCCCAGTGTCGTCGCAACACGTTGACACCGATGCCCACCACCGCGACACCACCGGATTGTTCGATCAGGACCCCCGCGATCTTGTGACGACCATTGGGGGTGACCACGAAGAAATCATTGGGCCATTTGATCCCGCTGTGAAGACCATGGGCGGCGAACATGGGCACGAGGACACGAGCCACCGCGACTGCCGCTCGAGCACACAATGTGCGAGTGCATCCCGCAGGCAACACGAGACTCATCGCGATTCCGGTGCCACCTTCCTCCGACCAGGAGCGACCGTGGCGTCCCCTCCCCGCAGTCTGATGTGCAGCGACCACCACCGTTCCGGGACGAGGCCCATCCTGCCGGGCGAAATCCTGAGTGGAGCCGGTCTGTTCGAGAACGATCACACGATCGAATCCCTGAAGAGACTCGACCAACGATTCGAGAGCGTCGGGCCAGAGGCGATGTTCCTCGAAATCATTCACTTGAGATCGAGCCCGAAATCAATCTGTACGGATGAATGCGTGACCGCACCCACCGAGATCCGGTCGATTCCGCTTTCGGCGACGCCACGAACGGTCTCGAGCGTGATTCCACCGGAAGCTTCGAGGAGAACATCCGGTGCACGGTCGTCTCTGATTCGAACCGCCTCGGTCATGAGTGCGGGAGACATGTTGTCGAGCAGGATCATGTCCACCAGGCCCGGTGCGATGGAAAGCACGGCCTCCAACTGCTCGAAATCATCGACTTCGACCTGGACGAAGGTCGGATTGAAGTCACTTCGAGCAGCTGGAATTTCATCAACGAGTCGTTCGGCGAATTCCGAGGCGTTCAGGCTTCCGACATGATTGTCCTTCACGAGAATCGCATCATGCAGACCGAGACGATGCATGGTTCCACCACCACAACGGACCGCGTATTTTTCAAGAGAGCGAAATCCGGGCGTCGTCTTCCTGGTGTCGCAGACGGAGACTCCGGTCCCTTGGACCGCCGTGACATAGTGCCGCGTCGAAGTCGCGACGCCACTGAGTCGACCGAGCATGTTCAGAAGTATTCTTTCCACCGGCAGCAGTCGCGCCAATGGGCCGCTCAGTCTGCAGACCACGTCTCCGGGGACGATCTCGACACCATCATCGATCGCCCACCACCATGAAAGTTCGGGAGCGAGCCGACGCAGGATGACATCCAGCACCGGACTTCCGGAGAGCACTCCGGCATGGCGGGTCACGATTTCCGCGGAGACCGTCTCAAGCGGATCCACCACGGCCTGGGTGGTGATGTCGCCCTGCTCTCCAAGATCTTCGGAGGCGGCGAGCGTGATCAGCGCATCGAGGTGGTCCGAATCGACCAGGACATGGAAGAGTCCGGCAAGATCGAGTGATTCGAGGTCGGTCGTGGTCATGCCCCGAACTTACTCGATCAGCCCTGAAAACGCAGCAGGAAAAAGCGCTTGGATGTGGGAGGTGCTAGATTTGAGTGATGCAGACAGATGAACAAGACACGATCTTCTCACGCATCATCCGAGGTGAGATCCCCTGCCATCGACTCTACGAGGACGACCATGTTCTGGCATTTCTCGATGTAGGGCCCTTGAGTCGGGGACACCTTCTCGTCATACCCAAGGAAGCCAGAGCGTTTCTCCATCAACTGAGTGACGATTCAGCCGCCGCCATCGGGAGAGTCCTTCCCAGAATCGCTCGCGCGCTCATGGAAGCGACCGGAGCAACCGCCTACAACGTCCTGCAGAACAACGGAAGAGAGGCGCATCAGGAAGTGATGCACGTCCACTTCCACGTCATTCCGAAGCACGAGGACGGCTCTGGTCTGAAGTTCGAATGGAATTCGGGAACACTTTCCGAGGGCGAAGGCCTGGCGGAGAGAATCCGGACGCACATCCGCGAGGATTAGTTCCGGACGATGCTGCCTGGAGGAAGAAACCGGACGTAGCCCCAGTGCTGGGGAACGTGCATGTTGATCTCCCACTGCGGTGTCCAGGTCCAGTTGTCCTCAGGGGTGTCGGGTCGCTTCACATATGCCCCGTCGATCACATCGAGGTGCCACTGGACACGTGAGAAATTGACACGCCACTGGTCCCAGGGATTGGGGGGACGACCTGCACGGTTCCTTTCAGGACCCTCGGAATCACCACGCACGGCAGGTGGCACCAGCGAAGAGAATGGAATGGCCCATTCCAACGTCCATCCAGTGTCACGATCGGAAGGATCATTGATCGTTCCTTCATGATGGATGGCACTGACCAGTCCGGCGCAGTCCCAACCATGGTCGGCAGGTCCCCCATCACGGTAGGCGTTGTAGAGATAAAGATCGAAGATCGTTCCGAGGACGTTGACCTCGAGTTCGTAGTATTCACGGGCATCGCCGTCAGGATCGATGAAGATCTCGAAGTCGTGCTCGTGGTAGACGATGAGATCGCGCTCTTCGTAGGTGGCCCAGAGATCGGGTTCTTCCATCTCCACGCCGACATAGAGATACGTGTCATCCCACAACATCTTCATGCGGGTGTCGAATCGAGGTGGTTCCAGTTCAGGCCCCTGAATGTCCCGATAGAGCTCGGACCAGGCAGCCGAAGCCCAGGCGTCATCATCGAGCCTGCCATCGAGCACGAGCGAAGCACTCACGAACGGAACATCGTAGGACGCAGGCGTCTCGCTGATCTGTTGATCCGGAACGGGAGCCTGGGAATGAAACGGCGCCTCGCTCGCGCAGCCGAAGCACGCGAGCGAGGCGCAGAATGCGTAAAGAAGACGAACCATGGACTCAGCCCTTCTTGCGGCTGATGGAGGCCTGCCCCGCCACAAGTCGAGCGATGGGAACACGGAACGGCGAGCAGGAGACGTAATCCAGTCCGCATCCACCGGTGGTCTCGAAGAACTCGATGGACAAGGGGTCGCCACCATGTTCACCACAGATGCCAAGCTTGATCTTCGGCTTGCAGGTGCGTCCCTTGCGAACCGCGATGTCGACGAGCTGGCCGACGCCATCGAAATCGATGGTCTGGAAGGGATCTCGTTCGAGGATTCCCTTCTCGACGTACTCGGGAAGGAAGACACCTGCATCGTCACGGCTGTAACCGAAGGCCATCTGCGTGAGGTCATTCGTACCGAAGGAGAAGAAGTCGGCATGTTCGGCGACTTCATCGGCGGTGATCGCGGCGCGTGGAATCTCGATCATGGTGCCGATCGGGATGTTGAGCTTGCCGGTGTACTTCTTCGCCGCCCGCACTTCGGCGATGGTCGCCTCGGTGAGTTCGCGAAGCATCTCAAGCTCCTGTGACGTTCCGACGAGAGGAATCATGATCTCGGGACGAGCATCGATCTTCTTCTTCTTGCAGGCGATCATCGCTTCCACGATGGCTCTGACCTGCATCTTGAGAATCTCGGGGTAGGTGACCGCGAGTCGACAGCCACGATGACCGAGCATGGGGTTCATCTCATGAAGCTGATCGACACGACGGACGATTTCAGCCGGCTTCACGCCCAGCTGCTTGGCGACTTCACGCTGAGCCTTGGCTTCATGCGGAAGGAACTCATGCAACGGAGGATCCAGAAGCCGGATCGTGACGGCACACCCCTTCATCGCCGTCAGGATGCCCTGGAAATCACGACGCTGGAAAGGCAGCAGCTTCTTGAGAGCCTTTTCACGAGCGGGGAGTTCATCGGCGAGGATCATCTCACGCATCGCACTGATTCGATCCTCCTGGAAGAACATGTGCTCTGTTCGACAGAGACCGATGCCCACGGCACCGAAGTCTCGAGCTCGCTGAGCGTCGGCGGGTGCGTCAGCATTGGTACGGACCTTCATTCGTGCCCGCGCGTCCGCCCAACCGAGGACCTTGGCAAGATCGCCTGAGATCTTCTTGGGAACGACTCGTTCGACGGTTCCAAGCATCACCTCACCGGTGGCGCCATCGATGGAGATCTGATCCTTGCGTCCGAGCTTCTTGCCGTTCACGGTCGCGACACCCTTGGCGGCATCGATGTGCAGGGCACCGGCACCCGCGACACAGCACTTGCCCCAGCCACGAGCGACGACGGCGGCGTGCGACGTCATTCCACCCGTGGAGGTGAGAATGCCTGCGGCGGAGTGCATGCCATCGACATCCTCGGGGGATGTCTCCTTGCGGACGAGGATGACGCTTTCACCCTTGCCAGCTCGTTCAACGGCTTCTTCAGCGCTGAAGGACAAGGCACCACACGCGGCACCGGGCGAGGCAGGAAGGCCGGTGCAGAGGACCTTGACCTTCTTCTTCTGTGCCGGGTCGAAACTGGGCAGCAGCATCTGAGTGAGGTCGTTGGCAGGAATCCGCATCATCGCGGTGTCCTTGTTGATCAGACGTTCCTTCACCATGTCGACGGCGAGCTTGACGGAGGCGGCACCGGTTCGCTTGCCATTCCGGGTCTGAAGCATGTAGAGCTTGCCACGTTCGATCGTGAATTCGATGTCCTGCATGTCTCGATAATGCTTTTCAAGCTTCGATCGGACACCAAGAAGCTGCTTGTAGACCTTCGCATTCCACTTGCCCATCAACTTGATGGGTTCGGGGGTTCGAATGCCCGCGACGACGTCTTCGCCCTGCGCATTGATCAGAAATTCGCCGTAGAACTCGTTCTTTCCGGTCGATGGGTTTCGGGTGAACGCGACACCGGTTCCGGAATCATCGCCCATGTTTCCGTAGACCATCGCCTGGACATTGACAGCCGTGCCCTCGAGACCCTTGATCTCGTTGATGCGACGGTATGAGATGGCGGTGTCCTTGTTCCAGCTGCTGAAGACCGCTTCAATGGAATGCTGAAGCTGCTTCATCGGGTCCTGGGGAAACGCCTTGCCGACAAACTTGCGATAGACGGCCTTGTATGCGGTGCAGAGTTCTTCGAGACCATCGGCGGGAACCGCGGTGTCATCGGTCACGCGATACTTCTTCTTGATCTTGTCGAAGGCGTGCTCGAAGTCCTCGTGGGGAACGCCCATCACGACGTTTCCGAACATGTTGATCAGTCGTCGGTAGGCATCCCATGCAAAGCGGGGATTCTCAGTCGCGGTCGCGAGTCCGACCACGGCGATGTCGTTCAGACCGAGGTTGAGGACGGTGTCCATCATTCCGGGCATCGAGACCGCGGCACCGGAACGGACCGACACGAGAAGCGGATTCACGGAGCAGCCGAAGGTCTTGCCTTGTTCCTTTTCGAGAAACGCGACGTTGCGCTTGACTTCATCCATCAGCCCAGCAGGAAGACGGTTCGTCCTCGTGAAGTCCGCGCAGGTCACGGTGGTGATGGTGAATCCGGGAGGGACGGGAAGGCCGATCGAAGTCATGTCCGCGAGATTCGCGCCCTTGCCTCCGAGGAGCATCTTCTGCTTGGTGGAGCCATCGGTCTTGCGGGAACCGAAGTAATAACAGCGCTTCTTCGAAGCGGGCTTGCGAGCGGGTGATTTCTTGCGGGATGCGGTCATGGTCATCGTCCTGGGATACCTTCATGATCTGAGCGTGATTTTCTGCGAATTCACCCGTCAACCTACGAGTTGAGAGGTCCTTGCAGTGTAGCGCCGATCGTATGATGACACTGATGACTGAGACTCCATCCGCAATTCTTCTTGGCGACGGACCGGATCCGCTGGATGTTCTGGCCCAATGGCCGGAGCAGAAACCTCTCGCGGCACTGGTGACGGCTCGAGGTGGGTCTCCGATGGCTCGCTGGAGCATTCTCAGCGCACCCCGAGGAGTCGCACACCCGGACCCCTCCGAAAGCGCCAGCTCGGAGTCATCGCCTCGGTTCGATTGCCGGCCGGCGCTCGAACCTGATGGCGACCCCGACACGCCTCCATTCCGTGGGGGCCGGCTCTTCGCCCTGACCTATGAACTGGGACGCAGATTCGAACCCAAGGCGGGAAACGGGCCGATGCCCGCTCCCGATGAGGATTTTCCTCAAGGCGCGATCACGCTGGACTGCCCTTCCGCACTCGTCCATGACAGGGATCTCGATCGATGGTGGTTCGTGGGCGATTCCCAAGACCGTGCCGAGCTGACCGCATGCCTCGAGATCAAGGCCGCCGAACCGCGTGAAAGACCATTGATCTCTCCGTTGAAACCCGAGACCAGCGACGCCCAGTTCGCCGAACGCGTTTCGAGAACCATCGACTACATCCACGCCGGTGATCTTTTTCAGGCGAACATCACGCGACGCTACTCCGCCGCGGCAAGACTGCCCGAAAGAGCTGACAGAAGAGCTTTTTCCGCGTCACTGATTCTGAAATCACAGGCATGGTTCGGTGCCCATATCGAGCTCCCCAGCCGGGGACACTCGGATCGAACGCTGATCTCGCTCAGTCCGGAGCTGTTTCTTCAGTACGACCCCAACACGAGAATTCTGCGGACACGGCCGATCAAGGGAACGCTGCCCGCAGGAGAGGACCCGGCCAAGCTGCTTGCCAGCGAAAAGGACGCGGCGGAACTCGCGATGATCGTCGACCTCATGCGAAATGATCTGGGAAGAATCTCAGAACCGGGATCGGTCGTCGTCGAAACGGGCCGGGTCATCGAAAGTCATCCGGGCGTCATCCACGGAGTCGCCGAAGTGGCAGGTCGCCTGCGCGAGGAAATGAAACTCGACGATGTTCTTCGAGCGACCTTCCCACCCGGTTCGATCACGGGTGCACCAAAGATACGCGCGATGCAGGTCATCGATGAATTCGAGACGGTCCGGCGAGGTCCCTACTGCGGAGCACTCGGTTTCCAAAGCTGTTGCGGGCACATGGCACTCGACGTCTCGATCCGCACTCTGGATCTGGTTCCGGTGTCAGGTGATGATGAAGCCTGGCAGACCCACCAGTTGCGATACGGAGCAGGGTGCGGAATCGTGGCCGACAGCGAACCGATGGCGGAAACCGTCGAATGCGACACCAAGGCCCGACTTCTGAGGGACTACATCACCACGCATTGCTCGCAGCCAGGAAAAATCACGGTGGAGTGAACTCCAGAGTGTGGAGTCATCCGGCCTTGGAGCGACGTGCATAGGCCTCGACCTGTGCCGCTTGAACGCGTTCGATGTAGGTCTGGATCTGCTCGGCGACGACCGTCTGATGGTCATGATTGAACGTGAAGTCGAAGGCGACGCCGGCATAGGTTCGGTGCATGCTGTCTATGTGCGTGTGCACGACCTTGCCCGTGACGAGAAGCGGCATCTCGAGATCAGGGTCGAGAGGCACCTGGATCCAGAACACTCGATGTCGGTTGAGAATCTGCGCCGCTTCATGTTCGACTCGAAGCCCGACGCCTCCCCCACCGAGATTCATCAGGGTCGCCGAGAAATTCGGACCGACCGTGGGAATCACGGAGTCGGAGGTGAGCCCGGAAAGATCCGGAGTCTGTCCTTGATTGAAAGATGACCAGGCAAGTGCGATGGCTCGTTCAGAAGGGAGTACCGACTTCGGATCAAGCAATGGCCAGGCGGTGACTTCCGGGAGCTTGAGATCACGGGTGTCGAGACGAGGGGCACGTCTCTGACAACGCCGTACATTTTCGGGGAGACAGAGTCTCAAGGAGCGACTGGAGCGACTTCTTGATGAGCTGCGATCATCCTCACCCAGGTTTCGAGTCCGGAACATCCAGCGGTTCTGACCGATCGAGAGACAGGCCACGAGTTCGATTCCGACTTCGATGTCGATCTGACGTCCGAGAGCCATCGGGGCCTCGACCATCATGGCTTCATCGGTCAACCGCAACACCTTGACCCGCCACACGAGATCGGTTCCAGAGGCATGTTCATGCGGGTCGTCCGTGTCGGTGGGTCCATCGGGGCGAGCGATCGCGAATTCAATCGCACCCCCTCGGTCGAAGACCTGTTGGAGGGATCGTTTCCACTCGTTCGTTCGTGATCTGGATGCGGGCACTGTCTGCTCCTTTGCTCCCCGAGGGAACAAGGCGTGTTGTTTGGTCCGTGACTCTTTCGACGTCAACCGGGTGTCATCGGATCAAATATCCGGAAGAAGCCGGAAGTCACGATCGGATCGTCGACTACCGGCTGTAAGAGAACTATCGGATGATGCTCCCAAAGGTCTACTCAGAAAACACACAGACGGTTCCATACCATTCAGTCTGATCGGGCAAAGTGGATCATGAGGGCTGTCTCGTCATGTCTTGAGCGCCCGAAACCGGATTCGGATGCCATTTTTTCCAATTCGACGATGGTCCAGGCACGTAAAAGACGTTCTTCTGAGCCTGGAAAACGCCGTTTTGAATCAACCTCGGAGCCTGTTCGGTAGGCGAATGACCGCCCACACGACGACCAGACGACTTGTTGGGTCCCATCAGGGCTGATACCCAGAGGCCACTCGGTTCTGATCATGTCGGGGCCCCAGACCGGAAAATCATCGATCAGAAACGAGCCACCCGCGGTCAACGCGTGAAATGCTCGTTGAAAGACCTCCAAAGCACGATCCGCATCATTGACCAGATTCAGCGTGTTGCCGAGGCAGACCACGCCATCGAAGGCGCCCTGATCGAACCATGTCGCATGGGGCGAGAGAAAATCCTCATGGAGACGCTCGAGGCGCCCATGGTCGGTCCAATCTGAATGAGCCAGTGCCTGCGCATCACGGTCGACGGCAAGAACCTCGACACCATGCCCGACCAATGGCAGTGCGATTCGCCCTCGTCCGGCACCTAGATCGATGACGCGTTGCGACGGCTTGAAGATGGTCAGCACGCCGGCGATCTGTGCTTTGGAATCCTCGGTGTCGTAGACCTCGAAATCGTCTTCAGGAAGCGCCACCGCGGTCACCTGCCGATCTGATTTGTCGGACAAGATCCATGGCATGGGCACGTTCCGACGAATTGGGGTGGTGTCCGCCGAATCGAATGTGGTAGAGCGCATCAACCAAACGATTCAGGGCGACCCCCGTGGAGGCGTCCCTCTGGCTGACTCGAGCGGCGAACCCTCGGGGTGTCTCCGAAGGGTTCTTTTCAAAACCCTTGTGGCGCAGAACCTTCAAGGCATCGGTCCAGAAAGCGAGATCACTCGAGAGGCGTCTTCGTTCGGAGGATGTCAGCGGACCGCAGCCGATTTGAGAAAGTATTCGACGTCGTTTTCTGTTTCGCAGGATGTAGGCGACGATGAAACACAGGGCGAGGAAGGAGATCGAAGCCATCCAGACGTACCCGGCCACACCGAGTTTGAAGAACCGGTTGATCGTGGCAAGACGCTCACCGACCTCGGCACGAAGATCGTCCACATTCTGCTGCCATCCACCGACGAATCGATTTCCGAGCGTCTGCTGGGATCGCTGGTCGTAGCCGATGATGTTCGAGTTCCAGAAGAAATCGAGACTGTCGTAGACCCAGCGCCAACCGTCCGTCCAGGAGCTGTTGGATGCCTGCAACTCTTCAAGAACGGTGCGAGGAGATGGGTCCAGGGTCTCCCACTGAAACGGCCCCGTTCGCACCTCGGTCCAGGCATGAGCATTCGATTCACGGACGACGTAGCTGGATGTGCCCTCGTCGTATTCCATCGCGACGAAACCGGTGATGAGGCGGGATTGGATGCCGAGACTTCGACACATCGCCGTGAGTGCGGATGCGAAGTATTCACAATGTCCGAATCGATATCGGGTGAGAAAGCTGACGATCGGATCCTCACCGGGCATCTGGATGAAATCACGCAGATCGGTGGTGTACGCGCATTCGATCTCGAGCCACTCCGCGAGGGCTCGAGAGAGACGACGGTTGTAGCTCCAGTCGGTTTCGGCCTCCTGACGCTCGCTGGAGACATCCATCGATTGGAGTGCCTCGATCGCGATGTCACGAACGGATGCAATCGGGAAGCTGACCTGACGAGACTGGCGCCCGGACTCACCCTGAAGACTGCGCAGCGTGTCGAACGGGGGAAAAGGCTGGACTCGAAGCGAATAGCTCGCGTAGTTTCCGATGTCTGAGGAACCAGCGTCGGCAAGCAGCAGGGTCGAACGATCGATCTCGACCAGACGCGGAGTCGCGGTCGCGATCGCCAGCGTCCCCCAGGGCGAGAAGATCACATCACTCGCCAGGGATCGCATCTGCACTTCCACGGTGTGGGTCTGTCTCTGCTCGTCGATCGGAGTCGTCCCGAGCTGGGTGAATTCACTCGAGGTTTCCACCTTGGAGCTCCGACTCCATTTGGCATTCATCCAACGGCCCAGCGAAGCGTCGTAGCGTGACAGAACGGCACCCCGGAGCAGAATGGGCTTGGGCCACTGGGTCACGATTCCGCCGGGATCGACCCAACGCAACACGAAGACCTCACGCCGGGAACTCGAGATCCGCGTGCTTGAGACGAGGTCCACCGTTTCGTTGAAGCCGGAACGCCCCGAAATTCCGCCACCCGACAAGCCGGACCGGAAGAGGATCTGGCGGGGGAACAAGATGAAGACGACGACGCTGACCAGAATGATTCCGGTGATCGAATGCCAGGGCCGTCCGACGAAGCTTCTCGGCATCGAGGGGGCCGAATCGTGAATCAAGAGGAACCGAGGAGGCGAGACCGGCTCGTCGGGCGGTCCTGGACTTCTCCACGCCCGCGAAGACCTGGTAGAGCATGATGACGTAGATCAAGCACGACGACCCAGGCCAGGAGCACGATACCGAAGAGGAATCGATCACTCTGAATCATCGCGGAGATGACGAGAATCGAGGAGAGGATCAACTGCTGAGCGTCCTCTCGAAGCGTCCTCACCTGGAACTGCCTGAGGATCAGGATCACGAGCACGAAGATCCCCAGCAACTCCATCGCACGTCCGATGTCGGGGTTTGAAAACGCGCTGGAGATCACGAACGCAAGCGCCGAGAGCGCCCCGAGGTTCACCATCAACCTGGGAAGATGAAAACCACGGTGGCTTTCGGTGACGTACCAGCTGGCGACGAGCACGGGGCCGGCGAACATGAGGATCCAGAGCCGGATGGTGGCGATCGACACGGCCGCCACCGAAAGCACGATCAGCACCAGCAGCCAGAAACGAAACAGTCGACGAAGGGTCATGCCATCACCTCCGCCGGATCGCCGGCCGGTGATTCAGGTGATTCCGAGAGTGGACGTCGTCGATCGCATCGAGATCGAGAAACTCCTCGATTCTGGTGGCACTCCAATGCCAGGCGTGCGGGGGTCCGTGATCCGGATTGATCCGTGCGGGATGGACGACCACCACGGCACACCGTTCACTTGCGTTGCTCGATTGACGGTTGTCGGCGAACTCTCTCGAGTGAAAGATCCAGAACGGCAAGCCCGGCGAGAAGCCGCTGAAGATGCCAGTAGCCTCGCCTCAAAGGCAGAGGGCGGTCGTCGAAGCCGAGCACGGTCAGACCGAACTCGAGTCCCTGCTTGTCGGCGCAAGCGCAGAGCGAAGCCGCCATCGTGATCGCACGTTCTTCGAGCTGACGAGCATGAAAATCACGTGTGGCATCGAAGCGGAGTTTCGACGACTGCTCGGAAAGATCGAGAATGACTCTGATCCGGGGGGGTGTCGATTCCGAACGTTGAACGACGAGGAGGTCGTCGTTCGCCTGGGGGCGCTTCCAGAAGATCTGCCGGATGCTGTCACCGGGTTTGAATTCACGTATCGAGAAGAAATCCTCTCCCGGACCCGGACGAGCGGAGACTCCGATTCCACCCAGTTCGCCCTGGGAGACGGAGTGGATCAGATCGCTCTTCAGAGGGTGGGTCGTGGGCTGGACGAGAATCTCCTGGTCCAGATCGAAATCGATGCGCCGATCGATGAATCCAAAGGGAAATGCGGTGATGACTCGAACGCGTTCGAGGTGAAGGACCCCACGACGAAAGGCCGGAAGAACGGAATCACAGACCTGGGATTCACCCGGACCGATGCGTGACAACCAGCCATAGGAACCATCCGGACTTCTTCGAATTCCGGGAGACGAACCGATCCTTGATCGAACGAGACGTGAGAACCTCTCCAAGACGAAGAGCGAAGACCGATCGCTTGCGGGACAGATTCTCGACGAGGTACTTCACCATGAGCGGCGAACCGCTGGAAGCACTTCTGGTTTCAAGACGGGTCACACGGAGAGTGCGCACCATCTTCGCGCTCACCACTCCCGAGACGAGGATCATGGCGAGCAGAACACCGAAGCCCCAGACGACCAGGTTGTTCGGCCTCTGAGCGGCGGCGAGACCGACCAGAAGCGTGAGAACCACGAAGAGGGTTCCTGAAAGATTGATGTGGTACCGCATCGTCATGACATCAAGAGCATACGAGCCTCAACGGCCGTATCGTTCCAACTCTTCGCGCATTCTTTCACGTTCGGCATCCATGTCGGGGATTCCCGGCGATGAAGTCCCTGGTGTCATGTCGAATACGAGCAGGAAGTTGGAGAGATTCGAAGGCATCTTGCCAAAGAATTCGATGGTCTTGTTTCGTGGGTGGGAGCAACGAAAAAGCCATTCCTCGACCATCCAGCCGGCTCCGAATGCATCGACATCGAGCACGAAGGTCCCATCGGATCCACTCTGAGTTCGTGAGATCACGCGCCGATTCATGCTCTTCGGGTCACGAATCAACTCGATGGTGGCACCCGAAACCCGTCGCCCTGGAATCGAGAGAGGATCGTTGTCGGCGGTTTTCACGAGACGTCCACCGGGCGACTGGGCATTGACGACACGACCCGCCAGGCCCTGCCCACTCGAGCATCCGACGAGGAGTCCACAGAGCAGGAACATCAGAGATGCGACGCGAAGAGGAAATGACGAGAACATGTGATACTCCATAACGAGATCATTAGAAGCTGATGTAGACAATCCCAGCGGTGAACACGAGCAGAATCAGGAGACCGAGAATCATTCCGGTCACCGCGATAAAACGAGCAAATCCATGAATGACCTCTCGTTGCTGAATGAGGTTCTCGACCTCCGGCGGCATCTCACCAAGATCGACTTCATCCCAGTCGATGGTCGCCGCATGAATCCGTGAGATCTCGAGCGCCTGCTTCGCCAGTTCGAGCTGGTCTTGTGGAACCCGAAGAGTCACGTCACTACCGGGCGCTATGGCGCAGGAAAGCACGGTGAAAGGTGAGGAATTCACGACGGCGTAGATTCCCGCCTCTTCGAGGATGGCGCTGAGAGACTGCGCTTCGAGTTCGTGCTGGCAGGAACAGAGCATGACGAGAGGATTGCTCTCTGATTCGTTGACGGTCATGATCCACCTCCATCATTGTCGGAATGCTCGAAGGCCCAATCGATCACCTTGCTCACGGAAGAGGTGACGACATCTCCCCGGCGCCCTTGATCGACGTCCTGAAGGAGCGTACCGGAGACTTCGGTCTCACTGGCAGACTCGACATGAACCCAGACATGAAGACGATCATCACCATCTTCTCCAAGAGCGAGGCAGGCGCTCATGGACTGCCCTTCGGAGAACGCTTCAAGCAGGCGAGGCCACATGCTTCGGGCCTGAAGAGAGCGTCCGGTCGACCACGCGGGCGTTCTTTCAAGAGCGCAGCGACCGGAAATGAGACGGTCGACGATGTCGGAGGGCCAGGTGTAGACCGCACCGAAACTGCCTCGAGGTTCATGACCGCACAAGACCGCTCGACCCTCGGTCAGATCACCCCCCATGGCCTGCGCCATCGAAGCTCGATGTTCGGTGTTTCCAATCGAATCGGCGGAGAGCGATGCTGCCTGATCCGCCCAGGGACGCAATCTGAGAGTCACACCCATTCCAGCTTCGAAGGCGACATCAGGATCTGGGATGCCCTTCATGACGATGAGTCCGGCCACTGATTCGAGAAGTTCCGCGGCGACTGGAAGAACCTCTCCGGAAACCTCCAGCATCTCGAGTTCAGGACGACCACACCGATGCAGTCCCTGAGTGCGCAACCAGACCGATGACCCCTCTTCGGGGCGTTCATGAGTCGCCGCTGCATGAATTCTGAAGAGGACGCTTTCATCGAACGAACTCGAGTCCGCGGAGAAACGAAACCCCATCTCATCACGCGAGAACCACTGTTCCGTCTCTTCATCAAGCATCGCCACTGAATTCCGCCAGGTGGCATTCAAGAGCGAAGCCATGTCCGACCAGACCGCGAGTGGACGTTCAGGATCAAGAACGGTCTGGATGCCGATCATCCAACGGGCCCCGGCGGCGATCTCGGGAAGCCCCGCCGGGTTCTCGATCTTTTCACACCAGGCGATCAATGGAATCGGATGTTCGGACAGACCGATCGCCATCACCCAGAGCGCGAAAGGAGGTCCGTTCAGGGGAACGTCCAACTCGACGAACTTGGATTCTTCGGCGCCAACGACCGACAGTGCGGTACGAAGCAGGTCCTCGGCGGGCATCGTGTCACCGGAAAGCGCCAGAAGAATGGTGGAAGGAACGGGCTCGGGAAGACCCCAGACACTGCTTGAGGTCTCACCGAACACCGGCAGAGGAAAATCAGGATTGAATGGTTCTGTACTCATTGATCTGGAACTCCCAACCACCGGGACGTCAGTTGGCGACAATGTTCACCAGTCGGCCGGGGACGACCACCATCTTCCTGACGGTGAGTCCTTCGAGCAATTCGCTGATTCGCTCATCAGCCAGTGCGGCCTCTTCCAATGCCTTCTGATCCGCATCGGACGCGACCAGGATACGACTCCTGACCTTGCCGAGGATCTGAACCGGTATCTCGACCTGGTCGTCGACCAACCGGTCGGGATCGAAGTCCGGCCATGATTCAAGTGCCACGGAAGAAGCGTGGCCGAGGCGGTGCCAGAACTCCTCGGCGACATGAGGAACGAACGGTGCCAGCAGAAGCGTGAACTTCTCGAACTGGGACCGGGACAGTCCGACTCCCGTGGCTTCATTCACGAATTCGATCATCGCCGCGATCGCGGTGTTGAAGGCCAGTCTCTGAATATCCTCACCGACCTTGTGAATCGTTCGATGGAGACTCCGCTCGACGGCGTCATCCCCCTCGTCGAGAAGATGAAGCGCGCCGGTCTCCTCTTCGATCACGAGTCGCCAGGCACGTTGCAGAAAACGATGCACCCCGACGATGTCACGCGTGTTCCAGGGAGCTGATGCCTCGAGTGGCCCCATGTACATCTCGTAGAGCCGCATCGTGTCGGCACCGTATTCGGCGACGACGTCATCCGGATTGACGACGTTGCGGAGGGACTTCGACATCTTGGCCACGATTCGCTCGACGGGATCGCCGGTCTCGCGCTCGACATGTCCCCCGTCGAGTTCGTCGACTTCGTCGACCGCGACCAGCGAACCGTCGGAACGCTTGTAGGCGAAGGACGTGATCATGCCCTGGTGGAACAGCTTGTTCATGGGCTCGGGCGTGGAGACTTCCCCGAGATCAAAGAGGATCTTGTGCCAGAATCGAGCGTACAGGAGATGCAGAACGGCGTGTTCGGCACCACCGATGTAGAGATCGACGCCGCCGACTTGCAGATTGTTCGCGTCAAATGATTCCTCCCCGGGAGCCAGAGAGACTTCGGCTGGTTCCGAACGCTCGACCGAGCAGCCAGTACTTCTCGGCTCGGGAGTCGATGAAGCGATCGTCGCAGGCCGGACTGCAGTAGCGAAGGAAGTACCAGCAGGAACCGGCCCAACCGGGCATGGTGTTGGTTTCGCGACGCACGGGAGTGTCGGGAGCGAGAAGAGCAGGATCGACCCCGGCCTCGCCCGCCGTGGTGTTCACCCAGTCAAGCGCCTTGCCAAGCGGTGGCGTGGGCTCGTCACTTTCAACGGGCTGGTAGTCCTCGAGCTCGGGAAGCACCACCGGCAGTGCTGGATCCGACACGGGGTAATGATGCCCTGCTTCGTCGTAGACGATCGGAAACGGCTCACCCCAGTACCGCTGACGACTGAAGAGCCAGTCTCGGAGCTTGTAATTGACATGACGATGACCGAACGAGCCGGCCTCCAGCCAGTCGATGACGACGTCCTTCGCAGCTTCCGTATCGAGACCGTCGAGGGACATCTCGTCGTTCACGCTGTTGTGCGCATTTCCCGAACCGCACCATGCGGATTTCTGAACGTCCTCGCCACCTTCGACGACGGAGCGGATCGGAAGATCGAATGCTGTCGCGAAATCATGGTCCCGTTGATCGTGCGCAGGCACGGCCATGATCGCCCCGGTTCCGTAGCCGGCAAGAACGTAGTCCGCAGTCCAGACGGGAATCGTTCTCCGGTCGCGGGATTGATCGCTTCGACACCGAGCGAGACACCGGTCTTCTCCTTGGAATCCGCCATGCGATCCACATCGGATCGATTTCGAGAAGCTGTGACGTACTCGACCAATGCCGGATCACTTCCAGACGCGATCACGGAATCGACGAGAGGATGCTCGGGAGCGACCACCATGTACGTGGCGCCGAAGATCGTGTCCGGCCTGGTGGTGAACACCTCGAGAGCCTCGTCACCGACCGGAGAAACGAATCGTGGCGCCCTCGGATCGGCCGATCCACTCACGCTGCATGGTTCGAGTGGATTCCGGCCAGTCGACCACATCGAGATCCTCGAGAAGCCGATCGGCGTATTCGGTGATCCTGAACATCCACTGCCGAAGAGGCTTGCGCAGCACCGGAAATCCACCACGCTCGCTTCGCCCGTCGATCACTTCCTCGTTGGCGAGAACGGTACCGAGTCGGGGACACCAGTTCACCGTCTGCTCTCCGAGATAGGCGAGGCGTCGGGTGTCCAGATAGGAACGACGGTCGGAATCACTCATGGCGGACCATGTCATCGATTCGCCGTCACCATCGACGGGTACGACTTCACCTGATTCAAGTCGGCTGACCAGCTCGCTGATCGAAGATGCTTTTCGCGTCGCGGGATCGAAGTAGGACTCGTAGGCCTTCAGCCAGATCCACTGAGTCCAGCGGTAATAGTCCTCGTCGGTGGTGGAGAGTTCACGAGACCAGTCGTAACTGAACCCGAATCCCTTGAGCTGGCGACGAAACGTGTTGATGGCCTTGACGGTGGTCTCTCTCGGGTGAACCCCGGTCTGGACCGCGTACTGTTCCGCGGGAAGACCGAACGCATCGAACCCCATCGGATGAAGCACATTGAAACCGCTCATCCGCTTGAAGCGGGAGATGATGTCGGAACCGATGTATCCCTCGGGATGTCCCACATGCAGACCGGCCCCCGATGGATAGGGAAACATGTCGAGACAGTAGAACTTGGGACGACTTTCATCGAAACCGGGATCACCGGGATTCCCGACGACATAGGTCTTCTGTTCATCCCACCATGACTGCCAGCGGGACTCGAGAGCGTTGGCGACACCGGCGTCGTAGCGATGGGAGGGACGATCTGGGCTCTGATCGGTCATCTGGGTGCGAATCCTGGTCGAGGGCGTGTGCGATGAACCGGGGCGCGTTCGCCCCGTGTTTCACGACTCTACCAATCGGCTCGCCGCTTGGCACCGCGGAGAGGACTCAACGCAACTTGTCGAGGTGCTTCAAGGTCTCACCGACCAGATAGAAGCTGCCGGTCACGCAGATCAGGTCTTCACGACTGACCGCACGAGAGGCCAGTTCGATGGCTTCCGGGATGGTGTCGGCGATCTGGCTCATCTTGCCGCTGCGTTCCGTGAAGGCACGTTGCAGATCGGCTGGATCAGCCGCACGCGGGTTGCCCTGAGCTCGAGTGAAGATGATCTTGTCGGCCCCGAGATTGACCCGGTTCAACATCTCGTCCACGTTCTTGTCCTGACAGCACCCGAAGATGCAGACCATGGAGTCGTAGGGAAGATGAGCTCCGACACAGCGCATGAGCGCACCGATCGATTCGGGATTGTGAGCGCCGTCCACGAGGATTCGAGGACTCTTCCATGCCAGCTGCATGCGTCCGATCATGTGGGTCTTGGCCAGGCCACTGGTCAGACGATCATCGGGGCACTTGAATCCCGCACGCTTGAGGAGGTCCATCAGACCCAGAGCAAGACCACAGTTGGGTGCCTGGTGCTCGCCGGCAAGAGGCACGGGGAGATGCTCGAGTCTGCTGAGATCGGTGTACAGGCACACCCGAGTGTGAGGACCAAGCTCGTTCGTGGAACAGAAACGATTGCTGAATTCGATGTCTCGATTCACGATCTGCAGAGGTGCCCCGCATTCGTCGGCTGCATTCTGAAAGACGGCGTCGACTTCGGGATCCTGCTTGAACGTGAGGCACGGGACGTCCTTCTTGAAGATTCCCGCTTTCTCCCGCGCGATATCGACGAGGGTGTTTCCGAGAATCCGCTCGTGGTCGAGTGCGATCTTGGTGATGGCGATGGCTTCTGGCTTGATGACGTTCGTGCAGTCGAGACGTCCACCGAGACCAGCCTCGATGATCGCGATGTCCACGGCTTCATCCGAGAAATGCATGAACGCGAGGGCGGTCATGATCTCGAAGAAGGTGGGTTCGAAATCGAGCCCCTCGGCGACTTCTGCGATCTTCTTCATCAGAACGACGAACGTCGCGTGGGAGATCATCTCGCCATCGATGCAGACTCGCTCGCGAAGATCGGTGAGATGTGGCGAACTGTAGGAGCCCACGGCGTAGCCGCACTCGTGGAGCATGGCGCCGACCATGGCCGAGGTCGAACCCTTGCCGACGGTTCCGGCGATGTGGATCGTCCGAACCTGCTCGTGGGGGTCACCCAGGGCGGCCAGAAGAGCGCGCATACGATCCAATTTGAAGGACTCGAGATCACGAATCACCCTCATCCGCTCGAAATCAGGACGATTGAGCAGATATTTGACCGCGGTGGGATAGGAGGTGATGGAGGCAGGCCCAAGAACCTTCGTTTTGGAGGCCTTCGGCTTCAACTCAAGAGATGAGGAGACCCGCTTGGTCGGAGTGGTCGAGCCCGAGCCGGCCTTGGAAGCACCCGACTTGGCGCGGGATGTCTTCTTGGCAGTTGCTGTCGCGCCGGTTTTTGATGCGGTGGACGCACGATTTGAGGTCTTTTTGGCCATAGTCAGGCCAGTTTACCAAAAATGGGATTTGATTACAAACAGAAGCCCGTAAATATATTTCATGACAATGACTTAGGTCACCGCATGACGTTGAAGTTACGTGGCCGGATCTTCCTCGTCTGAACTGTCAAAGGCATCATCGAGGTCTTTGAAAGTGGACTCCAGGGAGGCTGGAATCACCCAGATGATCTCATCAGGAAGAAGCAGATTGGTGCCGTGACCAGCACTATCCAAGGCGACATTGAGACGATGCGTGAACGCCCGATTTCCAATCAGCCCCACCACAGGGCCACCAAGCTCCTTGGCAAGAATGCCCCCCAGAAAACCGACGATTTCATCGGTATCACCTGCACCGATTTCGATCATGAGGATGGTTCGCTCACCCAGAGACACCGCGGACACGCTTTCGGCTTCGACTTCGGCTTCTCCGAAAACCTGCGCCAACTGATCGATCATCTTCTTGGCCTGGGATGCCTCGGGACCGAGTGCTCCGATTCGCCGAACCCGGGACAACTGATAATCGGTGAGATCGATCTTGGTGAGAGGGGTTGACGTCTCCTGCTCGGAGGGGGTCTCTTCAGCGTTGGAGTCGGACATCAGGCACCTCCGTTGGGGTCTTCAGGCATCGTAGGAACTCGAGCACCCACAGCGCGGCGCCATTCGACCATTTCCAACTGAAGACTGGTGGCGAGGTCGGGAAGGGACATGACGAGATTGTTTGATTCTGATGGATCATCACGCAGGTCATAGAGTTCCAGTCGTCCGTCCTCGAAGAATTCGATCAATTTGTACCCCCCCTTGCGAACCGCAGCCACAGGCGTGGTTCGCCAGGGGCCTTCCACACTGGAATCCCGTTCCAGATAGACGGGGAAGTGCCAGTGTAATGGACGATCGATCGAGGGCGGGTCGTTCCGGTTCTGAGAGATCGCGACGGCATCGAATTCCCGAACATCATGTCTGGTGCCGGTGGCCTCGAGAATGGTCGGGACCAGATCTCTCAGAATGACCGGAGCATGGGCGCGTGCCTCGTAAGCGCCGGAAGGCCAGCGGATCAGAAGAGGCACACGGATGCCGCCTTCGTACAGCATGCCCTTTGAACCACGAAGCCCGCCGTTGTCGGCGAGCGGGCCGTATCCACCATGGTCGGACGTGAAGATGATCATCTGGGGACGTTCACGTGACTCGAAGGCGTCGAGCACTCGACCGAATGCCTCATCGACCGCCGAGACCATCGCGTCGTATCTCTGCTCGAGGCCTCGCGCATGAGGAAGCCTGCGTCTGGAGTTCGCCAGCAGATCCTTTCTCGGTTGTATCGGGGTGTGCACGGAGTAGAAGGACAGATGCATGAACAGGGGCTGATCCCCGTCGGACTCGATGAACTGGATCGCCTCGTCGGCGAGACGATCGGTCAGGTACGCACCCTCGGCGCCATCCACCAATGCCGGATTGCGGTAGGGACTCGAATAGGACTTCGGATGCCCCGCCCCACTGCCACCGATCTGATCGATGAATCCATACTCGAGCGGATCGGGTCCGACATGGAACTTGCCGACATGAACGGTGCGATAGTCGTTTTCCTGAAGACGATCTGGAAGCGTCGTGACGTCGGATGACAGAAAACGAACCGAGGGCACCGGCTCGACCTTGCGCAGCTCCGGCTTGCCTCGACGAGACGAGCCGACGGTCAGGACTCCGTGTTGAGGTGTGGCCAGGCCGGTGAGCATGCTGCACCGACTCGGTGCGCAATTGGGGGCATCCGCATAGGCGTTGTCATAAAAGACGGCGTCACTCGCAAAGGCATCGATCCTGGGTGTTTGATGACTTTGCCCCCCACTGAAACCCACATCAGCCCAACCCAGATCGTCGACCACCACCATGAGGATGTCCGGCTTCACGAAATCGGACAATGCCGTGGACTGGATCTCGGGAGACGGCGTACCGGGCGGGGTGGCACAGGAGGAGACGAGGACCAGTGACATCAGGAGCGATGATGTCGTTCGAGGACTGTTCATGGATGGTTCCTTGGGAAATCGAATCACGATCGACATGAATTCTAGTAAGGAACACGCATGAAGAGTTCTTCGGGACGTGAACGAAGATTCTCGTACAGATCGAACAGAGGCGTGCCCCTCTCGGGAGCCGGAGGAAACTCGCACTCGACGCCGAAATCCGAAAGTAACTTATGGGATCGCAGGGCGATCAGAGTTCCGATTCCCTGCGATCGATTGAAGACGAAATCCCAGATGAGATCTCGATCAAGAACATCTTCCGGCAATGAGAAAGCATGTCCTTCCTCACGAGCGGCGCGTGCCAGGAGCTCGAACCAATGGAACCAGGGATACTCGAGAGCGCGCAGGGGAACGAGCGAGTCGGCGGTCAACAGTGCCAGAGTCTCAGGTCGTCGCTCCGCCGGGGTCGACATGAGCTCTCTTTTCAAGACGGCGATGGCATAGAAGGGATCACCACCGACGACCGTGTCCCGGCCATCGTCGAAACGACAACGAAACGCTCCCGAGGACGCGCTCGATTCGGGGGTCGAGCGTTCGAAAGCCTTCGACTGCAGACCCCCCATCACTTCAATCCAGCTCTCGGGCAGGACGCCCTCAAACTGGAATCGACTGAAAGCCACGTCGGTGAGTTGATTTTCAATTCTGACACGGCTGGTGTCCAGTCGGCGAAGTTCCTCACGAGCGAACACGTCGAGCAATTCGGTCCAATCATCGCGATCACGTGTGAGGTCGTCCCAGGCTCGCTCGAAACGAGACACATCACCCTGCAGACGACCGAGATATTCATGACGACGCGCCCGCGTGTTGGCGAGAAAGATTCTCATGAGTCGCTCGTGTCGCGTGGTCCACAGCGCGTCCAGACCGTCGATCAGGGCGTCGATCTGCCGATGAACGGGATGCTCGTCACTCCAGTGGCCGAGATCGAGCGTGACGATCGCACGATGGGCGGGACGTTGGTATCGAAGCACGTCACGAAGACGACCTTCGGGGTGCCACCCCTTTCCGAGAAGAGCATCGGCGAGATGAAGTTCGCGTTCGGCATCCTCGGAGCGACCAGCATGGAGATACGAACGCGACCGCATGTCATGCGCCACGTGCGAAACGATCGAGGAGCTGCTCATGATGAACGGTTCGGTCGCTTCGAGAATGGTGTCAAGAGCACCCGGTCCTCGACGACCCACGCGCTGATCGAACACCGTGAGCGCCCGCGCGAGCACGGCCTCGCCTGGCTCGACGCCGGCAAGTGCCACCAACGCCAGGCCCAGTCGAGCCGGATCATCCGGAAGCACGCAGACCTGCAGGCCTTCGATTTCAGCGGGCAACGAACCAGCAGTGTCGATCACGCCGATTCGGCGATAGCCCCAGGCACGAGCGGCCCGGGCTTTTCCAGTCAAGGTCGACTGCGGGACCGGAAGAAATCGACCGGTGAGCACGTCGATCCCACCGGTCGCCACCAGGTCCTCGGGCCAGGCGCATCCGAACAGTCGAAGCACCGCTGCCATCGCGGCGGGGAGTGCGACACTGTCACCCGCTGCCGCATGGCGAACATCGAGTTCGACCTCCGGACGAGGAGAATCGGGCATGAGCTCGGCGTAGGGTGTGCAGGCGATTCGAATGCCGGCGGACGCGGCATCCGACGGAGCCTCACCCTCCGCCGGCGGGTCAGGATCGGAAAGGGACTCCGACCCGTCTTTCAATCGAAGGATCGCCAGAGCACCGCGCTGCTCGTCATGCGCGCCGATCAGGGGAATGTGATCCGAAGGAAGCCAGCGTGGTGCGACATCACGGGACGATGGTGGCAGGATCATGCCTTCGACACGTTCGGCAAGCCCTTGCAGAATGGATTCCAACCAATGTCGCGAACGGCCCTTCGACATGAATTCGATCAGAACATTCGGATCATGCGACAGCGCCCATCCCCAATCGATGTTGGACGGTTGGTCGAACGAACTTGGTCGGGTGTCGGACGTGGACGGCCTCCTCGAAAATGACGACTCAAAGAGAGAAACGCTCTCCGTTGGTGAGTGCCACCAGAATAGGTTGTCCCACCAGCCGGGTCTGGGCATCCAATCCCAGCGTCTGGAGGGATGTGGACCAGAAATCACGCCGCTCATCATCGGGAAGCGTCGTCCGGCTGCCCAGGCGGACACGATCGATCCGTCGACACCAGGCGTCAGGGCCATTGAATTCGATGCTGATGCGCCAGTCCTCCTCGAGCACGGCACGCACGTCGCATTCGCTTCCATCAAGACATCTGATGAGACCGCAACGCTCGGCGAATCGACGGATCATCCGCTGGCTCGGACGTCCGCCATCGAAGACGAGTTCGCCCTCGAAGACGGGAAGTGGTGTGACTTCGACGACCGGAATCGCTGGACGGGAGGCATTGTCCATGGCGACGGCGAGCCGAGCAGAATCCCCCAGAGGGTGACGCATGACAGGCAGCACGCAGTCCGGATCCATCAGATCACAACGCCTTCGGACCGAAGCGTCTTCGAGACCAGCCGCTGCATCATCATCAAGCAGAACATGACTGCACAGGTGACTCAGTCCTTCGAATGCCGGATACGCGGCTGCGAGCAGTGCGCCATGACGACGGTCGATCACATGGAGACAGTGCAGATCCTGAGCGTGCTCGAGTGTGGCGGCTGGTGATGATTCTCGCGGAGAATCAGAAGACTGGCTTTCAATCTGATTCAGATCCTGAACGACCCGGAGGCACCGAGCGCGAAGCTGAGATGGCAGATCGCGCGCCAGCTCACCTGAGATAGAAGACGGCCAGTCGCGATAAGGCTGGTCGATTCCGAAGGCCGCCAGTCGCGCGGAAAGAATCAGAACCTGCTCGACATCATGCGTCGAATCAAGAGCATTTCGGATCGAATCGATCACGTTGGAAGCACCATCTTGAGAGGACTGTGGTTGTTGGTCATGTGTCATCGCTGAAGACCACCTTTCGCGGACCCTCGCCCAAGGGGCCCACCCGGAGACGGATTCGCCCCGATCTTCCTGACCAACAATGCCAAAGAAACGCGGAAAATCATCGCCTCAGTCATCTGGATCCCCTCACAATGGCATCAAGACGCTCCTCCAGATCGGGAAACAGCTCTCTGAATTTCTGCCGGTACCGTCTGATCTGCTGGAAGATCGCATCATCGGAAAGACTCATCAGGCTTTGCAGCGCCTCTCGGTCGAGCGGGACAAGCAGAAGATCCACCTGAATCTTGACTCGTTGATCGTCGAGTGCTTCACGACGTGGGTCATGCATTCCGGGCGTGTTGAGGATCTGATCATCGATGGCCATCAACTGCTGCAGCAGTCGCTGACGAGCCGCTTGGTGAACCATCATGAGGTGGGCGATCGAATCGTCATCGGCCCCCAGCAGTCGGGTACGAAGATCCGACTCCAGCTCATCAAGCCCCGGTTGATCGGGGGAAAGCCGAGGCCAGCACTGGGTTGCCGCCATGCGGATCGTGGCCCCGATGGCGCCACCGGCTCGAAACTCAAGCCCCAATGGTGATCGCAGCGGGTCGTCAACTCCATTGGTGACACCCTGATCCACGACGTCGAATCCTTCACCATCCATGCGGTGAATCGTGGGTGCGGCAGTGTGGTCGGAAGGCAGATTGATGATTCCCCCCTGACGAGCCTTGGCGAAATGATCGATCGCCCGGCGACCGACGAACTCAGGCGCCGCGAGAAACGGAAGGAGCTGCTCGGGAATTCCTTCGAAACTCGCCAGAAGGGTCCCCTGCTCGGCGCGTCGGGAGAAGTCCAGGAGGAGATCCGAGATGAAATCCTGGGCGGTGAACTCATCACGCAGGATGTAGAAACGAGGTTTCAGAATCCAACTCGAGGGATCGTTTGGGGTACCGAAGAACAGTGTTTGATGAAGACGAAGATCAAGCGCCTCCCAGAGACGACCCCAGACCAGTTCCCACCCGGTGGCTCGATCGCGAAGCGTCTGAATCTCCTGAAGTGTGAATGTCATGGTCGGTCGCCGATCTGATCGAAACACGGGCTGATGCGCTGTGGAAACTCAAGCATACCCTCTGGCTGCTAGCATTCTCAAGACATGAGCGAACAGGCCAATTGCATCGACGAGACGCTTTCTCCAGCCGAGTGGTACAAGACCGCATGGTACGAAGCCGTTCCACGTGATGAGGCCAAGGGGATGGACCTCTCGATCAGAATCCATCGCGCGTGCTCATGGCTCAGAAGAGCCCAGACAACCGCCCATGACTCGGGAACGGACGCACTCGACGATCAGCTGGTTCTGCTCTGGATCGCGTTCAATTCACTGTATGGTCGCTGGGATCCTGATGAGAATCATCCCGCACGCGATGTCGAAAGCGTTCGATCCTTTCTCACGATCGCTCTCGAATTGGATGCCGAGGACGGCTTCGGAAAGATGCTCCTGAGAGAGCGGCCGTTGGCGGAGAGACTTTTCGACAACGTCTACCTCGATCATTACTTCTGGCGCGGCCTGACCGAGGGAGAAGGCGATGATGAGACCTGGAAGAACATGCCGAAGAAAGGCCGCCGTTATCTCGATGACGGGAGAGCCGAGTTGGCACTCGATCGGCTCCTGCTCTACCGGGTCTATCAGCTGCGCTGTCAATTGATCCACGGGGGCGCCACCCACGGAGGGCGATTGAATCGAAATTCGGTCGCGGACTGCGGACGTTTTCTTCATCTGGTTCTGGATCAGACACTTCGACTCATGATCAAACGACCCCAAGCCTTTCGAGAACGGATGGGCATGAT
Organism: uncultured Phycisphaerales bacterium; assembly: GCA_949373145.1. Taxonomy (GTDB): domain Bacteria; phylum Planctomycetota; class Phycisphaerae; order Phycisphaerales; family SM1A02; genus UBA8087. The sequence continues at coordinate 54,593 of CASICI010000012.1, forward strand.
CTGCTATCCACCACTGCCATCACCCTGAGCAAGACCACCGAGAATCTGCAGGGGCATCCGGATCCCCAATCCATCCGCGACGGCACGAACCATCTCGAATTCTTCAGGGCGTAATCGTTCGTCATGCCAGCACGCGACGAGTATGGACTCGAGAATCCTGCTTTTGACATCGAGAGTCGCCCGACCGAGTTCATCCAGGGCCGTCCCCAGACGACTGAACGTGACCTGTGAACGCTGCGGCATCATCTGATCGATTCCGAGGTGGGACACGGCTGCGGTGAATGCGGCCAGAGCCGCCTCGTCGCTGGAAGCGCCTCTGCGCGCGACCGCAGCCAGAGCGATGCCGGCGGAGGTGGAGACGGAGCGAAGTCCCAGGGTCTCCTTACTGGTCGTCCTCATCATGATGATGGCATCAAGACGCCGAAGAACCATTCTGCCAAGCAACCATTCGAACAAGTCGGTTCGACCATCGACGTCGATGCAGGACCTCACCACGCTTGAAAAATCGGAGGCTTGTTTGCGATCATGACGTGAGATGGCAGGCAGACAGATTTCGATGACGACCAGTCGATGGACACGGTCCATGGCCGCCACATACGCATGCAGCAGAAGCACTTCCTTCTCGAGGTCAGGACCGAGATCGGTCTTGATCAGAGTCAACTGCTTCTTATGGTGGGAGTCGTCTTGCTGAAGCAGCAAAGCGAGAATCGCGGCACGAGCGCCGAACTCATTCTGAACCGCGGCACGAAGTCTGACGGGAATGTCATCGAGAAGTGATTGCGCCTGCTTGAGCGACACCGGTCGCGACCGATCGAAAAAACCGATCCCCGCAACAGGGTTGGTGAGATCGAAGACCGATTGGGCGGCATGCTCGTGAAGCTTCCCGAGTGATTCAGGATCGACACCCTCCAGACGTGCGACTCTGCGTTCGATGGGTGGGTGCGTGGCGAACCAGGAGCTGCAACCGTTTGTGAACATGAAGTGGGCGAACTCGGAGACGCGCGACAACCGAAGACGATTCGATGGTCTGAGACCGGAGATCTTGCGCAGGGCGGATGCGATTCCATCCGGATAGCGCGTGTAATCGACCGCTGCGGCATCTGCCAGAAACTCGCGCTGACGCGAGACGGCAGCCTGCAGAAGTCGTCCCATCGCGGTTCCGACCAGACCGATCAACACGACGAAGAGACCCAGAATCATGATCGCGACCGCGATCAGCAACCCTCGAACCACGGAAAGATCCTTGAGGTCCGAACGGGCGACCATCCAATCGGGCGCCTGCATCATCCGATCGCCGATGAGACCGATCACGACCATGCCATGGATCACGCCGACCAGACGAATGTTGATTCGGATGTCACCGTGCACGATGTGACTGAATTCATGAGCGATCACACCCTGGAGTTCATCCCGGGAAAGTTCATCGAGCAGCCCGCGAGTCACGCCGACCACCGCGTTGTCGGGAGTCGTCCCCGCGGCGAAGGCGTTCATGGATTGACTCTCGATCACACAGGTGAGGGGGATCGGCATGCCGCTGGCGATCGACATCTCCTCGACGACATTGAGACATTGCTTCTCCTGCGCGGTCGCGGTCTCGGCGAGCAGGGGCACCGCACCGAGTTCGAGTGCGACTTTCAGTCCACCGCCTCGCAACTGGACCATCTTCCAGATGGATGCGATCAGGATGATGAACAACGTCCCGCCCATGAACGAAGCCAACAGGGGCAGGGTGAACAGGACATAGAAATATCCCAGTGGTTCACCGCTTTCACTTGATCGGTCACCCAGCAGCAGGAACCAGATCACGAATGCGAACAGCGCCCAGATGCCGGACGAGACCAGCAACGCCGCGAAGGGGAAGATCCAAAGAAGTCGCTTCGACTTCGATCTGGCTTTCTTCTGATGGTTGATGAAATCCATGGGTCTCTCCAAAGTGAAGAGTGGTTTCAGATTTCGAGACGCTCACGGTCGGAACGAAGGGCCTCGAGGCACACTTCGATGTGTTCATCAAGCTCACGTCCGATCTCGGCAGCACCATTGCGCACATCGTCCCGACTGACGGCCGCCGCGAATTTGGCGTTCTTCAGTTTCTTCAGGATGGATTTGACCTGAAGCTCGGAAATGCCGTCTGGGCGCACCCGGGCACAGGCGACGATGAAGCCGGCCAGTTCATCGCAGGCGAAGAGATGCTTCGCCATCAGGGTCTCTCTTGGAACACCGGAATAGTCGGCATGGCCCAGAATCGACTGGATCACGGAGTCGGGCACATCGTCGCGATCACGCAGGGCCTGCACCGCGACGAAGGGATGTTCCTCGATGGTGGGATGTTTTTCATAATCCATGTCGTGAAGCAGACCGGTGATCTCCCAGTCATCGGCATGCTCGGGATCCAGGACCTCTCCCTGCACGCGCATGCAACGGGCGACGCATTCCATGTGCCCCCGCAACGATGGGTTTTCAACCCAGCTCTGCATGAGCTCACGTGCCTGAGAGACGGTCATCGACATGGTTTCAAAGTCCCGATGGGTTCGAGTGATCGATCGCTTCGATCTTCTTGGTCGGATCGATGCCGGAGCGTTCACGCATTCGCTGGAAGATCACGTAGAAGACCGGCACGATTCCGAGCGTCAGAACCGTCGCCATGAGCATGCCGCCGAAGACGACGAACCCGATCGACTGCCGACTCTGCGCACCAGCACCAGTCGCCAGCATCAGAGGCACCACGCCGAGGATGAAGGAGAATGCGGTCATGAGGATCGGACGGAGTCGCAACTTCGCGGCACCCACGGCGGCTTCGACGGGGTCCTGCCCGGCGGCGCTCAGTTCCTTGGCGAATTCAACGATCAGGATCGCATTCTTCGTGGCGAGACCGATGAGCATCACCAGACCGATCTGACCGTAGACATCCAGAGGACGTCCGGTCGCCAGCAGGGCGAGGATCGCACCGAGCACGGCGAGCGGCACGGTCAGCATGATCATGATCGGAAGGATCCAGCTTTCATACTGGGCGGCAAGCAACAGGAACACCACCACCAGAGCGATTCCGAAGATGAACGGGGCGAGATTGCCGGCCTGAAGTTCCTGGTAGGTGGTCCCACTCCATTCGTAGCCGTATTGAGAGCCAAGTGCCTCGGCACAGACTTCCTCCATCGCGACGACCGCCTGGCTCGAGCTGTACCCGGCGAAGACATTGGGAGAACCAAGCACCTGGACGGTCTCATAGATGTTGTAATGAGGAATGAAGTCGGGGCCGGTGATCGGCTCGATCGATGCGATCGTGGAGACGGGCACCATGTCCTTGTCACTGTTTCTGACGAACAGTCTGCCGATGTCCTGCGGGTTGGAACGCCCCCAGCCTTCTGCCTGAGCCTGAACCTGATAGACCTGGTTGTACAGGTTGAAGTTGTTGATGTAGAGCGAACCGAGCTGGACTTGAAGCGTGTTGAAGACTTCGCTGAGATTGACACCCAGCAGTTTCGCCTTGGTTCGATCGACATCGAGCCAGAGCTGCGGAATGTCGATTCGCGATGGGGTTCGAACCATCATCAGACGCGGATCCTTGTTCGCGGCCTCGATCATCTTCTGGGCGTCTCGATAGAAATCCTCGTACGGCACGGCAGGAAGATTCTCGAGCTGAAGCTGGAACCCGCTGACCGCACCAAGTCCGGTGATCGGAGGAGGGCTCACGAACTGAACCGTGGCCTGGGGATTCTGCTTGAATTCCTTGTTGAAGTCGAGAATCAACTTCTTCGCGGTGTGTGCCTGGCCGCGTTCGTCCCAACTCTTGAAGATGGGGATCACGAACCCTGCGTAGGTCTGATTGGTCGAGGTCAGGAAGTTGCGACCGGCGACGGAGATGACGTTCTCGACCCATTCATTCTTCGTGAGTTCCTCGACCACCGAAGCCATGACTTCGTTGGTTCGACCGACGGTCGAACCCGGGGGGAGCTCGACGAGACCGAAGCAGTACCCCTGATCCTCACTGGGGACGAATGCCTTGGGCCAGACCACCGAAAGGTAGGCCGTCAGGCCGGCCAGCACGAGGAACCCGAGCACGATCAGCAGTCGAAGCTTGATGAACCAGTGAAGCAGGCCGCCGTAGAACTCGATGAGCTTCTCGAAAAACTTGTTGAAGGCACGAAACACCACATTTCGGTCCGCTTCCCTGGTGGGCTTGAGGAAGATGCCGCAGAGCGCGGGACTCAGCGTGAGTGAGTTGATCGAGGACAGCCCGACCGAAAATGCGATCGTCAGTGCGAACTGGTTGTACAGCTGTCCGGTGATCCCCGGAAGGAATGCGGTCGGAATGAAGACCGCCTGAAGAACCAGGGTCGTCGCGATGATCGGCCCGACGACCTCGTGAATCGCGATCGACGTTGCCTTCCTTCGAGACCAATCAGGATGTTCCTGAAGCTGGCGTTCCACGTTCTCCACGACCACGATCGCATCATCGACGACCAGTCCCACGGCAAGGACCAGACCGAGGAGGGTCAGGGTGTTGATGGAGAATCCGAACAACATCATGAAGGCGAAGGTTCCGATCAATGAGACCGGAATCGCGATCAATGGGATGAGGGTGCTTCGCCAGCTCTGGAGGAAGATGAAGACCACGATCACCACGAGACCGAGCGCTTCGAAGAGGGTGACGACGAGATCCTTGATGGACAGCTTCACGAAGGTCGTGGTGTCGTAGGTGATCTGGTAGTTCATGTCCTCGGGGAACTTCCCAGACAGACCGTCGAGTGTCTTCACGACCTGGCTCTTGATGTCGAGCGCGTTGGCTCCCGGGAGCTGGTAGACCCCGAGGTTGGCGCAGCCGATGCCGTTCAGCGCGGATGCAGCCTGATAGTTGTTGGCTCCCAGCTCGACTCGTCCGATGTCGGCAAGCGTGACGAGCTGACCGTCGTCGCCGGTGCGAACGATGATGTCCTCGAACTGTTCGGCGGTGCTCAGGCGACCAAGCGTGCTGATCTGGAGCTGGAACGCCTGGTTCTGATCGGTGGGTGGTGAACCGATCAAGCCCGCTGCCACCTGCTGATTCTGTTCCTGGACGGCGTTGGTGACATCCGAGACCGTCAGTTCGAGGGCGGCCATCTTGTCAGGATCGAGCCAGATGCGCATCGCGTATTCGCGCAGTCCGAAGTTGGTGATGGAACCCACACCAGAGACTCGCGAAAGCGGATCATTCAGATAGATGTTGGCGTAGTTGCCGAGGAAAGTGTCGTCATACGTGCCATTGGGCGAGACGAGACTGACCACCAGCACCATGTCGGTGGAAGTCTTCTCGATGATGATTCCGGCCTGATTCACGATGGAAGGAATCTGACCGGTCGCCTGGCTGATGCGGTTCTGCACGTCGACCGCACCGATGTCGAGGTCGTAGCCCACTTCAAAGCTCACGGTGATGAGGCTTGAACCGTTGTTCGCACTGGTCGAACTCATGTAGATCATGCCCTGGATGCCGTTGATCTGCTCTTCGAGGAGCGTGGTCACGGAATCGGCGGTCACCTGAGCACTCGCACCGGGATAGGTCGAAGTGACGGTGACGGTGGGCGGGACGATCGACGGGAACTGCGCGATCGGAAGAACGACCATGGAGATGGCACCACAGATCACCATCAGCAGGGCGACGGTGGCGGCGAAAATCGGTCGATTGATGAAGAAGTCCAGCAACGGCGGCCTCGTTTGGTCCTAGTGACCGGTCATTTCATCGAAGATGAGGATGAGTTCTTGCTTGATGCACTTGAAGATGATGACGACGTGTCATTTGATGAAGTGGTGTCCCCACTCTGCTCGGCTTTCAACTGGGCGAGCGTGACGATCTTGACGACGTCACCGGAACTCAACTGACCACCGGAGTCGACGATGATGCGTTGACCGGGGCGAAGACCCTTTTGGATCCATGAGTTGCCGTCGACCGATTCGCCGACGGTCACGTCCTGCCGGGTGATCTTGTTCTTTTCACCGATCACCCAGACGTAGCTGCCGCCACCCTGCTCGGCACGAAGTGCGCGCTGAGGGATCACGACGGCATTGGGAACGTTCTTCACCAGGATCTGTGCTTCACCGTATTGGCCGGGATATGCCCAGCCATCGGGGTTGTCGAACTTGACGCGAACCGTCGCGGTGGACGTCATGGGATCGACCTGGTTGTTGATGAAGTCGATGACACCTTCGAAGACCTTGCCCCCGCCACCACGGGTTCCATTGACACGGACCTTCGCGGTGACCTGGCCCTTCTTCTGCAGTTCGAGCAGCTTGGGAAGATTGTGCGCGTCGATCGACACCAGAAGCCGCATGGGGTTGAACTGGACGAGCGTGACGAGCGTGTCGGCGAACCCGCTGGGTTGCACCAGTGCACCGAGTTCGACCTGACGTTGACCGAGTCGGCCATCGAACGGTGCGGTGATCGTGCTGAATGAAAGGTTCAACTCCGCGTTGATCAGAGAGCCCGCAGCGGTTTCGACCTGGCCTTCGGACTGCTCGAGGTCTGTCACCAGCTGATCGAAGTTCTCACGGGAGATCGCACCCGTCTCGACCAGAGGCCTGTTTCGTTCGAGCGTGCGCTCGGCGAGGTTTCTGGCCGCCACCGCGGCTTCAAGGTTGCCCTTGGCTTCAAGAAGCGATGCCTCGAATGGACGAGGGTCGAGTTGGAAGAGCCGATCACCGGCCTTGACCAACTGGCCATCCTCGAAGTCGACGGACTCGACGTATCCGGTGACTCTTGAATCGATGTCCACGTTGCGAATCGCATCGGTCGTGCCGGGCTGACTCAGAACGACCGGAAAGGTCTGAGGCGTGATGGATTCGGCGGTGACCGTCGTATCCTTTTCGGCCATCAGAGCCATGGTTTCCTTGGCACTGCTGGACCCTCCGCAGCCTGCAAGAAGACCTGTCAGAAGGATGCCGAGAACCGTGGGCGTGGCGCCCCGAAGAAGCTTACTCACGATGTTCCTCCTGCTGTCGCAGAGACGAGTGATTCGTCGGTTGTGGGAACGGCGACGGGGCCGTCCGCTGAGGGAAGGACCGGCGTCCAGTCTCCCCCGAGTGCCTTGTAGAGAGTCACCGCCGAAAGCGCGACCTGCGCTTCGGCGTTGATCAAAGAGAATTCCTGCTGGAGCAGCTGCAGTTCGGTCTCGATGACCACAGGAAGATTCTGCGTTCCCTGTTGGTACGACTGTTCGGCCAGCACCAGTGCTCCGAGAGAATCATTGCGGGCTGCTTCGGTGTCTCTTCGTGAGAGTTCGCTGCTTGAGAAGTCGACGAGTGCGTCTTCGATGTCACGATACGCACCGAGGATGGCTTTTTCGTAGGCGATGAGACCTTCGCTCGCGCCCGCTTTCGCCAGATCGATCTGACTGGAGACGCGACCCCAGTTCAGAAGCTGCCAGTTCAAGGAAGGGCCGACCGACCAATATCGATTGGACCAATCAAAGAGACTCCCAGCGGTGGGAGACTGAAGACCGACGGAGCCCAGAAGAGTGAATGATGGAAGAAGATCCGCTTCCGCGACACCGATTCCCGCGACCGCGGCGGCGAGCCGTCGTTCGGCCGCACGAACATCTGGTCGCTGGCGGACCACGTTCGCGGGCATGGCGACCCCGATGCTTGCCGGAGGAACTGGAATTCGACCAGCCTCACCGATCACTTGTTTCAGAGAACCAGGAGTCTCGCCCACAAGAACGGAAATGCGATTCAGTTCCTGAGTGGCATCAGCGACGTATCCATGGAGGCCCGATTCAAGCGAGGCGACCAGGGATCGGGCCGTGAGGACGTCGGTCATGGTGGCCATGCCGTTGTCGTAGGACTGACTGGCCAGGTCGAAATTGTGTTCTGCGGCGACAAGACCGACTTCGGCGACCTCCACGATCTTGCGCAACGTCCGGTAGGCGACGTAGGACGTCGCAACTTCGGCACGGACGGTGACCAACAGGTCACGCCAGTTCTCGATCGAGGCAAGCAGGGTGTTTTCCTTGGACTCCATGGAGCGGCGAATCTGCCCCCAGAGGTCCAGCTCCCAGGTCATGGAAGCGCCAAGTTTGAAACTCTTGTCGGTGCCTTCATCCGTGAGATTGGGGATCGGAACCTCGCCACCTTCGGCTCGGAACCACTGAGCGTATCCATCACCATTGACCGTCGGCAGGAGATAGGAGCCTGCCACGCCGTATTCAGCGCGGGCGGCCTCGATGCGAGTCATCAGAATCCGAAGATCGAGATTGTTTCGCTGGGTGCGAAGAATCAACTCATCGAGAATGGGGTCTTCGAAGCTCTCCCACCACAGGCCGACACCCTCGGAGCTGGCTTCGAGGCCGGCTTTCAGATCACTGTGCCAGGCGTCTGGTGTGATCAGATCAGGCCGTTCGTAGTCGGGACCGACCATGCAACCGGAGAGGAGGACACCCCCGATCAACGAAAGTGTGAGACATGAAAATGATGCTGACCGTAGGAATGCCATTGAAGGAGTCTATCGGCGATTCATTTTTCCCGCAGAGGGCAACGACACCGCCGGTTATTCTGGAGACATGCCGGAACACGAACCAGAAGCAAGAATCAAACAAATCGCGATTGTCTATGCCATGGAAGCCGAGGGCACGCCTCTGGCGGAACGGTTGACTCTGAATGATGCGGTTGAACTTCACCAGGGCCTTCCTGCGAGGGTCCGAGGAGGAAGGGTCGGAGAGACGGAAGTCTTTCTCGTCTTCAATGGCCGTGATCCGGTTCACGGGGTCGACCGGATCGGACTCGAACACGCTGCGGTGACGACGTGGGCACTCCTCGAGAAAATAAAGCCGCAATTCCTTGTCAATGCAGGTACTTGTGGCGGTTTTCTGTCTCGGGGCGCATCGATCGGAACGACCTACCTGGCGGGTGGTGACTACCTCATTCACGATCATCGAATTCCACTTCCGGGGTTTGACGCACTTGGTGTCTCACGAATCCCCGCCGGACGGTACCCGGCGATCGAAGAACGGCTGGGACTGTCAACCGGTCCGGTCTCAAGCGGCTCCTCACTGGATGCGACCGAAGGGGAACGACGTTTTTTTGAAAAGGAGGGCGTGGTGGCCAAGGACATGGAAGCCGCTGCGATCGCACGTGTCGCTGATGATCTTCAGATTCCCCTGCTGACCATGAAAGCGGTGACGGATCTCGTTGATCACCCGGAACCGGCTCAAGATGCTTTTCTTCGAAACCTCAGATCAACGACGTCCCAATTGACCGATCACATGGAACGACTCGTCCGGTGGATCGGAGAGGGCGTGACCCACGCCGACCTCTCGGGCTGATCCATCCGGCGAGAGACCGCTCACCGAGAAGAAACCATCGGAGAAGACATGAACGTACTGCTGGTCGCCGTTTTGTCCGCCGTGGGATTCATCATCGCCTATCGAACCTACGGACGGTGGTTGGGCAGACATGTCTTCCAGCTTTCGACCGGGCGGCCGTGCCCGTCGCACCAATGGGAGGACGGTCATGATTTCGTGCCCAGCAAGCGAAGCATCGTGTTCGGTCATCATTTCACCTCGATCGCCGGCGTCGGCCCGATCGTGGGACCCGCGATCGCCGTCTTCTGGGGTTGGCTTCCCGCGCTGATCTGGGTGTTTCTTGGTTCGATACTGATCGGCGCGGTCCATGATTTCGGAAGCCTCGTCGTCAGCATGAGAAACAACGGACAGACCATCGGAGACATCGCCGGCAGAGTGATCACCCGGCGCGTTCGAATTCTCTTTCTTTTAGTGCTTTTTCTTGCACTCACGATCGTGCTGGCGATCTTCGGTCTCATCATCGCCATGGTGTTTCGACAGTTTCCACAATCGATCTTTCCGTGTCTGATCCAGATACCGATCGCGATCGTGATCGGCACCCGACTGAAACGTTCGGGCGTGGGGCTGCTCGTACCATCCATGCTCGCTTTGCTCACGATGTACCTCAGCGTCGTCTACGGAAACACGGGCATCCTCGGTGCATTCAACACATGGGCGTCATCACTGTCGATCATCACGTGGTCGGGGATTCTTCTGGCCTACTGCTATGTGGCTTCGGTTCTGCCGGTGAGGCTCCTGCTCCAACCGCGAGACTACATCAACGCCCTGCAACTCATCACATCACTGGGGCTGGTCATGCTGGGAATCGTCGGCGCGGCGATGCTGGGCGGTCCGCCGATCGAGATCGACGGAGAGATCGTGCGTCTGCCGCTTGAATTCTCCGCGCCAGCGATCAATCCCATGGCGACCGAAAAGGGTGCGCCCCCCATGCTTCCGTTTCTCTTCATCACCGTCGCCTGTGGTGCGATCAGTGGGTTTCACTGCCTGGTGGCGAGCGGAACATCCTCGAAACAGATCGAAGATGAACGACATGCGCTGGGTATCGGATACGGATCGATGCTGTTGGAGGGATTTCTCGCGATCATCGTGATTCTTGCCTGCAGTGCGGGAATGACTCTGACGGGGGACGCCTGGGAAGGTGCCTACTCGAACTGGGCGGCAAGTAATTCCCTGGGAAGCAAGGTCGGCGCGTTCGTCACGGGTTCGGGCAACTTCATCGCTGCCATCGGAATCCCCACCGAAATCGCGATCGCGCTGATGGGAGTGATGGTCGCCTCCTTTGCCGCGACGACTCTGGACACGTCATGCCGACTTCAAAGGTACGTGGTTCAGGAACTCGCGGCAGCGGTCGGAGGCAGGAATTCAAAGGGAGAACCAGGGTTCCCGCCATTGCATCTGTTCACGAGAAAACATCCGGCAACCCTGCTCGCGGTGATTCTGGCGCTCGGACTCGCATCAATTCCGATGAGCGGAGATCTCGGGGACTGGAGCCTCCAATCTGCGGGAAGCGGCGGCATGATTCTCTGGCCTCTTTTCGGTGCGACGAATCAACTGCTTGCCGGTCTTGCCTTGATGGTGATCTGTTTCTATCTGAGGCGACGAGGCAGAAAGACATTCTTTCTGGCGATTCCACTTGGATTCATGCTTTTGATGCCGGCATGGGCGATGCTGGATGATGCGCTGATCGGGTCGAGGGGACCAAGTTTTCTTCAGCGAGGTGACTGGCTGCTTCTGACCTTTGCGATCGCAACGCTGTGCCTGGAAGCATGGATGATCGTGGAGGGAGTCATTCTCTTTCCAGGAATCTTCGGTCGACGTGAAGAGGCTGCCCCCCCACCGGTCGGCAGGACCGAGATCGATGGCTCGAAGGTGCAAGCAGGCCATTGACCGGAGTCCTGGCGCAGGCGTTGAAGAATCACTCATGGTCGCTCAGTTGTGTTTTCAGTGTTTCTGTGGCTTTCACTGAGAGAAGTTGGGTGGCTCGAGCGGAAGACGGATGAACGGGTCAGTCACCGTTCGAAAGTCCGCAAGCATCAGGAGCACCCCCATGAAGAAGACGCCTCGCAACGAAGCAGCCTGCCTCTCGACCGTCGGTCGGCGGATGGATCTCAGACTGTGCCTGCTCATGAGCACGATCGCGGGCATCGCCATCACTGCAGGGCTCACGGGATGAGTGTTCGTGGCGTGCGAGATGCCTCGCTACCATCCACGGAGCGAAGTCGTGATTCGGTGCGCGCCGAATCGGAAATGAGCGATTGCATGGACACCATTCGATGGCATGCTCGTAGTCAGGGACGACCACGACGACGGAACAGACGACACGTCAATTCCGTCACGGTGAAGGATGGAGATCTGGACATTGGACGACTCAGGAATCTACGCACTGGATCAAACCGATCGCCGGGAGGCGACCACGCCTGAATGGACCAAACATGCGATCTGGTATCAGATCATGGTCGATCGCTTTCGAAATGGAGACAGTGAAAACGATCCGAGCCGAACGATGCCATGGACTCAATCCTGGTACCAAGCCAGCCCATGGGAAGGCAGGGACGGACAAAGTTTCTACGAGTGGTACGTCTTCGATCGAATGTGCGGTGGTGATCTCCAGGGGACTCGGGGACAAACTGGATCACCTGTCTCGACTGGGCGTGAACGCGCTCTATCTGAATCCGATCTTTCAAGCCGAGAGCTGCCACAAATACAATGCGACCAGCTACCTCCACGTGGATGACCGATACGGAATTGCCGGTGGATACGAACAAGCGGAAAAGGTGGAGGATCTTCTGGACCCTTCGACCTGGACCTGGACGGATTCGGATCGTCTCTTTCTTGACTTTCTGAAGGAAGCGAAAGCCCGGGGCTTTCGAGTGATCATCGACGGTGTGTTCAACCACGTGGGCACGGCGCATCCGGCTTTTCGAGACGTTCTGCAGAATGGCCGAGAGTCACGATTCGCGGACTGGTTCGATGTCAGGAACTGGGACCCCTTCGAGTACGAAGGCTGGGCGGGATTCGGTGGACTTCCCGCATTCAAGAAGAACGATGATGGAATCGAGAGTCAGGCGGTCAGAGGAGCACATCTTCGCCATCACCAGACGCTGGATGGATCCCGACGGAGATGGTGATCCATCGGACGGCATCGACGGGTGGCGACTGGACGTCCCAAACGAGATCGCACTGCCTTTCTGGGTCGAATGGTGCGCGGAAGTGAGAGCGATCAATCCGGAAGCCTACATCTCGGGGGAGATCTGGGACAGAGCGGAGGAGTGGCTTGACGGAACGTCGTTCGATGCGGTGATGAACTACGAATTCGCGAAGGTTCTCTTCGACTGGATCGGCGCGAAGAACGAGAAGATCACGGCGAGTCAGGCGGATGAAAGGCTGGCCGCACTGCGCGCAGCCTATCCCACGGAAATCACCTTCAGCCTTCAGAATCTGATCGACAGCCACGACACGGACCGAGCGGTCTCGAAGATCCACAATCCGGACCGTCCCTATGACCGCGAAAACCGGGAGCAGGACGATCCGCAAGTACGACGGTGGGCGCCCACCGGAGATCGCCTACCGCAGACTACGACTTCTCGTCCTCTTTCAGATGACCTACGTCGGGGCTCCGATGATCTATTACGGAGACGAGGTCGGGATGTGGGGATCCGATGATCCCAACAACAGAAAGCCCATGGTGTGGGATGACCTCGAACCGAACGCTGATCATGAAATCAGATCGATGCCGGATGTCCTGGAGTGGTACACCCGGATGATCGGTTTGCGACGTGACCACGAGGCCCTTCGCGTGGGGAGTTTCAAGACGGTCGTCACCGATGACCGGAAGGATGTGTGGATGTACCGCCGCGTCGATGACAACGACGATATTCTGGTTGCCATCAATGCCGGCGATGACGACACCAGTATCGAACTTCCCGAAGGTGCATGGGTCTCCATCTACTCGGAGTGATGTGGAAGGTGCTGAGCTCGCGGCGGTGAGTGGCAGAGTCTGGAAGAGGGTGTGATGCCATGAGGACAGGTCATCCACTTCTAGGCGACAGATCCGCAGGCATCCTGCTGCACGTCACCTCTCTGCCGGGCCCGCATGGAATCGGCGATCTCGGCCGGCCGGCGATCGACTTTCTGGAGTGGCTCTCACTGACGGGATGCCGTATCTGGCAGGTTCTGCCGATTGGACCGATCGGAAAAGGCAATTCTCCGTACAGCAGCGGATCGAGTTTCGCGATCGAACCGCTCCTGGTGTCGCTGGAGGAACTCGTCGAGGACGGACTTCTTCCTCGCGCGAGCTCTGCGGGCGAAGCCCCGATGAATGACTCGAAAGTCGACTACCGAGCGACGAGAAGAGTTCAAGGAACCGCTTTTTCATCTGGCCTTCGAGACATTTCAAGCGAGAAGTCGAGAGCGAAGAGCACGGCTTCAAAAGCTTCATGAAGCGTTCGCGGCATTGGCTGGAACCATGGTGTGCATGGAGCGAGCGCAGGACAGGCGAGTCGCGTGAGGAACATGCCTTTCGACAATTCATACTTGATCGACAATGGCGGACACTGAAGAAGGAAGCCGGAAAACGCGGGCATTCTGATCTTCGGAGATCTTCCGATCTTCGTACCCATGGACTCCGCTGACGTCGGCGAATCACCTGAGCTGTTCAGGCTCGGCGCAGATGGGTCGCCCGAACTGGTCAGCGGCACGCCTCCTGATTCCTTCTCGAAAACGGGGCAGTTGTGGGGGCACCCCCAATACAGATGGAGCGCCCACCAGAAGACGGGATTTGAATGGTGGATCTCGAGAATCGAGAGACAACTCGAGCTGTTCGACATCCTCAGAATCGATCACTTCATCGGCCTGCATCGGTCCTGGATGATTCCCGGCAGCTCTCGTACGGCGGGCGGCGGGCGCTGGAGACGAGTCCCGGGCCGGGAAATGCTTCAGGCAGTCAGGGACAGACTGGGAGACACGCCTCTCGTGGCCGAGGATCTGGGTGGCATGACGCCTGCCGTCGAGGCGCTCAGAGATGATTTCGCACTGCCGGGAATGTCATTGCTTCAGAACGCCTTCGATGAAGATGATGCCCCGGGTCTCCCCCACAAACTGGCGAGAGATTCCGTGGTCTACACCGGGACCCATGACAACGACACCACCAGAGGATGGTGGCGCGGACTTTCGAATGCCTCGAAAAGCAGAGTGATGACCTATGCGGGATCCGATGGAACCGAACCGCATGAGACGTTGATCAGACTCGCTCTGGCCTCCACCGCCAATACTGCGATCATTCCCATGCAGGACCTGCTTGGGCTCGGAAGAAAAGCTCGAATGAATGTTCCGGGAATTGCCTCTGGCAACTGGCGCTGGAGACTGGAAACAGGGATGCTACGCAGTCACGACTCGGCGAGATTGCGCCGAATGACAGAGGTCACAGGGAGGTTTCCCTGCAACCCATGAAGTCAGAACATGGACAGACACGAAGGCAATGCACACACGATGACAGACTCTGAACGGATGCTCGAGTCACTGAACGAACTTGCACACGACTGCTGGTGGAGCTGGAACGAGATCGGCCGCCGACCCTTCGCCATGCTTGATCCGAGACTGTGGGAAGCCACACGCCACTCTCCCAAGAAGACCCTGAACAGGTGCGACCCATCGCGACTGCACATCGCGACTTGAATCCAGTGAGTTCCAGCAGGTGCTGGAGAAGGCGATCTCGAGCACGTCAGAAGTACTACGACCGCGAACCTGGTTCTCACGCATCTCCGAACTGAGCGATCGAGAGTTTCAAGGTCGCCTACTTCTGCAGTGAGTTCGCGATTCACGAAAGCATGCAGCAGTACTCGGGCGGACTCGGCGTGCTGGCCGGCGATCACGTGAAGAGCGCCTCGGATCTCGGGCTTCCCTTCGTCGGCGTCAGTCTGCTGTACCGACACGGGTACTACATTCAGGAATTCGCTCAGGACGGGCACACCAGAGTCATCTATCCGAATTATGACTTCGATGAGATGCCACTCGAAGACACCGGCGTGGACATTCGATGTCCCCTCTGGGATCGAGATGTGATCGCCAGAGTCTGGCGGATGAAGGTCGGCCGCTCGGAGCTTCTGCTGCTCGATGCTGATCGAGAGGGCAACAGCGACGAGGATCGCCTGCTCACCGAAGGGCTCTACAAGGGTGATCCGGATCCGAGGATGCGCCAGCAGATCCTTCTTGGTGTCGGAGGAATGCAGGCACTTGATGCTCTGGGATACGAACCCACGGTCTACCACTTGAACGAGGGACATGCCGCATTCGCACCAATTCAACGAGTTGCAAATCTGATCGAGCAGGGAAACACCCACGAAGAAGCGATGGACATGGTCAAGCGAACGACCGTGTTCACCACGCACACCCCGGTCCCGGCCGGCCATGATCGCTACGACCCAAGCCGAGCCGCCGACGCCCTGGACACGGTGCTGGATCTGGCAGGATTGTCACGAGAGTACTTCTACGCACTCGGAAGGGAACATCCTGAGAATCAGGAGGAACTGCTGTGCATGACGGTGGTCGCTCTGAGGATGTCGAACTTCGTGAATGGCGTTGCCCAGCTTCACGGCGAAGTCTCGCGGGACATGTGGCGAGGCGCCTACGGGTGCGAGGATGCGGATGATGTTCCAATCGATGCGATCACCAACGGAGTTCATGTGCGCACCTGGCTTTCACCCGCAGCTGATGCATTCTGGAGGCGAGAGATCGGACTTCGTCCCGGAAGAGCCACTCCACACTCCACCCAGTGGTCAAGAGCACTCGATGCGAACCCGAACGACTTCTGGGATCTCCGAACTGACCTGCGCGCGACAGCTGGATCGAGTTTCCTCGGGACAGGCGACTCGCACAACAAGCCATGAAGAACGGCGCAGACCCCGATGCACTTGCGCGAGATCTCAGGGTGGTTCGATCCGGACGCACTCACCATCGGGTTCGCACGCCGCTTCGCCACCTACAAGAGAGCGCCCCTGATCTTCCGGGACCTCGATCGCATCGAAGCAGATCGTCGACAGCGAGGACTGCCCCGTCCAGTTGATCTTCGCCGGCAAGGCACATCCCCAGCGATCAACTCGGGCAGGCCTTCGCCCAGAAGATCCACCGCCTGTCCAAGCGCCCGCGCCTTCAAGTGGTCAGGGTGGCGATTCTCGAGGAATACGACATGGAGATCGGCCGGATGCTCACCTCCGGGTGCGACATCTGGCTCAACAACCCCACGACGACCGCATGAGGCCAGTGGCACCAGCGGCATGAAGCCGCCCCTGCATGGAGGATTGAACCTCTCGATTCTCGATGGATGGTGGCCCGAAGGGTTCGACGGCCGAAACGGCTGGGCCATTGGTGACGAAGCTGAGTTCGAGAACAACCGATGACCAGGACGAGCCATGACGTCGGACGCAGCTCTACGAGCTTCTCGAGGATGAGATCGTCCCACTGTTCTACGACCCGAAACAATCGAGACGTCCCGAGAGGATGGATCAAACGGGCACTGCGATCGGTGGCGACGATTCCAGACTTCTTCAATACCAATCGAATGGTCGGGCAATATGCGGATCAGGCCTATCTGCCAGCCCACCGTTCTTCTGAAAAATAGTTTTCTTGATCAATGAACGCGCTTTTTATCGGTCATTAAAAAGGACGCGGAGCCAAGCCCCCTTTCGGATGCCGGTGGCACCCGACAGGGAGCCTACGACCTCGAAGGACCCTGAATGCGGTCCCGGGCACCAGTGCATGTGACGAGGCGAGACACTGTCGTCACTGGAAAGCTGTATTTCATCTGTCTGGATGTGGAATCAAATGCCACTTCGCCAGATTCTGCTCGTATCATGTTGTGTTCAATGCGCCCCCTTGATCACCTGTGGGCCGCAAAGCTCAAGAATTCCCCGGAGATCGGTCCGCGTTTGCGCACGGGTCTTCGAACTGATCATCACGCCCCGTCAGTCTTATTTTGGAGACGATCATGCGATTCTCAGATCTGAAAGTCATCGGCACCCTCGCGACACTGACCTTTGCAGCCACTGCAGGCCAGGCCCTCGCAAACGACAGCGACTCCGGTGAGAAAGTTCCCGTGGTCTACACCATCGAGCTGAACGGCCAGATGGGCACCGACATCCACGAAGACATGATGGAAAAGATCGTCGAGGACGCGAAGGAAGTTCAGCCCGACGTGATCGTTCTCAAGATGAATTCAGCCGATTACAACAAGAACTATCACCTCATGAATCCCGACCGGAAGGAATTCGGAAAGTTCAAACTCGATGAATACGTCGAGATGATCCGAAACTTCAAGAACGAACTGTCCGATGTCCGGCAGGTCATCTGGGTCGAAGACAGCGTGGGCGTGGCTTCACTGATCGCCATGTCCTGGTGTGAGATGTACATGTCACCCGGCGCGAGACTCTGGGGTCTTCAGAAACTGCACGACGTCGCCCAGAACTGGAGCGATGAAGACGTCCGTGAAAAGATGGAAGCCGCCTGGGAAGGCATGGGCAAGGGATTCTTTGAGATGGGATGCAAAGGCGAGTTTGCGAAGGAACTCGGGGACGCCATGATGGACCCTGAAAATCAGCTGAGCGCGAACTTCAAAGGCCGCAAAGTCATCTGGGTTTCGAACTTCGACGGCCTCTGGGGCATCGACAACAGCGAAGAACAGGTCGCCAACTTCGACGCTGAGACCGCGGAAGACACCATGCTCAGCGATGGCACGGTCGAATCACTCGAAGACCTGATGTTTCTTCTGGGCTACCGCGAATACGCGCACAACACTCAGGGCGATGAAATCGCAGCCAAGTACAAGGAACAGTGGCGACGCGCGTACAAAAAATGCGTGGATACATTCGAGGACATGCAGGCTGGAAGAGGCATGGGCAATTCCACCGATCCCGTCAGGCAGCTGATGGCGCGAAAGAGAATGCTCGACGAGATGCTTCGACAGATGAAGCGCTACAACGCTGTGGAAAGAAGAATGGAAGATGAATACGGCCTCACGGTCGATCGCCTGAAAGGCATGATCGAGCAGATCGAAGATGAGATCCGACAGGCCAGAGAAGGTGGACGCGGCGGACGCGGTGGAAGCATGGGTGGCGGCCGAGGTGGTGGCGGAAAGATCCGCTGAGATCAGACGGACCTCACGAACAGAGGCATTGAATCCATGGCGGCCGAGTCACTTCTCCTAAAGCGACCCAGGTACGGTGAAACAAGATCCCGAGAGCTACAGAAACCAGGCACGACAAGGCCGAAGAATCGCGAGAACGACTCATGACCAAACGAAGAAGAAACCATGCGATCACCTTTTCACTGCTTGCCGCAGGCTGCCTGCTGGGAGGCATGACCCACACCGTTGCTCTGGCGAACTCGTCACCGACGGCGAAGACCTCGGTCGAAGATGTGAGGATCAAGCTTGGTACTCGAGGCGGAAACAAGACCTGGCGGGGTGCCGTGGGTGACCAGGTCACCATTGCATTCACCAAGGCCGGAAAGAATCAGACCTTTACCGGTGAATTGATCAGCGTCAGAACAGCAGGCCGTAGTTCGATCATTGAAGTGGCCAATACCGAGGGGAAAAAAGTCTTCCTCACGAACGACATCAAGTCGATCACCTCGGTGCAAGGAACCGCACAAACCAGTGACACCACGCTCGAGAAGACTGACGGAACGAGTTCGGAACAATCTACGAGCAGCCGCATCCCAGCTGGTGTTTCGATGGAAAACAAGACGCCGAAACCTTCGAGCCATAAATGGGGCTACCCAACAGAGCCGATGAACGGCAATACCGATCTCCCCAAGGTGTTCTTCCTTCCCATCGAAGGCGGTGTGGGTGACGGCACCCGACACAACGAAATGAAGCAGATCGGAGCGATCGCCGACCAGTATGGGCCGGGTCAGATCATCGTTCTGAAGGTCAAAAGTCCGGGCGGTCTTGTCGCTGAAGCCGACCGAATCAGTGAAACACTGCTGGACCTTGGCACACGCCACACCATGGTGGCATGGATTCAGTCTGCAATTTCAGCGGCAGCCTACACCTCGCTGCATTGTCGTCAGATCTACTTCATGCAAACCGGCAATCTGGGCTCTGCAACCATGTTTGCGGGCCAGACCGCGATCAGTGGCCAGACCCTTGACGCCTGGGTGAAGAAGTTCGGTGACATGGCGGTAGAACACGGTCATTCCAGAGATCTCGTTGAAGCCATGATCACGAATGGCCAACTCTGCTCGTACGACCCGGGCGACGACGAAAACCCACCACAGATCTACGGCACGCTTGAGGGTGAGATCATTCTCTCAACCGATGAACAGAACCTCACGATCAATGCCACTGACGCCGTGGCCTGTGGCTTTGCCGATGGGATCGCAGACAACGAAGAAGAGCTCGCAGTCCTCCTCGGGCTCCCCCACTGGTACGAAACCACTGATGACGGACGAAAGATCCACGAGAACTGGCAGAAGACGCTGAAGGCTGCGAATCTGGAACTCCCAAGCCTCGGCCTAAAGGCTCAAGGGCAACGCGGGATGACCAACGACCCCCTTCGAAATCTCAGCCGAAGACTCGATGCTGTGAACAAGCTGATCAGATGGTCGAAGAAGCTGGGTGACCACACCAGCATGATGGTCCAGCTCCCACCACTTGAAGCTCTTGAGGGCGCCAAGAAGAACCTCGAGGAAGAACTTCGCCGGGCCCGCTCCCAGCAGTAGAGCCCAGGCGGACTTCGAATGAAGGATTCAAGAGCCCTCACCACGTGAGGGCTCTTTTTTCATGGTGACTTCATGACACAAAGGACTGACATTCACGCCATACCAAGGGAGGTGAAGCGCATCCTCATCTCGACGACGTCTCTGGCGCGACCATGGAGACGTCACCACCACTCTGAGGGTTCCGTTTCTTGAGAGCTTGGACAATGCTCCAGAGCATGTTGCGTGTTGGCCCGGTTCGCCCAGAGGCATCGGACCTTCACCCCAAAGGGCCGAGTCGCACATGAGAGCCTCTGGGCAGGAGCCAGGCAGGACATGGCCTCACGTACCGAGCGGAGGTTCCACTGGATGAGTTCAGGACATGACCCACCTGAACCACGACACAGACACTGCAGAACCTAAAAAAACAGAACGGCAACCAGTGGCTACCGCTCTGTTCTCGGGGTTG
Organism: uncultured Phycisphaerales bacterium; assembly: GCA_949373145.1. Classification (GTDB taxonomy): domain Bacteria; phylum Planctomycetota; class Phycisphaerae; order Phycisphaerales; family SM1A02; genus UBA8087. Next base: position 75,074 of record CASICI010000012.1, read on the forward strand.
TTGTTCGTTACAGGTCACATCCTCAGAGGTTGAAAGGATGCACCGTGTCGAATCAGAATCTTCGGCGCCTTCCAAAGACGGCCAATCCGCCAGCCAAAGCCAGCAGGACTCCGGGAGCCGGTATGAAGCGGGCCTGATCCTGGGCACTTTCTTCAGTCCATCCGACCAGATCGGCGTATTCGAGAGGTCCGTCGGAGAGTGAGGCCGTCATCTGAGTGACGTAGTCACCGACCATATCCTGACCGGCTCCAGTGAACTGACGCTGAATCGCACCAAGATCGAAATTGATCTGACTGACCATGTCTTCGGCGAGAACAGCGTCAAAGTTTTCGTGGGTGATCTCCCAGACCATGAGCTGAAAGGCACTTGCGATGGCATCTCTGTCACTGCCAGAGCCATTGACACCACCCGTGTTGGGGTTGGCCCATCCGGCGTAGAGATCACGAAGCAGGCGAGCTCTTTCCTCTCCCATGTTGCCAGGCCAGCCGGCATTGGGACGTTCAGGAACGCTTTCGATGGCGACGACGTCGTACATGTACTCGGCACCGACAGTCACGCCCTGATAGATCTCGACGCAGTGGGTGATGAATGAACTTTCGTCATTCGCACCATCGTTGAAGATCCATTCATGTTCGAATGTACGGAGGTTGTAGAAAATTTCTTCACCCGAGGTGGCGTTCCAGTTGTTGGCACCTTTGACGGCGACACTCTGGTAACTGCCAGCGCCCAATTGAGCGAGCGTGACATTTTCCACATCAGCATAAATCATGGAGCTGCAGCAGAACGCTGACAGCGCGATAACAACATTTCGCTTTTTCAATTCCCTAATCCCTAAATAATGCGCCGTGCTTAAAAGCAACAGCGTCCCTACCTCTAATATTCATTTCGCACCGGGCCCTAATCCGGTACCAAAACCTTTTCCAGCTTGTAGATTACAAGAGGACATGTCCGCTGCAACAACTAATCATGAGAATTCGTAAGTTGTTTGACCTTTGGCACATAAACACCCAGAAGACGCACTGAAGCCCTTTTTCCGGCTTCCAACAGGTCAATAAAAGGATCCCATGGGCGCTTCAGTCTTCAGTGATTCAGCCAACCCGACGAAGCCTCATACCGTGTTGTCCGCTTGGATCCAACTGGACTTCGAGCCCTAAAAACCAGTCTCTCACGATCAGGCAGCCATCCCAGCGCCTTTCACGACGGCCACTGCCAAGGACGGCAAGAACGTCAGCCTCAGAGACCCCTTGAGCCCGAGCATCACCGATCAACCCAGTTGAATAGGTGATCCGACCTCGAGTAGATGTGGCCTGGTCTCTCTTGGGAGCAGAAACACCGATTTGATCGTTTCTGTAAGCCTCTCGAGCACGAGATACGACGGGATGCCCGTCAATTCGACCGTGCTGGGATGGTTCCGTACCGAGGATCTGGATCTTCTTATTCAGTCTCATGCCATGCTCTCCTGCGAGGATCTGTGTCTTGCACGAATGAGACGAGAGGATGTTCGGGTTCTGACAGGGTTCGTGGCTCTTTTTTTCAGATAGCATCCAAGACATGCGACTTGTCCTCGTTGGCGCACAATCGACCGGCAAAAGTACCCTGGCAGCAGATCTCGCTGAAAGGCTCCCTTCTGCACGCGTTGAACCGGAGCCCTTTCGTGTTCTTCGTTCGCAACTGAACCTGATCTCAGGGGCGGACACGATGACACCTGAGCATGAACTCGCCCTGATCGAACACAATCAAAAACGCCTGGCCGCGGTACGCGGGCAGGAAAACGTGATCTACGACAGATGCGCACTCGACGCACTCGCTCACGCACTCGTGGCACGAGACCTGGGAAACGAAGCTTTCACGACTGAATGGCTCAACCGACTCGAAGCGGAGACCAGCAAGGCTCTCGCAGTGGTCGATGTTCTCGTTCTGGTTCGAATCGGATCCGATCTTCCCTTGATGGACGATGGGGTTCGATCCACGGACGAGCCGTATCGCAAACGAGTCGATGAAAAAATCACCTCACTGGCACGAGAACATCCGGGTTTCATGGAAGTGAAGGGAACCCGGCAGGAAAGAGTGGATGCGCTGACCAAAGGACTCGTCGACTCAGGATGGCTTTGAACGAGTTCGAATCAGATCATGTTGAATGATCTGATCGCTTCAACAGCTGATCGTGGGATCGGCGACTGAACGATTTTGAGATGGTCACACTCGAGAAAACGGAACTTCACATCAGCCCTGCACTGCTTTCGCCACTCGTTTTCAATCATGGAACGTTCTTCAATCTTCGTACTGACGACACCACAAGGCACGTCGATCTTGAAACTACCGGTCGCTGCGGAAAATCGCCATCCAGCGCTGCTGCGGAGAGCAAGGTATCGATCAACGCCTTGGAGTCGTCGGGCGTATCGCTTCTCCCGCATGCTTCGAACAAGATATTTGGCGCGAGTCAACAGACTGGCTGAGCATCGCCCATCGATTCCAAGAAAACCTGAAACTCGGACATCGAGGTCCGAGAGTGACTTCAGATGCTTCATGGCGACTCGAACACCCAGACTGAAACCGACCACACAAACGGGCCGACCTGCAAGGTGACTCGGAAGATCCTGCAGGATCGCTGGCAGTGACGAATTGTGATTCCAGTCAACGGCGAAGATGTCACGCTCCGTCTGCAGAGCCGACATCAATGGCTGAAAGGCCCAGGGATGGCCTCCGATGCCGGGGAACAAGAGAATCGCCTCGGTCGCCTCAGGTCTCGCGACGAGATTGATGATTCTTCGCGGTTCTTCGACCAGGGGTTTTATCGTGCTCGCCATTTCAGAGAGGGTCATGCTTTCATGGATGACTGCGAGATCACAATCCAACCCATACCTCTCACGAAGAAACACCACGATGGAGATGAGGTCCAGTGAATGACCTCCGAGAGACACGAAGCAATCCTCGGGACGAGGCCTGTCGGACTGGAGAAGCTCTGACCAGAGATCGGCGAGGAGAGAAAGCGTCCAGACAGACGAGCAGACCGGTCGATGAGCTTCGTCATCGCCAGTAAGACGGTGCTCGAGAAAACGAGAATGAAGAGCGCTCCGGTCCCGTTTTCCATTGGCAAGAACAGGAATACGATCGACGAACGCGAATTGGAATTTCGCCGCGAGTGGGGAGAGTGTCGTGAGTTCCGAGATCACTTCCGGAAGCAGTGCCTGATCGCCGATGATGAGAGCGGCGGGAACTGGCGAGCCCCCGTTCTCGAAGGCGAAGATCGCCACGTCAGCGATTCCCCCGAGACGCCGGAGAGAGGACTCGATGCTGGGTGCATCAAGTCGAACTCCGTGAAATTTCAGAACACCGTCGAAACGACCGAGCACTGAGTAACGACCAACTTCGGATCGACGAGCCATGTCCCCCATCGCAAACCAGTTCGATCCGTGTCCCTCGATAGAGATGGTCATCTTCTCCACGACATCGAGGCACTTCGAGACCATCTCACTGCGGACATGAACCATGCCTTCAGCTTCAGGATTCTGAATGACCACGCCATCATCATCGAGAAGAAGAACCTCGACGCCGCCCACGGGCATGCCGGTTTCAACCGGGGCATCACCAAGCAGATCCTCGGGACCGAGGATGGCACCGAGAACCGTCCCGGATTCAGTCGATCCGTAGGTGTTGGCGAAACGGATCTTCCCGTAAAAGACCTCCGTCCACTGCCTGATGTCCTGACGGGTGTACGGCTCTCCGCTCACATTGACGATCAGGTCCTGTTCCATTTTCCTCAATTTATCCTTGGCGGAGGAATTCACCATCGACTTGATCACGGTGGGGACAAGGGAGACGAAGTTGATCTTGTTGAGGACAATCGACTCAAGGATCTGCTCCGTGCCAGAAGAAAGATCATCAAAATGGATACGGAAACCAACGACGATCTGTGCCGCCAGGTTGTTGACGAAACCCACGAACAACATGGATGCACAGGAAATCATCCGGGTGTCCGAAGAGTGCTCGAAAAGAACCCCCCTAACGTCACCAAGGAGAGCCATCGCGTGCTGAGTCCGGATGAATGGACGTGGGGCGCCGCTGGTTCCGCTGGTGAAACAAAAGAAAACCGGATCGTCGGGAAGACACTCGGGAAGTGAGTCGAAGGAGTCCGCCGTCGACTCGTCGGGAGACAAGACTCCCGAAGCGAACGACTTGGCAAGGGCACGGTCCTCTTCAAGACAGAGAATCAGTTCACTGGAAACGGACTCGAGCCTTGATTTCAGCAGGCTGGGATCGGCAGAGAACGACAAGGGAACCACCGGTCGGCCGGAGGCGATCGCTGCAAGATAAAGCAGGTAGCCCTCGGAATTCTGCGGGACGAGCACACCGATGGGACTGAGTCGATCAGGGTGTGCCGAGGCGATTCGCACGGCCAGCGCCTGCAGTCGCTCGTTTGAAATCAGGCCGGGTCGTATGAGAAACGACTCTTGTGACTTGCCGAGAAGCCTGCGAGCGAAATCACATAGAACTGGCTTGGAAGCCGTCAATCGCGGACATCGTTTTCGGAGGTGACGTCGTGCTCGGCCCCGGATGAGTTGGAAGTCCCACCCTTCTTGTCCTCGACGGGCAACACTTCGAAATTCGTTTCATCGGGACCCGGCGTGGATGTGACTTCGACTTGCTGCGGTCCGATGTCAACACCACGGGAGAGAAGATACTGATTCACGAGTCTGATCGTGTTCGGTTCGGACAGACCGGCGATCTTCGCCTCGGCGAGTGCCTCCGAGTATGGAACACGTTCATCGAGGACCCGAAAAGGCAACCAGACGGCAGCCGCACGGTCCGCGGTCTTGCCATGAATGAATGTCGGAATGCTTCGACGAGCGGTGAGGGTCTTTCGTGCTCTGTCGAAATAATCCATCGAATAGTCCATGTCGGTGTTCAAGGGTTCGGAGCGATAGCCCATACCCAGACTGACCACGTAGGCTCGTTCATCGAAATCACGATCTTCGGAGCGCATTCTGGTGTCGATCACGACGGTGACGTAATTGTCACGAATCCAGATGAGATCATCCTTCGTTGGTTGCTCCGAGAGCCAGACGTTTCCAATTCGCGTCAGTTGCGACATGTCACCAACCGAGACGGATTTGATCTGACTGACCGCGGGCTTCACGGAAGGCGGTGCCGAGGAACACCCCAGGATCGAGGTGGCGAACACGAGACAGACTGAATGAATGATGAATTTGATCATGGTGTGAGTATAGATGCGATCGAAGGGTCATAGTGGCGGACGAGAACGTCAAGCCAGTCCTGAGTGCTGGAACAACGGATGAAGTCCTGACGGACGGTGTCTGGGTCGGGATGGTGGACGGAAAACTTGATGCCGAACTTACGCATCATGCGACTGGCCGCTTTTTCACCATGAATCACCACCGAGAGTTCGTGATGTCGCTTGAGCACCTCGGTCTGTTCCCGAAGAGTCGGCGGAGCGACTTCGATTCCGGCCATCATCTGGCGAGCCTGTCGGAAGATCCAAGGATTTCCAATACAACCACGCGCGACCGAGACGGCCTGCACACCGCAGGTCTCAAGCATGAGGAAGATGTCGTCGACGCACCAGATGTCACCGGATCCGAAGATGATCCGATCAGGATTCCTACGGACGAGGTCTCTCAGAAAGGACCATCGGCCGGGGCCGCGGTATTTCTGTTCGACCGTGCGGCAGTGGACGGTCGCCCAGGCATATCCGATGCGGTAGGCCGCATCGAAGACATGTTCGAAATTGCGCGCGTGGTCATCGGTGTCATCAAAGGCTCTGCGCATCTTCAAGGAGCATGGAATGGAATCGGGCACGGCGTCACGGACGGCTTCAAGAACCGCCACGGCTTCATCAGGGTGCGCGAGAAAATGACCGCCGCGGTGCTGTTTTCGGATCTTCTTCACGGGACAGGCGAGATTGACATCGATCATGTCATAGCCCATGTCGACGAGAATTTTCGCGCCCTGCGCCATCGTCTCCGGCTTCGTCCCCATGATCTGGCCGGCAATCGGATGATCATCAAGGCCGAAGATCCTGTTCTCGTCAAGATCGCCCATGCCACATTCACTGGCGATGAGATCCGGATCCTCCTTGCGTCTTCCCTTGCCGCCATTGATCAGAGTCAGATCCAGAAGTGCCTCGGTGATGCAGTACGGGCAGTCATGGGCTCTGGCCACCAACCTCATGGCGCCATCCGAGTATCCGGCAAGCCCAGCCTGGAAAAATGGGGCATCGAAACCGGGCACGAGCTGAGCCAGACGTGGATCAACCTGATGGCTGGAAGCGATTTCGGTCACTGAACGGCCGTTTTCAGCCGGGGGGCGATCATATTCATCTTGAATCATGCGAACAGACATAGACCCTAATCGTACAGATGTCTGGACATCTAGAACTCCCTAATTCCTCGCCCTGGACGGGAATTTGATCATCCGTTCGTATTTCACGGTGTGATCACCCTACAGGTCGCTGAGGGCCGGGAGAAAGCGCGAAGCGTCAGACGGTGGGTCTGGCCGGAGTGCTTTGATGAGGTCGCTCATGGAGCACCTGAACCGGTGGCCGAACTCTTCCTCGGTCACCGGTTTCCTCATCGAACCCACTTCGCAGGTATCCTGTGGCGATGATCCAGCTTCGTTTCAAAGCAACACTGGTACTCGCGATGCTTCTTCTGGTGCATGTCATCAGCAGTGGAGGCTGTTTTCCCAAGAGGTACAACGCCGCCAAGGCGACGGAACGCTATCCATCGAATCTACCGGTGGAGACGATCGCCAATGTCCAGGTCACCAGAAGTGGCAATGAAATGGTGATCGTGAACGGAACGGTGATTGATTTCAAGGACATGAAGCTGTGGCTCAATCGACGCTACATGCATCAGGTCGAACGGATCAAACCCGGCGAGACGGTGCGGATCAGCATGGGTGAATTCTGGGATGTCTGGGGCGGAGGCCCGAATCCTGGTGGCCTGCTTCGCTGGTACGACCCGACACCGGTCGTGCTGCTTGAAGCACAGATCGACGAGACCAGCCCACTGATCGGATTTCTCTCGATCCCCAACGAGAACGAACTCATCAAACGTTCCAACTGATCGCTCGAAGAGTGCCCAGAGACGAATGCCTAGAGACGAATGCCTAGAGACGAATGCCTAGAGACCCAGGCGTGTTCGTTTCTGCTCCCACTCGGTCTGTTCGCGCTTGTTGTCGGAAGCGAGTGGTTTTCCGCTGCGCAGAGATTCCACTTCGAGACTCGTGAGGAAGACACCGTTCAGCCGGTACTGCTCGAATGCCTCGGCGGAGACTGGAACGATCGGCTTGATCAGCTCGTACATCGCATCCGCATAGGCGCGAATCTCCTGCTGAGCATGTGAATCCATGCGCAGTGAGAGGAAGTGGAACAGGTTGTGAAGATCGCATTTCCAATACCACTCGGTATAAAGCGAAACCGGCAGCGCCGCTCGTGCCATCTCACGTGCCACACCCTTTTCGGTGAGCTCGAGATAACGTGAGTAGAGCTTTTCCGAATCCTCCAGAAGCGAGATGAAATCCTCGGCGGTCTTGACCTCGATGGATTCCTCGCCGCCCTGGCGATTCGTGCTCGACTGCTTGCGAATGTTGTCGACGCTCGGTCGGTAGAAGCGATCGGGAACGATCGAGTACCGCGCGCTGTATTCGTTGACGTTCGCGGTGCGATGCCTGATCCACTGACGTGCGATGAAGATCGGCATCGCCACGTGGAATTTGAACTCGACCATTTCAAAGGGCGTGGTGTGTCGATGTCGAAGGAGGTAGCGGACGAGGCCGCGATCCTCGTTCACTTTCTTGGTCCCCTCGCCGTAGGAGACACGCGCGGCCTGCACGATCGCACTGTCGGCGGTCTTGCCTTCGGGGATGAGCCGTGGCATGACGTCGACCAGGGCGACGAAGCCATGGTCGAGCACGGGAATCTCCCAGCGGGCGCTTCCGTTCATCACGTCGACAAGCGGCCCTTCCGGTTCGACCGCACGGATGGAGACGGCCTCGCCACTGGGGGCGCCGGCCACGGTTTCGCTGCTTGCGTTGGTACTCGCCTCTGTCATGACACCATTCTGACGAATCTGAAGCCCAAGGGAGGGCTGACCGGCAGGATGTCGACATTGATCCGGAGTTTTTTTTCAGGTCGAAGCGGCCAGGTCATCCCGTATCTGGACGAGAATCTCCGACATGTCGGTCCATCGGGGCTCGTGCGAGGGTTCAACGACGGCCTCGACATCGCCAAGGCCCCCGGATCGGTGAAGGCGGACCTGGGCCATCATCAGATCTCGCAGCGAATCGGCATCCTGGACCCCCTCGATCAGCCCGGAGTGGCCCAGGGAATCGGTCTTGGTATCGGCCCCGCCGCCCCCTGCGGTCTCGACCTTGATACTGGAAACGGAGAACATTCTCTCGAAAGGACCCTGCTGCAGGCTGATGTTCTGAATGTTCGCGTACGTGATGGTGGTCTCCCGGATCAGGATCAGACCACGACGAATACGCAGAGCTCGTTCAGTGAGGACGTACCAGGTGCAGTCGTACTGCAAACGCAGCGTGATCAGACGGAAGAGACCCGCCAGGAGAAAGATGGGCGCGAGAAACAGACTGAAATTCGACCAGTCGAAGATCGAGACCGAGAAAGTGAACGAATTGCTTGCCAGCGCCTGGCCGAAGAATACGGCCACGTTCACGAGAAGTGCGAGCAGTGTTCCAAGGATGACCTGCAATCGTCTGAGTCGCAGCCAGTTTGGTGACGGATGAAAGCTCTTGATCAACTCACCTGAGTCCACGGGAATTTCAGCGGGCTCGGATGGAATCCTCAGCGCCCATGCGATCAATCGACCGAACGGGCCGTAGGCGAAGGGAGCTTCGAGTCCGATGAGTCTTCATGAGAGGAGGAGGTCATGAGGCTCGGTCCCGAAGAGGTCCCGAATCTCGGTCAACAAGGGAAAGCACCTGCTCGGAATCGGACCTCGAACGACTCGGAAGCTTCCTGCGAAGGTGTCTGTTGACGCCGCGCATCCGAAGATAAAGCGCATCACGAAGCCCCTCCGGATCAGGTGCGCCCTCGATCACCATTTCAGGGGCGGCGGATCCTCCTGCGGTTTGAATCGAGACATTCGCAAGTCCCATCCAACGCTGCACGATTCCGCGGGTGAGATGGATGTCCTGGATTCTGGGATAGGTCAGGAGGATTTCACGACGCCAGAGCACGCCCCACTTCATGGAGATTCCCTCATCATCGAAGTCGTATTCGAGTGTCCAGAACTTGAACATTCGAAACAGCCAGACGATGGGAAAGAGCGGAAGCGCCGCGAGAGAGATGATGAAGTAGTAGGTGGCAAGTGCACCGACCGGACGCTTGAAACCATGAAGATCGAACTTCTGCTCGTCAGCCGTGAGGTTCAAGCGTCGTTTCCTTGAAACGATGATTTCATCGACTTCAACCAGAGCGGAATGTCTTCGGTGGTGCCGAGTTCGGTGGGAAGACCATTGGCATCGAGGACCGGTGGTCTGGTGCCGTCCGAGGAGAAATACAGCTTCATCTTGCGGGAGGCCTCGGCCAGATCATCAGGGAAAAGTCGGTCACCGAGAAGCTCTTCACGAGTGGTCGGCCATGCGCCGATCTCGCTCGGAACACAATCGAGGCGATCGGGAAGAGGCTGCACCGAGAACAACTGCTCGGCATCGGTTGGAAAACGACCATCCTCACGGCAGGTGTAGACCAACGCCGCCCAGGCCAGTGCACGCATGGTGGTATCCGTCTCACGCGCGGTGTCGAGAACGTTGAGATACACGCGATAGCCGAAGATGGCGGTGCCGATCCACGCCAGAACGAACAACGCGATGATGATCAGAAATGTCGTGCGGGATGATCCATGCCGCAGACGGGAGCTGGGACGAATCACATTCGCATCCCTTCGTAGACCAGTCGCTTCTTGTCGCGACGAGGGTCGGCTTCGGGGACGGCGGAAAGAAGTGCTTTCGTGTACTCGTGCGTAGGCGCCTCGATGATGCCATCGCGGTCACCCTCTTCGACGATCTGTCCGTCGAGCATCACCGCGATGCGGTCACAGACGTGATGAATCACGGCCATGTCATGCGAGATGAACAGATAGGAAAGACCGAAGTCCTCCTGAAGATCTGCGAGCAGATTCAGAATCTGGGACTGGATCGAGACATCCAGAGCGGAGGTCGGTTCATCGCAGACGATGAGTCTCGGCTCGAGAGCGAGCGCTCGAGCGATACCGATGCGCTGTCGCTGACCACCGGAGAATTCATGGGGATACCTGTCGGCTGCCTGGCGCCAGAGGCCGCAGCGTTCCAGAAGATTCTCGACACGTTCCCTGAGTTCGTCACCACTCGAGATCCCATGAACTTCGAGAGGTTCACCAACGATGCGACCGACGCGCATGCGGGGATTGAGGGATCCGGCGGGGTCCTGGAAGATGATCTGCATCTTGCGACGGATGTCGCGCATCTCGGAGGCGTTCATGCCGAAGACGTCCTTGCCGTCGTATCGAACCGAACCCGATGTGGCGGGAATCAGGCGGAGGATCGTACGACCGACGGTGGTCTTTCCACATCCGGATTCACCGACCAGCCCGAGCGTTTCACCGGGTTGAATCTTGAAACTCACACCATCGACCGCGCGGACTTGATCCACCACCCGCTGGAGGATGCCGCGGCGAACCGGAAAATGGGTCTTGAGATTGTCGACCTCGAGCAGAGGACGTGTTGCGTGGCTTGTATTTTCCATGGGACTCCAGTCTATCGATCGTTCCGTGTCAACGCAGCGGTATTTGCAGGTTTCGAATCTGGCCGTCCGGACCCTCGACACCCAGCAGCAACGGGACATTGGTTCCGGAGAAGGAACGAACCGTTCGATTCCGAATGGTTCGGATGCGGGTATAGAGGTCTTCGAGGCTAGAAATCGACTCATTTGAAACAGATCGAATCACATCACCAGCCTGAATGTCCGCCCCGGGCGCCGCGGAGACGACCAGAACTCCGGGAACCCAGGAAATACCACGGTCCCGGGCACGATCGGGGGTGAGCGTGGCAAGTTCATTGAGACCGATCATCCGAAGAAAACTGACGATCTCCTGGTAGATCACACCGGGATTCATCGTTCCCAGGACGACCTCGATCGGAATACGGCGATTCTCCCCGGACTTTCGATCCATGCGCCCGACCTCGAGGGTGATGACGGATCCGGGAAGCCGAAATCCGACCTGGGCGGCGACGTTCTCCACCTGCGCGACGGAAACCCCATCGATGGCCAGAATCACATCGCCGGGCTGCACACCCGCCTGTGCGGCGGGACCGTCAGCGGGAACATCGGTCACCAGAACTCCGGTACCTTCGAATGAATCGTAGACACGGCGCAACGCTGGATTCAGTCCCCTCGGCGCCGGGACCTGGGGAGCGATCTCGACCATCTGGACACCGAGATACCCCTTGACGACTTCCTTTCCGGAGATGACCTGATCGACGATCAGTTCGATCATTCTGGTGGGAATGGCGAGTGCGATTCCTGCGAACTGTCCTTCATCACCGATCTGACTGTTCCGTCCCGTGGCGATCGCGGTGTTCATTCCGATGACGCGCCCCTGCACATCACACAGAGGGCCTCCTGAATTTCCGGGATTGACGGCGGCATCGACCTGAATGAAGTTCTCGGTGTCAAGCGCCTCGAGACCAGCGGAACGACCGAGTCCGGAGACGATTCCAGAAGACATGGAGAAGCGGAAATCAAACGGGGAACCGAAGGCGTAGACGAGTTCACCCTGTTGCGGGATCTCGATGCTTCGTTCAGCGGGATGCATTCGGACCGGATCAACGCGAAGCACGGCGATGTCGCTTCGGACGTCTGAACCAATGAAGCGAGCGGTCCTGCGTTCACCGTTCTGGAACTGGATCTCGATGTCCTCTGCGGACGCGACCACATGGGCGTTGGTGATGACGTGACCTTGCTCGTCATAGACCCAGCCGGAACCACTCGACGTGAAGAATCCACGTTGTCCGAGTGCACCGGAAGTGGAGACATGAACCACAGAAGGTTCCACCTTGAGCCCGATGTTTCGGGACGCCTGATTGATGAGCTCGAGGACATTGCTCTCGGACAGACGCTCGGATGCTTCAAGAATGACTTCACGCTCCCGTTCGTGAATCACCTGACGCACGAGCTGGGGGCCCAGGACGAGGACGGAAAGACCGAGCAACATGACGATCAGGGCGGGCACCCAACCTGTCGAGAGACCGTGTCGCCTCGCAGGCGACTCGAAACAGGCAATGTGGGGATCAAGCATGAGATGTGACGTTTCGAAAGAGTGCGCAGGTGGTGAGGTCGGGATCGAATGAACCGAAGATCGGCTCATCCGCTGCAGGAATCATCCCGAGAACCAAGACGCTCGGCTTCACCTTCACTCATGCGATAGGGATGTTCGCCGTGAGCGCGTCGGGAAACCCTGCTCGCCCACTGCCCGGCGACCTGGCGGACCGCGGCACCGATCTGATCGATCGGCTGAGCGAACGGCGGCTGCCAGTCAGTGAAACCGAGCAGGTCATGTGTGACGACGATCTGACCATGACACTCCGGCCCGGCGCCACATCCGATCACGGGAATCCCCACGTTCTTGACGATGTGCGCGGCGACTTCAGATGGAACGGCCTCGACGAGAATCATGGAAGCACCCGCTGCTTCGAAGGCCTTGGCTTCCTCGATCAATCGCTCGGCGGCATCGACCGTGCGACCATCGGAGTAATACCCTCCGTGGCGGCGAGCCTGCTGGGGCTTGGAACCGATGTGGGCGATCACCGGAACTCCGGCATGCGCCATCCGCCGAACGAGTTCGGTGTGCCCGAGATCGACTTCCAGCTTCACGGCATCGGCATGACCTTCGACGAGGAAACGACCGGCGTTTCTCAAGCCTTCTTCGATGCTGACTTGATAGCTCATGAAGGGCATGTCGCCGATCACCCAGCAGTTGGGAGCGCCGCGCTTCACCGCGGCAGTGAGGGTGATGAGAAATTCCAGCGGAGCATGGATCGTTCCCGGCAGGCCGAGAATCACCTCGGCGGCGGTATCTCCCACCAACAGAACCGGAACCCCGGCAGCCTGCATGTGTCCTGCCGTCAAGGCGTCGTAGGCGGTCAGACAGGCGAACGCTTCACCGGCATCGACCATTCGCTGAAGCGTGCGAATCGTGACCGGGCGTTCGATTGGCTGGAGCTCGATCTGAGCCGGATCAGTGGACCGATCAGCTCGAGAGGAGAGATTCACGTTGGGAGATTGATTGGCCATGCAGACATTCTAGCAGGGCAATTCCCGGTCCCGACATACCCAATCCGAACTCCTGCACACACTTTTTGGGACTGGAGCTTGTCTTGTGGGCCCTGAAATGGACAGTTTCAGCAGTCATCTCATCGGGTGACTTGAAAGTACCGGGGCCGTGCCCTGACTCGGATGCTCGACGGAAGCTTCGATCGGCCAGCCCCGGCACTTTCAAGACACCTGAAAAACACACGGACCCTGGATTGGCCCCGACTCGGAATCGCCTCCCCGAGCGGGGCCCCTTTTTTTTGAGCAGCGGAAAGGCCGTTCACCAGCGACGGATCGGATTGGGCGTCAGACCGTCGCGACCGGGAACGATGAAGTCCGCGATCTCGACGACCTCGCCGAGAGAGGCCTGTGCCGCCTTGAGATCATGCGCTTCGGCGAGAACCTGACCTGCGACCAGATGCTCCACCGTGGCAACCGCGTCGCCTGCAATGACCATGGTCCACTTGGGGTCGGCCAGCAACAGACCACAGAAACCTGGAGTCAGACCGTTCAGCGGGAAGAGATCCACGCCCTCGACAAGGGTGTCGGGAGCAGACTCGCATCTTTGGAGGAGACTGATCTCACCCCGCAAGGTCTCCAACAAGGAGTCATCGGAGGCCTCTGAAGCACGTTCATATTCCTGGATCAATCCGACGCCGATCGCTTCTCGCTCGGGTTCGGCGATCAACCAACGGGCATCAGGAAAGAGAGACAATCCACGGCGACCGATCGGTCGAAAGCTCGTGAGAAAGACCATGTCGATGGCGTCCGGCGTGAGGCCCACCCGTTCATCAAGCCGTTCCGCGAGCACGCGCGGCGGGAGCGAGGGATCGATGAGAATCCTGACATCATCCTGCACGATCAGACTCGTGGTGAGATGACCCGGTCGTTTTTCACCCTTTTCACCACGAAGCGGGTGAGCTGAGAGTGCACCAAGTGAGATGGGGCGAAGCTCGAGAGTCATGACCGAGCGTCCTTTTCCTGTCGAGCTGCGATGATTTCGATCACATTGACGGGCAACATGTTGCTCAGTCGCTGTGGGTCACCACCGAGTTCCGCGATCTGGCGGATCAGACTCGATGAGGTGTAGGCGAACGCTTCCCCGGGAACGACGAAGACGGTCTCGATGTCCGCCACCTGACGATTGGTGATCGCAAGCTGGCATTCGGACTGGAGATCGGTCGTGTTTCTGATTCCACGAAGGATCGCGCTGGCCTTCTGAGAACGGGCGAAGTCGACGGTCAATCCTTCATAGGCTGCGACCGTCACCTTTGCGAGCGAAGGGTCCTCGGCCACGATCTCGTCGACGAGATCCTGAAGCAGCGTGAGACGGGTTTCGATCGGAATGAAAGGCCCGCCCTTGTCGGGGTTTCGCCCGACGGCAAGCACGATTTCATCGAACAGCCGGCGTGCCCGGGTAAGCACGTCCAGATGCCCGAGTGTGGGCGGATCGAAGGAACCGGGATAGATTGCCTTGTGGTGTGCCATGCCTTCAATCGCAGAGAGAATCCATGCCCGCGGATCGGAGAATCGTGCGGAAATTGTCACTGAACACGAAGTTGTGTTCGGGAAATTCGAGCCCGGCCATGTTGTTGTCGATGTGACTGAAGACGAGATCGACGGAACCGATTCGTGTCCACTCCCCATCGGCATGATCGAGCATCTCGACGGTGCCGGTGGTCGCCGCGCCGGCGTCATCTATTCGATCGAGACGAGCGTCGTATCGGATGGTTCTTCCCGGAACCACATCCGCTTCGATGGTCGCCCGAGTGATCTTGGCGAGCACGACCTTCTCACGGAATCGATTGACCGATCCCACGAGAATACCCGCCGTCTGGGCCATGCCCTCGATGATCAGCGAGTTGGGCATCAACGGCAGCGCAGGGTGGGTCTCAGTCGCTGCGAAGTGGTCATGCAGATGCTCCTCGGCGAGCGAGACGTTCTTCACCGCCACCAGCCTCTGATCAGGCTCGTATTCGGTGACTGCATCAATCCACATCCAACGCATCGTGATGCCCCGAACTCGATCAGGCCGCGCAGACCGCGAGCTTGCGCTCACAGAAATCCACGAGCGTCTTGACGGTGAAAAGTTCTGGAATTTTTCCGACACTTCGGTCGGATTCGAATTCAGAGAAGTCGACGTGCGGCATCTTCTCCTTGAGGAGTGCCATGCCTTCGTCCGTGATTCGGCCGTTTTCAACCAGCTCGGCATCATTCAGGAGATTCTCTGGAAAGAGTTCACCCTGTTCGATCTTGAAAGGCGTGTCGGCAGAACAGTCGGCCTCGAAGGTCTTTTCGAGCTGGAAGCTGATGTCCAGAAAATCGATCGACTCGGCGCCGAGATCATTGATCAATGTCGCCTGAGGCGTGATTTCGTCCTGATCGACGCCAAGCGCCTCTTCAAGGACATTACTCACTCGGTTGCTTACTTCATCTCGGCTAAGTGCCATCCACGTGCTCCTCATGACGGGCATGCCGTCTTCATGACAGATACTGATCAAGCCGCCACGATGCGACGATTCTCAAACGAAAAACTCAGGGTTTCGCAGGACGCATTGTAAAACGTCCGGACACCGCTGTGGCGGGTTCGCCCAAATCACCGGGAAGAACTCTGAAGCCGTTTCCCTTGAAGGTGTAGACACCATCCACGGTCTTCTGGAGCTGAACCTCGACTTTCAGGGTCTCTCCGGGACGGACGAAGGTTCCATACCGAAGCGCACGAACCTCACCCAACATCATCTGATGAGCCCCGTGCTGAGCAAGAAGGGCTCGAGCCGCCTGGAGCATGGATTCCAGCATGAAAACCCCCGGCAGGACCGGGAAAGAGGGAAAATGGTCCGCCAGATACTCTTCGGCGCTGGACACATTCTTGATGGCCACGACCCGATCAGGGGACGATTCAAGGATTTGATCGATCAATTCGAATTTCATCGACGCCTCTCGACAACAGAGTGAACCCCTCAGGCACCTCGAACCGGCCAGATTGGTCGCGAGGGTGGGTCAGGAAGCAAAATCCTAACGACAGAAACTGGAAAGTGGGCCCCATATGCCTTCTGTTTCTCACTGTGAAAAGGGTGTTCTGCCGATATTTACAGGAACTATGGCACGAAAAAGGACTTCGAAGGCAATGCGAAAGAAGACAAAGACCCCTCAACAGGCTGGACGATCCGCCATGCAGGTCGCAGGGTGGGTGCTGGTGGCCGCATTCTGGCTGTTTTTTGTGACGGCTCTCATCGGTTTCGATGCCGCTGACTGGCCTGCACGCTCGACGAGCGTTCACAACGACCCGACCGCGAATCCGATGGGAATCGTGGGGGCGACCCTTGCCAACTGGTCGCTGCGGGCACTTGGATTCACCATCTGGGTGCTTCTGGCCTGGGCTTTGATCGGATTGGTCGCGGTCCTACGAGGCCGAGTGATCACGCACCCGACACTTCGAATTGTTGGTGCCTGCCTGTCCGGGCTGGCATTGGCAACGCTTGATGTCACCTGGTTTGGTGGCGTGGCGGGCACCCCGACTGCTCCAGGGGGCTTGATTCCGAGCTACCTGTCCGAGCATCTTCAAGCCAGATTCAACGGATTCGGAGTCTCACTCTGGATGCTGACGGCATTCGTGATCGGTGCACTCATCGCCGGTGATGAACTGGTGCTTCGTCTCCCCAATGTTCTGAGAAGAACAGGCGACGTGTTCAACGAACGAATTCCAGCCTTCTTCTCGGCGGTCGCCGAACGCATCTCGACGACTCGCGGCGCACTGCGTCCTGCTGGCGGACCTGCCATCGATGATCTCGAGGACTTCGAAGAAGTCGAGGATGAATACGAATACGAGTACGAAGACGAGGACGAGGACGAGGAAGAAGAAGAGGAGGAAGAGGAAGAAGAAGAAGAGGAAGACGAGTACGACTACGAGGACGTCGAGGAAGAGGAGGAGGAAGAAGAGGAAGAAATCCGCCCCGCCCTGACCAAGGAGCAACTGCGGGCCAAGATCGCAAGACTTCCCGTCCGAATGGCCTCCAGCAGGACCCCGGAACTCAAGGAAGCCGATCTTCCGCGTGAGGACAACTTCGAAGGCTATCTGTTTCCAGGCGTGGAATTCCTTGAAGCTTCCGAAGAGAACTTCTCGGAGCAGATGGAAGGCCATGTGCGAGAGCAGGCGGAAGTCCTCGAAGAGACTCTGCACACGTTCCAGATCGACGCCGATGTGACGGGAATCGAAAGCGGTCCCGTCGTGACCTTGTATTCGGTCCAACTTGCGCCCGGAACCAGAGTGGCTCGCCTGAACTCGATTCACAGCGACCTGGCACGAAGTCTTCAAGCCCCCAACATCAGAATCATCCCGACCATGGCCGGCAAGACCACCGTCGGAATCGAAGTGCCGAATCCTCGCAAGGAAAAGGTCAGACTGAGTGAACTCATGTCCAGTGGCGCAGCCAACGGCATGATCCTGCCCATGTTCCTGGGCAAGGACAACGCAGGTGAACCACTCGTGGCGGATCTCGCCAGGATGCCGCACATGCTCATCGCGGGTACGACCGGTTCAGGCAAGAGCGTCTGCATGAATTCGATCATCATGAGCTGGCTCTACACCAAGCGACCCGATGAACTCAAGATGGTCCTGGTCGATCCGAAGATGGTTGAAATGAGTCAGTTTTCAGATGTGCCGCACTTGATGTGCCCGGTCGTCACTGAAATGACGAAAGCCGCAGCCATTCTCGAGTGGGCCGTGGGCAAGATGGAGGAACGATACGAACTTCTTCAGAAGTGTGGTGTGCGGGACATCGTCTCCTACAACGAACTGGAGGAAGAGGATCGTTGCGAACGAGCTGGTGCGGAGAGCGATCTCGCCAAGGCGAAGCTTCCGAACAAACTTCCCTATCTGGTCTTTGTGATCGATGAACTCGCAGACCTGATGATGACCGCCAAGGAAGTCGAGCATTCGATCGTCCGCATCGCCCAGAAGGCGAGAGCGGTCGGCATCCATCTGATTCTCGCGACACAGCGTCCCCAGGCCAACGTCGTCACCGGCCTGATCAAGAGCAACATGCCATGCAGGGTGTCCTTCAAGGTCGCTTCCGGCATGGACAGTCGCATCGTTCTTGATCAGAAGGGTGCGGAACTTCTGCTTGGACAGGGTGACATGATGTTCCTCTCACCGGCAAGCACCGAGATCAAGCGATGTCAGGGCACACTGGTCACCGACAAGGAAACACGGGACGTGGCTCGCTTCCTCAAGACCGTGGCAGCACCGAATTTCGAACGCAGCCTGGTCGCGATCAAATCCTCCGGATCTGGTGGTGCGGATGAACACGATCCGGAGTCGGGGCTGGAGCCCAGCAAACGCGATCCCCTGTTCGATCAGGCGGTCGAGATCATGATCGAATCCGGTAGAGGCTCGGTCTCACTTCTTCAAAGAAGACTCGCGATCGGATACAGCCGGGCCTCCCGACTCGTCGATCAGATGGGCCTTGCCGGGATCCTGGGAGAACACAAGGGCTCGGTTGCCAGAGAAGTCATGCTCACGCTGGAAGACTGGCATCAGATGCGCGCGATGGAATCAGGGGAACTTGAGAATGGCTACGCCGCGGATGCCGCGGATGAAGCCGCCACGGACATTCAGGAAATGACCATCGTTCCCATCGAAGAAGAGGAGTCGGTTCCCGACGAAATGCCGGGAGAACATCTCCTCTAGGAACCAGAGAGCAAATCGATTGCGATGACGACCCTTCGAGAAATCGGAGGGTCGTCTTTCATTTCACTCTCGCAATCCAAGACCATTCATGGAAGAATCGAACGACAACAGGAGCAGACATGTCACCCACCATCACGACAACATTCTTGATTCTGGCATCCCCACTCTGTCCCGAGGTCATCGACCCCCCGACCGAGACTGTGAATTATTGCATGCCGAAGTCGGAGACGGATCTGAGCCTGGAGGGATTCCAGCTTCAACTTCCGATCCAGACCGCGGAGAGCATCAATCGCTTCGGTGCCCCCAATGTCGAGACCATTCTCTCAAACGGACCGACCGCGAATCGCGTGGACATCGTCTTCATCG
The DNA here is from genome assembly GCA_949373145.1 of uncultured Phycisphaerales bacterium. Lineage (GTDB taxonomy): Bacteria > Planctomycetota > Phycisphaerae > Phycisphaerales > SM1A02 > UBA8087. The sequence goes on from CASICI010000012.1 coordinate 94,459, forward strand.
GAGATGGCTTCACTGAAGCCGATCTTCCGACATGGCCGGCGGTCGCGGTCGCGGGCTACGAGCGGCTCTTTCAATACGAACCATTCATTCGATATCGCGAGTACTTCAACGTCCATAGAGTTGACGTCATCTCCGCTGAGTCGGGTGTCGACAACGACCCCACCGAGGGTATCGAGCGTGACACGGCGCTCGACATGCGCTTCTGGTGCAGCAATATCGAACGTCTTCTCTGCATCAACACGGGGTCGGCGGCTGCGATGGCCGCCTTCGCACCCGACGTCGATCAGATCGCCGCGGTCGCCAACAGCACCAAGTACGGAGGTGCTGGATACGCAAGCGCCGAAATCGGAACCTATTCCGCCTTCAACTCATCCTCGGTGGAAGTCTTCATTCATGAACTGGGCCATTCACTGGGCAACCTGGCGGACGAATACACCTACGGAGCCGGAAGTGACACCTACACCGGAGGGGAGTCATCCGCTGCGAACGCAAGCATCCTTGATTTCAAGACCATGAACGGAAGCGGCGAGAAATGGGATCGCTGGCTGGGCTTCGACCTTCAGGGAGTCGGCCAGCATGATTGTTTCGAAGGCTGTGCGTACCATTCGTTCGGCATCTACAGACCTTCCGTGAACTCGATGATGAGATCCCTGGCGCAGCCTTTCAACGCACCATCACGAGAGGAACTGATCGCACAGTTCTACACGCTCGTCGGCGTGGTCGACACGTTTCAACCGATTGAAACCGCCGTTGATCCAGACGCGGTCCTCGTGGTGAACACCGTCTTCAGCGACTCTTCGGCGACGACCAAGACATGGTGGATCGATGATGTCCAGCTCGAAACCGGCGAAGACAGTCTTGATCTCTCGGGGTACGCCGTCTCGTCGGGCGCTCGAATCACGGTTCGAGTGGTCGACCACACCGACATGGTCCGAGATGAGACGATGCGCGACGCGTTGATGACGGAGGTCCACGAGTGGATCGTCGGCGGAACGGGCTGCAGCACCAGCGAAATCGTCGACTGCGACGGAAGCGGTGCCTGTTGGCCGAACGTCTGGCTGGGCGATGGCTTCTGTGATGGCGTCATGCAGGTCTATGAGGCGGATTTCTGCTGTCTTGAGCTCGATGGCGGAGACTGCAGCCTGCTGGAGTGCGGCCTGCTTCCTGAAGACATCAATGGAGATGGCGCGGTCAATGGGGGCGACCTGGCGGCACTTCTCGGCGGATGGGGCTCGAGTGCCGCGGCACTCGATCTGGATGGAAATGGCACCGTCGGGGGTGGTGATCTCGCCAGACTGCTCGGAGCATGGAGCTGAGGGAGAGATTAAGAACGGCTTTTTTCCCCGGAAGCCCCACAGAGCGGTCTCCTGAGGGTACTTTGAAACACCTAAAAGGAGCCCCGTCAATGCATCCCAGAACTCTGATTACAACGATTTCCACCTGCCTTCTGCTCACGATCGCCAATGCGTCAGCGAACAACCAGGCAGACACCTCGTCCGCCACGGCTGCACAGAAACTTGCCGCCATGCAATTCATCGATTCGACCATCGAACCGATGACACTCCAAGCCCACACCCGAATCACGCAGATGACTGAATTCATCAGCACCAAGGGAATGGATGCGAAGTGGGACACCTACCGAAACACCCCCGCCGACAAGCCCAAAGGCATCAGTCTCGACAAGGCATACGACATCGCCCTGCAGAGAGTGATGAGCGAACATCCCACACCGGATGCGGACGTCGCTGATTCGGCCGCCGCGCTGTCGAAGGAAAAAGCCCTCGTCACGAAGGACTGGGCTGCCTACGAGAACATGCAAGCCACGATGCTCCGTGTCTCCTCCTTCATCCAGACCAATGGCATGATGGATGATTACACGACCTGGGCGAAGGACAAGGGTGCGGCGAATGCCAAAGCCGCCATGACTCGAGCCACCGAAGCGGACGCGAAGAACTCGGACGCCGTGACAGAAAACAACGCGAAGTTCAAGGCTCGACAGCGCTACCTTGCCTCGCACTGGAGTGAAGCGATGCACGTGGCCTCACTGGCGAATGACAGTGGCTACATCATGGAACGAAACAAGGGAAGCGTGGTCGCGGATTCACATCAGTATCCTTACCTTGATTCCCAGACCGAAGGTGTGAATCTCAACACCGAAGATCAGTCCAACGGTTCGCAGGACTACTGGGGCGGCAGCACCTACGGCGGCTACAACGACCCCTATTACGATGTCTGGGGCCACCACAGCGGTGCGGCTCTGACCGGTCATGACGCCAACGGCATCCATCCCGCCTACGCACGATCAGCTGATCATCGATACCACAGCCCCGGCTCGATGGGTGCGCTCTCCACCGGAGACGTCCCCTCGGTGAAGTGGACTGGAAACCCAGGCCCAAGCTTCTCCACGGCAGCAGCCCATCCTGTGAAGTGATCTCGCTCAAGACTCAATCGGGAGCCGAGTCGAACCGTGCACACACGGACGACTCGGCTCCCGTTTTTTTTTCCGCTCTGCCTGACATGATTCCCCGGAGACACCCGACGATGATGACGCCTGAAACGATGAATACGGTGCTCGAGCACGCGATCGAGCAGGCTCGAAAATCCTGGTCGGAGGGCGGTATTCCAATCGGCTCCGCTCTGGCGGAAGAAGATGGAACCATCGTCGCCGTCGGACACAACATGCGCGTCCAGAGCGGAGACCCGACGGCACACGCTGAAATGGTCTGCCTCCGGAATGCGGGACGACGCCGTGACTGGAACAAGCTCTATCTTGCCAGCACGCTCTCACCCTGTCAGATGTGCAGCGGATCCGCCTGCCTTTTCGGCGTCAAGCATGTGATCATCGGAGAACATCAGACCTATCTTGGTGCTGAACATTGGCTCGAGGAACATGACATCACGGTGGATGTTCTCGATGATCCACGCTGCATCGAGCTCATGACGATGCTGCAGACGGAAAAACCTGATCTGTGGGCCGAAGACATCGGTGGATGAACCGGATGGGCATCACTCGGCGGTCTCCGCGATCTCACGGACGGATTCCGCAAGGGAACGCACCGGCTGAAACCCCAGACGATCTCGTGCGAGATCGATGCAGGCTTCACTGTCTCTGACCTCCCCACCACGAGCCTCCTCGAGGGTCATGCGCACGGGCATCCCGAGCTGACGAGCGACGGTCTCCAGAACTTCGAGAATCGAAACACGAGTACCGGATCCGATGTTGTAGACGCATCCTTGATGAGGCTCGACCAGAACGCCCGCTCTGAGGTTCGCTTGCACCACGTCACGGACATCGATGAAGTCCCTGGTCTGCCCGCCATCGCCGAAGATGCGGGCCGAGCCACCCGAGGAGAGTGCTTCCACGAATTTGGGGACGACGGCTGCGTAAGGCGAGTTATGAGGCTGACGTGGACCGAAGACGTTGAAGTACCGAAGGCGAGCGGTATCAAGTCCCGAAGGGTCTGCGTACGTACCGACCAGAGACTCACCCTCGAGCTTGGTCGCCGCGTAGGGTGACGTCGGCTCGACCGGGTCGGTCTCGACCTTGGGGAGCCCCGGTAGATTGCCGTAGGCACTGCAACTGCCTGCATAGATCAGTCGGGAGACACCATGTCGAACACTTGCCTCGAGCACCGAACGGGTTCCCCCGACGTTCACGGCCTCATAGCGCTCCGGATGTTCGAGTGATTCAGGAACAGAGACCAGAGCGGCGTGGTGGTAGACGAGCTGGACACCCTCGAGTGCCTGGTCCAATGCGCCATCGTCGAGGATGGAGCCTTCCACGATTCGCAGAGACGCACGCCAGGGGCTCAATCGTTCGAGATCTCCCGAAGACAGATCATCAAGCACCGTGACGGTCGCCCCCTGACCGACCAGAGCCTCGACCAGGTGGGAGCCGATGAATCCGGCACCACCCGTGACACAGCAGGAAAGACCTTTGAAGGGCTGAAAGCGATTGGATGAGAGATCTGATGTGCTCATGATGAGAACAAGGTACTTCAAAAAGTACATGAGCCGCGGTTTCCCGCGGCTCATGCATGTCAGTGGATTCGGTACCGAACCTATGCTTCGGATCAACCCCGAAGTCGCCGAAGCGAGGTTCTCTCCCGGCACGAATCGCCTTCCCAAGACTCCAAATTCATTCAATACCGAAACGATACGGCTCAAGTGGATCGGTATTGCTCACGTCCGTTTAGGAACAATCCTGAGGGAGACATGACACCTCATGGCAGGGACAGTGCACACAAGGGAGGACACATCGAATTGTTACATCTGTGGGAGTCAGCAGAGTTTCTCACGCTCTGCCACCTGCTCTCAAACAGGTATGACAACTATCCATCATGGAGGCGTTCACAGCAAGCATAAAAAAGGGAAAATGGGAATTTAATCCACGATGTGGGCAAGGCTTAGAAGCCTCGCCCACATCGTGAAAGAAGAGGGATATTCCAGAAATCAAGACTCTGGAGAAGCCGCTTGATGCAGGGTGACTTCCCGTTGAGGGAATGGGAAGGAAATACCCTCGGCATCGAATGTCTTCTTCACGGTCTCGAGAAGGTCCATCTTGTAGAGCCCGAAGTCACTCGAGTCGACCCAGACACGAACATTGATGTCCACCGAGTTGTCTCCAAGGTTCACGACCTTGATCATGGGCGCAGGATCCTGGTGCGTACGTTGATCCGCAGAGACGATCTTTTCGAGTACCGAAAAGGCATGATCGATGTCGTCCTGATACCCGATGCCGAAGACAACGTCGATTCTGCGGACCGTTTCAGATGAGTAATTGATCAAGGAGCTGCTGGAAAGATCACTGTTTGGGATGATGACCCGCTTGTTGTCCAGCGTGGTCATGACGGTGTTGAACATCTGGATTTCACGAACCGTGCCACTGAATCCATTGGCTTCGATGAAATCTCCGAGCGAGAAGGGTTTCAGGATCAGAATGAGTATTCCACTGGCGAAGTTGGCGAGGGTGTTCTTCATCGCGAAACCAATGGCCAGAGAAGCCGCACCGATCACGAAACCAAGACTGGCAGTCGGAACGCCCACGACGCCGAGAACCATGATCACCAGGAGAATTCGAAGTCCTATCGAGATCAGACTCAGGATGAATCCGGAGACTGCAGGATCGAGTTTCTTGATTTTCAAGGCGCGAGACACGAATTTCCTGAGCAGCATGATCAGGAAGAGACCGACGAAGAAAAGTACGAGCGCCAGCAGGAGCTTCGGGCCGTAGGTGATCACCCCGTCCATGACCAGATCCCAGATCACGCTGGTCTGCTCCTTGAGGTCATCGATGCTTCGAGCGTCCATCAGAGATTTCAGCTCTGAAGTGGGTGTCGTTTCAGAGCCGGGGACCGACGAAGAATCAGTCGCAGCCTGAGCCAGAAGAAAAAGTGGAAGAGAGGTCATTATTTGTTCCCGCCGGAAAGTGGTTGAGTAAAAAATGAACTGACGAATGCTACTGGATTCAAGAAATAGTGTCAGGATCAACCGCGAAGCTTGCAAATTCCCCACTGTGGGTGATAGTCAGAGCGGAGCTCGAAATGACCGATCTTTCACAAGCCGTACTTCTGGTGTCCTGCCCGGATCGATCCGGCATCGTGGCACGACTGGCCTCGGTGGTCCACCAGATGGGCTGGAACATCGTCCAGGTCGATCAGTCCGTTGATGCCGAACACGGTGATTTTCGAATGCGAATGGTGCTGGAGCGACCGGATGGGAACTCGAAAGGCTCTGATTTCACGGAGAGATTCGAAACCATCGCCGCCGAAGAGAAGATGACCATCTCCCTGCACCCTCGAGAGGAGAGACCACGGCTTGCGATCTTCTGTTCGAAGGAGCCACATTGCCTCCAGGACCTCCTTCAAAGACATGCCTCTGGTGAACTTGAATGCGAAATTCCACTCATCATCTCCAATCATGAAGACCTGAGAAGTCTGTCGGAGTTCTTCGAAGTGCCTTTTGTTCACGTACCAAACGACGCGAACCGAAGGCAGCATGCGGAAGCGACGCTTGAGACCTTGCTCGAGGAGCACGCGATAGACCTGATCGTGCTCGCGCGATACATGCAGATCCTCTCACCCGGCTTCGTCTCGAACTGGCCCGAGCGGATCATCAACATCCATCACTCGTTTCTGCCGGCGTTCGCCGGAGCATCCCCCTACCGTCAGGCTCATGAACGCGGCGTGAAATTGATCGGAGCGACGGCTCATTACGTGACGGCGGAACTGGATGCCGGACCGATCATCTCACAGGATGTTCTCGAATGCTCGCACCGTGACGGCGTGAGCGACCTTGCCCGAAAGGGACGGGACGTGGAACGCAACACCCTCTCACGTGCGGTGCGCTGGAGCATCGAACGAAGGCTCATGGTTCAGGGAGATCGGGTCGTGGTGTTCGGCTGAATCGCCGAATCATGCCGGGTCAGGAGCAGAAACCCCAATTCGCAAGCAGGATCGCAAGATCACCACCGGCGACGGTTCCATCCCCATCAAGATCTCCGGGGACGGAGGAGAGAGACCACTGAGAGAGCAGATCAGCCAGATCGGCGCCACCGATGACGCCGTCGCCATTCAGATCGCCCGGACAGACGCATTCGTCAGGGAGACCATCTCCGTCGCAGTCGATCTCGATCTCGAGAATGAGAGCTCCCGAGAGGAAGGATCCGGCATCGCCGGTTTGAAGGTCCTGAAGATCGATGAACCATGTACCGCTCGGTTCTCCGCCAAAGTGACTGGCGAAGGATTCGTGTGGTCGCAGACGACCGGTCAGAACAGGCGTCTCGGTGATCGAGCAGACATCATCCACCAGAGTCAGGGCATCTTCGGCAAGGACCATGGAGGTGTCATCGCCACCACAGCCGAAAGGACCAGGGAATCCGAAGGGAACTTGCCCATTGCGGTCGATGAGCTGCGTGGTGACACCCGATGGCGATCGGAGCGACACCACCAGATCACCGATCCAGGGGTGCTCGATGTCCAATTCGAGCTCGACCCCGGTGATGATCAGATCGTTCGGATCCTGAACGGTGACTACGAATGGAATCGATCGAAGCGCACCACTGCCATCCGGAATGGAAGCGGGTCCAGACGCTTCGAATCGATAGGAATCGGCATTCGAACGCGTCGCCGAGGCCAGCAGGACGCCGACGATGAGGAGAGGGACGGAGACAAGGGTCATGGTCGAGTTCATCGGGCGGCCTCCGCATCAAGAACGACGTTTCTTGAAGCATCCTTGCATTGTGGTGGATCACGCATCAGGCGGGTGTGACACCAACCCTCCTTGTGGCCTCGATTGTTCGCTCCCGCGAGCTGGCCTGCGTATCGTTCGACGGTTCCGTCATCGGGATCGGTCAACAGAAGATCCGACACGATCTGACAGTAGTCGTAGAAGAAGCCATCTTCGAACGAGGTGGTCCAGTAGTCGGTCTCGGCTCGCACCGAAGTTGGAATGAAGGAAAGCCATGCGGCACAGCCGTCGTAGGTCAGGTCGTTGCTGATACCGCAGCCGATTCCGAAGATCTCACCCAGCACGGCGGCGTTTCCCGCCAGGGCGGTGCCCAGCCATGGCACGCCGACGCCCTGGATTCTCGTGCCGTCGGTCGCCCAGTCCAACGCACTCCAGTAGAAGGTGTAGAGATGCGTTGCGGCGTGACCGCTCTGAGAGTGACCGACGATACCCATCGACTTGAAGCTGCGTCCGAGGGATTCGAATCGAAGTGCGAATTCATCATGCGTCCGATTCTGGCTGTAGTCCTCGAAGAGCTCGTAGTCTCCGGAGAAATCACTCAACCGGAAGGGGAACTGATCGGTGCAGTAGCCGTGTGACAGGAGCAGGACATGGCCGGCAAGAGAGGAGACACCGAGCCCCGAATGACCACGGACGGTGCGATTCGAATGCGCGGCCATCATGTCGGGAGTCACGCGGGTGACTTCATCGGGGATCTCGAAGGCGCCACTGAGCGCGGCTCGCGCGGATGACTGATGATCGATGAGGTTGAAACCATCGGTGTCATGCACACGAAGCTCCCGAAAGGAAAGCGAAGAGACCTCCACCGAAGCCAGTGAAAGCCATCTCGGGTCGATGCTCAATTCGAAGTCGAGCGCGCCACCGCCAGCGGGCAGTTCATGAATACGTGAGATCCAGCAGACTGGCACGAAATCGCCCTGCGAGTCGGTACCCCAGACTTCAGCGGCAACCGCAACGCGTCGATCATCCGAGAGCTCACCGGCAGGCGTCACATCCACGGGAACCGCGACGCGCAACGCTTCACCGGGCACGACTTGCGTGACACTCGGGAGGCCCTGGGTGAATCTGACCGTGCGATCGTTCACGCGTATCACCTGCTGCGTCGAACGTTGACGGATCGTGCCGTCATCGTCTCGCAGAAGAAACAATGATCGAATGGTCCAGTCGCCGATGCGATCAGGCGTGAACGTGGCTGTGGCGCTGCGTTCGTCCTGTCCGACGAAAGGAAGCGTCACTGTCGAGCCGGACGGGCCTCTCACGACACACTCCGAGTCGATGATTCGTGCATTCTCGATCGCGGCATGCACCACGAGCGGTCTGTCGCGGAATCGCTCGAATGAACCGACATGAGTGGACAGTCGGATGTCCTCACGACCGTCCGCGATGAGAAGCCAGGCTTCGGAATCGGTCGCCGAAGGGCTCACTTGGATTGAAACGCGGCGATCGACATGCGAGGGGTCGACGCGGATCACACGTGCCGTCGCTCCGGAGGTCAATTGTTCGAGTGACGCGGTCTGCTCGAGGAAGATCGAGTCTGGAGATGGCTTTGTGTCATCGCTTGCGACGAGCGAAAACGTCCAGTCGGATGGCTCGCGCGTGATCAATGCCACCGCCGTCTTTCCGGGACCGGTTCGAAGTTCGGGAAGCGCCCGCTCGAAAGGTACCAACGCGGTCCACGCGCTGGTCGGCAAGGCGGAAGGTTCGGCAAGTCTCAGACGTCCGGAGAGAATGTCGGAGGGCGGAGCCGAGACGTTCTTCACCTCGACGAAATCTTCCGCAGCTCCGATGGGACTGATGGAAAGCACCAGGAACACGGCGATTGAATTGAGGATCTTCATCCTCATAAATTAGCTCAAGACAGCGTTTATTTCCCGGGTGAAATAACTTCAAGCATAAAAAGGCCGTGGCAAGTCTGCCACGGCCTTGAATGAATCATTGATGCCGAAAAGGCGTGTCCTGAAAACTCAGGCGGGGACCCAGTTGGCCTTGAAATCACGCATCGCTGCGATGAATTCATCTTCCAGCTTCTTGAAGGAACCTGCTTCGACGAGCTTGTCGAGAAGCGGCTTCTGAGGACCGTGGAAGTAATCCAACAAGGCACGCTCGAACTCGAGGACCTTGTCCAGATCCACATCATCAAGGAGACCCTTGGAGCCGGCGAAGAGGGAGAGGCACTGATCGAAGACTTCGTACGGGCTGTACTGACCCTGCTTGAGCAGTTCCACCATGCGAGCACCACGCTGAAGCTGACGCTCCGAGGCGGGGTCGAGGTCGGTGCCGAGCTGAGCGAAGGCTTCGAGCTCTCGATAGGCCGCGAGGTCAAGTCGCAGTGAACCGGCGACTTCCTTCATGGCCTTGACCTGAGCTGCGCCACCCACACGGGAGACCGAAATACCCACGTTCACCGCAGGACGAACGCCGGCTGCGAACAGCTCGGGCTGAAGGTAGATCTGACCATCGGTGATCGAAATCACGTTGGTGGGAATGTAGGCTGAAACGTCGCCTTCCTGCGTCTCGATGATCGGAAGCGCGGTCAGCGAACCGCCGCCGTTGGCGTCGGAAAGCTTGGTGGCACGTTCCAGGAGACGACTGTGAAGGTAGAACACGTCACCGGGGTAGGCTTCACGACCGGGAGGACGTCGAAGCAGCAGTGAGAGTTCGCGGTACGCCACGGCCTGCTTGGAAAGGTCGTCGTAGACGCACAGCACGTGCTTCGGAGTCTTGCCTTCCATGCCCTGCCACATGAAGTGTTCACCCATCGCAGTGCCCGCATAAGGCGCGATGTACTGCATCGGAGCGGGATCACTGGCACCAGCGGTGACGACGATGGTGTAGTCCATCGCACCGTGCTCGCGGAGTGACTCGACCACGCCGGCGACGGTGGATTCCTTCTGACCGACTGCGACGTAGATGCAGACCACGGCGTCTTCGGTGCCCCAGAACTTCTTCTGGTTGATGATGGCGTCGATGCAGACCGCGGTCTTTCCGGTCTTTCGGTCACCGATCACGAGCTCGCGCTGACCACGACCCACGGGGATCATGGAGTCGACGGCCTTGATGCCGAACTGCATGGGTTCGGACACGGGCTGTCGAGCGGCGATGCCGGGCGCGATGATGTCGAGCTTGCGGGTCTTCAGTCGGTCTGAATCGCGGGACCGCCGTCGATGGGGTTGCCCAGCGGATCGACGACGCGACCGAGCATGGCTTCACCGACGGGGACTTCGAGAAGTCGACCCGTGGCTCGAACGGTGTCGCCTTCACGAATGCCGGTCGATTCACCGTAGAGCACGGCACCGACGGTGTCGTGCTCGAGGTTCATGGCCTGACCCATGACGGTTCCGCCACGGCCTTCGAATTCGAGAAGCTCACCGGCCATGACCTTGCTCAGTCCGTAGACACGAGCGATGCCGTCGCCGACTTCGACCACCTGGCCGACTTCGGAGATCTCCAGCTGGCTGGCGAATTGCTCGATCTCTTGCTTGATGACGGATGTGATCTCGTCAGTCTTGATCTTCACGTGCTCGTCCTCTGTTCGTCGTTACCCATGCGGGTAGGTGTCATGAATTTGAATTATCAAGGAATCGTGCCGACTCGGCACGAACCCCGGCCGCACCGCGACCGAGGACTTCTTCCTTGAGGCGGCGAAGCCGAGTCGCCACCGAACCGTCATAAAGCTTGTCGCCGATGAGCAGCTTGATGCCGCCGATCATCGATGGATCTGCATACTGATGAAGCACGGGATCCTTGCCGGTGGATTCCTTGACTCGAGACGCGACGGTCTCAAGCAAAGCCGAGTCGGCGCCATCACCGTTCACGGTGAAGACATCCACTTCGATACGTCCATGGGCATCCTGAATCATGGAGTCAAGCGCCCCGGCGATGTGCTCGAGGTGTCCCAATCGCCCCTTGTCGTTGGTCACCAGAAGGAAGCGAAGAACGAGATCGGAGATCCGCCCGTCGAAGATCTTCTTCATGGCTTCCTGGCGACTCGTCTTACCGATGATCGGTGAGCCGAAGAACTCATGGAAGTTGTCATTCGACCGTCCCATTTCGACGATCTGCTGCAACTCCTCGTGAACTTCGGAGACCTTGTCAAGACCACCGGCAGCATGCGCGAGCTCGTAGAGACTTCGTGCGTAGACTTCGGCGATTTCATCATGGCGCTGGGGCATGCTGGGGACTTCCTCAGTTCATCTGGCCAAGCTCGGCGAGTGATTCCTCGACGAGGGATGTTTGATCCTGAACACTGATTTCACGACCGAGAATCTTGCCGGCCATGTTGGTGGCAAGTTCGGCGGCATGACCGTGCAGCTCCGCGACGGCAGCGACCTTGGCGGACTCGATGTCCGCGTTCGCACGCTGCATTCGCTCGGCAAGCTCCTGCTCGTTCTTGGCCTTGAGCTCGTCAGCGAGCTGCCTTGGCCTGAGTTCGAGCATCAGCGATCATCTTCGAAGCTTCCTCACGGGCCCTGGAAAGCTCGCGCTCGTAATCCTCGAGTGCGGACTTGGCCTGTTCACGAGCTTCTTCCGCCGACTGAATCTCGGAGATGATCTTCTCGTTTCGTTCATCGAGACCGGCAGTGATCTTGGGCCACACGAGAATTCTGAGCGCGACCAGAGCGACCACGAAGACCACGATGCCCGTGATGTTGGCGAGGAAGTTGGGATCGAGGGGACCCCCGGTGCCAGCCGCGATGACGTTGTTGAAAAGCTGAGCCATGTGAAACACGGTTTACTCCGAAATCCTCCTCGGAGGAGGCGAGTCAGGAGCTGACGGCGGGCCCGAACGGCACCCGCGACAGCAGGAAGGGAGAACCGACCGTACGAGACGGTCGATCAGCCGGCGCCCATCAGGAAGCCGACCACCACAGCGAAGAGTGCGACACCTTCGATGAGTGCTGCGGTCAGGATCATGTTGATGAAGATTTTGCCGCCCATTTCGGGCTGGCGAGCGGTGGCGTTGCAGGCTTCGCTGCCGATGCGACCGATGCCGAGGCCGGCACCGAGAACGGCGAAGCCGGCAGCAAGACCTGCACCGAGGCCCTTGCCCCAGCTTGCAGTGCCGCAGCGAGCTTCAGGATGCCATCCTGAGCGAATGCCGAGCCTTGGTCGACGAGCAGCAGGGCGAAAAGGGCGAAAGCGGCCATCTTTACGATCGTGGTCATTGGAATCCAGTTCTCCTTGGATTGGCGCGTTGTGCGCCTTTAAAGTGTCTCAAAGTTCTCTAAACGGAAGCGATCGGAAGAAGCTCGATCACTTCGGGGTCATTCGTAGACGACGACGGGTCGTCAGTGTGCGGGCTGGGAAGTGCCTTCCTCGTGTGCATGCTCTTCGTCGTGCTCTGTCGTGGTGGCTCATCAGACTGATGAAGACCGCAGTGAGGAACATGAAGATGAAGGCTTGAAGGAAGGCGACGAAGAGCTCCAGGAACGTGATCAGCACGGCTGCGATGCCGCTGACGACGGAAACTCCTGCGACCACGCCCCGGATGCACCTTCAGGCATGAAGGTCGATCCGAGCAGGAGCAGGGTCGCGAGCAGGACGTGTCCGCCGACCATGTTGGCGAAGAGGCGGATGGCCAGTGCGACGGGCTTGATGAAGACGCCGGCAAGCTCGACGACGAAGATCACCGGGACGACGACCAGCAGGAACTTGGGTCCCTTGGTCAGTCCGCAGGTGAGGTGGTCGAGCCAGCCCAGAATGCCGAGCTCACGGAAGCTGTGGATCTGAATCATCACGAAACTCACCAGCGCGAGGGCGATCGTGATGTTGATGTTGCTCGTGGGGGTTCCGCCGATCACTGCCCAGTGATCGTCACCCATGGTGAACTTTCCGATGATGTTCTGGATGTCGGGAAGCGGAATCAGCCCGAGCAGGTTCATCATGAGGATGAAGAAGAACATCGTCATGAGGAACGGGAAGTACTTCCGGGTGTCCTTCTTGCCCATCACGGGTTCGAGCATCACATCGCGAAGGTAGAGGGCGATCACTTCGACCAACTGGCTGATACGGCCCTTGGTGACGTATCGGTCGTACCCGTCGCTCTCCGGCCCGGTCTGAATCGCCTTGGCGGCACGGGGCAGGATGAACAGCAGCAGGACCACGCCAAGAAGCATGGTCACCATCTGCATCGAGACGCTCCCGATGATCCCGACGTCGAGAAGTTCCTTGTCAAGAACATGCCCGAGCGGGGTGTGCAGCTCACCAGCTGATGCGAGCAGGTAATTCATCGAGGGACTCACTCCGGTGCGCGTGGCGCGTGGACCGGGACTTCAGACAAACGGCGAGACGTTCAACACCGTCTGAAAACCGTCCGACGAATGGAAGCATCCGAGCGTGCTCGGAGCCTCGCGGTCACGAAATGCCTTTTTCAAAGGCTTTTCATGCTCGGCATCCGTGATCTGACGACGGATGTCGAGTGCGATCATGGGCGTCTCGAAGAAGAGAACGCCCAGGAACGCCGCCGCGATGCCGATGACGAAGAAATCCATCGGCGGACGAGCGGAGAAGTATAGCAGGACAGCCGCCGCAGGAGTCACTAACAACCGACCAACCGTGACCATCAACCAAAGGGTTGGAAGGTCGCTGCCGAGATGGTCCCGCCAAGGGGAAATGACCGCCAATCCCCCTCCGCAGAGCACCAGTGCCAGAATTCCGCCCATGAGGGCCCCCTGAGACTGCTCAGAGGAGACTGCCAGCCAGGGGTGCCACGACCAGCCAGCCAAGAGGGTGACGATGAAAAAGAGCGATCCAGAGCCCTAGGAGGGCTTTTGCCGGAAACGTGAAACGAGGGATGGAATCTGTCACGAATCTGCCTTTTCTGAGCCTGAACGGCGTTTTTGGGCGGTTGCTCGGTCCAACGCCTTGTTCATTTTGAGGGCCCCTCTCAAGAAGGACCCCGATCCCGGTCACGATTCCAACGATGAAGCCCGTCGGGAGCCAGAAATCCGTCTCGAAACCTCGATCCGCCAACCAGCCCAGAAGCCCACCGGCAATGACGTAGGACACCGTCTCGCTCGCCAGACCCGCCATTCGCCAGCCGACCTGAACGTTCTGATCTTCCGGACGAAGACCGTCCATTGCGTGTCGGGATCATGAGAGCTCCTTTCGGGGCAGCTCAATGGGAGCCCGGTATCTGGAGTGATCGTAAACCATCCGCCGAATAAAAAGGAGAACTCAGGCAGCGGCTCCGTTAGACTTCTATGCTACGAACCGAATCAGCGCCCCCCTACTTTGGAGCCACCATGGCAATCCGTGACGAGGACATCGTCGATGTCACACCGAACCCCTGTCGACCAACGAAAGTCTTTTCGTGGCGAACGTCTTCAAGGGACTGGGCACGACGATGCGTCATGCGTTCGAGAACTTCGGCCGAGGACGGCAAGAACAAGAAGACCATCTCGGGTGGTGCAGTACCCGGAAGAGAAGCGAGACGACCGCCCGGTCGAAGAAGGCGGACAGTTCCGCGACTACTTCCGAGGCGTGCACCGCTTGAACCGGGATGAGGACGGACGGACCCGCTGCGTCGCCTGCTTCATGTGCGCCACGGCCTGCCCCGCCAACTGCATCCACATCGTCGCCGAGGAATCCCCTGGGACGATCGCGAGAAGTACCCCAAGCAGTTCGACATCGATGAACTGCGCTGCATCTACTGCGGCATGTGCGAAGAAGCCTGCCCGTGCGATGCGATCGAACTGACGCCGCACTACGAGATCACCGGCCTCTCAAGGCAGGAGATGATCTTCGACAAGCAGAAGCTTCTCGAGGTCTACGACAACACCATCGAAGACAAGCCGATGTGATCACCGCCGCGGCGGACTACTCGGCCTTCCAGTAGCGCCGGGTGAAGAGCACCAGCACCGTGAAGAACTCCAGACGACCCAGCAGCATCATGCTGGCCAGCACCCATTTCGTGCGCTGGTTGCATCCACGCGTAGGTTTCCGAGGCCCCCGCACTCGCCACGCCCGGACCGATGTTGAAGAGACAGGAGAAGGACTCGCTGAGTGCCGTCGTGAGATCGAGATCCGGACCTTCGATGATCTGCACCAGAGCGGTGCTGAGCGCGAGGAAGAAGAGACTGACCAACAGGATTGAAAGCACTTCGATCTTGATGCCGGCGTCGATGCTGTTTCTTCCCATCTTCAAGGAGCGCACCACCGAGGGGCGATGCTCACGTTCGATCGTCGACTGAAGCACCTTGAGCCCGATGACGGCACGAACGACCTTCATGCCTCCCGCAGTCGATCCCGCACACCCCCCGATGAACGCGAGCACCATGAGAATGCAGAGGGCGAGTTCGGGAAAGTAGTCGAAGTCGGCGGTGCAGTATCCGGTGGTCGTTCCCAGGGAGATCACCGTGAAGGACGCCAGACGAAGACTGTTGAAGAACGTCGGATCCTGAGCGGCGATCTCGGGAGAACCCACCATCTGAATCGGTTCGTCCACGACCCATCAACGTGGCGGTCACGATCAGGATGCAGAAGACGATGAGCGCCGCGAACACCTTGAGCTCCGTGTCCTGCAAGCAAAGCCCGCCAGCCCTTCCGGATCGCTCTGAAGTACAGCCCGAAACTGATCGCACTCAGGAACATGAAGACACAGGCGGCGTATTCCAGGAAAGGCGAGTCAAAGGACGCGAAGCTGTCGTTGCGGGTCGAGAACCCTGCCGTTGAGACCGTGGTCATCGCTTGGGCGACGGCCTCGAAAGGTGCCCATGCCACCGAACAGGTAGGTCAGGAAGGTCGCCACCGAAAGGACCAGATACGTGAGCCACAGGATCCGAGCGGTCTGACGGATGTGCGGGCGAAGACCTTCGGGGCTGGGCCCGGTCGATTCGGCACTGAAAAGCAGCTTGCCTCCCACGCCAAGAGAAGGCAGGACGGCAACGAAGAGCACCACGATGCCGACTCCGCCCAGCCACTGGGTCAGCGCGCGCCAGAGAAGCAAGCCGCGAGGCATCGCCTCGATGTCGTCGATGATGGTCGCACCGGTCGTCGTCAAGCCGCTCATCGCTTCGAAGAAACACGCCGTGAAAGAGTGCAATGACGGTTCGATGAAGTCGGGGTCGCCGATCAGACTCCAGATCCAATACGGGGAGGCCGCGAAGAACGCACCGACGATCCAGGACGCGGACACCAGAAAGACCGCCTCGCGGCGGTGCATGTACCGGGGCGTCGACCGGGTCAGAAAGATCGCCAGGAGGCTGGCCAGAACCCCGACGAGGGAGCAGGCGCTCAGGGCCTGAAACGCCCAGAGCTCGTCGGCATCCCCCTGGAACACCCAGAGCAGCGACAAGAGCGAGCACACTCCCATCAGAGCGGAAAGCACCAAGACGAACTGACCGAGATTTCTGGCGACAAGACCAAGATTCAAGGGAGGAGTCCTCAGGTGGCGTCGAAGAGCTTGCGAAGTTCCGGTTCGGACTCGCTTCTGCCGAGCACCAGAACCACGTCGCCGGATTCGATGGAATCATCCGCGGTGGGGACCGCGGTTTCGTCACCTCTCTGGATCGCGACGATCGACCAGTTGGGGGTGAGCTTGATGGTTCGAAGGCGTTCACCGATCACGGAGGAGTTGTCGCCCGGACGGACACGCCAGAGATCGAGAACGCCTCGCTCGAGGGAACTGAGCAGGCGCACGCTCGAATCGTCGAGCGCATCCTCGATTTCGGCCGAGGCG
>CASICI010000013.1 GCA_949373145.1 uncultured Phycisphaerales bacterium
AGGTCGACGCTCTGATGACGCTGTGCGCGGAACATCTCGTGCAGGAACGCCCCGACCCTCTTGAAGAACGACATCAGACTCAAGCGCATCGGGCGAGACGACAACATGCCCGAGCATGTCCTGGATGAGATCGCACGAACCGAGGAGGCCACCGCCCATTGCCGCGCGATGACGCTCGTCCTGGCGATCAACTACGGCTCGAGAGCGGAACTCACCGACGCGTGCCGAAGCCTGTGCCAGGACGTGAAGAATGGCACTCCTCGAACCGGATTCGATCAGCTGAGGAGGATCTGGCCGGCCGCCTCTACACCGCGGGCCTCCCCGACCCGGATCTTCTGATCAGGACCGCGGGCGAACGCCGCCTCTCGAACTACCTGCTCTGGCAGATTTCGTACGCCGAAATTCACATTTCGGACGTCAACTGGCCCGACTTCGATGAGGGCTGCCTCAACCAGGCGATCGACGACTACGCCGGCAGGACCCGTCGCTTCGGGGGCTGTGCCCGAGAAGCCGTCTGGATCCTGAAAAAACATGCCCCGGAATGCTCGAAAAAAGGCTTTCTGAGTGAATCATGCAGGCATCCGGCGAGCTTATCGTATCTTATTGAGAGAACACGACTTGGTCTGGTGGGGCTAGAATGCCCATCTGGATACAAGCGAGGCCTCTCGAAGGGGACTCGACGGGCGATTCGGACCACGAGGTCGACACGTACAGTCTGCATCACAGGGGAACCCCCCGGGCGTGATGTGCGTAGGAATGCAGGACGCAGCAGCAAGGAGCAGGTCTTGGTCAACACGAAAGAACGACGTCACCGACATGGGTTCGCCCTGCCTCGAGGGCTGTCACTGATGTCCCTCATGGTCCTGATCTGTTGCCGTGGCCCAGTCAAGCCTTCTGGCCACGCAGGCCCACGCACAGTGTGATTGCGTGAACGACCTTCGACTTCGATCCCGATCTCGAGATCCCCTGCCTTCCGGATACCGGTTCGCCAGGGCTGGAGGACTTCCGAGCTCATCGGCGGCGACATCGCCGGCAACAAGGCCCCCATCACCGGGTTTCCTCAGCCCGATGGCCTCATCAAACGAACTCGACCTGATTCGCCTGATCGACCTCGCCTATCGAGCGGTCTACGAGCCCTGTGCCGACGTCGATCGCAACGGCGTCCTGACACTGGCTCCGATCACGATCGGCGGAGTCCCCTACCCGGGCGACCTTCGCGTCCTCAGCGCCGCGGTCTACCAGGACCTGATCTGCCAGCCGGACTGTGCGCAACCATCAAGGAGGGCGATCCGCGACTTCCCCTGCGACACGGCCCACAGTGGCAGCAGGCTGCAACGACCCCATCTGCTGCTCGCTGACCTGCGAACTGGAGCCCTTCTGCTGCGACGTCCAGTGGGACGCCTTCTGCGCGGAAACCGCCAGTGAGATCGCCTGCGCCGACTATTCCGGCGACTGCCTCCTGGTCAACGGAACACCCAGCTGCCTCAACGACGACTGCGCTCAAGCCGTCTGCCTGTTCGATCCACAGGGCGACGGCTCGTTCCCGTTCCAGGACTGCTGCGAAATTGAATGGGATGTCACCTGTGTCGAGATCGCCGGCGAAGTCTGCCTTCAGATCTTCTGCGAACAGGAAGACAATCTCTTCGGTTGCCCCTACGACAACTGTGGCGATCCGCTCAGTGGCCCGCTGCGACGTCCAGAACAACACTCCAGGCTGCCGAGACGGGGCCTGCTGCGCCTTGGTCTGCCTGGTCGACCCCTTCTGCTGCAACAACAGCTGGGGACCAGGGCTGTGCCCAGGCCGCCGCTGAATCGTGTCCGCTCTACGACCCCTGCGACACCGGCATCGAGGATCCCGATGACATCGATCTCTGCGGGTTTCCGAACACCGCCGATTGTTTCTCGGCGAACGCGGGTGCGGGTTGCGGAAACTTCGCCTGCTGCAGCAACCGTCTGTGAAATCGACGCCTTCTGCTGCAGCGTGCGTTGGGACACCACCTGTTCACTGTACGCGGATCAGTTCTGCACCATCTCTCCCGGATGCGGCGACCCCTTCTCGGCCACCTGCTTCGATACCAGCGTGCCCGAAGGCCTGGAGTTCGCCACGCAGTTCGGCTGCAACAACACCAATTGCTGCAACATCGTCTGCCAACTCGAGGAAGGCATCGAACTCGGATGCTGCTCGGACGAGGTCGACGCCGCAGGCAACCTGGTCCAGGGCTGGACCGCAGCCTGCGCCATCCTGGCGGAACAGTACTGCACCGGATGCGGTGACCTGACCGCGGGCAGTTGCTACAGCGAGAACAACACCTCACCCAGCTGCAACAACGAAGAATGCTGCGAATCCGTCTGCATGATGTTCGACCCGTTCTGCTGCGATGAAATCTGGGATTCACTCTGCGTCGACTACGCCGTCATCTCGCATGCGGCCTGCCATCGGACATCTGTGGTGAGTCCGACGGCAACACCAGAAACTGCCTCGTCCCCGGCATCACCCGCGGTTGCGCGGACTCCGAGCTGCTGCGAGATCATCTGCCTCGAATTCGACACCTACTGCTGCGAAGTCAGCTGGGATGCGATCTGTGTCACCACCGCCTTGAATCTCACGGAGTGCAACCAGCCCGGCGTCACCCCTGACACCGGCAACTGCCTCGCGGGCAATGGAACCCCGGGCTGCAACGTGCCCGCGTGCGCTTCCGCGGTCTGCTCCATCGCCGGCTTCGAGTACTGCTGCACCAAGGACTGGGATGATGACTGCGCGGAACTCGCGCTCGACATCTGCTTCGACCTCACCGTCTGCCCCGGTGAAGGGTCGCGTGCACCGTGCCGAACGGAACCCCCGGCTGCGAAGACCCCTACTGCTGCAACATCGTCTGCAATTTCGACCCGACATGCTGCGACCTCGAGTGGACTCAGACGTGCGCCACGCTCGCGAGTGAATTCTGCGACGGAACGTCGAACCCGGTCTGTCCCTGCAGCGGAGACTGCTTCTCCGATCACGAGAACCCCGGCTGTGAGCTTGAGTCGTGCTGCCAGGCGGTCTGCGTCCTCGACTCGGACCTCGATGGCAAACCCGACTACGCGGACTGCTGCGAGATCGAATGGGACAACACCTGTGTCAACATCGCGAACGCCATCTGCACCGCGGGCACGGGCTGTGGCGACTTCAGTGCGGGCAGCTGCCTGAGACCGAAGGATACGCCCAACTGTTCCGATCCTGCCTGTTGTGCGGCGGTCTGTCAGATCGACCCGTTCTGCTGCAGCAACCGTTGGGATGGCACCTGTGCGCTTCTCGCGGAAGAGCGTTGTCGCTCCGGTTGCGGAGTCCCCACTGCGGGCAGCTGCTTCGTCGCGAAGGTGAGCCCCGGATGCAGCGAAGGCGAATGCTGCGCCGCGATCTGTGAAATCGACCCCTTCTGCTGTCAGTCCTCCTGGGATTCGAATTGCAGCGCGATGGCGCTGACGGAATGTGATCCGCCCGAATGTGGTGATTACAAGACCGGATCCTGCTGCGAGACCAACGAGACTCCCAATTGCAACGATGCGGCCTGCTGTACAGCCGTCTGCAATGAAGACCCCTTCTGCTGTGACGAAGGTTCATGGGATGAACTCTGCGTGTTCCTCGCGCGTCAGAACCCTCAGTGCCCCAACTGTGAATTCGAATGCGGCGACCCCTGCGCCGGCGACTGTTGCAGTCCGAACGGCACACCTGGCTGCAATGATTCCGCCTGCTGTGACGCAGTCTGTCTGCTGGACATCTTCTGCTGCAGCAATGACTGGGACATCTACTGCGCCACGCAGGCTCAGGCCACCTGCAACTACAACGGTGAAAACGGCACCAATCCTCTGCTTGACGCCTGCCCTGCCGCGAAATGCGGCGACCCGGGCACCGGCACCTGTTGCTTCCCGAATGGCACCGCCGGGTGTGACAATGAAGCTTGCTGCACTGCGATCGGTGTGATCGATCCCTATTGCTCAGATCAGCTGTGGGATGATGTCTGTGCCGAACTGGCCCGCACCAACGCCGCATGTGATTGCGAACCCGCCGCCACCTGCGGTGATCCTGCCGCGGGCGACTGCTGCGAAGTCAGCAAGACGGCCTTCTGCGACGAGCAGGACTGCTGCAACACCGTGTGTCTCATCGATCCGCTGTGCTGCTCGATCGCCTGGGATGCCGACTGCGTGGTCTTCGCCGAGCTCTACTGCCTGCAGTGCACACCGGGATTCGCACCACCCAGTGGCTGGATCCCGGTCCCTGCGGACTTCTATCCTGCGAGCAAGGCCTCGCCCAAGAAGATCGCCAAGATGAAGCTGGACGCCAAACAGGACGGCCCCGCAAAGAAGACCGGAAAGACTGCAGCCTCGAAGTCCAAACCCTGAACCGGCCAAATCACTTCGGAACCAAACACAAAGACCCACCCCCCGCAGACGCGAGGGGTGGGTCTTTCACTGGCATGGCGGGTCATCGAGAGAGTGCTGCACCACACTCAACCCTGCCAGTCGGCGAGGAGCTTCGCCAGATCCTGGCCGTCAGCGACACCGTCACCGGTGATGTCGCCAGCCTGCGACCCCCACACTGAAAGAAGAATCGCCAGGTCGGGCCCATTGACGAGGCCGTCACCATTCAGGTCCGATGGCGTGTCAGCCTCGATGACCTGGCCCTCGAGACAGTCGATGAACAACTGTCCACCACCAATCAGGAGGTTCTGAAGCACACCGTCGAACTCCAGACGTGTGCACTCGTTGAGACCGCCGCCACTCGCGACGTGAACGGTCACACCGCCGATACTGGCTCCATCGATCTCGTGAAAGACATCGAAGATTCGCAGCTCACCGTTGATACCGAGATTGAGCACGCCACCGTGATCAGCGACCGTGATCGCGACCTTCTGCATGGGGCCGACGGTGTCTGCGAATCGGTGGTCGACACTGCATGCTCTGACTGCAAGCTCGTTGCCACTACCGCAGGCGAACATGGAAGGCTGGGCGAATGCGGAACCTTCGGTGAATTCGACCCCGTCATTCAACGCCTGGTAGCCGATGGTGCATCCGATCCCGCCGGTCGTGAAGTCGTCCGAAGGAACGAATTCGATCGCCGGCATGGGAGGCACTTCATCATAGGTGAGACAAGGGCCGACTCCGGGATTTCCCGAACCTTCAGAGACCCATTCGATGCAGTCGATCGCGGTTTCTTCGCCACCAAGTCGCAAGGTGTCGACATGACCGGCGATCTCGAGCACGTCGCAACCACCCGAGCTCGATCCAGTCGGGACCGTGATGGCACATCCACCGATGGTGGCACCGTCGTAATCCTGCCAGTCTGCGGCCCAGTAACCGGAACCGTTGATGAAGAGATTCACGCCGGGGCCGTAATCGCCGACCCTCACCGTCATGTCGTTGACGCCACCCATGGATGTGAAATCATGATCGATGGTCGATGAGAAGGTGCGCGCCTCATTGTCTTCACCACAGGACCACACGGCATTCCGAATCGCGGCGTCACCGGAAAACGGCGAGCCGATCGAGTTCACATATGAAGTCACGGTGCAGGGAATCCCAAGCGTGCTGAAGACATCGCCGGGCGCGTACCCAGTTCCGGTGGCGAGATCGTCATAGGTGGGCCGAGCACAGACTTCCGGTGCGTCGACCCAGCCTTCCTGAAGCGCGACCGACATGTATTCGGTCGCTCCTCGCAGCAGAATGGTCGTGCAGTCTCCACTGAAACCACCGGAGAGTATCTCGATCCGCACACCCCCTATCCAGGAGTTGTGATAGGCCATCCAGTCGCCCGCATAGGCGATCGACGATCCGTTGATCATCAGATTGATCTGGCCACCGTTGTGACGGGACTGAATGACCATGTCGGTCTGGACACCCACGGTACCGGCGAAATCGAATTTGGCCGTGATGTTCTCGAGGTCGAGTCGATGAAGAACGTTGCAGCCATCCGGACCTGACACGTCGGCGTTTCCATGACCCATTCCCGAGGGCAGCCATGGCATGCCTCCGAAGGATATGCCGACGCCGCCGGAAGTCGTCGAGTCACCGGTGGCGAACGAACTCCCAAGAGGCAGATCGTCGAAATCCGGAAAATCGGCATGCGCCAGAGCTGACGAACCGAGGATGGCGCAGGAGGCGAGAACAAGTGACGTGTGATGAGGGGACTTGATGAACATGACTTTCTCCGTGATCAGAAGGTGCAGATGAGTGACAGGCGACAAGTGGCCTCACACCCCATTTCCGAAGAAGCAAGGGAGATCTCTCAGCAGAACATCACAAAAAGAAAAACACCCCGAGCATGCTCGGGGTGTCGGTGAAATCACGGTTTCTGCACGATCAGCGAGGGCAGGCGAGGGACCCCATGGGGTCCCAGGCGGGCAGGACGATCGGCTCCTGTTCGAATGCAGCCTGAAGTTCGGCTGGAAGCTCGCCCTTGCGAGCGGCGATCTCGAACATGTATTCATCGAACCAGTTGTCGTTCATGGTGTAGTACCCCTTGCGGCCGCTTGAGTCGCCACCCCAGGAGTTCTCGACGCGCCAGCGACGAGGCTGACCTTCGACGACATCGACGCCGGTGAACAGCATCGCGTGGGTCATCAAGGACTGGTGGTATTCAAGACGCTGGGCCTTGTCCAGAACGAATGGTGCGCCGTAGACGTCGTCGTACCGGAAGAGTTCACGATCCCAGAGCCCCCCCTTGCGTTCCATGTGTGGCCCGACGTCGCATCCGAACCAGACGGGCTCCCCACCTTCGAGAACCGACTGCGTGATCGACTTGAGCACGTCCATCTCGACGTTCAGGTACACCACCGGACGACCACCGACGACATTGCCGAGGCGGTCGACCGTGAAGGTTCGTCCGTACGGGCTCGATTCTCGGGGGTCATGAACGATGCAGACGTAGTCGTTCATGGGGACGTCGATGTAGCGTTCGGCGAACTGAAGTGGTGTCATCTCGCCATCACGATGGAATTCCTTGTCCTTGTCGTTCCATTGCCAGTCGAAGCTGGTGGGTGGCGTTCCCAGGTGGACGCAGAGGATTCTCCAGATCGTCTGCAGAGTCGCGTCACGAGCGGCCTCCAGTTGGTCCATGTCCGCACCGCTGTCCTGAAGCGTTCGGAGCTGCATCGCACCTTCGCGGAGCTTGTGTCGCAGGGCCGAGTTCATTCGACCGGAATTGGATGAGGACTCGGTCTCGGGCATGCAGGCCTGAGGCACCACACCATGCTTGCGGACCAGATTCATGAACATGTTCCACTGACCACCGTCGTCGATCGGGCTGTCGAGCAGGAACGCGACGGTCCGGTCGTCGATCGGACGATCGGCGGTGTCGAGAATCTGTGAGAGGAAATAATTGGCACGCTCGAACTTGTCCCAGAAGAACATGTAGTTCTGACTGAATTCGAAGTCAGCGACGTTCATCTTCTTCATGGCACCGACTCGGAAGAGATTCAGTGCGGCGAAGAGCCAGCAACGACCGGATCGTTTCTGGTTGGTCACCTTCCAATCGTCCAGCTTCGTGGAGAAACTGAAATCGGTTCCCGTCACGATCGAACGATCGAGGGCGATCTCGTTCACGTCGGTACGCGTGACCGCGTTCTGAGCGATACGCGCGGTGGGGTCTGCATCGAATGTGTCTCGAAGCGCCTGGATTCGTTCCGCCGTGAGCGGCATCGAAGTGGTGGCGTCGAACGTCGTGTCCTGTGTGGTTGTCATGGCAGAATGGTACCCGGAGGGCCGGGTCAGCACCCCCTAAAAAGCCGGGGGCACATGAAAACCAGTCATTCAACCATCGATTCAGGCGTAGGAATGCAGGCCCGTGATCACGAAGTTGATCACGATCCAGTTGAACAGCATCACCACCGCACCCAGCACGCAGAGCCAGGCCGTCCAAAGTCCCTTGTCATGCACTTTCATGCGAACGTGGATCAGGACCGCGAAGACGATGAAGGTCTCCAGAGCGAAGACCTCCTTCGGATCCCATCCCCAGGGCCTGCCCCAGGAATGGTCGGCCCAGATGGCACCCATGACGAGTCCCGCCCAGAGCAGGACGAAGGAGAGCTCCATCAGCACCATGCTCACGCCGTCGAGGACTTCACCCAGACGTGCCCGCCGCACCGGGGCGGTTCCACCCTGGGAGACCTGGGTCGCACCGACTCCGGTTGCCAGAAGCACACTGGCCGCCCCTCCGGCCTTGGCATAGGCAGGTGCGCCACCGAACATTCGATTCACGATGTAGAGACCACCGGAAACGGCCGCCATGAAGATCAGGCAGTAGCTGAAGATGATCGCATTGGTATGGATGTAGAGCCAGATGTCGTTGAGAACCGGCATCATGTTCGAGATGTTCGGGTTCATGTAGGCCGGGAGGTAGTACGCGGCCATCAGGGCGACCATGGACGCGGTCGCGGCTGAAAGTGCGAAGACCGACTTCATCGCCGTGCGACGGACCAACACCTCGATCACCAGCGCGCCCACGGAACCGAACCAGGCCGCGGTGGTCACCGCTTCATACATGTTCGCGTTCGGCCAGCGCCCCGAGATGTACCAACGGAGCCCGACCGCGAAGGTCTGAAGAAGCAACGCGACGAGGAAGACGCTCATGCCACCCCACTGCGCCCAGCGCCATCGGTAGACCAGCCCCAGGAGCAGGAGAATCAAGGACAGCATGTAGACCAGCCAGATTCGTGTCAGCTGATGGTTCCTGAAATACCAGGACTCCCAGGAGAGGCGGCTCACCGACGGGTAGAGGGCGGGATTCACCGAAGGGACCACGATGGCGAGCTGGGCGACCGCGGAATTCACGCCGACCGAATCCCCGGAGGTCCATGAGGTGAAGAGGGCATGCCAGGCATCCGCGATTCGATCCTGAGTCTCTCGATCAAGCCCCGCCAGTGTGGGCTGAGGCATCAGACTCATGTCGTCCTGTTCCGAGGGAATCAGCATCAAGGCACTGACCGAGCGCCAGGGCACATCAAGTGACTCACCGGGTGGAGGAATGATCTTCATCTGCTCGAGGAGGAACGACGGGTTCATGACCCGGCTTGCGATCTCCATGGACGTGACGTCCTTGTTGGTTCGAATCAGATCGGACTTCAGACGTCCCATCAGTTCGACCAGAGCGGGGTCCGCGAGAATCGAACCCGATGTCAGGCCCACCTTCTGAAAATCGGACATCCGCGCTTCGAAGTTGTCGATTCGAGCCATCGAGTCCGGGCTCTTGCGCAATGCATCGACCATCTTCTTTCGAATGAGCTTGTTCTTGACGTAGATGACATCGGCATCCTCGTAGGCTGAGGGGCGGAACAGCATGTCGAGATAGGTGTAGATCGGAGGACGGCCATCGATCTTCCTGGAACCACTGACTTCGTACATCAGGGCGTTCGCGTAGGACCCGAAGCTGTTCAATCGTCCGTCCGTATGAACGGCCAGCTCCTCGAGCGGTTGAAGATCGACTTCCGTGACGAAGTCCGATGCCTTGACCGGAGTCAGCGCGGCGAAGAAGAGAATGAACGCACACACGAATGCCTCACGACATGACATGAAGAGTCCGGTTGAAGAGAAGGACATCATGAACCTCCCGACTGAGCGGTGACGGCCAGACCGGCCAGAACACGTTCGCGGCGCCGACGTTTGATGAGTGGTTTCACGTAAAAGGCGTAGATCATGCCGATGACCGCGATGACGCAGCCAAGCAGCTGGGTGTAGACACCGTTTCGATTGCCGACACCGAGGACGGTGTACCCCAACCCCTTCGAGGGCAGACCACCGTTTCTCGAAGCGGCGATCGGAGGGTCCCATTGAGACTGGAAGAACCAGAGACCAGCGTGCTCCACGGGTTTGTTCATGCTCACGGGAAGTGGCTCGCCCCAGGTACCGTCATCATCGAAACGAAGAATGCTTCGATAGTCACGAATCGACCCACCACCATCGCTGTACCCACCGATGTAGGTCTCGAGCTCGAAGGTTTCGAGTGCCACGGGATCCGTGAGAGCCACGCGTTCCCGGGAGAAGACCATCTCGACATCTTTCCATGTTCCGTCGGCGGACTGCACGCGCAGCATGGTCGGTGCATAGAGGCTTTTGAATCGACCGAGAAGATCGGAGGGGCCTTCGAAGGGATATTTCTGGAACTGCAGCCAGGTCGGCTTGATTCCAGTCGCGGATGCCCGAACCCAGGAATACAGATTTCCCATGTCACGTTCCCGTTGGTTGGATGGCACGATCATGGGTGCGTCGGTGGCCACAGCTCGCGGGAAATATTCATCGACCGTGAGAAAGAGCTTTTCCTGAAGCTTGATGGGATCACCGGTCGTGATCGGGAGAACACGGGGCTCGGTCGTTCCGATTCTCAGGATCGCTCGCAGACGTTCGGGCTCGGGTCCCGCCACGAACAACAGGCGCGCAGAGCCTGATCCGGGTGTGTAGGTCACGGTGATCGAGTCGTCCTGAATTCCACTTTCAGCCGGCGACGCCTCGGGATCATCGGGATCGATGTCACGCGTGAGCGTGGGGTCATCGAAGACCCACCGTCGGAAGGAGCCTGATGGCGTGGTGATGTCTGCGAACAACACGGAGACGGTGGCCTGATCGAGGGTGAGATCATCCTGTTTTCCGGACAGCATGACCCGGTAGGTGCCGTCTTCAAGAAGCCAGGGTCTGCCATCACCGAAGCTGTCGACGGTACGTGTTTCGGTGATTCCCAGAGTCGGAATCGAGACCGTGATCGTACCGGGCTTCTGCAACGATTCGAAACGGGCTTCCTCCGTGATGAACTTGAAGGCCAGAACGCCGTCCTCGGCTTTTGCACGTTCCGGATCGAAGGCTTCAAGTCGAGTGGTCGAAGTCGGTATGCCGGGAGAGGACAGAGAGATGTCGATGATCGGATTCAGTGGGTCGTCAGCCGTACCCGGTTCGAGTCGCGTCCGCATCTGGGCGTACCGCAGATAGCTGTCGATCATCAGGTCGGTGCCGGCAAGCGGATCATTCGGAGACACCGAAGGAACACGCACGGCCAGAGGATCCTCCCCTGCGGTGCGTCGACCGACCATGAAGACACTGGAGGCATCCGCGACGTAATCGTTGTACAGCGGGACTCCGGTCTTGTCGGGACGCAACGGCGTCGAGGCCGGACCGGACGTTCGATCCAACGCGTGGTCCCTTCTCACGCAGGTAGAGTGCCCAGTTCTTCGAAAGCGCCTCGCTCAGGTAGAACTCGTCCTGCGGAGCGTAGAGCAGAGTCGACCGGCCAGGTCGCGCTTCCACCAGACCGGTTCGCCGGTGACCTTCACCGCCCGCTGCATCGGCTGCTCGGCGCCGCCGGTGCGGACCAGGTCCTCGGTGAATTCCGGATAGCCGGCGAGCACCTGGCGGACGAAGCGGGTCATCGAAACCATCCACCATCAGGTTCACGCTGAAGGCACGGGTCCCGGCGTCGTCGCCGGAGAGCAGCTCCCACTGGGGGTCGGTACCGAGCACCGAGACGCTCGACTGGCGCGGAGCCCTCGGCGTCGCGAACCGTGCTCGCTGTTTCCGGGAAACGGGACCGAGCAGCACGTGGCGTTCGCCGACCGGGTCCCCGTCTGGTCGTCCACCACCGAGCATCGACGAGGACCCGCCGGGACACCCGGCGTGTCACCCTCCACCTTGGTGCCGAAGTAGATCGAGGCTGCCGATGATCAGGATCGACGATGCCGCTGTGGATCATCCACACGCCGAGGTTCATCGACGCGCAGAAACGGATCCGCCTGAGGCGTGGTCACCACCAGACAGACCGCGATCGAAGTGATGACCAGGACGTCGAACGGCCACCAGTGGAACCATTCGAATTCGGTCATCTCCAGCAGAGGCGCTGCTGCCGGACCTGCTCGATGCACCCAGGCAGCTGGCGGAGAAGATGTTGGCACGCCTACCGGGATAGACCAGCCCCGCCGAACCCACCGCCATGTAGAGGAACAGCAGCACCAGCAGGACGATGCCGAGGCGCACGCTGCTGAAGAGGTCGAGCAGGAGTGT
This sequence comes from uncultured Phycisphaerales bacterium, assembly GCA_949373145.1. GTDB lineage: Bacteria > Planctomycetota > Phycisphaerae > Phycisphaerales > SM1A02 > UBA8087. The sequence continues at coordinate 12,016 of CASICI010000013.1, forward strand.
CACCGGCCCGCGTGATCTCGACGATGACGTGACATCGGAAGACTTCGGGGAGACTCTGGAGGAGGTGGCTGAACCAGAGTGGTTCGTCTGATCTGCAGGGGTGGTCATGGGGCATTCGTTCCTTGACAGATGATAGCCCGAAGAGAGCCATCCAATCCTGCTGAAATGGCGTCAAGGGCCTATGATCTTGAGAATCGAATATTACCCACCCTTCAGTCTCAACGGAGTACAGGCACCATGTCCATGACCCTTCTTCAGCGCGTTGCACTCACCGGTCTCTGCCTTGCCGTCGCAGGACCGCTCAACGCGTGCCAGAAAAACCCTGTGGATTCCACTGAGCCCAAGGCCGCAACGACCGTGCAGGACACCCTCAAGCCGACTCAAGAAGTCATGGAGGAGGCGCGCCTCGAATACGTGATGCTCGAGACGACCAAGGGCAACATCCTTCTGGAACTCGATCGAGCCCGTGCCCCCATCAGCGTGCGAAATTTCATCGGCTACGTGAAGGATGGCACCTACAACGGAACCATCTTCCACCGCGTGATGTCGGGCTTCATGATTCAGGGTGGTGGGTTCACGCCCGCCATGGTGAAGAAACCAACCAAGGCGCCCATTCAGAATGAATGGCGCAACGGCCTGAAGAACGAAGTCGGCACCATCGCGATGGCACGGACGGAGAATCCCAATTCAGCCACCACCCAGTTCTTCATCAACGTGGCCAAGAACAGCAGCCTCGACCAGCCGATGTCGGGTGGCGCAGGCTACGCGGTCTTCGGCAAGGTCGTGATGGGCATGGATACCGTCGACAAGATTCGAACCGCCCCCACCGGAGTCACACCAGACGCCAGTGGACGCCCATTCCGAGACGTGCCGGTCAGCGTGATCGAGATCAAGAAGGCCGTGCAGGTCGCACCTGACGCCGCCAGGAAGATGCTCGACACGGTCGATGACACCTCGAAAGCGGCGTCCGAAACACCAAGCTGACGCGACGAAACAGGGTCATTCCCCGAAGGAAATACCTTGTGCGAGCGGTAGATCATCCCCCCAGTTGAGGGTGCAGGTCTGACGCCGCATGTACTGCCTCCAGGCATCCGAACCCGATTCCCGCCCGCCCGCCGGTGTCCTTCTCGCCCCCGAAGGCACCGCCGATCTCGGCGCCACTGGTGCCGATGTTCACGTTGGCGATGCCACAGTCACTTCCGAGGTGGGACAGGAATCGTTCCGCGGTCCGCATCGAGTCGGTGAAGATCGCACTCGAGAGCCCGTGACTCGGCACTCGTTCTGCAGCGCCACCGCCTCCTCGAAGGAGTCGACACGGTGAAGACGTAGAGGATCGGCGCGAACGTCTCGTCTCGAGTGATCGGAGGGTGGGCACCCACCGGCACCCGAATGATGGTGGGTTCGACGTAAAAGCCTTCACGTCCCGCCATGCGTTCGATCCCTTCGACTCCACCGCACAGCACCTCACATCCCTGCTCGAGCGCCTGGTTGATCGCCGTGTGCATCGCATCGATGGAGGACTGACGAACCAACGGGCCCATCAAGGTGGACTCCTCGAGCTGGTGGCCGATGGGAATCGAGTCGTAGGCGGGGAGCAAGGTCTGCACGACCTGGTCCACGCAGTCGGCGTGGCAGATCAATCGACGGGTGGAGGTGCAGCGCTGACCGGCGGTCCCCACCGCGCCGAAAAGCACGGCGCGAGGAGCCAGATCGAGGTCCGCATCGGACATGATGATCATCGCGTTGTTTCCGCCGAGCTCGAGCAGGGTCTTGCCCAGGCGTCCCCCCACCACTTCACCGACGCGTCGGCCCATGCGGCAGGATCCGGTGGCGGAAATCAGGGGAAGGCGGCGATCGGCGATCAGGCGTTCGCCGATCTCGTCGTCGGAGCCGATCACCAGTCCGAAGACGTCGCGCGGATCGCCGTTGGCAGGGGTGAAGACGTCCTGAGATCCCATCACCTCCCGAGCGATCTCGTTCATGGCGATCGCCGTGAGAGGTGCCATGAGCGACGGCTTCCAGATCATGGTGTCTCCACAGATCGCGGCCAGCATCGAGTTCCACGCCCAGACCGCGGCGGGGAAGTTGAAGGCGGTGATGATTCCGATCGTGCCCAGCGGATGCCACTGTTCGTACATGCGGTGCCGAGGACGCTCGGAGTGCATGGTGAGCCCGTGCAATTGACGGGACAGGCCCACCGCGAAGTCCGCGATGTCAACGCATTCCTGCATCTCCCCGATGCCTTCGGGGCGGATCTTTCCGCTTTCAAGGGAAACCAGTTCACCCAGCGGTTCGATCTCGCTCGCGGAAGGCGTTGCCGATCCGACGCACCAGTCTCACCACGCTTGGGAGCGGGCAGCATCGCCCACTCCGCCCTGCACCGCGCTGCGCCCGCGCCGACCACGCGTTCGTAGCCGTCTGCCCTCATCGAGGCGCACCGCAGGCGGTGACGCGTCCCGTTCCCGGATCGATCGAGTCGACGGATCGTGTGAAGTCCCCGGAGGCACACGACCCGAGGGATGGGCGGCGAGTGCCGCTGGCGACGAGAAGATCCTGTGACGCGAGCTGGGTGGTATTCATGGCGTGCAGGGTACCCCATCGGAGCCGTTCGAGGTCGCTACCCTCTAGCCGGCGGAGGTCCCATTCATGCCACTCGATCAGAAATCGGCATCACCGCGCGCGCCGCTCGCGAACTTCAAGACGGCCATTACGTCAATCTCGGCATCGGCATGCCCACCCTGGTCGCCAACCACGTTCCCGAAGGCATGACCGTCTGGCTTCAATCCGAGAACGGCCTGCTCGGCATGGGGCCGTTTCCCCACCGACGACGACGTGGATCCCAACCTCATCAATGCCGGCAAGCAGACCGTGACCGGAGTCGACCGGCCACAGCTTCTTCTCCTCGGCGGAGAGTTTCGGAATGATTCGTGGCGGCCACATCGACCTCGCCATTCTTGGTGCCATGGAAGTCAGCCAGGAAGGCGACATCGCCAACTGGATGATCCCCGGCAAGATGGTCAAGGGCATGGGCGGCGCGATGGACCTGGTCGCAGGCGTGCAGCAAGGTCATCGTCACCATGGAGCACTGCAACCGCAAGGGCGCCCCCAAGATCATTCCCGAGTGCACGCTGCCACTCACCGGTCTTCGCTGCATCGACATGATCATCACCGACCTCTGCGTGATGGTGATGGATGAGGAACACCGGAGATTCCGAGTCACCGAAATCGCCCCGGGCGTGACCCGTGAAGAGATCGAAACGAAGACGACGGCCGAACTTCTGTTCGCAGATGAACTCATCGAAATCGCAACCGCCTGACCACCGGAGACACCGAAGACCATGATCCGGAACACGCTTCTCGGCATGCTGCTCTGCATCCTCACGGCTCCTTTCTCGCTCTCGACGAGCAGGACACCGACTTCAGGCCTCTGTTCAACGGGAGAACCTCGACGGATGGGTGAACGTCAACGGTGCCGAAGACACCTGGCGAGCCGAATCCGGCATGCTTCGTTGCACGGGAAAGCCCGTCTGCGTCCTGCGCACCGATCGCATGTACGAGAATTTCGTGCTTGAACTCCAATGGCGCCACGCAAGCCCCAAGGGCAATGCCGGCGTCTTCGTCTGGAGCGATCCGCTTCCGGCCCTGGGGGTGCCCTTCACCCGCGCGGTCGAGGTCCAGGTGATGCTCGGCCTCGACACCGAGAACTACACCAGCGAGGGGGACATCTTCTCGATCTGGGGTGCGACCATGACCCCGGAGCGAGCGCATCCCGCGGGCTGGAAGCGATGCCTTCCAAGCGAAGCCCGCACCAAGGGCGCCGGTGAGTGGAACGACTACCGAATCACCTGTCTCGACGGCACGATCTCCCTTGGAGGTCAACGGCAAGACGGTCTCGGGCGGCTACGACGTGAATCCCAGACGCGGCTACATCTGCCTCGAGGCCGAAGGCACCGAGATCGACTTCAAGAACCTGATCATCAAGGAACTGCCCGCAAGCAATTCCCCGCTGGCGGAAGTCGCCAACGACGCCGTCGGGTTCACCTCCCTCTTCAACGGCCTGGATCTCACGGGATGGAAGACCAGGACATGCTGACCCCGAAGCCTGGACGGCCGGGCAGGAGAGAATCGTCCACGATGGCAGTGCCGGGCGACCTCTGGTCGGAGAAGAGCTACGGCGACTTCGTGCTGATGGCGGACTGGCGATGGGTGGGTGACTCGCAGGGCATGAAGGAACGACCGATCATCGGCGACGACGGACGCAACACCGGAGAGACCGTCGAGGTCGAGGAACGAGACAGCGGCATCTACCTTCGAGGCAGCAGCAAGAGCCAGGTCAACATCTGGGAATGGCCGGCAGGTTCCGGAGAGGTCTGGGGCTACCGCACCGACGAATCGATGTCGGACGAGGTCCGGGCCGCATCAACCCCTCGAAGCCGGGCCGACGCCCCACCGGTTCCTGGAACCGCTTCATCATCACCATGCGCGGCGAACTGCTCACGGTGAACCTCAACGGCGTCACCGTCCTCGAGAACGCGCCCAGTTGCCGGGCATCCCGACGACCGGACCGATCGCCCTGCAGAGCCACCGCTCCGCGATCGAGTTCACCAACCTCTTCGTGACTCGAGCTTGCCTTCGCAAGTGAATGAGACTCGAAGTGGACGAGCCGTTCAGGCCTCGGTCGATTCCATCCAGGCGTCGGCACAACGGCCCGCGCTCTTGGTGCTGCTGACCTCGCCGCCGCTTGAACCTCGTAGCTGCCCGACTCCACTCGCGATCGCGCACGCGATTCGGACCGCTTCAAGGAAGCGATCGACCTCAGGATTCGTTGTTGTAGAGATTCCGAAGGACACCCGCACCGCCCCGGGGCGGACCTCCGCTTCTTCGGTCACGCCACGCCTGGGCCGATCGAAGCAGCAGCATCCGCATGCACGTGCGCACAGAAGCGGCCGTTGCGGACCGCGATCCCGGACTCGGCACCGAGCACCGCGGCACACAGCAGATCGCTCACGCTCTGCGACATTGAACGTGAGGATGCCCACCCGTTCCTCGAAGCGAAGGCGGACCGTAGAGCGTGATGCCACTTCGATCTCCGGAAGACCGTCCCAGGCACTGCTTGGACAGCAGGCGCAGCTCGTGCTCCCGAATCCGATCCATCCCGACGGTCTCGGACAGGAAATCGATGACGCTGGCGAGCCCGATGACCCCCGCGACGTTGGGCGTGCCGCCCTGGTGTCGATCCGGAGACGGCAGCCACTGCGACCGAATCGGGACTCGACCACGGACGGCGGTGCCTCCCTCCGGGGAGGTACGGCGGCGCCGCGTCGAAGAGCTTGCCCGCGGACCGTAGAGAAATCCGATTCCGAACGGGGCGTACATCTTGTGACCGGCCGCGGTGATGAAAATCGATGTGTCCGGGGTCGCCCGTGCGGACGCACATCCACCTGGCGCGTGCGCCATCAGCTGGGCCCCGTCCACGCAGATCAGAGCACCGTGCTCGATGCGCCAGACGTCCGCGATCTCGTGGATCGGGGGCATCCATCCGGTCACGTTGGCCGCTCCGGAGACCGCGACCAGCTTCATCTGCTCGGTGCGCAGCACCTCTGCCATGGCATCGAGGTCCAGACGACAGATCCGCAGTCCAGACCGACGCGCACGACCTCACCGCGGTCTCGATGCGGAAGGTCGTTGGAATGATGCTCGAGGTCGGTGACCACCACCTTGCCCGGGTGGATGCGCAGACCACGTGCGCGACCAGATCACAGGCGTGGGTCGTGTTCGCGGTGAAGACCACGCACCCTTCATCGAGGTTGCCTCCCACGAACCGCGCGCAGGTTCCGTAGGCAGCTCTCGAAGCGGTCGGTGGCCGAACGGGCCAGCGAATGCGTCGCCCGATGAACGTTCGAATACTCCACGCCCGAGAAACTGCAGTGTACGCCTGCAAGGCCGTCGAGCTGGAGGATGCGTGGTGGCGGCGTGATCGAGGTAGACCAGCGGGACGCTGACACCCCATCGGTGCAATCGATGCGAGCGGTCGTGATGGGAAAGTCACGCGCGAACGGAGTCCCAGTCACCGAGGTCGACCGCCGACGTGCTTGCGAATGTCCCCCTGAACGGAGTGGACGCGGAGCTCCGACAGAACGCTGCCGCCACGAATGACCGGATGCGACCTGCGTCTGCGCCAGGCCTCGATGCCACCCGCAAGCGACGCGGACATTGACGAACCCCATCGGCCCCAGAGTCTGCGCGCGGCCAGTGCCGAGCGGTTTCCACTCTCGCAGTACAGAACGATCGTCGGCGTCGTGATCCAGGGAGAGATTCGTCTGGCCGACCAGTTTCTCAAGTCTGGCCACGCGGAGACAACCAGCTGCACCCTCGAGCAGCCCGTCAACCGACTTCGATCTGAAGTCCCGGACGTCGATGAGCATGACCGATCACTGCCGAGGTGCTTCGAACTCGTCCGGCTGGATCTCGATGATCTCGGAACGAGCGCATCTGACTCAGTTCCGCGTAGGTCGATGAATGGATATGGGATCCGTCGAGTGTGGACATGGAAACAGTCTACCACCAAGGAATTGGAAAGGTCACCAACAAAAACGAAGGGCCCTGACGGGCCCTTCGTGCAGGGAGCTTTGAGGCCAATTCCGACAGCGCGTTCAGAATTCCTTTTCACGGTGCTGCATCTGGGCCTTGAGCCGCGAGCCAGAATCGAGGAGTGCATCTGACTGACACGACTTTCGGAGAGATCAAGCGTCAGTCCGATTTCCTTCATCGTCATCTCTTCGTAGTAGTAGAGGATGACGATCAGTCGTTCGGCACGGGTCAGGCCCTTGGTGATCAGCCCCTGGAGGTCCTGTCGCTGCACGCAGCGCAGCGGATCCTCCTGACGGGTGTCCTTGATGACGTCGATCTCACGCACGTCCTTGCTGGAATCGGTCTCGAACCACTTCCGGGTCAGACTCGACCACACCCACGGGCTGCGAGTCACGAATGACCTTCTTGTACTCGCCGAACTGTCCAGCTGCATGTGCGATGGAGATCTGCTGCGTCAGTGACGCCTTGGGACCGCTGCGCATCTCGATCGATGCGTCGCTTGCCTGGTCGACCTTGGAGCTGCGAGCCCGGACCAGTCGGGGGACCCAGTCCATGTGGCGGAGTTCGTCGAAGATCGCGCCCTTGATGCGGGTGCCGCAATAGGTCTCGAACTTCACACCGCGTTCGGTGTCGAAGGCCTCGATGGCATCCATGAGTCCGAAGATGCCGGCGGACATGAGATCCTCGACTTCGACCTCGTTCGGAAGTCGCATGTGCATGCGCTCCGCGGTGTACTTCACGATGTCGTAGTACTTCTTGGCGAGGAAGTCGCGCATCGTCTTGCAGCCCCACTCTCGGTAGAGATGCCAGACGTTCTCCATACCCTGTTCAGCTTCGATTTCACGGAGCTGATCTTCGGTGTATTCGCTGGTGAAATCGCGTCGGCAGGCCCGTCGAGAACGACGCTTGGGCTTCTGTTCCGCCTCGGGTTCAGCCGTCTTGGTCACTTCGACCGCGACGTCCTGGGCAACCTCGGTCAACTCGACGATTTCCACCGTCTTCTTGGTCGACGTGCGACCGGTTGCCGTGGTCTTTTCAGTTGTCTTTGTCTTTTTCTTGACGCTTTTCTGCGTCGTACTCGTTGATGAATTCGCCATGCGGTCCGCTCCTTGACCTTGCCACGATGAGACTGGACGTCTCATCTTTTCGAGATGTCGACCGGCGTACGCTTTCTAAGCAGGTTCAACCATTCACGCGAGCGGAAGTCGTAGTGACCCGTACAGTGATCCACATGTCATGAGCTTCGAACATGATGAAGCTATCGCGCCGCGAGTCATTTCGCGTTCGATAGAAACAGGCATGAAAATCGAGTCAATCATGAAAATCGAGTCCGTCCGATTCCGGGTAGTCCCGGGTGAATTGATGAACCAGCGTAGAACACCGGTCCTATATGTCCATGGTCGTTCCTTGACCCAAGACATGAGGAGTATAGAGGAGACACGGCTTGTTCCACAAGCGCACAATCAGACCAATACGAAACTCAGGCAATCGCCTGAGGTGATGACGCAGACTCCGAAGAAGTCACAACCGACTCGTCGGAAGGCTCATTGTGACCCTGTTGGTCATCACTCGCGGTTTCGATGCGCAATTTCTGCGCATGCCGTTCCAACACACCATCAAGAAGCATCCCGATCCCACCACCGGCAAGAAAACACAGGGACGTACAAAAGAGCGCTCGCTCGAGAACGCTGTCGATTGAATTGCCTGAGAACATTCCCGCGGAGAGAGACACCAGGAACCCTGAGATTCCCAGGACGGCTGAAATGACATTGGTGAGTGAACGATGGGTCATCATCAATGTGAATCGACGAGACCACCCTTTTCTTTCCACCATTTCACGGTCTTATCCGCAGATGGTTGGAATTATGAGGGTTGTGCGCTTTCAACGGCCTTTGGAGAGGATGCTTCCGGCAAGGCGTTGAAAGAACCCACCCCGCTTGGCATCGCTGGGAGGAGCCACGACCTGCTTCGGTGAGCCCCCGTCGAAACGATCGACCGGAAGACCTTCAAGATGCCTCGCAAGCCGATCGATCGCCCGGGTCACGGGTGCGTGCGGAGACTCGAGGAGAACGGGCCGTCGAACACGAACCGCCTGAGACACCAGCATGTCATGAGGGATCACCCCAGCGAGCCCCAACTCGACTCCGAGGAACTTTCGTGCCACGCGACTGATTCGCTTGTGGACGTCGAGACCTTCCTCGTCACTGTGTGCCATGTTGACCACCAGATCCAGACGCATCTCCCGACCGCGTGAGACCAAGGCCTTCATCGCGCCATACGCATCGGTCATCGAGGTCGGCTCGGGAGTGGTCACGACCACGACTCGATCGGCCGCAGCAGCGAACGACATGACGGAGGAACTGATCCCGGCGCCCATGTCGATCAGAAGATGATCGGCCACCGTGTCGAGCATCGCGAGCTGCTTGAGCAGTCTTCGTCGGCCGAGTCCATCGATGTTGGCCATCGAGGCGACGCCGGAGGCTCCGGGAACCAACTGAAATCCACCTGGGCCTTGAACGAGAATCTCTCGAAGCGTCGTTCGACCACGGACCACGTCTTCCAGGGTCCCGGTCGGCGTCAAGCCACAGAGCACATCGAGGTTGGCCATCCCCATGTCTGCGTCGAAGAGGACGACACGGCGCCCTCGACAACCGAGCGCGATGGCGAGATTCAACGCCAGATTCGATTTCCCAACGCCTCCTTTGCCACTGACGAACGCCGTGGCATGCGCAAGTCGCGTGGGACCTTCGAAGGCGGGCGTGCGAGGTGCGGAGCCCACCGGAGGCGAGGTCTTCTTGGCTCGTGCGCCCAGTTCGGCGGTCGCCCTTTCCTTGCGGGATGTTTCGTGATGTTCCGCGAGTTCGCGAAGGCGTGTGGCCTGATCGACGGTCATGCGACACCTTCGCAATCAGCACCCATCAGAGGATGCGTCGCGGTGTCGTCGACGACGTCTTCGGTCGATGGTCCTTGCCCGAGAAGGAGTCTCGCGATGCGATCGGCACCCCCCTGTTCGATGTCGTCTGGGACCTCCTGGCCGGTGGTCACGAAACTGATTCGAGTGTCGAGCCTCTGGATGACGTTCAGGACGATTCCGAAACCATCGGCTTCATCGAGCTTGGTGAGAACGACTCGGTCGGCACCCAGCTGGGAGAAGGCGTCGGCATCACGAAGCATCGTTCGCTGCCCCGAGGTGGTCGAAAGCACGAGATGGGTCTCGTCGGGATCGGCCTGGCGAAGGAACGCTCCGAGCTCCTGAAGTCGTTCGCTGTCACGGCGACTTCGACCGGCGGTGTCGACGAGGACGACGTCGCATGCGGCGAGTCGCTCCAGCGCGGGAACCATGTCTTCGGGTTCGATCACCACTTCAAGGTCGACCTGAAGGATCTCCGCGTAACGGCCGAGTTGGTCGACGGCCGCCATGCGAAATGAATCCGTGGTGATCAGTCCGACGGAAAGCCCCTGACGAAAACGGCATGATGCGGCGAGCTTGGCGATGGTCGTCGTCTTGCCGACTCCGGTGGGTCCGATCAACGCGACGACGTGCGGTCGCCCCTCACGCTTCGCCTCACCGATGTCCAGAGGTTGTTCATCGATCGGAAGCAGTTCGTTCACTCGACGGCGGGCACAGCGGGTGACCCGCTCGGGATCGGACACTTCGGTGCCGAGTTCTTCGGCGATCTCGATCAGGATCGTCTCCGCGATCTCCTCGCTGACCTCCTGCTCGATGAGGCGGCGATAGACCTCGCGAAGGGCGGCCGGATCGATGCGGCGGCCGGAGGACAACGGACCGTCGGCATCTTCGGAGATCGCTGCCGTGACGATCGCACGGACCTGATCCAGATCATCGCTCGAAACGTCGTGCGGTGGAATCTGCTGATTGGTTTGGGGATCGGAACCAAGCAGTGCTTCGCGTTCACGAACGCGCTGCTCGGTACCGTGTTGCTCGACCACGAAGCGACGCGCGCAGTCGGAGGACGGCGCACGATTCACCCTGGAGCCCTGGCCGTCTTCATTGGCGGGACTTCGCTGCTCCACGGTCTTGTCGAGTGATTCACGAAGACGTGCGGTGGACTCGACGGCACGTTCGTTGCGCTCGTTGTTGCGGCGGAGATCGCGTTCGCGCTCCAACTTGATGGCAAGGGCCTGGGCGAGACGCCGGGTCTTGGCGCGCTCGAAGTCCATGTCGAGCGTTTCCGAGGCGGCGGAGGTCTGTTCGACGGGTGCACCACCGGACTCTCGGGACGAGTAGATGGCGGCAGCCTGAATTCCCGCGGAGGTCGCGAGTTCAGCCTGAGGAATCTCGACGGTCACTTCGATGATGCGACGGTGCCAGAAACCGGAAAGACCCTTGCGCTTCACGACTCGGGATTGCACGACTCTGACAGTGGACCCAAGGTCCGCCCGCGCTGCCTGGAGTGCCTGATCCTGCGTGAATGCCTTGTATGTTCTCAGTTTCACCGGTAGTTGCCTTCCTGGCTGAGCGTCCGGTTGAAGGGGCGCGTCAGGGTCTGAGCCCTGTGCATGGCATCCTGCCATGCTTCGATGAGATAATCATCCTCTCCAGGAGACCTTTCGGCAAGCCTCAAGGAGCTCTTTGAAAAGGAAAGGTTCGATTTCACGGAGGATCAGGAGACCGCTGCGGTGGCCGAATTCGGATCAGTCGCGGTGCGCACCGGAGGCGTGAGCTGAATCAGGCCAAGGCTTTCCATCTCCACATCGATGATTTCATTGATGCCCAGAACCACCACATCGGGAAGAAAGGCTTTCACGACCTCTCGAACCTGCGCTCGGACGCCGGGACTTGCCACCACGATGGCCCGTTCCCCACGATCGACCAGAGGTCGAAGCGACTCCACCGCCGCCTGCCCGATGGTGCCGGCGAGCTGTGGTGGGATGAGCAGCGTGGTTCCAGTCGCGGTCTGCTCCTTGTAGCCACTGATCTGTTCTTCCAGAGTCGGATCGACCGTGACACAACGGATTCTTGAGACACCACGCTCATCCGGTACGGCGTATTGCGCGCAGATCGTCCTTCGAAGCCCGTTGCGCACGTATTCGACCAGGACATCGGGATCCTTCGTGTGCAACGACCATTCCGACAGTGTCTCGAGAATGGTCTCGAGATCACGAATGGGCACGCGCTCTCGAAGCAGTGATTGCAGCACCTTCTGAAGCTCGCCCGGCTTGATCTGGGCCGGAACGGTCTCCTCGACCAGCTTGGGGGCCTTTTCCTTGAGCTTCTCGATGAGATTCGAGACCTCTTCTCGGGACAGCAGTTCGTCGGCATGGCGTCGTGCGATCTCCACGAGGTGGGTGACCAGAACCACTCCGGGCTCGATCACCACGTAGTTCGCGTTTTCAGCACGAGTACGCTGCGCGGGATCGATCCACACGGCTTCCAGACCGAAGACCGGCTCGACCTCTCGAACGCCTTCGATTTCAGTGGTCACCACTCCGGGATCCATCGCCATGATCATGCCGGGATGCACCACGCCTTCGCCGACGACCGCGCCTCGAATTCGAAGGCGGTATTGTTCGGAAGGCAGTTGCACGTTGTCTCTGATTCGGACCGGAGGCAGCACGATGCCCAGCTCCCCCGCCATGTCCTCACGCTGCCGTGTGATCTGCTCCAGGATCCCTCCTCCGCGCCCGGAGTCGACAAGCTGGACCAATCCGTAGCCAAGTTCGATCTCAAGCGTGTCGACACGAAGGAGGTCATCGACGGGCGGCGCCTCGTCAGCCACCGCGGTCGCCGCATGAGCGGCTTCAGCCCGAACGCGATCAGCGGTCAGTTTCTTGCCTCGTACGGAGAACACACCGAGTGCGGTCAACGTCAGTGCCGCGGTCAGCAGGGGAAAGGCAGGAAGTCCGGTGAACGCCAGCATTCCGAGAAAGAGTGCGATCATGAAGAGCGCGGTCGGCTGCGACACCAGCTGCGCGGGAATGGCATCGCCGATCGCCTTGCCACCGCCGGCTCGAGCGACGATCAGACCCGCCGCGATCGCGACGATGAATGCCGGAATCTGGGACACGAGTCCGTCACCGATCGACAACATTCCGAAGGTTCTCAAGGCCGATCCGACGTCGAGACCGTTGTCCATGACACCGATGGCCACCCCACCGATGATGTTGACCAGGGTGATGACGATGCCTGCGATGGCATCACCACGGACGAACTTGCTCGCACCATCCATGGCCCCGTAGAAGTCGGCCTCTCGAGTGACCTCTTCACGACGTTCGCGAGCATCCGTCTCGCTGATCAGGCCGGCGGAGAGATCAGCGTCGATCGCCATCTGCTTGCCCGGCATGGCGTCGAGCGTGAAGCGTGCGGCCACTTCGGACATTCGGGTCGCACCTTTGGTGATGACCACGAATTGAACGACGATCAGAATGATGAAGATGATGCCGCCGACGACGGCGTCATTGCCCGCGACGAAGTTGGCAAAGGCATCGATGACGTTGCCCGCGACTCCCTTGAGTTCTTCGGGGGAGCTCCCATCAGCCGACAGGATCAATCGCGTGGACGCGACGTTGAGCACCAGACGAAACAGCGTGGTGGCGAGCAAGAGTGCGGGAAAGACCGAGAATTCGAGAGGACGCTTCATCTGAATCGTGGTCAGAAGGACGATCGCGGCGAGCGACAGATTGGCGCAGATCATGAGATCCAGCATCAATGCGGGCAGAGGGACGACCAACACGCCGATGAGGGCGAGGAACCCGAAAGGAACGAGCAGTTCCCGTCGGCGGGCGATGGCATGCAGGATGCCGGGCAGCTTGGAACCGTCGGCTGCTTGAGCCATTCAGTGGTTCTCCGTGAATCTGTTCAGGTCATTGTTCATCCGACCGCACGTCCTTCAAGACGATACACGTAGGCCAGCACTTCCGAGACGGCCTGGTAGAGATCATGTGGAATCTCGTCACCGACCTTCACCTGTGCATACAACGCACGAGCCAGTGGCTTTCGTTCGAGAATGGGGACGGAATGCTGCATGGCGATCTGCCGAATTCTCAATGCCAGATGATCCGCTCCCATCGCGACGACCACCGGAGCCTCCATCGTGGCCTGATCCCACTGAAGGGCCACCGAAAGATGGGTCGGATTGGTCACGATCACGTCAGCCTTGGGGACGGCGGATGAGACCCTCTGCTGCGCGAGCTGCCGGGCGAACTGCATGCGTCGCTGCTTGAGCTGAGGATCACCGTCCATCTGCTTGAATTCATCTCGAACCTGCTGCTTCGTCATCTTCAGGCCTTCGGTATGGCGATGCTTCTGCCAGAGGTAATCGAGAAGGCCCAGAATCAGCAGGATGAGCGAGATGCGCAGTGCCAGCTGCATCATCAATTCACCGACGGCGAGCAAAGCCGCCGGAAGTGGAAGCATCGGAAGCAGCATGACCTTGTCATGCATGCCATTGACCGTCAGGATCACCACGCACAGGACCAGACCCACCTTCAGTGAATCAAGGCCGGCCTTGACGAAGGCCGACGTGCCGAAGACGCGCTTCGCACCTTCAAGTGGATTCAACTTGGAGGCTTTCGGTGTGATGGATTTCGGAGCCAGCAGAAAACCGACCTGAACGACATTGGCCAGAAGACAGACCCCCCAGATCACGAGCATGATCGGAAGCAGCCCCGCCATGGCGGCGAGGGCACCGATTTCGACGGAGTCCGCCCAGGTTCCGGGTGAGCTGTTGCGCAGCCCGGGCTCCGCAAGCACGTTTTCCAGCGCCAGCCCGAGGGTGTTGAACATGGGCCCGAATCCGAACCAGACCGCGACCGAACCTCCGGCCAGAACGATCGCCGAAGTGAGATCGGCACTGCGCGCCACCTTGCCCTCTTCGCGTGAATCACGCAGCTTCTTGGGCGTGGGTTCTTCCGACTTTTCACCGAGATCTTCAGCCATTCGACACCCCCGCGTCCTGATACCAGGTCATCATCAAACCGAGGATGTCATCGATGAACTCGACCAGAACCTCGCTGAGAATCGCGATTCCGGCGATGATGGTTCCGATGCCGACCATGATTCGGATGGGGAAGCCGAGGCTGAGAATGTTCAACTGAGGAACGGTCTTGGCGATGAAGCCGATCGCGACGGTTTCGAGAAAGACCAGAGCGAGCAGCGGCGCGGCGACGCGCATGCCCATCTCGATCGCGGCCATGACCAGCCCGCTGAGCAACATCGGAATTCCGTCGTCGAGCTGCAGGGAACCGATTCCCACGTAGTGGTAGCTGTTCAGAACCGCGAGCACGGTCCAGTCGATGCCGCCCATGGCGATGAAGGTGACCAGTGCGAAGAGAAACAGCATGTTCTCCAGAACGTCCGCCTCCCCCCCCATCGCGGGATTGTAGAACCGTGCGAATCCCAGACCCATCTGCTGAGCCATCACGAGCCCGCCGGTCTGCATCGCGAACAGTGGAATCAGGGCGATGAATCCGATCAACGCTCCAACGACGATCTCCAGCGCGAGAGACGCCATCAAGACCCACAGTCCCATGTTTTCGGAGCCGGCCAACGCTCCGGAAGCGCTCAGCACAGGCATCGCGGCGGCCGCCATGCCGATGAAGAAGAGAATCTTCACTCGACCGACGATGACGGGAGAGCCGAAGACCGGGGCGAAGAGGGCGAGCCCTCCCAGTCGTGCCGCAACCAGCAGAAGAGGCAGCACCGTGGCACCCAGTCCGGTCATCGCGGTCGTCATTGAAGCGGTGTCTTGCACGCTCGAGTCAGCCTCCGAACATTCGCTCGGCGAAGACCGAGATCTGTGAACCGATCCAACCCAGAAGCAGGATCGCGACGAGGACCATCGCCACGATCTTGGGGACGAATGCAAGCGTCTGTTCCTGAACCTGCGTCACGGCTTGGAGCAGACTGATGACCAGGCCGACCACGAGTCCGGCTCCGAGAATCGGAGCGGAGACGAGCAGGGTGAGCATCAAGGCCTCTCTGACCAATGCGAGATTTTCAGTGTCCATGCGACAACCCTTGAAGAAGCAGCTAACCACCGAGGCCCGGCGAGACGCCGGACATCAGCTGGAATGTGACCAGATCCCATCCATCCACCAGGACGAACAGAAGGAGTTTGAATGGGAGGGAGATGAGTACCGGCGGAAGCATCATCATTCCCATCGAGATGAGCAGACTGGCGATCACCATGTCGATGACGAGAAACGGAAGGTAGATCTTGAACCCGAGCAGAAAGGCCGTCTTCAATTCACTCAGGATGTATGACGGCACGAGCGTCAAGAGATCGATGTCGTCGGTGGTCATCGCTTCGGGATCGATCTGCTCGGACTGAGCATCACGTCGGAAGCCCTCGATCATCCAGACGGTCTCCCAGTTTCCGGTGTGATCGATCTGGTCGAACATGAAATCGCGAAGGGGCATCTTGGCACGATCCCATGCCGCGATCTGATTCACGGGCATCGACTGGCTTTCGGCTGTCTCCGCGAGATACGGTTTGATCCCCGCCTCGTACATTCTGGAGAACGTGGGCGACATCACCACCAGGGTCAGAAACAGGCTCAGTCCGACGATGATCTGACTGGGTGGCAGCCCCTGTGTTCCCAGAGCCTGTCGAAGCAGGCTCAGCACGATGACGATTCGGGTGAAACAGGTGCAGAGGATGAAGACTGAAGGCACGATCGCAAGCACGGTCAGAAGAACCACGATGTTCAGACTCGTGGAGAGGCCACCTTCGAGCCCGAGCTCGCTGGCTGCCTGCTCGACCGCACCGATGGGGTTCTCCACCAGAATCGCGCCACCACCGACAGGTGTCGCCGAAGCGTGCGACGTCGCGAACAGGAGGACTGTCGCGCTGACGAGGAGCAGGAGGATCAGTGAACGGGAGAGACCCTGACTCACGCGGCACCTCCGGTCAGTCGGGTGCGTTTTCGCCGTGTGAGATCGACTGTTTCCGCCACGAACCCAGGCATGCCCTCCACCGGTTCCAGCGGAGACGCCTTCGAATCGGCTTCGAGTGATGCTTCGAAGGAAGGCGCGAAGGACTCTTCGGTCTTGACACGTTCTTCACCGGTGATGCGAGCTCGAATGTCGGCCACTTCATCACGGTCCGTCACTTCTGAAAGCGTGGTCATCGAGCCCGAGGCCTGATGGACGACCAGGATGCGTCGCCCCACTTCGAGCAGGACGACATGTTCGCCACGGGCCACGGGATACCGAGCCATGATTGAAGCGACACCCTCGGGCGCGCGTACACGGGCGAGAAGGCCCCGGGCCGCACCGGATCCGGACGACTTTCGAATGAGCGTGCGAAGAACCCAGATCAGAAGGAGGACACCGGCAAGACCGCCCCCCACCTGCAGGACATCCCCGGCACCACTTCCAGTGACTTCACTCACCTGAGTGGCGGGTCCACTGTCCTTCTCCGCACCCGGCAAGGGCATGGCAGACCACCTCGAGGTTGCCTGTGCGGCATCGGCCTCGCTGGCCGTGGTGGAAACACCGGTGACAGAGCCTGTCGTCGGCTGGGTCGCCGAGTCCTGAGTGCCTGCCAGATCGGAAAGTCGAAGCGGCTTGGCCGTGGTGACGTCCTGGGCGGCAGCCGCTCCGGCGCAGGCGGCCAGCACACATGTTGCGATGGTGTTGGTCACGCGATGCAGGGAAATGGTGTTCATGGCTTGGGCCTCGTGTCCTCGCAGCCGGTGGCCTCGAGAAGCGTTGTCGTGTCTGGTGTGAACGTGAGTTGGCCTGATGACGGCGAGGACGTGTCAGGTCGTCCGCGTGGGCGATTCGACGATTTCGCTGACTCGAATACAGAAGTTCTCGTTCAACACGAGGACTTCACCACGAGCGATTCTTCGACCGTTGACATAGATGTCGACGGGATCACCGGCAGCCTTGTCGAGTTCGACCACGGCATCGGATGAGAGACGAAGAACGTCCTCGACGAGCATCTTGGTGCGGCCAAGCTCGATTCTGACTTCAAGCTGAACGTCATCAAGCAGCCCGATGGATTCATCCACGGAACTGGTACCGGCCTGTGCCGCCAGGTTGGGAAGATCCGGGGCGCCGAGCGCTTCCGAGCCACTGGTTCGATCGGCAGCCTGGCTGACTCGACGAACCGCTTCCGCGGTGCCTTCGACGGCCTTTTCAGCATCGTGTGATCCTGAAGACTGAGTCGAGACCTCGGGAGGGACTGCGCCAGGGCTGTTCTGAGGTGTGGTGTGCCCGGTTTCAGCCGGGGACGAAGGAGTTGGGTTGCCGGAAGACTCAGGCACCCCTCCTGGGGAATTCGGTTCGTTCATCGTGGGCTCCGCCGTGAACCCCCGGCATCCTGCCGGGGTGCGCAATATTTGCACATCTTCTGCATCGGAAGAAAGGGTCTACGCGCTGCAGAGAATCCCTGAGCAGGTGGACCATTTCACCGAGTTTGAGGTTCTGGCGATTCTTCAGCTTCGAATTCGGAAGCCGGTGCCACTGACGATCACGACCTTGACGATCCGAGAGAGCTCCGGCTTGGCCTCACCCTCAAATCGTGTTCTCAGAAGGGTTTCGATACGATCAGTCATGACCTTCATGCGAGGATCCTGCAGAACCGCAGGGTCGGCCTGGCGCCAGAGTGCCGCCATTTCAGCCCGGATTTCGTGCTGAAACTGACTCACAAGATCGGACAACCAGATCGCGTGGTCTTCCGGCACATGGACATACACCTCGACCGGATAGACATAAACAGCACCCAGACGGTCATTGGTCATCTTCTCATCGACGAGTTCGATTTCAGAGATTCGACCCACCAAGGGCGCCTCTTCCGCGAGGACCTCGGCCATGTCGGCCGTTCCGGTACCCGGTGCCAGATACATGAAACCGCCGACGAACAAGGCCGCTTCAGCAATCAGCAATCCCGCAGCCAGCGCGATCGTCTTGAAATGACGTGCCACGCCCTGAGAGGATGTCGTGTCGTTTGAGGTCGTGTTCTGCGTGTCAGCCATGCGATGAGCTCCCTGTGATGATTCATTCACACCACTTGGATCGGCATGTCATGCGTCCAGATTCAGTTAATCAGCAATCTGCAAGTCGATTGCTTCACATCGAAGGCTTCTCGGACGGTGGTGCCAGTACCCGGAGTTTTCGGCCGACAATCCTCGCCTCAAGGACCTCAAAGCCGATTCCAGGGTGGATGGCATCCCCATCTATCTGCACTCGAGCGGCGGGAGTGCAGCGCACGCTTAGGACTGAACCGCGGGCAGAAAAAAAACGTGGGTGTGCCCGCTGGGCTCCCAAACGACATCTGATCGCCCAGAGAACGAGCTGGAAACGGCTGTTGGCAGGAAGAAAGACGACGTCGAGGGCCCCATCCATCGCGGATGCCTCAGCAGCAGGGTCGAGGCGAAGTGCGTACTGAGATGAGTTGGCGATGATCAGAACACCATGAAGAGGTTCGCTGAACGGCCCGTCATCGATGGCGATCGAAACGCGGCTGCGCAGTCGTTTCCAGCGCCAAAGGGTCCTCAAGAGTGGCATGAGATACGAAAGGTGACTGATCGAGCCCGTGCGCCGTGACGCCAGATCATGAACCACCTCGGCATCGAATCCGACGGAGGCACAGAGCAGCATCAACGTTCCACCGATCTCAGCGACATCGGTCTCGACAATGGTGCCATGTTCGATCGCATTCAGAAGATGCCCCGGGTCGGCCTGCATGCCGAACTGCCGCGAGAAGAGATTCTCAGTGCCTGTCGGGTAGTGAAAGATCGGGAGACCCGCCTCGAGTGCGGACGGGGCGAGCATGCCGACGGCACCATCACCCCCCAGGACGACGAGCAGGTCAAGGTCCTTGAAATGTGGAGTCAACCATTCCCCGACAGGGTCCAGTCGTGTCTCCAGCAGGACCACCTCGATCACCCGCCCGTCCTGAAGACGATGCCCTTCAATGTGCTGCGAGATCATGTGGGCGGCGCCAGAGGCACGGCCTTTTCCAGCAACTGGGTTGAACGTGATCAAGACCTTCATCACGACTCATTGTACCATTCAGACAATGAATGACCTCAGACCGTCGATCCCAAGAACCCTCATGATCAGCCTGCTGGCGGTGATCGGCCTGTTCGTGCACCATGCGGCCGCTCAGAGTCAGGAGTTCGAACTCGGACTCGATGACCAATGGGAAAACACCTCCACCGAGGAGATGACACTTCGGAAAAACCAGTTGCTCTCGGCACGCCGGGCGATTCTGGAGGGGAACCCGCAACGGGGCAAGGATCTGGCGAGCGCGTTCATCGATCGGTACCCGAACGCTGCTCTGCGCGCGGAGGCGTACCTCATTCGCGGTGATGCGCTGCTTGCCATGGGTGATGAATACGAAGCACTCTTCGAATTCGAAGAGATCGCGCGAAACTATCCGAACAGCCCCGCCTTCGTCACCGCTCTGGAGCGTGAATTCGAGATCGCCGTGCAGTATGCGAACGGTCGCTACCGAAAATTGCTCACGCTTTTCCGCATCGTGCCGGCCACAGATGAAGCACAGGAACTTCTGATTCGGATTCAAGAACGATTGCCCGGAAGCCGACTTGCCGAACAGGCCGGGATGGCGCTCGCGGACTATTACTTCAGAGTCCGTGACCTCCGAATGGCCGCCGAAGCCTACGACCTCTTTCTGGAGAACTATCCCAGATCGAAGGACGTCAACAAGGCTCGTCTTCGTCTCATCTATTCCTATCTGGCCGACTACCGAGGACCCAGATACGACTCCACGGGCCTTCAGGAAGCACGACTTCGACTTGAAGATCTCCGTGCCAACGAACCAGGCCTTGCCCAACGCATCGGCGCCGAGTCACTGCTGGTCAGGATCTACGAATCCGATGCCAGCAAGCTGCTGACCACCTCTCAGTACTACATGTCGATCAATGATCCCATTTCAGCCGAATACACGCTTCGTGCCCTGGTCAGGAAGTACCCGAACTCGATCGCCTCTCTGGAAGCTCTCAGAGGGATTCCGAAAATCCTCGCTCAGATGCCCGAGACGGTGGTCAAGATGGGACCGGACTACCGAGCGCTCCGTGAGGAGAAACTGGGCATTCCATGGGACCAGGACACGGATTTGACGGGAGTGGCCGACACGCCCGTCCCCGCCCTTTCCGAAATCCCCTCCACCACCGGCGAAACACGCATTCCCGAGACTTCCACGCCCGCGACATCGAAACAAACAGAGAGTTCCGAGAACACGCCATGATCTCACACGTATCCATTCGTGCCGCTGTGACCTCTCTCAGCGCATTCCTGGGCCTCGTGATCACACTGACAGGGTGCGGCACCTCCAGTACAGGAATCCGTAGTGCCTCTCAATTTCAAACGGAATACCGCTCGATAAGCGTCCTGGCCTTCGCCAACGCGACCTCAGATCTCAAGATCGCCGCAAACCTCAATGAGGCGCTCGTCAAGGAGATTGAAACAATCACGCCCTGGAAAGTGACCGGCCAGGGGCGGGCGGATACTATGCTTCGTGGAACCATCAATCGTTATCGGTTGGTGCTCCTCTCGAAAGATCCCACGACCGGACTTGCCAACGAGATGCTTGTCGAGGCAACGGTCAATTTCGAATGGATCAACCTGCGTACCGGTGAACCAATCGTGGCACGAAACGGCTTTTCCGCCTCAGCCATGTTCACCCCCTCAAGGCCGCTTCAGCAGCCGATAGACATCGGGCGATTCGAAATCGCACAGACTCTCGCCCAGGATATTGTGGATACCCTTCAAGTGGACTGGTGAAGCCACACCAAAAGACCGATTCCAAACCTATGCCAACATTTCTGCCAATCACGACAGTCTTCAACCGCAAGCCGGACAACACGCCTCCTTCAGGTGGCGACGGTCAGAAACCCACGCCCCCCGGAACTCCGATACCGCCTCAGAAGACACGCCAGCGAACCAGCTGGATCATTCTGATCCTCATCATGCTCTCCCTCTGGGTGGTCATCGGCTTCGGCAGTGAACGTGGCACTCAGATCGACTCGTGGAGCCAGTTCTCCGCGATGGTCCGGGAAGGCAAGATCCAGGACGATTCAATCCTTCTCACCCCGGGCGCCGTCTACGGCACGGTCAAGAAGGGCACGATCGCCTTTTCGGACAACGAACGCATCAGCGTCGCGACCACCGACGACTCCGACTACTACCAGAACGCACTCGACAAGCTCGGCGTGAGTTACAAGGTCAACGGCTATGTCAAGAGCGTCTGGACCCAGCTGCTCATCGGCCTCGCACCCGTTCTCGTCGTGGTCGCGATCATCTGGTTCATCGTCAGTCGTTCGATGCGGTCCGCCGGTGGCGGTCCGGGCGGCATGATCGGAAGCTTTGGAAAGAGCCGACACAAGCTCTCCACTGGAGACTCCGTGTCGGTGACCTTCGGTGACGTCGCAGGCATCGATGAAGCCAAGGATGAAGTCACTGAAATCGTCGAGTTTCTGAAGAACCCATCGAGGTTCACGAAGCTCGGTGGCCGGATCCCACGCGGTGTCCTCCTCGAAGGCCCTCCCGGGTGCGGCAAGACTCTGCTGGCCAAGGCGATCGCCGGCGAAGCGGACGTCCCCTTCTTCTCGATCTCAGGTTCCGATTTCGTCGAGATGTTCGTCGGTGTCGGGGCGAGTCGCGTCCGCGACCTGTTCAAGCAGGCCAAGGAGAACTCACCGTGCATCATCTTCCTCGATGAGATCGATGCCGTCGGTCGACGTCGTGGCAGTGGTTTCTCCAGTGGAGGAAACGACGAGCGCGAACAGACACTCAACGCCATTCTCGTCGAGATGGACGGCTTCGAGGCGAATGACCAGGTCATCGTGGTCGCCGCCACCAACCGAGCCGACGTCCTCGACCCCGCACTCACCCGCCCCGGTCGATTCGACCGAGGCGTGCAGGTGGGCCTTCCCGACGTCTTCGGGCGAATGAAGATTCTCGAGGTTCACGCCCGCAAGGTGAAGCTCGCACCGGACGTCGACATGGAACGTGTCGCCCGTGGCACACCCATGTTCTCGGGTGCGGATCTTTCAGCGATCATCAATGAAGCTGCGATCATCGCCACCATGGCGGACAAGGATGCGATCGATCTTCACGATCTCGAAGAAGCCAGAGACAAGATCCGGTTCGGTCGCGCGCAGAAGAGTCGCAAGATCGAGGAAGAGGAACGTGTCGCCACCGCGTATCACGAAGCGGGTCACACCGTGGTCCAGGCATTGCTCGACCATGCCGACCCACTGCACAAGGTGACCATCATCCCTCGCGGCCAGGCGATGGGCGCCACCTTCAGTCTTCCGGAAAAAGATCGTTACGGATACGGGCGAAAGTACATCGAAGCCACCATGCGAGTCCTGTGCGCTGGTCGCATCGCGGAAAAGAAGAAGACCGACGACGTCTCCAGTGGTGCGGCGATGGACATCCGCATGCTCACGAACTACGCACGGCGCATGATTCTCGACTGGGGCATGTCCTCCCGACTGGGATTCGTGAACTACTCGGGTGATGAAAACCGTGAGTCGCTCATGGCGGACAAGGACTACTCGGATGAAACCGCAAGGATCATCGACGAGGAAGTGAAGCGCCTCGGTGACGAAGCCTACGCGGAAGCGGAACGCATCCTCGAAGCCAACTGGGAGAAGGTCGTGGCGGTGTCGGAAGCCCTGCTTCGATATGAAACCCTGCAGAAGGACGACATCGACCGAATCATGCGCGGCGAAGCGCTTGAAAAGGCGACGGTGGCCGACCTGCTCAATGAAGAGGCCAAGAAGACGGACAAGTCACCCCCACCGGAACAGCCCCTTTCCGACGACCGACCGGATGAGGATCTCGGCGGAATCATGCCCCAACCGGCGTGAATGATGTTCCTGGAATTCGAAAGACTCCCGGTGGTGTCGAATTCGACCTGAAGGTCGTGCCCGGAGCCCGCCGGGACGAGCTTGTAGGCATGCTGGGAAGTCGTTTCAAGATTCGTGTCACACCCCCCCCCGAAGGCGAGCGAGCCAATCACGCGGTGGTCCGCATGTTCTCTGAACATCTTGGTGTCGCAGCGAGGGATGTCGAGCTCATCAGAGGCAGGACGACTCCTTTGAAGACGATTCACGTGCGTGGCATCGACGCTGAGGAAGCTCGCTCCAGATTGCCCTGACCGATTGGCCACCCACCCGCTCACCTACTCATCGAGCATCTTCTTGCGTCTGAGGATGTGGTGGTAGTGCTGTGCGAAACGATGAGCCTCATCGCGAATCGACTGACACAGTTTCAGACCCAGGTTTCCACGCCCCAGTTTGATGGGAGCCTCGCGCTTCTGCACGAAGATCAGTTCCTCCTTCTTGGCAAGTGAGATCACCATGGGCGGCCTGACGTCGAGTGTCTCAAAAGCGTCGATCGCGGCATGAAGCTGGCCGAGACCACCATCGATCAAGACCACATCCGGATACAACTCCTTGCCCGCTCCCGCATCCCGATAGCGGCGTGCCACCACTTCTCGAATCGATTGATAGTCATCATTGCCAGCCGTCTTGATCTGGTAGCGGCGGTATCCATCCTTGAAGGGCTTTCCATCGATGAAGCAGACCTTGGAACCGACCGTTTCCGACCCCGCAAGGTGGGCGATGTCGATGCCCTCGATGCAGCGGATCGGTGTCTCCAATCCGATCGTCTTCTGAAGTGAACGCAATCCACCACTGGGGTCGCCCGAGAACATCGTGACCTCGGTCTGCCAGTCCTTCAGGGGCCCGCTGCCCTTCTCTCGATCGTCCAATCGTTGAATGGATTGAATCTGATCCCGGATCACTCCGGCCTTTTCGTATCGCCGCTCGAGACTGGCCTGTTTCATCTCACCTTCCAGTTCTCGAATCACCGTGGTGCGTTTCGAGGTGAGGAACCTGAGAAACCGGTCGATGTCGGTTCGATAGGTTTCGCGGTCGACTCGATTCGCACAGGGCGCCGTGCATTGACCGATCGAATGGAGAAGACAGGGTCTGAAATAACGGTTCTTGGGATCGTCCTCTTCGATCTCGAGATCGCAGGTCCGGAACTTGAAGACTTTCTGGAGAACCTGCACGGCACTCCGAAGGTCACCAATGGAGGTGAAAGGACCGAAGATCCGAGCCCCCTTGAACCGTTCATCGGAAGGATTCCGAGTGATGTAGACCCCGGGAAAGTCTTCGCGAGTGGTGACCGCCAGGTACGGAAATGATTTGTCGTCGAGCAGCCGGATGTTGAATCTGGGTCGAACATCCTTGATCAACCGGCTTTCCATCAGGAGGGCTTCCCATTCCCCTTCGCAATCGATCGAATCAAAGGAATCGACCTGAGCAAGGAGCTGCCGAGTCTTGATGTCCGTCGGTCCACTGAGCTGGAAATAGCTGCTGACACGCTGCCGAAGGGCCGTCGCTTTGCCTATGTAGAGGATTCGGCCCTCCCGATCCTTCATCAAATAGACCCCGGGTGTCTTTTTCAGAGCATGCGCAGCGGCCAGTAATCTGGGACGCCTGACGTCCCAGTCCTCAGGATGTTCTTCTTTTGACCATTCAGACGCCATAAATCACCATTTGGAGCATTTGGGGGAATGAGGAATTCTCCTCCATTTGAGCCTAGCTTCAATCCTGTTCAAAAAGAGACTGTTTCAGATTGATTTCACAAGCTAGTATGATTCAACCGAATGATGATGTTCCAGACCACTCCGGGGGACTGGGACCTATGACACCAAACTTTTACTTGGAGCCCCAACATGATCCGCACACTCACAACATTGGCTGCAGTCGCAGTTCTTTCCGCATTCGCAGGATGCAACAACAACAAGACCACCACCCCTGGTGCCGTCTCAGAAAGCGCAAGCTGCTGCTCTGACACAGGTACCTGCTGCTCGACCACCGCTCCCGGTGCCGTCAGCACTGATGACAGCGGTTGCGCAAGCAGCTGCGACAAGATGACCACCGCTCCCGGTGCCGTCAGCTCCGACAGCGGTTGCGCAAGCAGCTGCTCCGACAAGATGACCACCGCTCCCGGTGCCGTCAGCTCGGACAGCGGTTGCGCAAGCAGCTGCTCCGACAAGATGAGCACTGCTCCCGGCGCCGTCGGCGCTTCGGGCGGCTGCCCCTTCTCCGGCTAAGTCAGCCAGATCACGAGTCTCTGACTCGCAATCAAAGACATTCACGACCGCCCGTATCATCATCGATGCGGGCGGTCGTCGTTAAGATCCCTACAATGAACTCCAACCAACGAGCACCCTTGCCGGAGATGTCGCCATGAAAACCCCTGTCACTTTTCTCTTGCTTCTGATCACCACAGTGTCCGTGGGCTGCGCACAGAATCTCTGGTGGGAGGCTGAGCGATCCGGGTGGGTCCTGTTCGGCACCGACGTCCAGGTTCCCCGGAAGGCGGAAGCACTTCCGCTCGACATGCTGCCCGAAGCCTCGCAGTGGAACGAAGACGTCTACGTCGAAGCGTGGATCGAATCAGTCGATCAGGAATCGGGAAGTTGGATGACGATCTCCGACGGTACCAGCGCCCCCGTCCTCGTCTTCTTCGAGCAGGGCTTCAAGATCCCGAGAAACGCCCGGGGACGCAGGACGATGACCTGGGGCCGCCCAATGACATCATCCGGCTCAATCACCAATCAAGATGGCGAGACCAGAACAAACCGCTCCATTGAATTCTCCGCGAAAGCAGTCCTGATTCAGGGCTTCTATGGTTTGGAATCCGCGCTTCCCCGCGACAGATCATCGAATGACCGCGCCATGCCACTTCCGGATCTGACCACCCCCGCACCGATGGAGGTCGACTCCTCAGCGGACGACGACATGATGCTCGACCTCATCGAAGAGGATGATTCGGAGTGAGTCACGCAGCGAATGACACCATCCTCATTCGTGGTGGCCGTGTGCTCGATCCTGCAAGTGGCAGGGACGAAGTCTGCGATCTTCTCATCGAGAACGGTGTCATCACGGGACTTGGTTCCGGACTTGATCACATCGAAGGGTGTATCGAGGTGGATGCCAACGACTGCCTGGTCACTCCGGGCCTCGTCGATCCGCATGTCCACCTTCGTGAACCGGGTGGTGAGCACAAGGAAACGATCGCGACGGGAACGGCCTCCGCAGTCGCCGGCGGCTTCACGACCGTCTGCTGCATGCCCAACACCAATCCGACGATCGATTCATGTCAGACCATGGAGTTCATCAGATTGCGCGCTCGGGAAACGGCCCACTGCAGGGTCTTCATGGTCGCAGCAGCGACGCTGGGCCGGCTTGGGAAGGAGATCGCACCGATTTCCTCTCTGGTCGAAGCCGGTGCCGTGGGGATCTCCGATGACGGAGACGTCGTCGCCGATTCACAGATGATGCTGAACGTCCTCAGGACCTGCGCTCAGGTCGATCGAGTCTTCATGCAACATGCCCAGGATCCCGCACTCACCCGCGGGTCGTCCATGAACAGCGGAGCGACCGCCTCCAAACTGGGCCTGATCGGCTGGCCCAAACTCGCGGAAGAACTCATCGTGGCGCGCGACGTCAGAATGCTCGCGGAAACGGGTGGTCGCTACCACGTGCAACACGTGTCGTCCGCTGGCACCGTCGAGATCCTGAGACAGGCGCAGGCCCGTGGTCTGGCTGCGAGCGGCGAGGCCTCTCCACACCACCTTCTTCTCACTGACGAAGCCTGTGACGGGTACGACACCTCAGCCAAGATGAATCCTCCCCTGAGGACCACTGCAGACGTCGAGGCTCTGCGCAGTGCGGTCGCGGATGGAACACTCTCAGTGCTTGCGACGGACCATGCCCCGCACACAGACGAAGAAAAAGATTCGGACTTCGAGAACGCTCCGTTTGGAATCGTCGGACTTGACTGCGCGTTGGGCCTCTACGCCAAGGCGTTGATCGACAGCGGCCATATCGACTGGCCAAGGCTTGTCGCCCTGCTCACCATCGAACCAGCTCGTCTGGTCGGTCTCGAAAGGCAAGGGATCGGTCGTCTGGAGATCGGCCTGCCCGCGGACATCACGGTGATCGATCCTGACATGTCATGGACCATCGATCCGGATGAGTTCGCTTCCAAAGGGCGGAACACGCCGTTCGCCGGCTTGGAAGTCACCGGCAGAGCGACCATGACGATCGTCGGCGGCACGATCTCACATCAGCTCGATCAGTCGTTGAAGGTCTGAACAAGTCCCGTCGTTCAAGGTCAAGATCCGTTGTCTCCACGGCAGACGCCCCAGCGGCTGGTCAGAAGCGCGAGATCAAGCCCACTGACGACACCATCTCCGTTGAGATCCGCGTCGCATCCCGAGCACGCCCCCCAGTTGGAAAGAATGAGCAGAAGATCGGCGCCATTGACCACGCCGTCGTCATTGAAATCCTCGGGACAGGAATCAGGTTCGAGCCAGTAGGACGTCGCCTTCGCCCAGGCCCTTGGGCCGACGATCGCTCCAACCTCACGCCCGGGGATGTCGTCGACTCTTGGATGGATACCACCCCAGATTCTCGAAAGCGAGCATTGATCCGAGGCGTCGTAGTAACTCACCCACTGCAAGGTGATGTCCACGGTCGGGCCATCCTCGAACACCAGATAGTCGTTTGCCGGCAGAATGAACTCCCCCAGACCACCCGGGAAGTAGGGAGAGCCTGTCAGGTTGTGCAGGAGCGAGGCCGCGGCACGAGAGAAACAGGAATGGCCTGAGACGTATCCGGCGAAGTTCGGAGTCACGAAGGTGGGTCGTTGGTACGGCATCCAGGCACGACCAAGAATCCAACCCACACCGGCCGTGTCGGTGGCTGGATCAGTGATGGCGTCGGGGCCTCTCCAGGCGTAGACCGCGATCTCATCGATGTACGCCGCAAGGTGCGCATGACGTTCGCCAGGTGCCGAGGAAGCTGAAGTGATCAGTTCGATCTGCCCCGGTTCGAGATCGATTCCGGACTCGTTGTAGTTCGGAAGCAGTGGATCGGTGCATTGACCGTTTTCAGCGAGCCAGCGGATGATCGAGACCGGTCGAGGATAGTCGTAGTAGCCCTTGATCCCCCAGGCTGCGACCGCGGCGTCATGCATGCATCCACCAAGGGCGAAGTACGCCTTGATGTCCCACTCGAGGCGGTCGACCGGATCGCCCACGCCTCCGATGCGGAGGTCTTCGTCGGAAAGGGCATCGTTCACGGAGTGCAGAATTTCGAACCAGTGCCCGGGCGGAAGTTCGGAGTCAGGACCATCGGCCCAGAACTCGGCGAGGACTCTCGTGTAATCTCCGCGAGGGACGATCTGCGGTGGATAGGGCTGCCCGGTGACGGGATTCAGTGTGTATCCAAGACCCGAGTCACCACCATCCAGAACGTTGTAGAAGTTTTCCCACTCGGCCGGGGATGCAGGAAGCGTCGCGTTTCCGACTGAGTTCGGAGAGATGTCGATCATGACTCCGTCGGATGGGTCCAGATGCGAGGACCAGATCGCGACGTGCTCGAAGCCGCGCTTGTATTCCGCATCGGTGGCGGTTCCGAACTGCGCCGGTGGTCCCGGATCATGAGCGACCGGCCAGAAGGATCCATCCCGTTCGAAGACGGTGATGTCGTCCTCCACGATGGAAAAACCCTTGACCAATCCCCACTCGGCGGCGAGAAAGGACGGGGTCGCACCAGGGACGACGTTGCCTGACTGGTCGATGAAGAAATCAAGGGTCAATGGCTGCCAACGAGCTGGATCGGTGAGCGTGGTGTTCCCGGGAAGGGCGACGACCAACGATTCGTTGACGGGTTCGTAGAAGACGTTTTCGAAGTCGAAGATCTCGTTCGATCCGTCATTGAACCCGTAGAAGAGATAGCTCGCGGCAATACGATTCCCGAGAGCCGCCGGGGATTCTCCGATGGTGCCGGTGTTGTTCGTGTCGTAGCCGAGTTCGTTCATCAGTGCGTCGTAGAGCGGGAACAACTCGGCTGCTCCCGGAGCAGTGGCGAAACGCGCGCGGAGAAGTCGGTAGACGGCATAGGAGATGGCCTCTTCCTTGGCCGCCTCCGTATCGGAAACGATGTAGTCACCATCAACGATGAAGCCGACCGCAAGCTCCTCATAGGAGGCCCAGGCGTCGTGCATGGCCGCGGACACATGATGCAGGGTTCGAGCATGCACCGGGGGGCGAGCAAAGTCGTTTCGAATCGACTCGATCGTGAGATCACACCACTGGCGAGCGACCGAATCCTGAGCACACACGGCACTGCAGATCAGCAGTGGAGACAGAATCAGAAGCATCACGTTTCGAGGCATCATCATGAGTGAAGTCCAACACGTCGGCGAAAAAAAGGGGTGGCACGTGAAGTACCGGGAGTCTGGAAGAGAAAGTGTGCCTCTCTCTCTGGAGCGTGTGCCTTCAAGGATATCCCGAGAAGACGAATTTGAAACTAAAAAAAGCGATTCCTGATCTTTGAGAGCTGGTTCGCATGAAGACATCACCCCCTTCGTGATGGCTGGAAGTGCTATCTTCTGAACGATGCCAGCCACCACCCCACGGGCACAAAAGCGCCTTCGAGATCGTTCACTGGCGATTCTCGCCAGTGCCATCGATTCCAGGCCACGCCTCATTCTTGCCCTGGCACTCATGCTGTCGGTCTTGGGCGGCATTCTCAGCGTGTCCATGCTCCAACTGGACGCGGATACCAACTCCTTGATTGGTGAAGACCGGCCGTTCATGCGGACCTACCGCACGTATCTGAATCGATACGGAGATCTCGAGGCCATCTACGTGGTGGTCGATGCTGGAGAATCCCTCGACACCGAGCGCGCTCAGATGTTGGTGGACCGTCTCACCGAGAGTCTGAAGGCGATCCCCGAGCTCAGATCAGTGCGTTCCAGCATCACACCGGAAGAACAGTGGAGACTTGCCGCCCATGCCATGCCGCAGAGCCGACTGGATGATTTGATCCTGACGCCCCCCGCGCTCCAAGCCCTCCTCGGCGATGATGCTGTCGAAAGCCTGCTGGCAACGGCCTCTCAGTGGCTGGGTGAAGTGATGACGTCAGCCGGGCCTGATCAGGAGGAACGAACTCGTTCCTTCGCCGATGCCTGTCTCATTCTCAATGCACTCACCGACACGCACGATCGTGATGGATTGGCGACACGACTTCAGACCCGCTATCTGACGTCGGCGACAGGACGAATGCATTTCATAGAGATCATGCCCAAGAAGAATTTCAACTCCTTCGCCGTGATCGATGGTCCCTTGAAGAGCATCAGAGCGGTCATCGAGGCGACTTCGAAGGAATCGCCCGGACTCCGAATCGGACTGACGGGAAAACCGGTCCTGCAGGCGGATGAGCTTGCGACAAGCACCCGGGACATGACACGAGGAACCATTCTGGCGTTGGTGGCCATCGCCATCATGTTCATGTTCTACTTCCGTGAATGGAAGCGCCCCCTGCTGGCGGTCCTGGCCTTCTTGATCGCATTCGGTTGGACCTACGGAGCCGCGACCCTGATCGTCGGACGTCTGAATCTTCTTTCGATGGTCTTCATGCTCGTTCTGGTGGGCGCCGGGATCGATTACGGCGTCCATGTGCTCGCACGATGGCGTGAATCCCGCGACTCGCACACGCCATCGGAGTCTCTCGGCCACATCATGAAGACCGCGGTCACCGGCAACATCACCGGCGCGGTGACCAGCGCCGGTGTCTTCTTCCTGGCCCTTTTGACTTCATTTCAAGGGCTTCGGGAGTTGGGCATCATCGCCGGTCTGGGGCTGCTTTTCTGTGCCCTCTCCATGGGTGTCGTTCTTCCCGCACTGTTGAAACTGACGGACCATGACGATCGAGGGAACGATTCCCGACCCGACCGGATGAAGACCCACTCGCGCCGTGCCTGCTCGAGGACTCGAGACCGAGCAGTGATGGCGGTTGCTCTGACAAGTCTGGTACCGGTCGGCCTTGTGGCATTTCAATCACTTCGTTTTGAAAGCAATCTGCTGGCATTGCAGTCTCCTGCCCTCGACTCCGTTGTCTGGGAGAACGCTCTGTTTGAAGATGATTCCTCGGGGAGTTGGTTCGGAGCGATCATCGTCGAGTCTCTGGAGGACATTCCGGATGTCATCGAACGCGCACGCGGTCATCAGGAGATCGGTCCGATACACAGCGCGCTGGATTTCATTGCGGTCCCCGACTGGAAACGAAACGATGCTCTCGAGACACTGTCGGTCCTGAAGGCCACTTCAGACAGGCGTTCGAACCTTCACCCTCGAGATGATCCGGGGTTCGTGCGGGAGACACTTCGCCTATCGGATGACGCTTTGAAATCAATGCTCTCTCTGGGCGGGAACTCGATCGACTCCGCGAGTCGAGTCATGCTCGAGACACTGCGACTGCGGGTCGAGCGCCTGGTCGAAACCAGTGACACCGTCATGATGGCAGACCTCGAACGTGCACGACAGGACACCAGACGACACCTCGAATGGTTGATCGAGGGCGCTGATCAGTCGATTCGATCCGTGCTTCCCGAAGCGGTTCGCGGCCGATTCAGTGCCGAGGATGGAAGCTACGCGGTCCTGATCCAACCCGCGGAGAACATCTGGGCTCCTGCCGCCATGACCGAATTCGTCACCGCTCTTCGTGCGGTCTCACCGGATGCCACCGGAGTCCCGATCACACAGCATGAATCCATTCGAGAAATGCACCAGGCCTTTCTGGTGATGTCATGGGGGGCGATCTTCGTGGTCGGCATCGCACTCTGGCTTGATTTTCGTTCCGGTCCGAAGACTCTGGCCTGCCTGCTCACCCTGAGCCTGGCCATGGCCTGGACACTCGGCGCCATGGCGATGCTGGAGGCTTTCGATCAACCTCGCCAATTTCTTCGCGCTTCCGATTCTCATCGGCCTCGGTGCCGACAGCGCCATCCATGTCCTGCATCGCTGGGAACTGATTCAGCCGCGGTGAGGAAGAGGACTTTCGGGGAGACGCTCAAGGCCATCACCCTGACCGCATGCACCACGGGACTTGGTTTCGGAACACTTGTGCTGGCACATCACCAAGGTCTGCAAAGTCTGGGATGGGTCATGCTGCTCGGTTCCGCAAGCACGCTGATTGCCAGCACGGTCGTCCTTCCGGCCGGCCTGAGAGTCATGAGTCGATCAAAGTCCGAAAAAAAGACTTGCAAATATCGACTGAACACCTAAATTATGTGCAGGCCCATCCCTCATGGGTCATTTCACGCTCTCCCTCGAGCGAACAACCCGAAGAGAGACTCCCATGTCGACTACATCAAACTGCGCAATCGCTCTCGCTGCCATCACTGCGTCCACGTCATTCGCTGA
>CASICI010000014.1 GCA_949373145.1 uncultured Phycisphaerales bacterium
GACCGCCGAGGGCGATGATGCCACCGAAGCTCTCGATGCCCTGAAGTCGCTTGTGAACGACAAGTTCGACGAAGACGAATGATCCTTCGTTGACAGCGCGGGTCAGCCGACCTTTTCATCACCAAGTTCACGGGACAGAAGCGATGCGATCGCTTCTCGAGGCGAGCGTTCCTCATTGATCACGGCCTCGACCGCGGACAGAATTGGAACATCGACCCCGAGTTTTCGTGCGAGCGACATGATCGATTCCGTCGAAGCCACGCCTTCGACGACGCACTGACTCTCCTCCAGATACTGCCCGAGAGGCATGCCACGACCGATGGCCTCGCCACAACTGCGATTGCGACCTTCAGGGCTGAAACAGGTCGTGGCGAGATCTCCGACTCCCGCGATGCCGAAGAACGTCTCCGCCTGGGCACCAAGAGCCTGTCCCAGACGAACGATTTCGGCGAGGCCTCGGGCAAGCAAGGCACTCTTGGCGTTGAATCCCTCTTCAAGTCCGTCGATG
This sequence comes from uncultured Phycisphaerales bacterium, assembly GCA_949373145.1. GTDB lineage: Bacteria > Planctomycetota > Phycisphaerae > Phycisphaerales > SM1A02 > UBA8087. Next base: position 509 of record CASICI010000014.1, read on the forward strand.
ATCCCTGCGGCGATCGCGACGACGTTCTTGACCGCGCCGGCGAATTCGACGCCGACGAGATCGGTGTTCGTGTAGATCCGAAGCCAGGATGTGCTGAAGACGGACTGAACCAATCGGGCGGAATCAAGCGAGTCACTCGAGGCGACCATGGTGGCGACCTTGTGTTGCATCAGTTCCGTTGCGATCGTGGGCCCCGACAGGCAGACCGTGGACGAGGCGTTGGGGGCCAGCTGTTCAGACAGAATTTCAGTGGGACGCAGCAACGTTCCGATCTCGAGTCCCTTGGCGACACTGACCAGCGTGGGTGACCCCTTGATGAATGGAGCGAGGCTCTTGAAGACGGGTCGAATGAACTGACAGGGAATGGCACAGACCACGAGATCAGCGCCTGAAAGCGCCTCCGCTGGATCAGTCATGACCTGGATCGCCTCGTCAAGCACGAATCCAGGGAGCCGCTGGGAGCCGCGAGACGTTGCCAGCTCGTTCAGATGCTCTTCGAACGGGCCCCAGACCACCGTGTCATGCCCCCCATGCGCCAGGCCATCAGCCATCACCAGACCCATTTGACCATCACCAACGACGACAACTCGTGATTTGGAATTCATTTCCATCTCCATGTCAGTGCGCTCCAAAGGGATCAAGGATTGTCCTTGGGGGACAAACGAACCATTTCCTCTTGGAAGCGTACCGTTTGAGGTCGATCCGCGCCGCCAGAAAGAGATCTGACGGGTATCATCTCAAGGAATCCCTCGACCGTGCCGACGGTCACAACAGCAGCCATCATTGGAGCCCCGGCGCATGAGCGACACCAACATGCTTTCGCCTCACCTCGAAGCAAGCACAGAGACCGAAACCAAGGAACGATCCTGGGATGAACAGGGTGCGCAGAGGCTGGAACGCCAGCTGTTCTTCGCACTTCTCGGGGGTGTCCTGCTGCTTGTCGCCTGGCTGGGACGATTTGCCTTTGGATTCGAACAGCAGATCGCGGACATCGCGGCCACCGCTGGAGCCATCATTCTGGTGATTCCTCTGGCACGTGGCGCCGCCAAGGAACTGCTTGCCGGAAAACCAGCAAGTGATGCTCTGGCAAGCCTTGCCGTTCTGGCAGCCATTGCCGTGGGAGAATACCTCGCCGCTGGATTCCTGGCGTTCTTTCTGTGGCTGGCCGAACTTGTCCTCTCCCGCACCGCATGGGGCGCCCAAAGGGCGATTCGCGAGCTCGTCGAGCTGACCCCCGACCAGGCGAGAATTGTCGATGCCCAGGGCAATGAAAAGGAAGTTTCACTGTCACAGGTCAAGGCCGGAACGATCGTCAGGGTCCGTCCGGGAGAGAATCTTCCGGTCGATGGCCTCGTCACCGACGGTCGAACGGACATCAACCAGGCCTCTCTGACCGGTGAAGCGATTCCAGTCGAAGCATTGAAGGGAACAGAGGTCTACGCCGGGACGACCAACCTCACCGGCCAGATCGACGTCGAAGTGACGGCGACTGCGGGTGAAACCACGATCGGCAAGGTCGAGCAGCTCATCCGTGAAGCCGAATCCTCAAAGGGACGACGACAGGAATTGATCGAGAAGCTGGCGGCGTACTACGTGCCGGTCGTTCTCATGGTCGCCATGCTCGTGTGGTTCTTCACTGCGAAGAGCAGCGACCCGCTGGTTCAGAGTGAAGCCGCAGTGCGAGCGATCACGGTCCTCGTGGTGACATGCCCCGGTGCATTGCTGATCGCCTATCCGACGGCCATGGTGGCGGCATTCGCGTCCGCAGCGCGGCTTGGCATCATGATCAAACAGACCAGCACCCTCGAATCCGCTGCCAGAGTGGACACGGTCGTTCTGGACAAGACCGGAACGCTGACGACAGGAAAGTTCGCCGTCAGCCGGCTGGCACCTGCCGACGGTGTCGATGGCGCCGCCCTGCTTCAGGCGGCGGCCGATGCCGAGCAATCATCGAATCACCCGCTGGCGAAGAGCATTCTGGAGACAGCCCTCAAGGCACGAATCGAACCAAAGAAATTGAACGCCTACAGCGAGATCCACGGCAGAGGCGTCAGAGCCGAGACCGATGCCGGCGTGATTCATGCCGGACGTGCCGACTGGCTGATCGAACTTGATCCTGCAATCGAATCGAGTCTTCGTGAGGTCGAGAACAAAATCGAAGGCATGTCGGGAGTCCATGTGATGATCGGCTCGACGTACCTTGGTGCCGTCGGACTCGAGGACGCACTTCGCTCGAATGCCGTCGAAGTGGTCGCCAATCTTCGTGAATCAGGTGTGAGACGCATCTGCATCTTCACCGGCGATCGGCTCTCGGTGGCCAAGCGAGTGGGTCAGACCGTCGGGGTCGATTCGATCGAAGCCGAATGTCTTCCCGAAGAGAAGCACGAGGAACTGAAGTATCTGATTTCGAAGGGTCATCGCACGCTCGTCGTCGGTGACGGCATCAATGACGGCCCCATTCTCGCCTCGGCGGATGTCGGTGTCGCCATGGGCCTCACCGGTTCTGACATCGCCACCAACTCAGCAGGTGTGGCGTTGATGAACGATGACCTGAGACACATCCCCTTCCTGCTCGACCTCGCGCGACGAGGAAAGGGAATCGTCGGCCAGAACATCGCAGCCAGTCTGGTCCTCGCCTTGATCGGCCTGGCCCTCGCCGCGACCGGACAGATCGACATCTACGTGACCCCGTTCTATCAAGCGGTGGCGTACATCTTCGTGATTGCAAACAGCCTGAGACTGGTCCGTTTCGGTGAGGATTTCGCCGAAGAGGAACAACGCCGAGTTGCGGAAGAGGATTCTCGCAAGGCGAAGCCCAGGCGAAAAGCCCGTGAGCAGCGAGCAGCCCAAGCAGGCTAAAAAAAAACAACTCAGACCCCCTCAGAACACCGAGAAATCGGTGTTTTGTCTTTTTTGAATGATTTGACCGTTTTAGAAGACCCTTTCTAGGAATGGATAGGTATAAATGGACGATATGAACGTTATGCCGTCCAAATACCTTTTCCTGAAAGCCACAACCATGATCAAGACACTCCTTCCAATCGGCCTGCTCGCCACGACAATTGGCTTCGCCCAAGCCGGAGACACGATTCCCGAGCTTGCAAGCTCATCAGGCCGTTTGGACACACTGGTTTCAGTGGTCAAGGCAGCTGATCTCGCTGGTGCCCTGTCAGGCGATGGTCCTTTCACCGTATTCGCCCCCACCGATGAAGCCTTTGCCAGACTCGACGCAAAGACCGTCAATGCGCTTCTCGAAGAGCCAGGCCGTGGCACGCTCAAGCGAATCCTCACCCACCACGTCGTCCCAGGCCGTTTCGAAGCAAGAGATCTGGTTGGCATGGAGTCCGTCGTGACCCTTGCAGGAACGACGCTTGAACTCAGCCCGTTCAATGGCAGACTCCTGGTGGACAAGTCAGTGGTCGAAACCGCGGACGTGAGCGCCTCGAATGGCGTGGTCCACCTCATCGACCGCGTTCTGATGCCCCCACCACAGGCCAAGCCACTTGAGCAACTTCTGTACGCGGCCATCGATCGAGGCGTCCCCCTCTACAACGATGGCTCCCCGGAAGCCTGTTGTGCGGTCTACGCCATGGCACTCGAGGCAGTCGTCCTCACCAACGGTTGGAACCTCTCGGAAGCTCGCACGGCCAACCTCAAGATCGCCGTGACCAACGCCAACGAGATGACCGACCAGCGCGAAAGAGCCTGGACACTTCGTCGAATCATCGATGCCCTGTTGATGGACGATCAGATGAAGGCCAACAGCAACGAACAGATCGCACCCAAGCAGAATGACAGCCAGGGCGTCAGGGTCTACGACTTCGCCAACAGTCGCCAGGCAGGCAGCTGGCAGGTCGTCCTCGACGGCGTGATGGGCGGCCTCTCCACGGGCAACATCGAAGCCAACAATGGAACGATGGTCTTCAGCGGCGAGACATCACTCAGAAACAACGGCGGCTTCTCATCGATGAGAGCCCCGGTTGAAAAGGGCATCTTCAAGGACTCGGATTCGATCAGACTCAGAGTCAAGGGAGACGGCCGCACCTGGATCATCGGGACGAAGAACTCCTCATCCTCGGGCCGCAGGGGCGGAGACTCGTTCTGGACGCGCTTCGACACCAAGGATGGCGAATGGCAGACGGTCATCATCCCAATCGACGGCATGGAACGACACTTCTTCGGACAGAAGATGTCAGGTGACATCACCCCGGAGGAAGTCACCGCACTGGAATTCTACATGTACGACAAGAAGGAAGGTCCGTTCCGACTTGAGATCGAATCAATCGAAGGCGTCAAGGACGTCATCTGATTTGGAGGCGAGTACAGCCGCCAACGAATCTTCGATCCACCCCCACGCAATCGCCTGGCTCACCTCCGAGTACCAGGCGATTGTTTTTTTTCGTCAGGCGATCGTGATGTCGTCGTTGAGGTAGACGTCCTGGATGGCGTTCAGAAGTTCGACGCCTTCACCCATGGGTCGCTGGAATGCCTTGCGGCCGGAGATCATTCCGATGCCACCGGCACGCTTGTTGATGACGGACGTTCGGACGGCCTGGGCGAGGTCGTTCTGACCGGACCCACCACCGGAGTTGATCATTCCTCCACGGCCGCAGTAACAGTTGAGAATCTGATAGCGGGTGAGGTCGATCGGATGGTCCGTGCAAAGCTCGGAGTACATGCGTTCGTCGTACTTGCCGAACGACGCACCATCGGAATTCAGTGCGAGATACCCGCCATTGAGCTCGGCCTGCTTCTGCTTGATGATGTCGGCTTCGATGGTGACACCAATGTGGTTGGCCTGACCGGTCAGGTCGGCGGAGACGTGGTAGTCCTTGCCGTCGACCTTGAACGCCGAATTGCGCAGGTAGCACCAGAGAACGGTGGCCATGCCAAGCTCATGTGCGTGCTGGAAAGCCTCCGCGACCTCGATGATCTGACGATGCGATCCGTCCGAACCGAAGTAGATGGTGGCTCCGACGGCGGTCGCTCCGAGATTCCATGCCTCCTCGACGGACCCGTACATGATCTCGTCGTAGCCGTTGGGATACGTCATGAGTTCATTGTGGTTGAGCTTCACGAGGAAGGGGATCTTGTGTGCGTACTTGCGGGAAACCGAGCCAAGCACGCCGAAGGTGGTGGCCACGGCGTTGCAGCCGCCTTCGATCGCCAGCTTCACGATGTTCTCGCCATCGAAGTACATCGGGTTCTTTGCGAAGGAGGCACCAGCGGAGTGCTCGATGCCCTGATCCACGGGAAGGATCGACATGTATCCGGTCCCACCCAGACGCCCGTGACCGAGCATCTGCTGAAGCGACTTCATGACCTGGGGATTCCGGTCGGTGATGCTGAAGATGCGATCGACCCAGTCGGGCCCGGGCAGATGAATCATCGACTGATCGACCTTGGCGGAATGCCCGAGGAGATCCTGTGCTTCATTCCCAAGAAGTTCTTCGATACGTCCGGTGGATTGGTTGCTCATGGTGGTCTTTCGGTGTCATTCAGTGATCGGATGTCCGGGACTGTTCAACTGGCCATGGTAACGACCAACCACCGTCAGATCCCGCCCGTATACTCCTACCAAGCACATGAATCTCGATCTCTCGACATATCCGGCACTGGTCTCCTTGATCACGATGATTCTCGGAGGTTCGATCCTCATCGCAGGAGCGCATTTCCTGGTCACGGCATCCGTCGCCATGGCCACCAGAATGAAGCTCTCTCCCTTCTTCATCGGTGCGACCGTCGTGGCGTTCGGGACGAGCGTTCCGGAGTTGGCGGCATCGCTCTACGCCAACCTCAGTGGAAAGAGTGCGATCGCACTTGGAAACGTCATCGGCTCCAACATCGCCAATCTCGGCCTCGTGCTTGGTGCCGTGGCGTTGTTCAAACCCATCCCGGTCAAGTCAAGGACACTGGGAAGTGACCTGCTGCTGGTGATTCTGGTGGGCCTGGTCCCTCTTCTGGCACTCCCCTTCGCCGACCGACTTTCGGCCGGACATGGCGTGCTGCTGCTGATCATCCTCGCCCTGTATTTCTGGCGGCTGAAATCCCGCACCAGCCACGCACCCGTGGAGACTCCGAACGAACCCGCCCCTTCCATGGCGATCTGGCTGGCCATTCTCGCCGTGGTGGGAGGCTGCATCATGCTGGTCGTCGGCTCCCAGCTCTTCGTTGAAGGCGCCGTGGTGATCGGCCGAGGCATCGGTATCTCCGAAGCCGTGATCGGGCTGACATTGGTCGCCTTCACCACCTCGCTGCCGGAACTGGTGACGAGCGTCTATGCCGCCATCCGAGGTCACCAGGAACTCGGCATAGGAAACATTCTGGGGTCCTGCATCATGAACGTGCTGGGCATTCTCGGAATCGTGCTTCTGTTCGGACCGATCACGGTCGAACCTCAGGTCTACAGACTCGACGTGCCGGTGCTTCTGGTCGTCTCGCTCGTCTGTGTTCCGATTCTACTCAGCGGGATGAGAGTCGTCCGCCTGGAGGGACTGGTTCTTCTGCTGCTTTACCTGGGCTACATCGCCACCCTGTTCTTCTTGGTGCCGGGGTGGTTCGGGCAGAGTGAAGCGGTCGGCTGATCGTCGGATCAGATGCCGGGACCGGACACCGGGGTGTCGATCCACGCACCACCCAGCACCAGATCACCTTCGTAACAGACGACTGCCTGTCCCGGGGCGACCGCCATCTGAGGGGCTTCGAATCTCACTTCGAGCTGATCGCTGCCGACCAGTCGAACCGAGCCCGGAACGGGGCGCGCGTTGTAACGAATGCGCACATCGCATGAGCGCCAGTCATCATGGGATTCGACCAGCCAGTTGCGGTCAGTGGCCTGAAGCCCGACCGAGGCCAGAGACTCCCTGGGGCCGACGACGACTTCGTTCGTGCGTGGATCCTTTTGAAGAACGAAGAGGGGAATCGAAGCCGCCACACCGATCCCCTTTCTCTGCCCGATCGTGAAATGCTGATGTCCCTCGTGCGTTCCGATTCGCTCACCCTGTTGGTCGACGATCGCCCCCTGAGACATGCCTTCACCGGAGCGTTCGCGAACAAGTCGTGCGTAGTCGTTGTCAGGGACGAAGCAGATCTCCTGAGAGTCCGGCTTGTCGAAGACCGGCAGCCCCAGTGCCTCGGCGCGTTCACGAACCAGTGACTTGGGCATGCCACCGATGGGCAGCATCATCTCCTCGAGACGTCCCGGCTCGGCACCGAAGAGAACGTAGGACTGATCCTTGTCGTGGTCGATTCCACGAAGGAGACAGTGTCGTCCGTTCGAGTCCTTCTCGACCCGGGCGTAATGACCGCTGGCGACATGAGAGGCCCCGACCTGCCTCGCATAGTCATGAAGTCGACCGAATTTGAGCCAGTCATTGCACCGGACGCATGGGTTGGGTGTCCGACCGGCATCGTACTCCGCGACGAAGTAGTCGATGATCCTGCTGAAGTCCCGCTTGAAGTCGACGACGTAGAAGGGCATGTCGAGGAGTGCCGCGACCCGACGGGCGTCATCCGCATCGTTGATCGAACAACACCCCTGCTTTCCGATCTTGATGTCGCAACTGGCTTCGAGCGTCTCGCCGGGTGAGCCCAGACGCATGAAGACCCCGACCACTTCGTACCCTTCTTCCTGAAGGATGGCGGCAGCGACGGAGGAATCGACTCCCCCGCTCATGGCAACCAGAACTTTTCCACGCGTCGCGGTCATGTCCTAATCCTAGCCGCAGGAGACCGGCAGGAGGTGTGGGGAATCTGTCAGTCCACGCAGGAATGAGTCCAAAGTGCCCTCGGGGCGTTAGTCTCGGGTCATGCTCGTCTACGCAGGCATCGATGAAGCTGGCTACGGCCCCATGTTGGGCCCGCTGTGCATTGGCGCCGCGACGTTCATTCTGCCTGATGCCGACCCGGCAGATGGTGCTCCGGATCTCTGGAGTCTTCTTTCGGAGGCGGTCTGTCGCAAGGTCTCGGACAAGAAGAAACGCATCGCCATCAACGACTCGAAGGTCCTGAAGGGTGCGTCGGGATCGAAGGCACACCCATGCCGTCATCTCGAGCGTGGCGTGGTGTCCTTTCTCGGTGGACTCGAACATGCCGTCCCAGCCTCTGATCTCGGACTCTTCGAACGTGTCGGTGTCGGGCTTCCGGAGGAGCCCTGGTATGCGGGGGAGCAGATCCCCCTTCCTCTGGACGGCACGCTCGAGGCCCGAAGAATCAGCGCCTCCGTGCTCAATCGAGTGTTGCAGAAGACCGGAATTCAGCTTGGCCACATTGCCTGCGAAACGATCCACCCGCACCAGATCAATGCGGCGGCGAACCGGCACGAACGAAAGAGCGCACTCAATCTCGCCGGTGCCTTGAGACTGGCGGACGGTGTCAGAAGACGACACCCTGACACGCATCCTCGCGTCGTGATCGATCGTCAGGGCGGTCGGCAGAGTTACCGTGAACAGCTTGCCCTGGCCTGGCCAAATGCGACGGTTCGCATTCTGGGAGAGACGCCTCGTATCAGTCGATATCGCCTTGAATTCGCAGAAGGACCGATCACCATCTCGTTCGAAGCCGAATCTGAGAGCGCCAACCTGCCCGCCGCCCTCGCCTCGATGACCGCCAAGCTCGTCCGAGAGCTTCACATGATGCGGCTGAATCGATTCTTCGGGGTCCGTGTTCCGGAGCTGAAACCCACTGCGGGCTACGTCCAGGATGGACGCAGATTCATGCAGGATGTCGACCCGGTCTGCCGTGAACTGAGCTTGAACGAAAACGAGCTCGTCAGATGCGTCTAAAAACGCGGAGAAACGCCCTCCAGAGCGCATAGGCAGGCCTTGCGCTTGAATGAAGGCGATCGGCTCGTTACGATTTTCAAATTCTTCACCAGTCGGACGCTTTCAATGCGTTCTGGACAGCCGTGTCGATTAAAGTACTGAACTCTTCGAATCGAACGATTCGAAGCCTTTTGATCTGAAGAACCATCGTGTCGTTCGTGCCGAAACTCTTCGGACCCGAACAGCTTCTCAAGAATTGACCTTATCACCCCAACGTCGAACAGGATCACGGTATGAGCACCGACCTTACCCGAGTCAGGAACATCGGAATCTGCGCCCACATTGATGCGGGCAAGACCACCGTCACGGAACGCATCCTCTATTACACGGGGAAGAGCTACAAGATGGGTGAGGTGCATGAAGGCACCGCGACCATGGACTTCCTTCAGGAAGAACAGGAACGCGGAATCACCATCCAGTCCGCGGCGACCACATGCCCCTGGACACACAAGGACATCGACTACAAGGTCAACCTGATCGACACCCCGGGCCACGTCGACTTCACCATCGAAGTCGAACGCTCACTCCGCGTGCTCGACGGCGCGGTCGCGGTCTTCGACGGCAAGGAAGGCGTTGAAGCGCAGTCCGAAACCGTCTGGCGACAGGCCGACCGATACAACGTCCCCCGACTCTGCTTCGTCAACAAGATGGACAAGATCGGCGCGGACTTCAACTATTCGTTCAAGACGATCCAGACACGACTGGGTGCGAACCCGATCGCGGTCCAGATCCCCATCGGTGCGGCCGACGAGCTCGAAGGCATCATCGACCTTCTCGAAATGCGCGCCTACTACTTCGACGCCGGCGAACTCGGCGCGAAGGTCGAAGAACGAGACATCCCCGACAACATGAAGGAAGAGGCCCAGGAATGGCGGCACCTCCTCGTCGAGAAGGCTTCGGAAATCGACGAAGACCTGATGGAGAAGTACATCGAGGACGAATCCACGATCACGGAGGATGAAATCCGTGCCGCGCTTCGCAAGGGTACGATCGCGATGCTCTGCAATCCTGTCTTCTGCGGCTCGGCACTGAAGAACATCGGTGTTCAGCGCGTCCTCAACGGGGTCATCGACTATCTCCCCAACCCCTCCGAGGCACCCGCGGTCCACGGCACGGATCCACGAGACAGTGATGCCAAGCTCACTCGTGAAAACAGTGAAGACGCCCCGTTCTCGGCACTGGTGTTCAAGGTCGTCAACGACACCCACGGCGACCTGACCTACGCACGCGTCTATTCAGGCGTGCTTCCCAGAGGGTCACGCGTTCTCAATCCCGGCAACGGTCGCAAGGAGAACGTCTCGCGAATCTTCGAAATGCACGCCAAGGACCGTGAAGCACTTGACCAGGTGGGCGCAGGACAGATCGTCGCACTCATCGGCCTCAAGAACTCCTTCACCGGTGACACCATCTGTGACCTTGACAACCCCATCATCCTCGAGCGGATGGACTTCCCGGATCCTGTGATTTCGATGTCCATCGAGCCCAACACGGCCGATGACAAGAAGAAGCTCGGCGAAGCACTCACGACGATCCGTCGTGAAGACCCTTCCTTCCGAACCCAGTACAACGATGAAACCGGCGAGACCATCATCTCCGGCATGGGTGAACTCCACCTTGAAATCATCAAGAACAAGCTGGTCCGCGACATGAAGGTCGGCGTGCAGGTCGGTCGACCTCGTGTGTCCTACCGTGAAACGATTCTTGGCAGTGCCAACGACGTCCGCGGTCTCTTCAAGAAGCAGAGTGGTGGCCGAGGCCAGTTCGGCGATGCCGTCGTCAGCGTCTCCCCGATCACTGCCGCTGAAGCTGAAGAGCAGGAACTGAAGATGAAGGACGGCGTCGTCTTCGTCGATGGAATCAGCGGCGGCGTGATCCCCCGTGAATTCATCCCTTCGGTTCAGACCGGTGTCAGAAACGCAGCCTCCAGCGGCGTCATCGGCGGCTACCCCGTGATCAACGTCAAGGTCGAACTGGTCTTCGGTTCCTACCATGACGTCGACTCGAGCCAGATCGCCTTCGAACAGGCAGGCGCACTCGCCTTCCGACAGGCCTGCACCCAGGCCGGACTCGGACTCCTCGAGCCCATCATGAAGGTCGAGATCGTGACCCCCGACGAATTCTTCGGAAACGTCTCGGGCGACCTCTCCTCCCGACGTGGCCACATCGTGGAAAGCGAAATCCGCAACAACGTCCGCGTCATCCAGGCCGAAGTGCCGCTGTCCGAGATGTTCGGATACACCACGGTGCTTCGTTCCATGACCCAGGGCCGTGCGAACAGCTCGATGGAACCCTGCGAATACCGACTGATGCCGGATCGCCTCAAGGAAGAGGTCCTCGCGAATCAGTGACCCCTGCTCGCGAGCCTGAAACACGACTTTTCAACGGCCCCGTTTTCACGGGGCCGTTTTTCTATACTTGAGGCATGATCACTCAGAAACAGGAAATGGAAGACTCTGAAGTCATGTTCGAGGGTGAATACGCCATCGAACTCGACGGCTGGTTCAGACGGAGATTTCGCAATCTCTGCATAGGCCTTCTGTGCATTCTGACATTCACCTGGGGGTTGGGGATCATGGGCATCGTGGCGTCCATGTTTCTCTCGGACCTTCCCTCCGAGGAGCTCTCATCAGACATTCCGGGAGCCAGGTTCCTCGTGTACGCAAGTGTGGCGGGCACGTTCGAATTCACTCTGATCCTCTGGTTCTTCGTGAAGATCCGCCCACGTCTGCAGACTCGCAAACAACTCATCAGTGCAGCCACCAAGATGATGCGCTACTTGAGCATCTTTGAAATCCTCGCCATGGCGCTTCTTTATCAGAGCGAGATGAGTACCTTGCTGACGACCGGTGTCTGGGAGATCTTTTTCTGGCACTTTCTCGCATGCCTGTTCCTGCCCTGGACTGCATGGGAGAGTCTCAAGGCTCTCGGTCCGGCCTACGTGCTGGGCTTTCTGATCATCTCGGGAGATATCTGCCTGAACAGCATTGTCATGGGACAGAACATGACAGTGACCACGATGTCTCTTCTGTGGACGACGTTTGTCATGACCGCAATGGTGATCTTCTTCATTCCCGGAATGCTGATCTGCTGGATGAGACTGAGAAAACACGGCAGACGATTCAAGTTCTCGATGCTCAATAGAAAATATCTGGACTTGCGCCAGGACATGGCCAATGCGCGCAAGATACATGACGCACTGTTTCCCGGAAAACACGAGGATGCCCAGATCGCATTCGATTTCAGCTACACCCCCTACAGCGAGATCGGTGGAGACTTCGTCTGGTTCGAACGCAGCGAAGAGAAGGTTCTGATCATGCTTCTCGATGTGACCGGGCACGGACTTCCGGCGGCCATGACCGTCAATCGAATCCACGGAGAGATCGAACGTCTGAGAAGCGAATATCCGGGGAGCGACCCCCTGGTTCTGATGAACGGACTGGGACGGTACTTCTCACTCACCATGTCGCGAAATCAGATCTTCGCCACCGGCATCACCTGCGAACTGGAACTTGAGACTGGAGCTCTGAAGTGGGTCAACGCGGGGCACCCACCCGGTTTCATCATCTCCCGGAATGGCCGAACGGTCGAACTCGGCACGACCGCGATGATGCTCGGAGCGGGGCTCCCCGACGAATTCGAGGTCGAACAGGAAGAGACCGTCGTGATGAAAGGTGACCTCATCGGACTCTACACCGACGGTGTGACCGAAGCCCGTTCCAGCAAGGGCGAGCTTCTGGGCCTCAAGCGCATGCGTCGATTGGCCAACGACTCCAACGTGAAGGACGACTGGGTGGAGAAGATTTCGACATACGCTCAGGAATTCTCCAGAGGATTGATAGACGATGACATCCTGGTCGCATCTCTGAAGTACAGGGATGATGCGTCACAAGACATGCCGGAGATGACATGACTTCACCGACGAAGGACACCAGCAGGCTTCTCGACCTGGCGGCAAGGATCGCACTACGCGGCCATGGGAATGTCGAACCGAACCCCATGGTGGGTTGCGTCGTCACCGATGCCGATGGGACGATCGTCTCGGAGGGCCACCACCGAAGATGTGGTGGGGCTCATGCCGAAGCGATCGCACTTCGGAAAGCGGGCGACAAGGCCGCCGGCGGCCACCTCTACGTCACGCTGGAGCCCTGTCATCACACGGGACGCACCGGACCATGCAGTGAAGCCATCATCGCCGCAGGAATCACTCGCGTGATCTATGCACATAGAGATCCGAACGAGATCGCTGGAGGTGGCGCGGGACATCTGCGAGCAGCCGGTATTGATGTCGAGTACCAAAGTACGAGAAAGACCGTTCTGCTCAACGCACCTCATGAACACCGTTGCAGAACCAGACGACCGTGGGTGATCGTGAAGTGGGCACAGACTCTCGATGGCATGATCGCGACGGCATCGGGAGATTCGAAATGGATCTCATCGGAGCGCTCGAGACGTCTGGTTCATCGTGAACGAGGACGCGTGGACGCGATTCTCACCGGCCTTGGAACGGTCATCGCGGACGATCCCCGCCTGACACCAAGAACGCTCAGGCAGCCAAGACGCGTGCCGGCACGCGTGGTCATCGATGACCAGCTTGAGATCTCGCTGGACACCCAGCTGGTGAAGACCGCAGATGAGTTCAAGACCGTCATCTGCTGTAATGCAGGCAAGTTCACGAGCGACAAGGCGAAGAGATTGCAACAGGCGGGCGTTCATCTCATCTCACTGGGTGAACAAGGCACCATCGCAGCCTCCCTGGCCACGGGATTCGAAGCACACGGATGGTCGAACGTTCTGGTCGAAGCAGGTGGCGGTCTCGTCGGCCGACTTGTCGGCGAAGATCTCGTGAATGAGGTGCTCACCATGATCGCCCCCACGCTTCTGGGGGATCCGACGGGAGTGATGCCCTTTCGCGGCCGAACCACTCAACGGATTTCGGATGGACTCACACTCGACCCAGTCGATCTGCGAGTTCGTGATTCCGAATTCATGGGGTGGTACCGGACACCGGGCGTCGTCAGGGAACGATGACACCGAAATCCTGTGGCCGAAGTGCTGGCTGAAGACTTGCAGGGAAGATTCTCAACACCCCGTCGCCATTCTCAAGCGCCCAACGTCCATCGTTGGGATCACGGATGACACGAACCGTGTCGAGCGGCAGACCATCGAGGCCGAAGAGGATCACCACCGCATATTCGAGTTCGGACGGGTAGTCGAGAAACTCGATTTCAGACGCTCGTGCCGAAGTCAGTTGCCCGAGGAGGCTCTCGACCGCCTGGCGTGGCACGTCGACCGAACCGCGTTCATCGTCGGTGAATTCGAGGGTCCAACGATCGAAATCGCGGCTCAGGGTGAAATCGGACACGTCCGTGGGACGGACTTCAAGACTGCCCACATCGGCTCTGACCACAGCGGTGCCGGTGGGATCCACGAAAAGCGCCGCCGAGGGAACGAGAGACTTCTGGGCTTCTTCATCGAGTCGGAGGATCGTGGGACTTCCCTCGACGAGGCCATATCGCTCGCTGGATCCGACTCCGATCGGATCTCCGATCAGAACCGAGCGACTCGTGCCGTCACGCTGGGTGAGGCGGACCACGGCGATGGGAGGCTCGAGACCGAACGGCTCGAGTGACCGGGGTTGATCGAAGAGATACCCCTGAGTGGATGCACGCGAGACGTCGGACAACCATTCCGAGATCGCACCGGCATCGCCACGGGCGACCACCGGTTGGGTGAGTCTCCAGCCATCGAGGCCGCTTTCGAGCCGAACGGAGGCCTCACCGACCATGATCTCGATCTCGCGCGTCTCGACACCGGCGGTGGGAAGCAGCGAACGGTCACGCCAGAGACGAGAATCCATGTCGAGCAGACGTTCGTGCAGAGTGGACTCCACCAGCCAGGCCACCGGCTCGCCTTCCAGTCGTGCCCAGGCTCGTCCGGCAAGCGTTCTGTTTCCAAGGACGAGCACTCGCGTGTCATCGCCCCACCGCCAGGTCACACGAACGGCAGGGTCATCGAATCCAAGACGGGCCGCCTGCGCACGACCAGCGTCGTCATTGCCGATCTCGACGAAATCACTGGCTCTCAATGAAGAGGCCACCACCGCGATCTGACGAGCACTGAAGGCTTCCACTCCGACGGAAAATGGCTCGATCTGTTTCCATGTGATGCCGTCACGCACGAAGCCGAGCGTGCGTCCGCCACCGTACTCGAGGGTGATCTCTTCAACCTGATCCTGAGGCACACCGTCCACCATCATCAGACGGTCGGTGACGAGTACTGCGGTGCCATCCACCCGCAGCATCCACCAGATGAAGAGCGAGAGGAAGGCAAGGCACCAGATGCCTGCAAGTCGTTTCATCACGCACGCCTCCTCGAGAAGATGATCAGACCGCCGAGACCGAGGACCACCAGAGGAAGCACGACGATCAGGAGACCACCCCAGAGTCGACGCATGGTTTCAGAGAGCCCGGTGAGACGACTGAATTCACTGACGCCCCCACTCTGCGGGACAAGTTCATCAAGCCCCGAAAGCCAGGCGGTGGACGTGAGGAGAAGCGAACGGTTCCCGGGAGCCTCGAGGACACGTCGGTCTCCACCCATGGAACGCGAGAGATCCGCCACGGTGCTCAACAACCACCCGGAGCCACCGACGACCAGGACACGCTGACGCCCCTGACCTTCGATCATGCGTTCGACGGCGACGACCACCGGGAGTGGTTCATCGAAAAGACCTTCCTCGGGAATCACCTGCCGACTTTCGACACGATCCATGCGCCACTCGGATTCAAGCCAGCGGTCCTCATCCGGCTCGATGGCCCAGAGCACTTCTGCCTCGGAATCGGCGTCGATTTCGAGCGCCACGGGCTGAAGAATGACCAGCGCCTGGTCTCCGACGGCATCGCTGACGGGATGGGAGGCCGATTCGAGAGGCTGGGGAAGACGAACCCATTGTCTGAATTCGAAGGTGCCCTCATCAACGGGAATTCGTTCCAGCACCAGACGATCGGTGGCACCGCGGACGCCGAGCGTCGCCACCAGCGTCGCCCAGGGATCTTCTTTACCAAGGACGGGAAGGATGCTGCGCCCCAGGGAGAGAAGCACTGGCTCTCCGGAGTCCAGCAGCTCTCGGGAGATGTCGAGCAGTGCGCTTTCCTGTTTGGAGAATTCGAGACCGGCTCGTTTGAGGGGAGGAAGAATCAACCAGACCGGCCGTGTTCCTTCGGCCGCGATCGGTCGTTCACCGCTGGTGACGTTCCATTCTTGAACCTCGTAGCGAGCGGCACGAAGTGCATCGGCAAGCGCGTAGAAGTCACCGCCATCAGAAGAAGAGGACAGCATTCGACGCTCTTCACCATGCACCAGGACCACCATCGGTCGCTCTGGAAGCAGCAGTGACCGTATGGCACCCGCAAGCACTTCTTCACCTCGGAACCGGCGATCGATTCGAACCGTGCCGTCCGAGGAGTCGACGGCATTGCGAGGAAAAAGCTGCCAGGAAGGCACCACGGCGGCACCAAAGCCGGGCCCGGTCACGATGGCGGCCTCTCCGGACTGAATCGCCCGGGATGCCTCGGACAGCGCCAGCGGAGGCAGGCGCTTCAATCGGTCGGCGACGGATGCCATCGTCTCGGAGACGCTCTGAAATCGTTCGCGTTCGTTGAGTGCGAAACGACGAAGGTCCGTCGTGACCGTTGAATCGATCATGTTCATCTGAAGGAAGGCGACGGTGGCCTCGAGCTGCTCGGCCCAGAAGAGACTGGTCGTGAGCAGAGCGGTTCGAACACCCTCGTGATCGGGAATGGGACGCGCGCCATCGGACTCGAGCCCACGGGTGACGAACAATTCCAGTTCTCCCCCTTCGACTCCGAGTCGCGTGAGCGCTCGAGCGATCTCACCCAGCTGAACCGCGCCATTGGTGTCGGCGGGAAGCGAGGCAAGCACCTCCCGGAACGCCGGCAACGTCTCGACGGCGAACAGTCTCAGATCTTCATAGGCCTCGAGAGCCTGGGCGAGCGTGGTTTCGTAAAGCGCGACTTCTTCGGTGTAGGCCGATCGCAATCGAAGAATGAGTGACTCGAACCGTTCCAGTGATTCAGGATCGAGTGGGTCGATACGACTTGTGACAAGCCCCTCAGATGCCTGATCGAAACGGCGAAGCACCTCGTCGACCTGGCGCATCACTCCGGCTTCATTTTCATTGGAGACGGCCAGAAGATCGATGGTCCAGGCACCATCCTCGACGGGAAGATCCTCGAGCAATGTGAGGGTGCTGCGATCAAGTGCGTAGGCGCGGGTCCGGGTGAGATCGAAACTGCGCTGCATGGATGGAAGATCGAAGATCGCGATGACACCGACCACGGCCACGGCCACTCCGACCCATTCCAGCCCACCGGTGAAGACGCGTCCTGCCGGAGGTCGGAGTCCCGGACGCCAATCCGCCATGAGACGGGTGAGCCAGAGAAGACCGGCGGTCGTCGCCACGAAGTACACGAGATTGGACGTATCGAAGAGCCCGATCGCAAAATCCTCGATCCGGCGAGTGGGATCGAGCGCGAAGAAGAGATCAGCCTGAGCGGACCCCATCACGCCCGGAAGGAGCCGTGAACCGAGCACGACCAGCAGCGAGGTGAAGAGTGCCAGCAGATAGGCGACGAGCTGACTTTCAGTCAAGGTCGAAGCCAGCATGCCAAGCGCGAGCCAGAGCGCGCCACCAAGAAGCAGGCCCAGCAGGCCACAAGCGATCTCACCCCAATCTGGACGCCCATGAAGTTCGAGAATCGCCCCGAACAGCACCACCGGTATGCCGAGCAGAAGGAGCTGGCAGATCAGCGCCAGAAATTTCCCCAGCACGACGGTGGTTGGTGTGATTGGAGCCGACTGAAGAATCTCCCAGGTCCCCTGACGGCGTTCGTCGCTGAACGATTTCATCGAGAGTGCGGGGACCACGAGCAGAAGAATCCAGGCGGAGATCTTCAGGACCGGTTGCACGGTGGCGGGGCCCCCGGGAATCAACGAAAGAAGACTGAACACCAGCCCGGAGAGGAAGGTCCCGATCGCCAGCACCGTCCAGCCAGAAGGTGTGAAGAACGCGGCCCGTATCTC
This sequence comes from uncultured Phycisphaerales bacterium, assembly GCA_949373145.1. Classification (GTDB taxonomy): domain Bacteria; phylum Planctomycetota; class Phycisphaerae; order Phycisphaerales; family SM1A02; genus UBA8087. Next base: position 18,433 of record CASICI010000014.1, read on the forward strand.
ACGGAAGAAGATGGCACGAAGTCCGGTCATGCGCCCTCCCCTGAAGAGGCCATCGACCAGTCGCCTTCGGTCGGACCGGCATGCTGGAGGAAGATCTCTTCGAGAGAGGTGGACGCTTCACGAAGTTCATGCAGGGTGATGGCGTGGCGACCGGCGAGCTCACCGATCATTTGAAGTGGAGTGTCGCAACTCGACGCGGATCGAACCTGCAGGACGGTCCCCTGCTGCCCACCGTCGCGCACCACGGAGTCGATCAGGTGTTCATCTCGGCAGGCAGCCTCGAAGCGCTCGAGATCCTTCTCAGCGACGCGGACGCGAACGAGGGAAGTCCCTCGTCTCATGATGTCCTCACGAGAGCCGGAGGCGACCAGACGGCCGGCGGCGATCATCACCAACCAATCACAACTGGAATCAACCTCGGCCATCAGATGACTGGAGAGAAGGACGGTCCGTTCACCGGCCAGATCGGCCAGGAGACCGCGAAAAGCTCGCTGTTGGACCGGATCCAAACCGACGGTGGGCTCGTCGAGAATGAGCACTGCAGGATCACCGACCAGTGCGGCAGCCAATCCCACACGCTGTCGATATCCCCGGCTCAGACTGGAGACCAACCTGCGACGAACATCACCCAGACCGCAGGCATCCACCGTGCTCTTGATCGCGGATTGAATGGCACTCGAGGGCAGCCCCATGAGTCCGGCACGAAAATTCAGATATTCCTCGACACGGAGTTCGGGGTACAAGGCGGTTGATTCGGGAAGATATCCGACCTGGGCACGGACACCTCGGGGGTCGCGGGCGGCATCGACACCTCCCACCAGCAGACGGCCTGAATCCGGAGCGAACAAACCGGCAATCATTCGAATGGTGGTGCTTTTTCCCGCCCCATTCGGCCCGAGGAAGCCACAGACCGCGCCCTTGGGCACATCGAAGGACAGACCATCAACGGCCCTGAGCGTCCCGTATCTTCGAGAGAGGTTGGAGGCTTCAATCATGAGCGTCACGTGGTCGACCGCCCCTTTCAACGTATGAGAAGTCTATCAAGCCGAGGACTTCCTGTTGCAGGAGAGGAGCAAGGGTTCCTACACTGAGGAGAACGAAAGACACCTCCCCATGGCGAAGATGCTTCCCCGAATGATCCTGATCGGACTCGACCTGCAGAAAGGCCTGCGTGATCGTCTGGCTGAGGACTTCGAGCTCACGGACGTCAATCGCTCGGACGAAGCGATCGAACTCCTCCTCAATTCCGAGTTTGACGCCGGCATCTTCGAGCCGGGAGAAGTCCCTGACAGCGAATTCGCTCGAAGGCTTCAAGTCAAGATCAACGATGTCGACGATGCGGGTGGCACGCTGCTCGACCTCGATGCGGAACGAGTCTCACCACTCAACCTTGCCGAACGACTTCACCTGCTCGAGTCCAGAGTCGCCGATGGCCTTCTGAATCTCTTTGGTTGGCGCCACTTCGAAGTGCGACTCCTCGATCGGGAGACGGCGAAACTGGAGCTGGTGATCGCCAATGGGATCACGCCCCTGCCGATCGGACATGTCATTCATGCCAAGGTCGATGGCAACGGAATTTCAGGTCATGTCGCTGCAGTCGGCAAGAGCTACATCTGCAGGGACAGCCAAAGAGACGAACGATGGGTCGACGGCATGGAAGGCGGCCGGAGCAGCCTCACGATTCCACTCAGATTGCACGAAAGGACCATCGGGGTCCTGAATGTCGAGAGTGCGGATCCCAATCGATTCAATGATGAAGCGAGACTTCTGCTGGAGCTTTATGGTCGTTACGTCGCGATGACGGTCAACATTCTCGACATGCTGATCGTCGAGCGCTACACCACGAACAAACGGCTCTCAAACAACGTCCTCACCGAGCTCGAGTCACCGATCAGTGAGATCGAAGCCGAGACCAGCACCCTGCTGAAACTCGCCTCGGACGAACCCGCCATTCAGGAACACCTGGGACGGATCACTGAATCGCTCGCCGCCATGAAAGCACGCATTCAGAGCTGCACCGCAGGCCCGCAGACGATTCTCGGGGCGGAGGAAGTCCTCCACCAGGAGGAATTGGAACCGATTCTCGCAGGTCGGACGGTCATGGTCGTGGACGATGAGCCGGTCGTGAGACAGACCATCAGTGCAGTGCTCGAGAAGCGAGGGTGCTCGGTCGTGGTCTGCAAGGATGGCTCGGCGGCGATCGACGACATTCGAGAGTGCGCGAGCAGATCCGAGTACTTCGACCTTGTGATCTCGGATGTGAGAATGCCGGATCGCAATGGATACGAAGTCTTCAAGGCGGTCAAGGATGCGAACGAGAAGACACCCGTGATTCTCATGACGGGCTTCGGCTACGACCCCCACCACTCGATCGTGCGTTCGAGTCAGGAAGGCCTGCATTGCTTTCTCTTCAAACCGTTCCAGATCGAGCAACTTCTCGAGGAAGTCTACAAGGCTCTGGTCATCGAAGCCGACGCCGGGTGAGCCTCAGTCACGAAGCGTCGAATGGAGCATCTTTCGCAGTTCTTCGAGGTTGAACGGTTTTCGAAGAAGAGGAGTCGAGTCCTTCTCCGAGAAATTCGTTCGATCAGGGTCGTACCCGGTCATGAGTGCGAACGGTACGTCGATGCCCATCTCCTGAAGGCTTTTCTTGAGTGCATGGCCGGTCATCCTGGGCATCACGATGTCCGAGAGAATGAGGTTGAAGGGTTCGATCGACTCATCACCGATCAGTTCGAGAGCCTCCTCCCCATGTCTGGCGACGACGACCTGATACCCGTCATGCCGAAGCATGTCGTGAACCAGGTCGCGAACATCATCCTCGTCTTCCACGACCAGAATTCGAATCTTCGAGTTGAGACCGGGCTCAACGCCACTTTGTGGCTGCGAGACGGTCGAGACGACCTCGTTCGTGTGATCGCAGGGCTGAAGAAAGAGTGAGAATGTCGTTCCAACGCCAGGTTCGCTGGCGACGTCCATCGCACCATCGCAGCGCTCGAGTATCCAAACGATCGTGGACAAGCCCAGACCGGTGCCTTGAGAAGCATCCTTGGTGGTGAAGAACGGCTCGAAGATCTGCTCGATGATCGATTCAGTCATGCCGACGCCCTCGTCACGAACGGTCACGCGAATGTACTCACCGGGAAGGATCGTTCCCAGACGAAGCTCGGCTGCCTCGTTGATCATGACCTTGTCGAAGTTGAAGATGATCGTTCCGTTGTGATCCATCGCGTCGCGAGCGTTGATCGCCAGGTTGACCAGAATCTGCTGGAACGCGGCGGGATCGATGTAGACCATCTCGGCTCCCGGACCGATGTCGAATTCCAGCACGATGGATTCGCCGAGCAGAGGGGAAAGGATGCCTTGCGCCTCTGAGATCGCGGCAGCGATCTTGATCTCACTGTTGGACATGAGCGTGCGACGACCGAAGGAAAGCAATCGCGCGGTGATCTCTGAGGCTCTGCGAGTGGCTTCCCTGATTCGATCGAGATGACGGGTGGTTGACTCGAGATTTTCAGGGGCGATCTGAGCGAGCTGCGCATGACCGTCGATCGAGAGAAGAATGTTGTTGAAATCGTGTGCAATGCCGCCGGCAAGTTGGCCGATGGCCTGCATCTTCTGACTTTGAATCAACGTCTGCTCGAGTCGCTGTCGCTCAAGCAACTCCTTTTCGAGAGCTCGGTTGCGCTTTTCAAGCTCTTCCGATGCAACCGCCATTCTCTTTTGATGGCGCCGTGACAAGCGCTCTTCATTGCTCTTCAGATGAAGATTCATCAGCATGTCATCGACCCCGGGAGGGAAGTCATGGAGCCCGAGATTGAAGTTCTTCAATTGCTGGAGGTCCTGGATCCAGGGCAGACAGAGAAGCATGATGACCTGCTCCTCCTGCTCTTCGATCAGAAACAGTTCGCCCCGCAACTTCAAACCGGGAATGGATGTGATCTCGAGGACGGTCAGCTGTTTTTCATGCTTCTTCAGAAGGGTGAAATCAGTGATGCCGTTCGGCCTGATGAATCGAATGCAGGAGTTCGTGTCATCCCCGACATTCAGCGATGGAGCGATTTCACGGAGTCGGGGACCGACACGAAGGATCTTTCCTCCGCCTGAAATCGCCAGATGGAATGGAAATGCCTTGTCAAAAAAGCTGAACTGCAGCGTTTTCAGGCTCACGACTGTTCCTCATCGAAATTCAGCAGCGTGATCTTGAAGACTCCAGTGACGCCTTCCGCGGTTCCATCAAGCGAGTCCACTTCGATCCGTGTTTCGAATCGATCGGCGAGTCCGTAAAGAAGACCGACGACCAGCGGGCACAGGCCGGGCCGCTCACTGGAGTAATGAAGAATGATCTCATGCGCGGTGTTGCTTTGAACTCTGAAGGAGGGTGGCCGCAGACTGGGGTAGGAAATCATGACACGAGAGTGCATGTGATCCAGGTTCTCGAGAAATTCCCCAAGGGATGTTCCGGCTGCATCCATCAACTCACCGTAGGCCTGACTGCCGACGTACTGGACCCAGTAACGGCCGAATGTCTCAAGGATGAGTTCGGGGGACATGCCAAGCACCGAGGAAGCCGCGCCCACAAGGTCATAGGTCTCGGAATCGGGGTATTGCTGCATCGACAGGAATTCGGTGTGATCAAGACCGGCCTGGGCGCAGATCTTGATCCATGCTTCCTCTCCGAAGTTCTCGGTCACGAGTCCCTGAATCGCCTCATTGATCAATCCATACATGTCAATGCCTTTCCGCTCGTGTGTCGTACCGTGCTACCAGAAAACGAGGGAAGCCCTCATGATCTTTCACAATCGAGCATTCCTTGACCTCGGGCAGGGTTTGCGCGAAGTCGTTGATTTCGGCCGCACTGTTGGCACCGAATTCCATGATCAGAAGTCCACCGGGCTTGAGCCATCGAGCTGAGTCGCGAAGAATGGGCTTGATGAATTCAAGACCGTTTGCACCGCCATGAAGCGCTGTTCGAGGCTCATAGTCCTTCACATTTCGATCCAGAGCCGCGTACTCGGATTCAGAGACGTACGGAGGATTCGCGCAGATGATGTCGAAGACTCCCAGGTCCGAGTCGGGCAAAGCTTCGAACAACGAACCCAGACGAAGTTCAAGCTCCTGATCGAGACCGTGGCGGCGGGCATTTCGCCCGGCCAGCTCGAGGGCCTCCCTGACGACATCGGTCGCGGTCACGAGGAGTGGTCCTTCGGAACCCGGTTCCAGGCTCTCAACCGGTACGGGGGGGTCGGCAGCGGAGTGAGAAGGCATCGTTTCAGGGACGACGGGCTCGCGTTCGAGATCGAACACCACTTCATCGGACTGATCTTGAGTCGGTGCGGGGTCCTCATCGGAAGCGGAACCCTGAGGGGTTCGCTCGGAGACGGGGCCGGCGCGCAACGCCAGAATCGAAGCCGCCAGGCTGACCGCGATACAGCCACTTCCGGTGCAGAGATCGAGGATTCGCCACGGACGAGAGAGCCCCTGCGACTTGACCTCGTCAAGGGCGAGTTCGACCAGCCCTTCGGTACAGGGACGCGGAATGAGCGTGCAGGGCGACACTTCGAACTCTCGACCGTGGAATGGCCACGCACCCACCAGGTACTGGACCGGTTCATGCTGAGACGCCCTCCCCACCAGCGCTCGCAGGGTCCCCAGATCATCTTCGGAGAGAACTCGATCAGGTTCCATATACAGACGCAGGCGTTCGCAGCCCAGAACGTGCCCGAGCAGAAGCTCGGCGCAGACTCTGGGAGAATCGACATCGTTGGTCTCCAGGAAACCTCGGATCCAGTCCAGCAGCTTGCGGGTCGTCCAATCGGACTTCCCTGAAGCATCAGTTGATTCTGATCGTGTTTCAGTCGCCATGAGCTCCCAGTCTACCGAGGTTCCTCCCCCTGGTAGGGCATGCTGCGTTCTTTCCCCCGCTATCATGTGAATTCATCAGGAGACCCAACGTGACGACAGAAGACCAAGACGCACTCATCACCCAAACCCTCGAGACATGCCTCACTCTGGCCCGAGAAGCGGATGTATTCGACGAAATGTCGATCCAAGCGAACTCGTCAGGACACCGACTCGTGGCGATGGCGCGAGGTGCTGCCGCAGAAGCGCTGTACACCGTCGAACAGATCGAAGGCCGATGGATGGTGCTGATGCTGACCAAGGACCGATGGCTCAGCGAATCCATCGAGGCCGAAGTGATGCACAATGGGGATTCCCTCGAAGAGCTGATCGAAGAGGAACTCATCGATCTCGGACTGGATTCGGTCGAGGTCACGATGCAGCACTATCGGGATGATGACTTTCGCTACGTGTTCAAATCACCGCTGCCGACGAACGCCACGGACACTGAAATCGCAACCTGGTTGCTTGGGTACGAAGCTGCGTTCAAACAACTCGGTGACATGACCGAAGACCAGGAAGACTGAGGGCGAACTGAACACGATGCCTCCTCGCGTCCTCATGCTCGGCTGGGAATTCCCCCCCTTCATCACCGGAGGGTTGGGCACCGCATGCTTCGGCCTCACCAAGGCACTCGACCGCCTGGGGGTGGAAACCACGTTCGTGCTTCCGAAGTCGACGCCGGTCCAGGACGGCTCGCACGTCAAGGTGATCAGTCCGGGCGACAGCGCTCGAAACCTGATCCTCAAGAATCGTGACCACCCGCCCTCTTCACCACTGCAGAGCTCGACGAAATCCGTGTCGACGAATGCCGAGGCATCGCCCAACCAGAACGCCGAACCCCGGGAGAGAACCGTCCGTGAGCTCCAGACGCTCAAGACGATCGAAGCCGAGCTTCACCAGATCCTGATTCCAAACGACAACGGCGTGTACCCTTCCCTGGAACCCAAGATGGTCCAGTTCTTGAAGGAATCAAGCCTTGAAATCCAGAGGATTCGGACCATGGTCGACATGGGCCACATCGGGGCGAACAAGGAAGAGGCCGCAATGGCTCTCTTCAGAGCGCTTCCGGAAGCGGGCCCTCCCAGAGAGCTCGACGAAGAGGAAGCCATCGAGGAGCGTCCCCCTTCCAGCGCGGATTACTCGGGGGATCTGATCGGACAAGCGGAACATTACGCGCGATTCTGCTCGATGATCTCGAAGAACGTCGACTTCGATGTGATTCACGCGCATGACTGGCTGACCTATCCCGCGGGTCTCGCGGTTTCGAGAATCTCAGGAAAACCTCTGGTGGTTCACGTTCACTCGACGGAGTTCGACCGATCCGGTGAACACGTCGATCAGGTGGTCTACAACATCGAGCGGCGTGGCATGCATGGCGCGGCGAAGGTCGTCGCTGTGAGCCACCTCACCAAAGAGATCGTCGTGAACCGATATGGGATCGAGCAGGACAAGGTCGAAGTCGTCTGGAACGGCATCGACGTGGAGCCTGCCAAGGGCCCGGCCGCGCACATCCGCAAGGATGACAAGATCGTCCTCTACTTCGGACGAATCACGCACCAGAAGGGGCCGGAATATTTCATCGCGGCTGCGAAGAGAGTTCTCGAAGTCGACCCCAACGTGAAGTTCGTGGTCGCCGGCTCCGGAGACCTCGCCGAACGCATGATCGGCATGGCTGCCGAACTCGGAATCGGTCACAAGGTCCTCTTCACCGGGTTTCTTCGGGGAAGCGACATCGAGCGGATCTTCTCGATTGCGGATCTGTATGTCATGCCAAGCGTCTCGGAACCGTTTGGAATCGCTCCCCTCGAGGCCATGAGTCATGACGTTCCGGTGTTGATCAGCCGGCGCTCTGGCGTGAGCGAAGTCCTGATGCATGCTCTCAAGGTTGACTTCTGGGACATCGACGACATGGCCAACAAGGTTCTCGCGGTTCTACGCCACTCGCCTCTGAGCAAGGCCCTGCGGGATGGAGGCCGTTTCGAGCTCCGAAGAATCACATGGGATGGCGCCGCCGGGAAGTGTGAACAGATCTACAATGAAGTGACGGCGTACGGCCGGGGCATGCCCATGGCCGACATCCGTAAGTAAGAGCCTACCCACCCTTCGAATAATGGAAGATGCCCGTGTTTTTCAAGCGCAAGCAAAGCAGTGTCCCACAAGCTGAATCCGCACCTCGGAGAGAAGCGGAACAGACGATCATTCCACCACAGGATCCTGCATTCGAAGCACGAGTCCTGGAATTGGGAAGCAAGTATCTCGAACATGCCCGCTCGGGCAGAGCCTCGATACTGAGCAAGGGATTCTGGTCGGACAAATTGATGGACTGGTCGATGAAGGACGAGGACTTCAAGGTCCAGCTCTTTCGATTCGTCGACGCATTCCCGATGCTGAGAACTCCCGATCAGGTGCATGACCACCTCGTCGACTATCTCTCACAACCAGGCGTGACCCCACCACCCGGCTTCGAACTGGGCGTCAAGGCCGGCGGCCTGGCCAAGGGCCTGTTGACCAGGACCTTCTCGAATCAGATCACCTCGATGGCGAAGAAATTCATCGCGGGAACCGATGCGGCGAGCGCACTGCCTCAGCTGGAGAAGCTCTGGAAGCAGAACATGGCGTTTTCCGTCGATCTCCTCGGCGAAGCCTGCGTGAGTGATGCTGAAGCCGAGGACTACCAGAGAAAATATTCGGATCTGGTCGAGAACCTTCCCGAGCAAGTCGCGGCATGGAAGGACAACCCGCTGCTTGAGACCGACCATCTCGGACCCATCCCCAGAACGAACGTGTCGATCAAGATCTCATCGCTCTTCGCACGCACCGACGCCATCGATCTCGAGGGCTCGCTTCGCGGACTGGAAGAGGCCGTGATGCCTCTTCTGGAGACCGCCAAGCGAAAAGGCGTGTTCATCAACTTCGACATGGAGCAGTTCGAGCTCAAGGACCTGACGCTCGAACTCTTCATGCGTTGCTGTGAGAAGATCGATTTCGAGGCCGGAATCGCGATGCAGTCCTATCTCAGATCAGGAGACGACGACGCCCGCAGAATCATCGAATGGTCGAAGCGCACCGGTCGCCAGGTCTCGGTGCGACTCGTCAAGGGAGCGTACTGGGACTACGAGACGATCCATGCCGAACAGGAAGGCTGGCCCGTACCAGTCTGGAGCCACAAGGCCGACACGGATGCCTGCTTCGAACGCATGAGTCGCCTGTTCATCGATTCGACGCCGAAAACCACCGGAGAAGGCGGCGTCAAACTGGCTCTGGGCTCGCACAACGCGCGCTCCATCGGTGCCGCACTTGCTGGACTTGAGAAAGCGGACCTCCCCCCCGCCGCCCTCGAACTCCAGATGCTCCATGGAATGGGTGCCGAACTGAAATCAGCCGCGGTCGAGATGGGTATTCGCCTCCGTGAATATGTCCCGGTCGGTGAGATGATTCCGGGCATGGCCTACCTGGTCAGACGACTTCTCGAAAACACATCGAATGAATCATGGCTCAAGGCTGGTTTCCTGGACGATGCGTCCGAGGACGACCTCCTCAGATCACCCCATCGCTCGTTCGCCTCCGACCCGGGGCGAGAACGAATCGACAACGCGCCCGAGCGCCACACGCTCTCCACGGCGGTCGAAGGCATCGGAGACGGAAGACCGTTCTTCACGGAACCGATGCGTGATTTCTCACAGGAGAAGAATCGAACCGCGTTCGCGGAAGCGATCACCCGAGCCGTCGTGCCCGAAGTCAGCAATGACGGGACCATCGAGATGGCACATGCCGCACTCGACAGGCTCGAACGATTCCAGCCCACCTGGCGGGACACTCCGTATCTCGAACGAGCTGCCGTGCTGACACGCGCAGCGCACATCATGCGCGCGCGACGAGACGAACTGTCGGCCATCATCATCAAGGAGAACGGCAAGCCGTGGAGAGATGCCGATGCAGACACCTGCGAGGCCATCGACTTCTGTGAGTTCTATGCACGTGAAGGCGCCGAACTGTTCACACCGAAGAGACTGGGCAGGTTCATCGGTGAGATCGACGAAAGCTGGAATCAACCAAGAGGAATCACCGCGGTCATCAGTCCCTGGAACTTTCCATTGGCGATTTGCGCTGGAATGACCACGGCAGCGTTGGTCACCGGCAACGTGGTGATTCTCAAGCCAGCCGAACAGACCCCGGGAATCGCCGCGGTCATGGTGGATATTCTTCGTGAAGCCGGTCTGCCCGAAGATGCCCTGGCATTCCTTCCGGGTATCGGTGAAACCGTCGGTGCCGCGATCGTGCGGGATCCCAGAATCTCGATGATCGCATTCACCGGATCGAAGGCCGTCGGACTCGACATCATCAAGGCCGCCGGCGATACCGGCGAGACTCAGGCTCACGTGAAGAAGGTTGTCTGTGAGATGGGTGGCAAGAATGCCATCATCATCGATGCCTCGGCCGATCTTGATGAGGCCGTGCTTGGAGTGAGGCAGTCCGCGTTCGGGTTCAGCGGTCAGAAATGCTCCGCATGCAGCAGAGTGATCGTGGTGGACAGTGCGCACGACGTCTTTCTGGAAAGACTCGTGGAAAGCACGAAAACGTTGGTCGTGGGAGATCCCTGCGAACCCGGGACCGATGTCGGCCCCGTCATCGACCAGGAAGCGGCTGAGAAGATCCGCTCGTACGTCGAACTTGGAGATCAAGAAGGACGTGTCGAGTGCGGTGGAGCGCGCCACGCAGATCTTGAAGACAGAGTCGGCAAGCCGTACGTGGCACCCACCGTCATCAGTGGCATCGGACCCGATGATCGACTTGCCAACGATGAGATCTTCGGTCCGGTCCTCGCCGTGATCCGGGTCGCTGATTTCGATGAAGCGCTGCGCGTCGCCAATCAGACGCAGTACAAACTGACCGGTGGAGTCTTCAGCAGAAAACCAGCGCACCTTGAAAAGGCCCGGAAGGAATTCAGGGTCGGCAACCTCTACCTCAATCGAGGCATCACCGGCGCACTGGTCGGACGGCAGCCGTTCGGAGGTTTCGGAATGAGCGGGATCGGCAGCAAGGCGGGTGGGCTCGACTACCTCGGGCAATTCGTGGAACCGAGAGCATGCAGTGAGAACGCCATGCGCAGAGGGTTTGCTCCGGGGCTGTAGCACCCACGTGAAGACGCGTCTCGCTAGACTCGCTCTTCATGGAACTGCAACTCATCATTACGATCGCCGCGATCGGCTTTGCCGGAGGCCTGCTGGGCGGACTGCTGGGGATCGGCGGATCGATCATCGTCATCCCCTTGCTGACACTGGTCAAAGGCAACAACCAACAGCTGTATCAAGCGACCGCGATGATCATGAACATCGCGGTCGGAGCCAGTGCGACGCTGAAGCATCACCTCAAGGGTGCGATTCAGGTGGCCGTGGTTCTGAAGATTCTTCCTGCAGCCTGCGTCGGCATTCTTGCGGGCGTGGCATTGAGCAATCTGATTCCGACGCTCTGGTTGCAGGTCGTCTTCGCGCTGGCCCTGCTCGGTATCGCAATCAGTGAGACACGCGGCGCGTTCCTGAAGGAGATGCCATCAAAGGCAGAACCGGATCCTGATCTGAGCGGCGACTCGACAACCAGGAAATCAGGTCTGGTCAACCTCATGATCGGCAGCTTCACCGGACTGTGCTCGGGGTTGCTGGGAATCGGTGGCGGGATCGTGATCATTCCACTCTTGAAACGATACTCGGGCTTCTCCATGAAAAGCGCGATTCCGGCGAGCTCGGCGACGATGCTCATCACTGCAGGGATAGGCGCCTTCTACAAGAACATTCAACTGCCGAACCTGCAGGCCCCGGACGGAACCCCCTTGGAGATCTCGACGAGTCTCGTCATAGCCGCCTGCTTGATTCCACCTGCGTTCATAGGCAGTTACATCGGGGCCAGCCTGATGCACCGCCTCCCCATGAAGGTCATCAAACGTGCTTTCGCGGTCCTTCTGATCGTGGCCGCAGCACGCATGGGCTACACCGCATGGACTGGCATTCAAGCCAGCGGAAGCGACGGTCGGGACCTCACCTCTGAATCGCTCTCTCCGTCTGCTCAAGAGGCGCTCGATCGGCTTCAGGTTCAGGTCGCACCGAGACGAACCCGGGAAGCGTGATGTCGACATTGTTGGCCGCATAGATCCTGATCGGGAAGTAGTGGAATCCTTCAGGCATGTCGGGGGACAGCGTCACTCGCAGCTTCATCGAAAGATCATCGCTCTCCTCGTCGACCTCCTGTGAGAGGATCTGGATGTCGACACCTTCCTGCTCGGCGATGATCATGCCGATTGGGCCGGTGGAAGTCGCTTCGTGTGACACATGCGTCAGATCGGTGGACGTTCCCGGCTGAAGACGTCCGAGATTGAAATGGTAGGCCGTCTGCTTGAAACCGGGATTCACGTCGAGCGACGTGTTTCGATGTCTCAGAAGCACTTCGACAAGAGGCGAGGTCGGATGATCGGTTTCGATCACGACCCATCTTCGATATCGACCATCAGGTTCGAGGTGGTCATTGATGTCGTAGGAAAGCATGTGAGTGGTGCTGCTCTTCTGTGACATCTCCTTGCGAAGAAATCGTGGTGGCTTTCCGTCCACACTGAGGACTTCAAAGGGGATCTTGTCACCGGCATTCAACATCAAGGTCCCTGTGGACTTGGTCTCATCGACCGCGTTGATGTAGGGAGGGCGGACTCGAACCGGATGTGTGATCATCGCGGTACCGTTGATTTCCAGTGGCTTTGCGTAGCCATCGAAGAGGACCTTGATCTGCACGTTCCTTGTTCCAGGTGAAGGTTGTGCATCAAGAGAAGCGATCAGGTCGCGAGATTCTCCGGGACCGATCACGACGCCATCGAGACCGTTGGTGGTGGTGCACTTGCAGCCGGGCTGAACCGTGATGATCTTCAAAGGCGTGGAACCCAGGTTGGTCAGAGCCACCGACCCATCAGACGTGGTCCCGGGCAGCACATCGCCCCAATTCAGCACGCCGGGCGTGATTCGAACCGGAGGCAGAGAGGGCACGGGAGCCGAGTTCGAAGCAGCGGTTTGTGACCCGGCAGAATTCGAGGAGGCCGATTCAGAAGCCACGCCTTCCGGGGCGGAGTCAGTGTTGCCGCAGCCTGAAAAAAGCATTCCAAAACCTGTTCCGATAAAGACGGTCAGGATGGATCTTGAAACAACGTGTCGGGTCGGACGTGTGTCGGGCATGTGAATGGTCCTGGTATCGAATCTGAAATCTGGTGAAGAATGACTCGTGGGAAACGCTTCAGAAGGATACCCCCGCGATTCTCTCGTGATGCACCCCGAACTCCGTGAATCCCTTATCTCGGCAGAAGAATGAACCACAGAAGACACCAACTCAGATTTAAATCATGAATTCGCTGTCTTTGTGGATGCAAAGACAGCCATTTGATGTATAATCAGGGGTGAAGAGGAAGTAGAGAGACTCTTCAATGACTCCGAGATTTGGCTTTCTCGGATTCAGGTCGGAATATTCCGTTACTAGGAAAGAGAGTAGACTCCCACCTAAGAACTAAATGGCCTCAGAAAGTATGCATGCTTTCCCACGGCCCGGATCAACTTAAAACATTGATCCCCAACGGACCCTTTTCCCTCCCTCCGCCCCCGGCCTTGTGCCGGGGGTCTTTTATTTTTGCTTTTGGCACAGCCAAGAACACCAATCGACCACCAGAAGGCGGATTCGAGGGTGCACTCACCTGACAACATCGCGGAACACAGGGGCACCAGCAGAAGGTGACTGTCAACAAAGAACTGACGTGCTGAAAAGAGGCCTGCGCGCTTCGAGAATCACTCGTCAGAGTCGAAAAAGGTTTCGGTCTGCTCCCAGAGTCGCTCGAGACGATCGATACGAGAGTGGATGGTTGGCCCGAGTTCACCTGCGACTTCGAAGACGAGAAGTTCAGCGGCGAGAACCGCAGGCAGGGAACTGTCAAAGGGCCCCACGCCGGGAACCTTCAACGCGCACCAGGATTCGGTACTTGAAGCAAGCGGTGAAAGCGGACTGTCGGTGATCGAGACCAGACTCACCCCCAGGTCAAGCAGCGCGCGCGCGGCAAGAACACAACTCCGTCTGTAGCGGGCGAAATCAAAGAAGACAGCCGCATCATGAGACGTTGCGCCACTGAGATCACGGCCGAAGTCATGTTGGTTGATGAGATGGACGCCATCTCGAATCATGGAGAGCCCGCTCAAAAGAGCGTGGGCACCCGCACGGGACGTTTCTCCCGACAGGATCCAGACACGCTCGGCACCGATAAGTGGTTTGGCCAGCCGATGGAGAGTGGCTGCATCCAGAGTGGCGAAGGTGCTGTGTATGGAGTGCTCGATGTCATCCTTGACATTGGTGTCAGTGCCATGCGGAACCCGGATTCGTTGCCCGGGTGTGCCCAGCTGGTGGGCGACCCCCTGCCTGACCCAGCCCTGAAGATCGGTGTAGCCATCGAAACCCAGTTTGGTGGCGAATCGGACGATCGAAGGATGACTTGTGTTGGCCTTGCCAGCCAGATCCGAGACGGTGCCAAAAGCCAGAAGCGTCGGATCATCGAGAACGGTGCGGGCGATGCGCCGCTCAGTTGGTGTGAGACGAATGCCGACGGCCGCAATGCGTTCCTCAATCGACAAATTCGTGCTCCTAATAATGAATAATACATTTCAAGTGAACAAATGGAATGTACAATTCGTTACAGATATTGCCAAGCATCAATCCGCCTTATCTTGAATTGGAGCGCCTGATGGCCAAGAAACTCGAATACACCCAGACTGATCGGGAACGTGCGTTCCTTGAAACCGTTGAAGAAACCCGCCATGAACGCGAAATCGTCAACGGCCTCGCCCCCTTCTTCAAGGAAAAGGCTCCTGAGGACATGATGTCCTTTTATTCCAATGATGAAGTGCTGAGCTTGAAAGTGCTCAAGGGCACCGATCGGGATGTCGAGAAGAGAATGCCGGTGAAGATCACACGGCATTACTTCGAACTGGCACGCAACAGTGAACCGATCCAGAGGATCGTGAAGCCGAGTGCGGCCGAAACCACCGACCTCACCGGTTCTGAAGATCCCGGTCATCAGATGGATTACAGCCCCGTCGAAGGCCTGCTTCACAAGTACGAGATGGGCTTGATGTACGTGGTCTCGACCTGTTCGGCGCACTGCAGATTCTGCTATCGCGAGGAGCTCATCGGCCGCAAGGAAGTGGAACGTCATGACGGCACGGTGGCGAAGAAGGGAATGGCCAAGATCCCCGAGATCACGGCATACATCAGGGAACACAATGAGATCGTCAGAGCGAACGGCGGACTTCATCCAGAGACCGGTCGCGAGAAGCTTCGTGAGATCCTGCTCTCCGGCGGTGACCCGATGGTGCTGAACAACGGCAAGATCGCAGCCTGGCTCTCGGCACTCGCAGAGTCGGACATCGAGTCGATTCGAATCGGCACCAAGGAGATGGCGTTCTATCCCAAGCGATTCGACGATGCGTTTCTCGCGATGCTCGACAACTTCCACAAGACTTATCCGGAAGTCGCCGTCCACTTCATGCTGCACTTCGAGCATCCGGACGAGATTCTCGCCAAAGACGAGAATGGCGAGTACATCAAGAACGAACAGGGCTTCCACCAGTGGGTCGAAGACACGGGCAAGGCCATGCGAGGCCTCGTCTCGCGCGGCTGGGTCAGCGTCCAGAACCAGACACCGATCATCAAGGACATCAATGACGACGTGCATTCACTGCGTATCCTTCAGAGAGAGTTCAAACGAGCAGGTGGTGAGAACCACTACTTCTTCTGTGGCCGGGATATCGTCGCCTACAAAGCCTTCAACGTCCCCATTGAAACCGCCTGGAACACGCTCAACGAATCCCAGAGACTGCTCTCAGGCATCGAAAACCACGCTCGATTGTCGATCACTCATTACAAGGGCAAGACTGAAGTGAACGCGGTCACGAACGAACCCATTCCCGGACTTGCCGGAAGTGAGAACGGGGTCGTCATCTTCAAGCTTCTGAGAAACGCACACAGTGCGCCGGACAGAGGCAAGGTGTGCATCGTCGGTCGCAATCCTGATGCCGTCTGGTTCGATGACTATGAGGATCGCGTTCTCTTCGACGAAGCGGGACTCTTCGACTACAAGCGTCTCAAGGACGGTGAAGCGAAGCCGGCGATGATTCCCTCCTCTATCCCCCAGACAGGTTGCGGATGATCGACAAACGGATCGGGAATGCCTCCGAAGCGGTCGCGGACATTCCCGACGGTTCGAGCATCATGGTCGGTGGCTTCGGTGAGGCAGGAAGTCCCATCGAACTCATCCACGCTCTGATCGATCAGGGTGCGTCGGATCTCACCGTGATCAGCAACAACACCGGAAGCGGCGAGGTCGGACTGGCCGCACTGCTCAAGGCTCGCCGAGTCTCGAAGGTCATCTGCTCGTTTCCGAAATCAGCCAACTCGACGGTCTTTCCTGAGCTGTACGGCGAAGGATTCACCGAACTCGAGCTGGTTCCTCAAGGCACGCTCGCCGAGCGCATCCGCGCCGGGGGCGCGGGCATTCCCGCGTTCTACACCCCGACCGCCGTGGGCACCGAACTGGCCGAAGGCAAGGAAGCTCGCGAGTTCAATGGGCGCGAATACCTGCTCGAATACGGCCTGACCGCCGACTACGCGCTCATCAAGGGGCTCACCGCCGACAGCCACGGCAACGTCGCTCTACAACAAGACGGCCAGGAACTTCGCACCCATCATGGCGATGGCGGCACGGATCGCCATCGTTCAGGCGAGCGCACGTCGTCCAGCCCGGACTGCATGAATCCGGAGACGATCGTCACCCCCGGAATATTCGTGGAACGAGTCGTGGAAGTCGACGAACCTGCACATGAATCTGAACTGATCGCTTCAGGAGTCACCTACCCATGACCACGGATGAACACATCACCGGCTGGTCGCGAGAGGACATGGCACAGCGCCTCGCTCAGGACATCCCTGACGGCGCCTATGTCAATCTCGGCATCGGAATTCCGGAACTGATCGCCCGATTCGTCCCCGAAGGTCGGGAATTCATCTACCACACCGAAAACGGACTGCTTGGAATGGGCGCCGTCTCCTGACGAGGGCGAAGAGGATCCAGAGCTCATCAATGCCGGCAAGCGACAGGTCACGGCGAATCACGGCGCGGCATACTTCCACCATGCCGACAGTTTCGCGATGATCCGCGGAGGTCACCTCGATCTCAGTGTGCTCGGTGCCATGCAGAGTCGGCCAGAATGGGGACCTAGCCAACTGGTCGACCGGAAAACCAAACGCGATCCCCGCCGTCGGCGGCGCGATGGACCTGGTGGCCGGTGTGAAGAAGGTCTTCGTCATCACCCAGCACTGCACGAAGAAGGGTGACCCCAAACTCGTCGAATCCTGCTCGTTCCCCATCACAGGACAGGCCGTCGTCGACCGAATCTACAGCAATCTCGCCGTGATCGATGTCACACCGGACGGCTTTCGCGTCGTGGAACTCTGCGCCGGGCGTCGATTTCAACTCCGTACAAGACCGCACCGGCGCACCCCTGTTGCCGGCGCACGAGTAGGAAAGGCGAACTCACATGACCGCTCCAGTCAACACCACGACCTCTCACTCACACAGCGCAGAACTCTTCGAACGTGCACAGCGCGTCCTGCCTGGTGGCGTGAGTCGAAACACGGTCTTCCGCAAGCCGCATCCAGCCTATGCCGCCTTCGGAGAAGGGTGCCGCCTGACGGACCTTGATGGCAACACGCGCATCGATTTCTCGAACAACATGGCATCGCTCATCCATGGACATGCCTATGCGCCCATCGTCGAAGCGGTCACCCGACAACTCGAACGCGGCACCGCCTACATGATGGCGACGGAGTGCGAGGTCGCCTACGCCGAACACATCTGCTCGACGAAACCCGGGATTCGAAAAGGTCCGTTTCGTCAACTCGGGCACCGAGGCGATCATGGTGGCGATCAAGGCCTCACGAGCATTCACCGGACGCACTCGCATCGCCAAGGTCGAAGGTGCCTACCACGGTGGGTATGACTACGCGGAAGTGAGCCAGACGCCTCGCCCCGAGAACTGGGGCAGCCTCGATCGCCCCAACAACGTGCCATTGGTGCATGGCACACCGGACTCATCACTCGAGAGCGTGGTGATCATCCCATTCAACGACGTGGACCGAGCGCTTGCGATCCTCGATGAAAACGCCGCGGATCTTGCCGGAGTGGTGCTGGATCCGATGCCGCATCGAGTCGGACTCAATCCGGTCGAACCCGAGTTCCTGGAGGCAATTCGCACCTGGACCAGAAAGAACGGCTCACTGCTCGTCCTGGACGAGGTCATCACGTTCCGATCGACCTACGGCGGACTGCAGATGCGATACGGAGTGGAAGCGGATCTCACCGCGATGGGCAAGATGATCGGCGGCGGCTTCCCCGTCGGGGCGGTGGCTGGACGTGCCGATGTCATGGATGTCATGGATCCCAACGGAAGCAACTACGTCTTCCCGCACTCAGGAACGTTTTCCGCCAATCCGAGTCAGCATGGTGGCGGGCCATGCCGCAATGAAGGACTTCGACGGACCAGCCGTGGAACGGCTCAATGGCTTGACCAATCGAGCACGCCAGGGCATCTCCGAAGCGGCCAGAGCCACCGGAGCCAGGGCCTGCGTCACCGGCGGTGGATCGATCGTACGGATTCACATGAAGGAAGCTCCTCCCAGAAACTTCCGTGAGGCGTTCCTGAATCCTGAAGAGAGTCAACGCTTGAAGACGCTCCTCGATCACCTTTTCGAGGCCGGATTCATCATGATCAACACCTGCACCGCGATGATGTCGACCCCGATGACCGAAGTGGAGATCGATGCCCTCGTCGCCGCATGCGGCGAAGGGTTTGAAAAGATCGCAAGGATGCCGTGAGTTCCGACCAAGCCGGATGAAGGGCGGACGATCACGCCCGCTCGAAGACCGTCGCCAATCCCTGACCGACCCCGACACACAGGGATGCCATCCCGTGCCTCACCTCGCGGCGTTGCATTTCATGAACCAGGGTGGTGACGAGACGAGCCCCGCTGCATCCGAGTGGATGCCCCAGAGCGATCGCACCACCATTGACATTGACTCGTTCCTGATCAAGCCCGAGTTCACGGCAGCAGGCGAGAGATTGTGCGGCGAATGCCTCGTTCAGCTCGATCAATCCGATCTCATCCAGCGAGAGACCCGCACGATCGAGCGCCTTGCGCACTGCAGGCACAGGACCCATTCCCATCGATGAAGGGGCCACACCAGCAGACGCACTGGCACCGACATAGGCAAGTGGCGTGAGACCCAACGCTTTGGCTCGCTCCGCCTCGACCAGCAACAATGCAGCGGCTCCATCATTGACTCCGGATGAATTTCCAGCGGTCACAGTGCCCAGGTCGTCTTGTGCGAAGGCGGGACGCAGACGTGCAAGTGCCTCCAACGTGGTCCCGGGCCGCGGATGCTCGTCGGAGCTGACGATGATGGGCTCACGTTTGCGCTGGGGAACCTCGACGGAAATGAGCTCATCCGCGAACAACCCCTTTTCATCGGCGGCAGCCCAGCGCTGCTGGCTCTGCAGAGCGAACTCATCCTGATCCTGGCGACTGATCTCGTATGCGCGAGCGACATTCTCCGCGGTGATGCCGAGTGGATCGGTGTGCCCCATCTCCTTCATTCGTGGATGGACGAAACGCCAACCGATGGACGTGTCGTACAGTTCCTGAGCACGACCGAAGGCGGTCTCCGATTTGCTCAGAACGTACGGCGCTCGGCTCATGGACTCGACGCCTCCGGCGATGAAGACATCGCCATGACCAGCTTCGATCATTCGGGATGCGATGTTGATGGCTTCGAGACCTGATGCGCAGAGTCGATTGACGGTGGCACCGGGAATGGTCTCTGGAAAACCGGCAAGAAGAGCTGACATTCTCGCGACGTTCCGATTGTCCTCGCCGGCCTGGTTGGCGGCACCGAGGTAGACATCGTCCACCAGAGCGACATCGATTCCGCTGCGCTCGATCAACGCACGCAGAACGTGAGCGGCGAGGTCATCCGGTCGGATGCTCGACAAGGCGCCCCCATAGCGGCCGATGGGTGTGCGAAACGCTGCAACGATGGCTGTTTTTCTCATGACCTAGTGTACTCAGACACGGTCTTCAGGCCAGCGCTGGCCACCGTCAGTCACACTGTTTGCTGCGAATCAGCAAAGACCTGTCAATGGGTGCGAGCCGACCACAGACGCCAGATCAGGAACAGAGGCCAGAAGACATGAAGCCCGAAGTCGAGCCCACCCATGACCAGGGAGTCACCGGGAATCCCATCTGCGGCAAGGGCGCGATAGATGTCCCAGGAGAAGATGATCGCGAAGACTCCGAAGATCAAGGAACCGATCGCCCAGACGAGGACCGGTGTGAGGAAGGATTCGCGCCGGGCGGCAAGCAGGCATCCCAGAACGATGCCCGTCAGTGAAAAGGCCAGTCGCCCCCAGGCAAGAATCGCCAACAACCACAGGTCGGGAAGATCCTTCACGATCTCCTTCACGATGGTGCCTTCGTTGAAATTTCCGATGCTCAGGGAGCCACCGCTGATCGTGTTGAAGAACTTGCCGATATGCATGGCCGTTCCGTGCTCGTAGACCTTGTGACTGAGTTCCAGCAGAACTTCGGCGAAACTCCCCATCAGAATCGCAAATCCGGAATCAAAGATGGAAAAGAGAATCAGGATCGTGGCGACGACGGGAATCCAGCAGTCGCAGGCCTTTGAGTCGTTCTTTTCAGTGGTGGACATGGGTCGTCCCTTCGCATGATGATGAGGTGTTTCAGTACAGATGATGATCTCAGAGGGCCCGAAGGTATGGAAGACCCCGGTGGGCCAGAGTCACCTGAAACGACATCTGCGGACACAGAATGCTAAGGCATGAAAGGTTCATGTGCCAATCCTCCGACGATTTGCGTCAGTCGGTGGCAGGTTCCCCATGCCTCTCGTACCATCGTGAAAACCGGCCACGGCCGGTCCCAGAAAATCAACCACACCAGACGGTGCAGGAGCCCCAAAGTGAAGGCAAGCGATCTTCGAAACGGCATGGCGATCAAGGTCTCAGGACAGATCAACGTGATTCTCAACACGGAACATGTCAAACCAGGAAAAGGCCCTGCCTACGTACAGGTCAAGACGAAGAACATCGAATCGGGATCCGTGCTCGAAAAGAGACTCCGTTCGGTTGAGGAAGTCGATCAAGTCGACATCGACCGAAGGCCCATGGAGTTTCTCTACAACGATGGATCAGGTTACGTCTTCATGGACGGCCAGACCTTCGATCAGATGACGCTCTTTGCAGAACTCGTCGGTGACGAGATGGGATTCGTGAAAGCCAACACCGAGATCACGGTACTGATCTGTGAAGATCGTCCGGTCGCGGTTGAGCTTCCCAAGACAGTGGACCTCGAAGTTGCCGACACACCACCCGGCATCAAGAATGCCACGGCCACGAATCAGTTGAAGGAAGCCACGCTGGAGACAGGACTCAAGACCCGGGTCCCACCCTTCATCAACATCGGCGACAAGGTCAGGATCTCGACGGACGATGGCTCGTACAACCAACGTGTGAACGAATGACGAGTTTCAATTCCTGCTTGCGAGCGTCATGCATCCTGGACGGGTGGCAGCACTCCGGCAAGCGCTCGATTCGCGATCTTGGCAAGCACTGAGAAGACCACGACAAGGGCGATCACTCCGATGATGATCGGAAGGAAGCCTTTGTCCTGCATGAACGCCTGAATGTCCTTCGACCCATCAGCGGCGGCGGCCGCGGCGAAACCACAGGCGATCGCGGTGCGAGGCGTCATGCCCACGAAGGTTCCTGCCAGATATGGAGCGAGCCTGGCTCCTCCTGCGGACATGGCGAGATTGGTGAGACTGAACGGAGAGTTCGGTGGGATCCTGATCAGAGTCACGATGCCGAAGGTCTTCCAGAAGCCTTCGGCGAGAAAGGCATGTCGAACTGCGGACCATCTTGGTTTTCGGTCGATCCAACGAGCGACCGAATCTCTTGACACCACACGACAGATTGCCCAACCGATCGCCGCGCCCCCCGTGAAACCGATCAAGGCCGCCGGTGTGCCCAACCAGAAACCAAAGACCCAACCACCAAGAATCGCCTGAGCGTAGGTCGGCAGGATCCCCAGACCACAACAGACCATGAAGCATGCGGCGTAGATCAGCAGTCCATACAGGGGCACGGAGCCTCCTGCGATGACGATTTCAGGACCTCCGAAGGTCATGAGCCAGTCGCCGATCGCACCGATCTCGGCGATGATCCAGAACCCCAGCAGCGGTGGAAACGCCACCCAGCAGATTCCAAGGATGGTGGATCCGATGAGACGCCGTCTTTCGGACGCCGTCTCAGGGTTCTGATGATTCATGATGACTCCGCCTGCATGAAGAACTTGCGATGACGCTCAGAAGATGAGCTGCCGTTCAATCGCTGGATGGTTCATCAACGGATTCGGCTGGAACCAGTTCGATCATTTCGATGACGTCCACTTCAACGTTCGTCACTGGCTCCAGAAGCTGATGCATCTCCGCGAAGAACTGATCGAGCGCGGCATGGGCCTTGACGGGAATCATTCGATTGCGGACGGTTCCGGTGACTGCGGGTGGATCGGTTCGCTCAAGAACGAATTGCATGTCGAGCGTCTCGATCTGACGGATCGAGTTGGCGCCTTCATCATGGTAATCACGCTTGAGTCGGCGATTGATCTCGATTCGGTCGTAGTTCGAGTCGAGCCAGACGTTGTTCTCGAGAAGAATCCAGTTCTCGTAGTCAGGTTCCTGAGCGACCGTGGCCATCACAGTCCAGACCTGCTCTGGGGAACGTCCGGAGAACACCTCGGATTTGGAGGTACAGCCAGCCAGAAAGGCGATGGCGAGAAACGAGATCTTGGCAAGTCCTGAAAAAGTCATCATTCGCTCCGTGCTCGAAGGGTTTGAACTCAACACAGTATCGGAGCAATCACCCCTGGAGAATGCGAAAAGCCGCGAACTCGTCAGTTCCTGAGAGTTCTCGGCGCTGAATCCGATCCACATGCCCGGGAAGCGAAGCCTCGATGGATTCGAGCCAGTCCGCGATACGATCGCCAGAGTCCTTGAATAGTGGCCGTGACGGTCCCCTGAGGATCATTTCTGACCCAGCCGAGGAGTTCATGGTGTCTGGCGTGCCTGGCAGCCGTCATTCGGAAACCAACCCCCTGGACTCGGCCCAGAAAAATGATTTGCTCGCAACGGGAAGCATCGGGTGCCATGAAAGGACTGCTCGAGGGCTTCAACCCTCGAGACTGGCCTCTGGAATGTCAGCATTGTGATGAACGGCCTGCACATCATCATGATCATCGAGAACATCGATGAGGCGAAGGATCTGTCGAGCCACCTTCTCATCACACTGAACCATGGTCTGAGGTGTCCAGGTGAGTTCAGCGTTTTCAAGTGGGAGTTCCGCTGCCTCGAGTGCATCCTTCAGGGAGAGAAAATCAGCCGGGGGACATGTGATCTGCCAGTAGCCTTCTTCTGCAGTGACATCGTCAGCCCCCGCTTCAAGTGCAAGCTCCATCAGTTCATCTTCTGCAATGGCCTCCGTGGAGATGAAGATCAGCCCCTGATGCGTGAATCCGAATGAAACCGATCCGGACTGCCCGAGCTTTCCGTGGTTCTTGTCGAAGGCCTCGCGGATCTCGGGAGCGGCCTTCTGAGGATTGGAGATCAGAGTGTCGACGAGAATCGCGACACCACCGGGGCCGTACCCCTCGTATCTGACTTCCTCGAAACGCTCGGCACTACCGTCGAGCCCTGCCCCTTTTTTCACCGCCTTGGCGATGTTGTCCTTGGGCATGTTGGCGGCTTTGGCGGCATCAATGGCGTATCGAAGGGTGACGTTGTACTCGGGATCACCACCGCCCTGCTGGGCGGAGACGATGATGGCTCGAGAACATTTCGACCAGAGCTTGCCGCGCTTGGCATCCTGGCGACCTTTCCGGTGCCTGATGTTCGCCCATTTACTGTGTCCTGCCATGACCTGGATCCTCCCACTGACTGCTCACCTCGGAGGGAGGCTCACTTTCGAGCGGCCTTCTTCTTCGCAGCTTTCTTGGCGACTTTTTTCGTGGCCTTCTTGGCGACGGTCTTTTTCGCGGCTTTCTTCACGGCCTGGCTTCTTCGCGGCTTTCTTCGCGGTCTGCTTCGCCGTCTTCTTGGCGGATGCTTTTGCAGGTGCTTTTGCAGGTGCTTTTTTCGCAGCAGCCTTCTTCACCGAAGCCGGGATCTTCTTGACCGATTTGTCGATCTTCGAAGCCGCTTTCTTCGAAGTGGTTTTCGCAGGTGGTGCGACCTCCTCTTCGATGACCTCGACGGGCTCGGGCTTCTTCACCGGCTTGGGCGTCGGACGCTTGGGAGGCTTGGGCGAGTCATCGACGAAGGCACGAATCGTGGCTTCGAAAGCGAGACCATCCGCACTTTTCACCTGACGGGACATCCAGCTTGAAAGCTCGCCGGAGTCGACGATCTCGCTGAGCACCTTCGCTTCAATCAGGAGATCGACGAGTCGATCATCCACGGGAATCACGTGCACACCGAAGCAGCGCTGCAGCACTCTGGCGGAGACATAGGGTGGAATTCCTTCGAGTGCTTCGATCAACGCTTTCGCATCCCGCTTGCCTGCGGACGCAAGATGGTCAAGAGTCACGGCATGCTGTCCGAGATAGATCGAATGAAGACTGGTCTTCATTCGCTGCGCCCGTTCCAAGGCGAGTGGGTAGCGAGCACCGATCAGGGTGACGATCTCATTGGGAAGGAAGACACGAAGGTCGTTGAAATCAACGATTGATCCTCGAATCTTGGCCATCGCATCGTCGGCCTGTTTTGCCGTGGCTTCCCAGAGGAGGAAGCTGTAGACGAGGACTTCGATGGGATCCTTCCCCTCGGAGGAAGCTCCTGCCGATGGAACCGGATCCTTGACACCGACCTTCTTGACCAGCTTCATGAGCTTGGCAACATCTGCAACACCGTTCTTCACGATTCACCGACCTCCGAGTCGTTTTGTTTTGGATCTTCAAGCAGGGATTCGATGACTGCCTGACGTTTGAGAGTCTTGTCGATTTCAAATGAGACCCGGGGGACGCGCCTCAGACGTGTGGTCCGCTGGATTTCCCGTCGAAAACGACCATTGGCCGACTGAAGTCCACGGAGCACGGTGGATTCATGCTGCTCAGGCATCACGGTGATGCTGATTCGAGCCGCCGAAAGATCCGGAGAGACGTCCACCGACGTGATTGAAACCAAGCCACGGATTCGCGGGTCGCCAAGACCACGAGAAAGTGCCTCCTGAACCGCCTTGCGAACGGTGGAAGCGACCTTGGCGGTCCTGATCGAAGGCTCGCCGGAATCATTTCCGGGACCGTACCGACCTCGAGTTTTTCGGCTTGGTTCGCTCATGGTCAGAATCAAAGGGTCCTTGCGACTTCAATCGTCTTGTAACACTCGAGAACGTCGCCGACCTTGATGTCGTCGTAGCCCTCGATCTTCATGCCGCATTCCATGCCCGACTTCACTTCCTTCGCGTCATCCTTGAAGCGCTTGAGCTGCTCCAGGCGACGATCGGACTCGACCACGATTCCGCCACGCGTGACACGAATCTGAAGGTTGCGTTCCACGGATCCGTCGGTGACATAGCAGCCGGCGATCATGCCGACCTTGGACACCTTGAAGACCTCGCGGACTTCGGCATGGCCCTTGACCTCGAGCCTGAGCTCGGGATCGAGCAGACCGGCAGCGGCCTTCTCCACGTCGTCGGTGAGGTCGTAGATCACTTCGTAGAGTCGGAAGTCGACACCACGTTGTTCCGCAAGCCCACGAGCCTTGGATGACGTGGTCACGTTGAAGCCGACCACGATCGCGCCGGAGGCCTCTGCAAGAGCGATGTCGCTTTCGGAGATGCCACCGACCGCCGCATGCTTGATCACGACCTTGACTTCATCCGTGCTGATGCGCGGAAGAATGGTGTTCAAGGTCTCGACCGAACCCTGCACATCGCCCTTGACGATGAGAGGAAGCTCGCGAGTTCCGGATTCCTGCATGCGATCGAAGATGTTGTCCAGAGTGACCTTGGGCTGAGTGAGGGTTCGCTCACGCTGGAGAATTCGACATTCCTCGGCCGCATTCTCCGCCGCCTTGAGGGTGTCGACGATGTAGAACTTGTCGCCGGCGTCGGGCACGATGTCGAGACCTGACAAGGCGATCGGTGTCGACGGACCCGCGTCCTGGACCTTCACTCCACGCTCGTCCACCATGTCACGCACACGTCCGAATCCTCGTCCGGACACGATGAAGTCTCCGGTCGAAAGGCTGCCTTCCTGAACCAGGACGCTGGCAACCGGACCTCGACCATCGACCAACTGCGCTTCGAGAACGGTGCCTTCGGCACTTCCCTCGAAATCGGCCTTGAGTTCGAGAAGTTCAGCCTGGTAGTCGAGGGTGTCGAGCAATTCCTGAATGCCGTCACCGTTGATGGCACTGGTCTTGACCACTTCCGTGGTGCCACCCCACTCGACGGGATTCAGTTCATGCTCGGCAAGCTGGCCGAGAATGCGCTGGATGTTCGCGTCGGTGGCATCAGGACGGTCGATCTTGTTCAACGCGACCACGATCGGGACGTCGCCCGCCTTGGCGTGGTTGATCGACTCGATCGTCTGCGGCATGACGCCGTCGTCAGCCGCGACCACGAGCACGACGATGTCGGTGACCTTCGCACCACGAGCACGCATGGACGTGAAGGCTTCATGTCCGGGTGTGTCAATGAAGGTGACCAGTCGTTCGCCCTCGCCGGCCTTGACCGGTACGCGGAAGGCACTGGTCGCCTGGGTGATTCCGCCTGCTTCGCCGTCGGCGACGTTCGCGTTTCGAATCTTGTCCAACAGGGACGTCTTGCCGTGATCGACATGCCCGAGGATCGTCACCACGGGTGAACGGGACTCTTCGTTGGTGCGATCTCGAGTCTCGAACTGAGCCTCGATGACCTCCGAAGCGGTCTTCTTCTCCACGACTTCCAATTCGATGTCGTAGTTGACCATGACTTCATGTGCCTGATCGGTCTCGATGGCCGAGTTGATGTTGGTCATCACACCCATCATGAAGAGCTGCTTCAGAATGTCGTTGGCCTTGATGCCGGATGCTGCGGAAAGTTCCTTGATCGAGATGGGTTCCGAGACCTTGACGGGACCCTCGGGTCGCTGTGCCACCACGGAACGTCCGCCTCGTTTGCGCGATCGATCCTGGCGATGTCGCTTGAAGAAGCCACCGGCCGAGTTGAGTCGACGATTGCGTTCAAGCAGATCCTGATCTCGCCAGCTGGAGCCGCCACCGGTCGATGCACGTGGATCGTCACCAGCACCCTGAAAGGAACGACCGGTACGGCCGTCTCGTCGGCGATCGTTTCGGTTTCGGCGATCTCCAGTCCCTGCGGCACCACGTCCACCAGTCTTGTCACCATCGCGCTTGCGAGCAGCACCGCCTCCACCGCGTCCACGGTCGACGGAAGGTTCGCCATCGGCGGGTGTGATGTCCCGGACACCGCCACCGGTTCGAGGACCACCACGCTGGAATCCACCGAAGTCATCGTTGCTTCGAGGAGGCCTGGGGGCTCGGGGTGCGGGGATCGCATCGGGCTGCTCGACTCTGACCACGACGGGCCCGGAGAGCTTGACCTTCTTCTTCTCAGTGAGGAGCTCACCCGCTGGCTTGATGACCTCGGGACGCTTGGGGACATTCATCACTGGTTCGTCGACGTCGCTGTCGCCACCGGCTGGCATCGACGCGTCATCGATGGTGGTCGTGGAGGCATCTGCGTCCGCGACGGCACCTTCGAAGTCGGCTTCGACTTCGGATTCGGCGGAGGCGCTCTCACCGGTGATGCTTCCGACCTCGTCGTTGTCGAGAGCTTCCTTCCTGGCGAAGGCTTCTCTGGCTGAGATCTCCGAGGCCGCGGACGCCGCGATCTCCGCGATGTCCACCTTGGGTGGGACCGTCTCGAGCTTGGGCTCTTCGACCGCCGTGGCAGATGCCTTGACGGTTGCCTTGGCAGCGATCTTCGGAGCCGCCTTCTTGCGAGGCGCCTTCTTGCGTGCGGCTTCGACGTCGACGGGCGCCGCAGTCTCCACCGCGGTCGAGGCGCTGGAACCTTCACCGAACCACTCGCGAACGGTCACGGAAAGTCCGACCGAGATGGCCGACATGTGGTTGGTGATATCCGGAATCTCTTCCGCCTGACATTTGGAAACGATGTCCTTGCTGGAAACACCGAGTTCCTTTGCCAGTTGATGCACTCTTTTGACCGAAGTCTTCTTAGCCACGTAGATTCTCCTGGAGACAGGGTTCAGCCTGCACTGGGCTCTTCAGCATTCTCGGAAGCGTCTGTGCTTTCCGTGCCGACTGATTGTTCAATTCCATCACCGGACGCATCCGTCGCCGCGGGGGTCGCCGGACCACCGCCACCGAGGATGTCGGCCGCTCTTGATTCCGCATCGGGATCTTCCTCGGTGCCGGTGCTGCCATCGAGCAACACACTGGCGGCGGCCTCGTCTTCCTGACGTCGGGCCTCCTCGGCTTCTCGATCTCGTTCCTGCTGCTCGGCGACTTCCTTCGCCTTCAAGCCGGCAGCCTCCACGACCTTGGCCGAGAGGACGTCGTCCATCTCGAGTTCAGCCTGCAAGGCTTCCTCACCGATCTCCTCGACGTCGAAGACGCTGATCATGCCGAGCGCACCCATTCGATCCAGCATCTCGTCGGTGATGCCTTCAAGCGGCTTGACGGTCTGCTCGAGGGCGTCGAGACCCTTCTGGAATTCAGGTGGCGTGAGGATGTCGATGTCCCAGCCGGTCAGACGAGCGGCGAGACGGACGTTCTGCCCACGGCGTCCGATGGCCAGTGAAAGCTGGTCTTCACGAACGATGATCGTGGCTCGCCCCAGTTCGAAGCAAAGGATGACTTCCTCGACTTCGGCGGGCTTCAACGCGTTGGCGATGAGGATCTGACTGGATTCGTTCCAACGAACGATGTCGATCTTCTCACCACCGAGCTCGTCGACGATGTTTCGAATGCGGCTGCCACGAACACCGACGCAGGCACCGACGGCATCGACCTTGGAATCGATGGAACTGACGGCCAGCTTCGTTCTGAATCCGGCTCGCGGGACATCGCCTTGATTTCGATGACACGTTCCGAGACTTCGGGAACTTCTGCTTCGAACAGGCGACGAATGAATTCGGGATTGCCGCGACTCAGCACGATCTTGACCTGATTTCCAGCATCTCGGACGTCGAGAATGAGACACCGAACGCGATCTCCGGCCTGGAACTGTTCGCCCGGAATCTGCTCCGAGCGAGGCATGAAGCCTTCAGCTCGTTCCACCTGGACGACGAGGGCGCCACCTTCGTAGCGCTGCGCGACACCGGTGACGATCTCACCCTGACGTTTCGCGAATTCGTCGAGCAGACTGTCGCGTTCGTCCTCGCGGAATTTCTGAATCATGACCTGCTTGGCGGTCTGCGCGGGAATTCTGCCCATGTGGCCAGAGGAATCTCTTCGATCTCTCCGGACGGCTCTCCAGCTCGTCGGTGAGATTTCTCCAGATACGGATCTCGCCCTGCTCGCGATTCATCTTGCACCCGAACTCCTCGGAGTCGAGTGAATTGAAATGCTTGCGCGCCGCACTCACCATGGCCTGCTCGAGGTCTTCGATGAGAAGCTCGCGATCGATGTTTCGGTCGCGGGCGATGGAGTCCAAGGATTCGGAGGGTTTCCGAGTTCATTCGTTGTCTGCTTTCAAGTGGAAACGTTGGGTTGTTGAATTATCGAGATGTCTTGATGTGAAATCTGGAACGAAACTGCGCAAGGGTTGGAAACCCTGAAGAACGCCGCAAGCCACGAACGCGTTGAATCGCGTTCATGGCTCGCCTTCATCGCATCCACCGGAGGGTGCATGCGGCCTCGACTCGATCGCAGCCGTCACATCATGGACAGCACTCCAACGCTTCCCGTGCCTGCGCATGCCGGGAGATGCTGAAATCGGTGTTGAGAGAGTCCGGGTCATGTGGACACCTGCACCTTGCGAACGAAGAAGAGGGAAGACGAAACAAATGAGGACACGCGCCCTCGAATCACGAACTCTATATGAACCTTGCGGCCTCGGCAATCTGAGTTTTCGAGCGGAATCCCACTGGAAACCGCACTCAAACGGACATCAAGGGCGTTTCCAGGGGAAAAGGCACCCACAAATACGGGATTTAGTGCCCCTCGCTCCCGGCGCCGTGCGACCCTTCGTAGATTTCCCTCGATCTTGACCGCCGAGTTGCCCCGATGGTGCCCGATGCTCCCGGTGAATTTGGGGGACCCGCCGACGGAGACCACCACGGGCTCGGAGGACAACTTGCTGGTCGTCAGCAGATCACCGACCTGGAGCGTTCGAAGCTCGTTGAAGGTGATCGAGGTCTCGGCAAGCGTCACCTCGACATCGAGCGTGGCTTCCGAAAGCCCCTTTTCGATCATCGATTGAACGGTGTTCTCTTCGGTGTCTCGGGGTGGTGACGAACCAGTTGCGAGCATTCAGATCCTCGATCACCGGCTCGATCACGTTGTAGGGCAGGCACAGCTTCATCGTGCCCGGTCCGCCCACCCATGCGAACCTCGAAACCGATCACGACCACCACCTCGTTGGGCGGGACGATCTGGACCAGCTGAGGATTCGACTCCATTTCGCCTAGTTCAAAGCCGAAATCACCGATTCCACTCCAGGCTTCGGTCAGTGAATGCATGCCGCGTTCGATGATGCGGCGCACGAGGCGCATCTCGATCATGGTCATCGGCCGTTGCGGAACGAAGAGGTCCTTGGTGTTTTCCGCCCATCAGACGGTCGAGAATCGGGTAGATGATCAACGGACTGATCTCGAGGCAGAACTGCCCGTCGAGAGGCTCTCCGGTGATCAGGCTGAAGCTGGTCGGGTTGGCCAGACTGCCCAGAAATTCCGAGTAGGTCATCTGCTCAGCCTGTTCGACGCGAACCTCGACGATCGTTCTCAGGAACCCGGAAAGGGACGCTCCGAAGTTTCGTGCGAACCCTTCATGGAGCGTCTGAAGCGAGCGCATCTGGTCCTTGCTGATTCGCTCGGGACGCTTGAAGTCGTAGGAGCGGATTTCAACCGTTTCGTTCTGCCTGCGATGCCGAGAAAAGATCTCCCGTGGATAGAGGATCTCGTCTCCGGGCTGATCGGAGTGAAGTACGTCGGCACTGGCCAGAGGATCTGAGCTGTTGTTGTCCATCGGAATACTTATCGGAATCCCCTAGGTCGTTGCTTGAGCCGGTTTTCAGGTGATTTGACGAGTCCGCCCATCCAGCATCAAGACAACCCCCCCCTTTGGTGTCTCGCTCAGGAACTCCGCTGTTTTTGGACTGGTCGAAACGAGAGGCCTCGAGAGGCATAGACTGAGGACATGATTACTCGATTCTCAATGATTCTGGCCCTCTGCACATCGTTCACATCCAACGCCTGGGCGCAGCAGGAGATCGATTCGGATGAAACCGCTTCGAAGACGCTGACTGCCACGCTGGAAACATCACGGCCCAAAATCCGGCCTGGTGAGTGGTTCACCCTTGCCTTCCTGGTTGAAAACACCTCGGGGGAAGGGTTCACGATCGGCCCTCCCGATGATGGAATCAGAGGAGAAAAAGCTCTTGAAGAGCAGGAAAGCCTCCTTCGCTGGGAAACAGACGACTCTGAAAGCTACGACTTGGTTCCAGACATGCTGTCGGTCCAGTGGCCCAGGACCACTCCCTTCCGAGGCCAACCCGAAAGGCACTCTTGCAGTGCCACTCAAGATCTACATTCCGATCAAGGCGACACCGGGCGGGATTCCCGGGCGAGGCTGAAGGTGACTTTTTCCGTCTCAGGCATGGATCTGGAGACCAGTGAACCGTTTTCAGTCACCCAGACGGTGGCAATCCAGATCGTTCATCCGACGGATCCTGAGGCGACGGACATGCTCGGCGTCAATCCCCGACTCTTCGCGGAGTGGAGAGGCGACATTCCGGATTGGACCGTTCAGGACACCAGAGTGTCCAGACCCAAGAAGGGGGCCCCCACTCTGGCCTGGCTGGTCTTTGCCGTGCCTTTGTGCCTGGTCGACAATTGCTCTATTCTGGGCATTCGCGACCAAACGAATGTGAGTGATCGAGCCGACCGAGCCACACTGGGACCTGCTCGAAACTCCAATGACACTCGGAGCCTTTATGAACTCGTCCACAGGATTCCGAACACTGCTCATGACAGGACTCCTCCTCTGCCTTGGAATGCAGAGTGTGGCGCACGCCCAGTTCGATCTCGAGGCCATTCGCAACAACACCCCGAGCTTTGGCGACAGTCGTGATGTCGTGAGCGTCGAGGTCCGGAGCCAGCGGACCACCGCTTCAGCAGGGACGACGTTTCCCGTGGCGGTCACCTTCAAGATGAAGAAGGGCTGGCACATCTGGACCCAGGAGAACGGTTCCCCGGAAGGCATGGCGATCTTCGACGGAGCCCAGTGGACCTCCATCACGAAAACAGGTGGAAGTGGACTCGAAATCATCGACATCGCCTGGCCGGACAGTCATCCCGCGAAGGTCGACCTGGGATTCGGGGCGGAAGAATATGCGGTTTTCGAAGGCGATGCGACCGCACTCGTGACCTTGATGACTTCCAGGGATCTCGCTCCGGACACCGTGGTCACCATCGACCTTGCGGGGTTCTTTCAGGCTTGCGATGAGACGACCTGCCTCGCGCCCACGTTCGACCCCCCCACCACCAAGGTCTCCGTCACGATCGATCCCTCCGCGCCCGCCGAGCTCCCCTCCGAAGGCCCGTTCACCGGATGGACCTCCGCCGGAGAAGGCGGTTGGCGGCGTCACAGGCGAAGCGATGCCGGATACAGAACTCTCGAGCGGTACGAGCGTGGGCGCCGATCGATCGATCGATGCCGGGCCCAGCTTCTTCGGGATCACGATCCCACGTTCGGACGGCACCGGCGGAGTCGTGGTGCTCATTCTTCTCAGCATGCTCGGCGGCTTCATTCTCAATCTGACGCCGTGCGTGCTTCCGGTGATTCCAATCAAGATCATGACCCTCTCCCAGCATGCGGCCACACCCGGCCGGGCGCTCACACTGGGGCTGTGGATGACGATCGGAGTCGTTGCGTTCTGGCTTGCGATCGGACTTCCGGTGGTCTTCTTCGCGTCGGTCACCGATCCCTCGAGAATCTTCGGTATCTGGTGGGTCACGTTCGGAGTAGGCATCCTGATCGGTGTCATGGGCATCGGAATCATGGGACTCTTCACGTTGTCGCTGCCACAATCGACCTACCTGATCAATCCCAAGGCGGACACCGCCTGGGGCTCGTTCCTCTTCGGTGTGATGACGGCCGTCCTCGGCCTGCCCTGCTTCGGCTTCGTGGCCGGCGCACTCTTCGCCGGCGCTGCGACGCTGCCCCCCGCGGTGACGCTGCTGATCTTCGGATCGATCGGCGTGGGCATGGGGGCACCTTATCTGGTGCTTTCCGCCAATCCGAAGATGGTCGAGAAGATTCCAAGGACCGGACCGGCAAGTGAACTCGTCAAGCAGGTGATGGGCCTGCTGTTGATTGCAGCCGCCGCGTACTTCGTGGGCTCGGGCCTGATCGTGCTTGTGGCAGAAATGCCCTGGATGGGTCGCCAACTTCACTGGTGGGCGATCGCGATCGCGCTGATCCTCGCGGGCAGCTGGCTGGTCCTTCGAACCTTTCAGATCACCTCTCGAAGCGGCCCGCGCGTGTTCTGGACCCTGGTCGCTCTGGTGCTCGCAGTCTTTCCCACGCTGTACGCGATCGAGGCGACGGACAAGGCCAAGGTCACGTGGCAGGAGCTCGAGGCACTCGGCGGTGAGACTTCCACGGCGTTTTCGACCAAGGTCTGGAACCCCTACACGCCCGAACGCTTTCAGGCGGCACGTGATGCCGGCAAGACCGTGATCGTGGACTTCACCGCGGAATGGTGCATCAACTGCAAGGCGCTCAAGGCCGCGGTCCTCGATGACCAGCCGGTCAAGGGTCGGCTTCAGGAGGACGAATCGATCGTCAGCTTCACCGCCGACAACAGTGCGCGAAGCGCACCCGGCTGGAACCTGATGAAGGAACTCGGCCAGACGGGCATCCCGTTGCTGGCGATCTGGGGGCCGGATGATTCCAAGGACATGCCGTGGGAATCGACGGCGTACACATCGGTTCAGGTGATGGATGCGCTCGAAGAGCGAACCACCGAGTCGGACGGCGGATGACCTACCGTTACACCGTTCGTGCGTTCTTCGAACACGAAGACGTCGCTGATGAGTGGGTCCGCTGGCTTCGAGAAGG
Source organism: uncultured Phycisphaerales bacterium (assembly GCA_949373145.1). Lineage (GTDB taxonomy): Bacteria > Planctomycetota > Phycisphaerae > Phycisphaerales > SM1A02 > UBA8087. Next base: position 52,838 of record CASICI010000014.1, read on the forward strand.
GCACTGCAGAGAGGTGCTCGATGGCGGCGCACGACGAGCGGAGATTCTCACGATCGAGGATGTGAAGAACGGATTCGAGGTCAGGTACGACTTCCCGGACCAGACCAGCTTCGAACGCTACGAGCGAACCCACGCGCCGAGTTTGAGAGAAGAAGGTCTCGCACGGTTTCCGACCGACCGGGGAATCACCTACCAACGAGCCTGTGGCTGCGTGATTCACGAAGAGGACTGACGAAGGCGATCCAATCGTGCTTCCAGTCGAGCTCGTCGAGCGGATGGGAACTGCACGAGCGGATCCAGACGCTTCCTCTCGTCGGCCAGCAGTGACGCGTCGAGCGCGGAGATCTCGAGCTCGACATCTCCCATCTCACGTGCCGCGTCCGCCAGTCCGAGATGTAGGTCGGGATCGAACGGGCTCACCTCGATCGCACGTCTGAAATCATCCGCGACAAGCGTCCAGTCGAAGCCATCCGAAAGGAGCGCCAGCTGTTGTGACGCCCAGGCGGTGACGATCGCAGCACGCACGCCATCAGGTCCGTTCAGCATGCTTTCAGAACGTGTGATCGCTTCAAGCAGGGCGGCCCTGCCGACGGCGCCTCTGACTTCGGAGGCCAGCAGACGCAACTGGTCGATCGATGCCCAGGCTGGCCTGAGATCCTGCGGCTCGGAATCCCATGCCGCGACGAGAGAATCGATGGCCTCACGGCGAACGCCGGGAGCTCGTCGACGCACCAGATCCAGGGCGATCGCAGCTGGATCGTTCGATCCGGGTGCGAGACTCTCGAGTTCTTCCAGTGAAAGTGATTTCGGATCGATGAAACCGCTGCTGGAGTCAAGGACGAGACTCATGGCATCAAGCCGGCTTCTTGCGGTCAGAAGCGGCGAGTACTGGAATTCATTTCTGAGCACGGCATACGGACGCATGTTCGCCGCGATGCTTTCCATGCGACGATCCATTTGAACCAGTGGCAGCACGGCGAGAAAGAAAAACGCCACGGCATACAGCAGAGGCGTGGCCGCCATCAGATGATCGGTGATCCTCGGACGGTCTGAAGAGGCCGTGCTCATCGCGGCAAAGGCCGCCCAGCAGAATCCCACGCTTCCGACGTTGAAGAAACCCATGTCGAGCATGGAGATCGTCAACAAGGCACCGGCCGAACCCACGAAGCACCAGCGTGCACCGGAATCCGTGAGACGGGTGAACACCAGGTGGGAGCCGAGCAGGACGAAGACTCCGAAGAAAAGCCCGAGACCACTCAAGATCAAGGGCAATGGGCCATCGAGAACGCTGAATGACAGACCGATCCAGAACGCGGCACACACGCCCGCCACGAAGAGGATCCATGCCCGGGACGACTGTTCCATCGCGAGATGACCGACTCTGCCCACGCGCGTGACCAGAAGTCCCAGCAGAAACAACCAGCCGAATGCGAAGAGGCCCAGCGTCGAGAACCAATCGAGAATCACGTTGTGCGCACTGGCGGGTTCTTCGGGATTGAACGCATTCTTGAGTGACAGAATCGCCGACTGAAACCCATCCGGACCGACTCCGAAGTACGGTTCCGAGGCGAAGATCCGAAAGGCACCCAGAACGTAGTGCCACCTGAAAAGAAGGCTTTTCTCACCGCCAAGGGATGCCTCGCCCAGAATGGTGCCTCGCAGGAAGATCGCGCCTGCAGGAACCACCACGCCGAAGAACGCCAACCAACCCATCCCACTGAAACCGGGGCGGTCGGATCGTCTGGAGGTGAACACCGAAAGACTGGTGAGCCCAAGGCCGATCACCAGCGCACCCAGCGCGCCCTTGGAACCGTTCATGAGGAGAACCCAACCGAACGCACCACAGACGATCACGAGCAGGAAAACGCGAAGCCCTCCCGAAAGCCCGCGTACGCGGCTGACGGATGAGAGAATCATCACCGTTCCGAAGGCGAGCAGGCCGCTCACGATGTTGGCCAGACCAAACCATCCGGTGGCTTCCGGCTGCATGAGACGACGGGTGTAGAGGCGGGCCTGCTCGGAATCGGCGGCCCAGCCGAAGGAGGCCAGAACGTCATCGGAGTTCATCGCGAAATACTTCACGGTCATCGGATGCTCGAGGTAGATCTGCACCAGACCGTGTGCGCAGATCATCGCGAGGATCCCGAGGAGCGTTGGGAGAACAAGTGCCCGAAGGCCGGGTGCGCGAACGGCATGAGCGATCGCCACCGCTGCGATCGCCGCGGAGAACCAATCGAGCCCTCGTGCCATGTCCCCTGCTGAAAGTGTTCCGTGCAGAAGAATCGGAATCAGAGGGATCGACGCGAGCAGCAACAGCAGACGATCGATGCCTCGGCCGGACACCCTGGCTTCGAAGAGGATGATGGATGAGAGCATCAGCGACAACACCGAGATCAAGGACGCCTCACCAGGCCCGATTCCGAACCAACGCTGAGGATCCACGAGCGGATCGACGTCGAAGGCGGGATCGAAGGTGGACGCCACGAAACAGCGGATGCCGATCAGGCACATCAGCAGCGAGGTCGTCAGAGAGAGGACGAAACCAGGTCGTTCTCGTACCTCGACGACGGGGTCGTGCTGTGCCGGATCAGGCATTCGAGGCCTCGTTCCGAGAGGAGACACCGGTCTCGAGAAGAGCGATGACGCTCAGCAGAGCCACGGTCGCCAACGCGAGGCAGACGGCCATCCAGGGAGAGACGGAACCGAGAATGATGCCATTGAGACCGATCGCGAGCGTGATGCCCCAGATGACGAGCACCGACCGGCGCGACGAAAGACCCTGCTTCACGAGACGATGGGAGAAATGCTGTTGATCGCCCACGAAGGGGCTGCGTCCCTGCAGACAGCGGATCACCACCACGCTGGTGAAGTCGTAGAGCGGGACCGCCATCACGAACAACGGCATGAGTGCCCCGTACCACGCGGTGCCGAGTGCGTAGTTGGGATCGGCGGTGTCGACGAAGGTGGTTCTGATCGTGGCGATCGCGAGCAACCAGCCGATCACCAACGAGCCCCCGTCGCCCATGAAGATTCTCGCGGGCGGAAAGTTGAATCGAAGAAAACCGATCAGAGCCCCGATGAGAAAGCCGAGTGAGATCGCGATGAACCATTGCCCGTTGAGGATCGTCGCGATCATGAGAATCGAGGCCACGATCGCGGCGACGCCGGCGGACAGTCCGTCCATGTTGTCCAGGAAATTGAAGGCATTGGTGATCACCACCAGCCATCCGATCGAAAGGACGCAGGAGAGAAACCAGCCTCCTGGCACGAGGTCGTCGAGGACATGCAGCAATCGAACGTCCATGAAGATGACCAGCATCCCCGCGAGCAGGATTTGCACGAAGAGCTTCGGACGCGCACCGAGTGCACGTCGGTCATCGATCAGTCCGACCACGTGCAGCACGAGGGTCGAGCCGATGATCGCCAGCCAGACACCAAAGGACCGACCGATCACCTGTTCGGGAATGTCCACGAAGATGGATCCCAGAAGATTCTGAGAGTTGTCGGACTTGCTCAGTAAAGCAACGAACACACCGATGAAAAGCGGTCCGACGGCGCCACAGAAGAGTGCAAGTCCGCCGATGTTGGGAATCGACCGAAGCGACTTCCGATGCCCGCCACTTCCAGAGGAATCGAGCAGGCCGGATCGACGACCGCGCTTGATCAGATACCACGTCATCGGCCAGGCGACGAGCAGCCCGACGAGAATCGCAAACCATGGAAGAAGCGTCAGCATGAGTGGAGGTTCCGGTCCCGAGCAGCGACATGGGATCTGGGGTTCGACAAGGGTCTTTCCATTGAGAAGCCTACGACGAAAACGATGCCTTCGCCTCCTTTGTGCGAGAACGAAGCCGTTGGTTTGCTGCTAACGTGAATCAATGAACTCAATCACAGTCTATTGCTCGGCCTCCCAGGGCCTGGATTCGGGATTCAATGATGCTGCCGAAACGGTGGGACGTCTTCTCGCCGAGAACGGCATAGAGCTCGTCTACGGTGGCGGCGCCGTGGGACTCATGGGCGTGACCGCCAAGGCATGCAAGGCCGCCGGTGGAAAGGTGACCGGCATCATCACCAAGCACTTGATGGAATCGGAGCAAGGCTGGGACGGATGCGACGAACTGATCATCGTCGACTCGATGCGCCAGCGAAAACGCCAGCTGGTCGAGCTCGCCGAAGGCTTCATGGTCCTGCCCGGCGGACTGGGCACCTACGAGGAATTCTTCGAGACGTTGGTCGGACGCCTGCTCGAAGAGCATCAGAAGCCGATCGGAATTCTCAACGATCGAGGGCACTTCGATCCCATGATGGCGATGCTTCGGGATGGCATCGACAATCGATTCATCACCGAACCGACGATGGAACTGGTTCATGTCGATGACGACGCCGCGTCACTGCTGAAGCACCTGATCGAGGCGAAGCCCGTTGAGATCGACCCAGACCGCTTCTACCCAGCCCGAAGTGGCGAATGAGCCCCCCTGACCGGGGCCTCGGAGTATTCTTCGAACATGAGCGAGATCATCGGAGTCATTGCAGGCCAGGGACGACTTCCTGTCGCCGTGGCCGAAGGCATCCGAGCCTCGGGACGTCGCGTGTGCGGAATCGGTCTCGCCGGACACTACCCCCCCGAGCTCGTGCCTCTGTGTGACACGTTCCACACGGCAGGCGTCTTGCGTCTGGGTCGATGGGTCAGGAAGCTTCAGAAATCAGGCGCCAGGAAAGCCATCGTGGTCGGGCGGGTCGACAAAGGACGAATGCACGACCCGCTTCGCCTCTTCCGACAGATCCCCGATCTTCGTGCCGCACTCATCTGGTATCGTCATCTCAGACATGACAAGCGATCCTCGGTGGTGCTGGGCGCACTGGCCGACGAGCTTGAACGAGGCGGAATCACGTTGATCGACTCCACCACCTACATTCCGGAACACATGGCGACCAGCGGCGTGATGACCAGGCGAACGCCGACTCAAGCCGAAGCCGCTGACCTTGAGTTCGGCTGGCGGATCCTCAGGGACACCGTCGAGCTCGAAATCGGACAGGCCATCACCGTTCGAGAACGGGACGTCATCGGCGTCGAGGCGGTCGAAGGCACTGATCGCCTGATCGAACGCACGGGCACGCTCTGCCCTCGCAAAGGATGGACCCTGCTCAAGACCGCAAGCAACGACCACGACATGCGCTCCGACGTCCCGACGGTGGGCGTGAACACCATCGAGAAGATGGCGAAGCATGGTGCGACCTGCCTTGCCGTGGGCGCTGGCAGGGTCATCCTTCTGGATCGACCGCAAGTGCTGGAAGCCGCCGAACGCGCCGGTATCACGATCGTGGGAGTCGGTGGCGAAAGCGACACCGGAAGCGACGGTGGCTGAACGACGCTTCGTCTCACGCGCGGGCGAGAAACTCGACCACGCCATCGAGGAATTCGAGGTCCGGGTGGAGGGACTCGCATGCGCCGATTTCGGTTGCAATGTCGGAGGATTCACGGACTGCCTGCTGAAACGGGGTGCGTCCTCGGTGATCGCGATCGAAACCGGCTACGGAGTGCTGGAATGGAAGCTGCGAAATGATTCCCGAGTCGATGTCAGGGAACGAACGAACGCTCTGCACGCTGAGCCACCCGACACACCGGTTGACCTGGTGGTGATCGACCTGGCATGGACACCACAGAGGCTTGCGCTTCCGGCCGCGAACGCATGGCTTGGTCCTGAAGGCAGAATCCTCACCCTGGTAAAACCTCATTATGAGCTGCCAGAGGACATGAAAGACCTTCTTGATCGTGGTTTCCTCCCTCAGGAACACGCCCCCGAAGTCCTCGAACGCACCCTCGAATCAGTCTCTGAAATGGGCTTCGAAGTTCTGGGAACCACGCGTTCTCCTCTCGTCGGAGGCAAGACCTCTCGCAAGCGAGGGGTCCCGGGAAACATCGAGTATCTCGCGTTTCTGAAGCCTTTGAAAAAAGGCTGAAAGAGGACTCCTCAAACACGTTTCAGAAGCGACGAAGAATGCCGAATTCAGGTAGAATTCGACTGCTCGGCATGGTCCCTGAAGACCAACCGAAGATGAGTACACGGACCAGAGGCAGGCACCCGATCGATGATCGATGAAAACCCCTCCAACCCACCGACCGGAAACGACGATGGATCGACCGCGACCAGTCCGGAAGGCCCGCGCGATCGCATCGTCGATCTTGAAATCGAACGTGAACTTCACGATTCGTATCTGACCTATGCGATGAGCACGATCATGGATCGCGCGCTTCCGGATGTGCGTGACGGCCTGAAGCCCTCGCAGAGACGCATCCTCGTCGCGATGCACGACCTCAACCTCACGCCGGGCCGAAAGCACATCAAGTGCGCGAAGATCGCCGGCGACACCTCGGGCAACTACCACCCGCATGGCGAGAGCGTGATCTACCCCACCCTGGTCAACATGGGCCAGCACTGGAAGACCAGGGCACTGCTCGTCGACAAGCAGGGAAACTTCGGTTCGATCGAAGGCGATCCACCGGCTGCGATGCGATACACGGAAGCACGCATGACGGCGGCAACCGTGGCGATGCTCGAAGACATCAAGTTCGAGACCGTCGATTTCAAGCCCAACTACGACGACCGCCTCTTCGAGCCGGTCGTCCTGCCTGCGAAATTCCCCTGTCTCCTGGTCAATGGCTCCAGCGGCATCGCCGTGGGCATGGCCTCGAGCATGCCGCCGCACAACATCAACGAGATCTGCGACGCCATCGTCGCCATGCTGGACGATCCCGAGATCGATCTCGCCCGGATTCTCGAGATCGTGCCAGGTCCGGATTTCCCCACCGGAGGTTCGATCATCGGCCGCCGTGGAATTCTCGAGGCCTACTCCACCGGTCGCGGCCGGGTCACGGTTCGTGGCAAGGTCAGGCATGAGGAACGCAAGGGACGCAACTACCTGATCATCGAAGAGATCCCCTACCAGGTGGTCCAATCGAATCTGCTCGAGAAACTTGCCATCGAAGCCGGCAAGGACGGGCGCATCCCGGACATCGCCAACATCCACAACCACTCCGGGCGCAACGCTCAGACGAGAATTCTCGTGGAGCTGAAGCGTGGCGCCGACCCGCACGTTGTGGAACGTCAGATCTACCGGTTCACGCCGCTTCAATCGACGTTCTCGATCATCAACATCGCGTTGGTGAACAATCGCCCGAGAACGCTCTCGATCAAGCAGTTGATCCAGTGCTGGATCGAACACCGCTTCGAAGTGATCCGTCGCCGCACGGAATTCCTGCTTCGAAGAGCTCGCCAGGACGCCCACAAGCTGGAAGGCAAGATCTACGCGGTCTGTGAGATCGACGAAGTCATCAAGCTGATCAGATCATCTCGCACACGCGAAGAGGCGATCACACGACTTCAGGAGCGTGCCTTCAGAATCGCTCCGGACCATGAATACGCGACGCTCATTCCCAAACGCCTGCTCGAGGAATCCCAGAGCGAGCGTGGCGCCTTTCTCACCCACGTCCAGGCTGAAGCGATCGGCAACCTGCGTCTGATCCAGCTGACCGGACTCGAAATCGAGACACTCAGCGCGGAACTCCAGAAGCTTCATGATGAGATCGAGAACTTCGAGTCGATTCTGAACGACAAGGAACGGGTCAGAACGATGATCCGTGAAGACTGTGCGGAGATCGCAGAGAAGTTCGCCGATCCCCGTCGAACCATCATCGAGGATGGTGACGCGGACGATTTCGAGATCGAAGCCCTGATTCAGGAACACGACGTCGTGGTCACGATCTCACACGAGGGATATGTGAAACGACTGCCGGTCGACACCTACCGCTCGCAAGGTCGCGGAGGCACCGGTATTCGCGGAAGCCAGACGAAGGAAGACGACTTCGTCGAACACGTCTTCGTCTCGACGACCCACACCGACCTGATGTGCTTCACCAACACCGGAAGAGTCTTCCGGATGAAGGTCTGGCAGATCCCGGAGATGAGTCGCATCTCCCGAGGACGTCCGATTCAGAACCTGATCGAGCTTCGCAAGGGTGAGACCGTTCGCTTCTTCCTGCCGGTCAGCGACTTCGAAAAATCCGAGGACTACCTGTTCTTCGCCACTGCATCAGGCAAGGTCAAGCGCACCACCCTCAAGGACTACCGAAACGTCAACCGCAGCGGAATCATCGCCATCAAGCTGAATGACGACGACCATCTCGTGGGAGTCGTCCAGACGACCGGAGACAGTCACGTTCTGCTGGCCACTTCGAATGGGATGGCCATCCGATTCAATGAGGATGATGCCCGAGTGATGGGCCGCTCCACCGCTGGCGTGAAGGGCATCGACATCGGATCGTCGGACAAGGTCGTCGGTCTCGTGCGATGTGATGCCGGAGACGATCTCCTCACCGTGACCTGCAACGGCTACGGCAAGAGAACGAGCCTGGAAGACTACCTCGTTCGTTCCGAAGACGGTTCGACACGTCCCCAGGGCCGGGGTGGCAAGGGCAGACGTGACATCAGAACCAGTGATCGCAATGGCACCGTGGTGACCGTGAAGCCAGTGAGCGACCCGGACAGCGTGGTCTTCGTGACCCAGCACGGCCAGCTGATCAGAACGAATGTCTCGGAGATCTCACGCATCGGCCGCAATACCCAGGGCGTGCGAGTCGTCAGGCTGCGCGATGACGACTCCTTGATCGCGATGGCGAGAGTCGCCTCAGACGAATGACCCGATGAACAAGCCTTCGAATCGGACGTCGTCGATTCAAGGGGAACTGAACACCAACCGGCTCGGTGGAGAACCACATGCCTCTCGAAGAATGGTCCGAAGAAATCACGATCGCCTCCGTCGGAGACGAACCCGCTTTTTCAGAAGACATGGCCAATCTGTTGCAGAAACTCGATGAACGTGGAGACGGCTGCCCCGACGTCGTTCTCGACCTCGCTGCGGTTTCCTACCTCAACTCATCGAACATCGCCCAGATGCTTCGCCTTCGAAAGCGCCTGAACACCGCCGGCCGACAGATGCGAATCTGCTCGGTGGAGGACCAGGTCTGGGGTGTGTTGATGATCACCGGCCTCGACAAGATCTTCGAATTCACCGACGACGTCTCGACGGCATTGGCCTCGTTGCAGCTCTCGGCCTGAGGCTCGACACCACGGTGGCGCTCAGAAGAAGCCAACATGACGCTCGTATCGAGATCACACCGATGATCGATGTGATCTTTCTTCTTCTGGTCTTCTTCATCTACGCCATGGTGCTGATGGTCCGAGTCGATCTCGTCCCGATGGAACTGCACAGTTTCGAGACCGGTGAGCCTGCGCAACCAGCCCCGGCGGCGACCATCTCGATAGATCTTGCCGGCACGATCTTTTTCGATCGACAGGAAGTCGCGCTTTCGGAATTGGCCGGCAAGGTCCAGGAGCGGAAGATTCTTGATCCCGCCACGGTGATCTACCTTGCAGTGGCGGATGGCACCGGCACGACCGACCGCGCACCGATCCTTCAGGATGTCTGGGATCGCCTGAGACCGACGGGTCTCACGATCAATCTTGTGGGCAGACCGACTGATGCACCCAAGGGGATGCAGAAGATGCCCGCGCCGACATCCGTGGAACCGACACCATGACGTCGGCTCGAGACATTCGGAAACAGGACACCAGAAGAGGTCGAAAGGACACACGAATCCTTCTGGCAGGCCTGCTCTTTTCGATCGTCTTTCATCTGACATTCCTGCTGCCATTGGTGGTGGACATCTCCGATGAAGGGACTCAGGATCGCCTGATCGAACTGGCAAGTGCCATCGAACCACCTCCGCTTGAACCCGAACCCGAGGAACCCGTGCTCGGCATCGATGAATCGATGGCCAAGACGATGAATTGGATCGGGTACGAGGAGTACGAAGAACACCTGGCCCGGCTGAGTGAGAACGACCAGGCCGCGTTCGACATGGCGGATTCCGGTGGTGGAGGCGCTCCTCCCACCACGCCCAGCGAGATGGCGGAGTCACCGACCACGACCACGCCGACGAAGAAATCACAACCCGCTCCGCCTTCGATGACCGCACCGAACCCCGACAGTCGGACCGACCCTCTGGCCCCCAAAGCCGATGCGGTGAAGGATGCGCCGAAGACCGAGACCAGGGACCAACCGGAAAATGATCCGAAGGCGAAGGGTGACGACGCCGATCGCTCCGAAGGCAAGGCAGAGACCGAGGCCAAGGACACTGAAAAAAGCGACGAAGAGGCTCCAGACAAGGAGACTCCGGATCCGAAGACTCCTCCCGAACCAAGCGAACCCAAACCCCCGGCACCCGAACCCAAGCCGGGACCGAAGCCCGGTCCCGGAAGCGGCGAGGACGAGCCCGGGGATGCGACGACACCAGCGGACCGGGAATCGGATGCGACGAGTGTGATCGAGGTGCCACGCGAACTCTGGAATCGCGGCCGTCCGCTTGCCGCAGAGGGCGTCGAATTGCAGACACGCCGCCCGGTGCTGGACACGCTCACACAATTGAATGCCCGTTTCGGAAATCCTCTGGTGGAAATCAGCTTCGCACGGAACGGTCGCCCCACCAATGCCAGAATTCTCGAATCGAGCGGAGACAACCGTCTCGATGAACCCATTCTCGATTCGCTCTACCGATGGCGCGCGAAAGGGAAGAAGCTTCAGGATCTCAAGGGCGAGGAGACCTTCGACGTCAAGCTGAGGATCCTGCTTCGCTGAGTTCGAACCGCTTCAAGGCATTCAGCGAGCCTCGAGGCGCTCACGCCATGAATTCATCCGGGCATGATCGGTCAGGTCGTAGCTGAGCGGAGTCACGGTCACCGAGCGATCAAGAAGAGCTTCCACATCGGACCCCTTCGCGGTGTGGTCGAATTCAAGCCCGCTCCCGCATGCCCAGTAGTAATCGCGTCCTGCCGGACTGACCCGATGTTCGTAGGTCGAGCCACCCGCGGCGGTGTTCATCTCCACGACATGCACGGGGGGCATGGGTGCATCGGCGGATTCGGTTCGTGGCACGTTCACGTTGATGACCGAATGCGGGTCGATCGAATGTTCGAGGACACGGTCGATGACCGTTCGTCCGATTTCGGCGGCACGATCGTAGAAGATTCGGTTTCGATCGCCGATGTGGAGACTCACGGCGATCGCTGGAATCCCGAGAAAGGCAGCCTCGATGGCGGCCGCCACCGTGCCGCTGTAGATCACGTTGATGCCGACGTTGGCTCCGGAATTCATGCCGCTCACGACGAGATCGGGGCGAGAGTCGGGCCCATGAATGCTGGCCCAGAGAGATCGCATGGCCACCTTGACGCAATCGGCCGGACGTCCGTCCACGGCATGGCCGTGAAAGCCGGGGTTGACCTGGACCTCGTCGACGGTCAGAGGTTCTTCAAAAGTGATTCCGTGTCCCGTCGCGGATTGCACCGTGAGAGGAGCGATCGTCGTGATCTCTCCGAGGCCTTCGAGTGCCTTGTGCATGGCAGCGATGCCGGGAGCGTGAATGCCATCGTCGTTGGTCAGCAGAATCCGCATCAATCACCTTGGTTCGAGTATGTATTCACGGCCACCCCAACGCACGGGACGCCTTCGGATCAGATCATAGGCGCCCTCGAACATCATCAGGGCCACCAGAATGCACCCGATGTTGTACCCGAGGATTCCGATCCTGGGCGCGCTCGCCTTCGAATAGAAACGGCACAGAACGATCAGCTGAGCGAGAAGAGCCAGCAGGACGGTCATCAGAGCGATGCCACCTCCGGTGACGTCACCTCGACCGAGAGCCAGAAATCCGAACGCGACGGTCGCCGCCTGAGTGCATGGCATCGCCACGCCCACTCCGGCGGAACGCAGGCCCCATTGAATCAGACGCTTCGGTTGACGGCGAGCCACTTCGATGAAGATGCGCTTCCAGCCTTCACGCATCGCCTTCAGAGAGTCGTACATGGAGACCACCAGCATCCGATCACTGTTGACCATGATGCCTCGCCCGCCCTTCGACTTCACCAGCCGCGCGAAGGCGATGTCCTCGAGGAGATCCTCGGAGACCGCATCGTGACCGCCGATGGTCTCGTAGATCGAACGCGTGAACAACATGAACTGACCGTTGGCGAAGGCGCGAGGATTGGTGGTTCTGTTCACCAGGTCCGTTGGATGCATCCGCACCAGATTCAGCGAGGCCACGGGCTGAACCACGAACTCCTCCCAGCTGGTCGAGGTCAGCGTGGTGAGTGCGCTGAGAAGATCCGAGTTTTCCCGGATCGAAAGAGCGACCGCGGACTGAACAAGGTCTGGATCGAACAGGACATCCGCATCCGTGAACAGGAGATACTCCGCTCCCGCCTCCATCGCGATCTTCGCACCGGCTCGAGCTGCATTGCATTTACCGGCCCAATCCGAAGGACATTCGGAGATCGAATGCACCGTGAAACGTTCATCATCACCGATCGCCGCACGAACCCGGTCCTCGGTTCGATCGATGCAGCGATCCAACACGAAGATGAAATGAAGATTCGGATAGTTCTGAGCTCGAAGGCCCTCGACCGAGCGTGCGATCAGGATTTCTTCGTTGTGTGCGGGAATGACGACGGAGACCTTCGGCCAACCTTCGGCCGGGGGCTTGATGCCGCGCCCCTCGGTCATCGAGATCGACATGCGCAGCGCACGATCCAATCGCCACCAGGCGATGAACCAGTAGGCCACGAAGCAGAAACTGACGACGATGAGAATGAGGAGGATGATCTGCATGGAATCCATGAGTGAGTTGCCGGGGCCAGCCTACCAGAAGCACGAAAAGGACCGCCTTCGAACCAACCAATCCGACCGGTGATCGGTCCCTGAAGATCTGTTGGAGGAGCTCGTTGAGGCTCGGCACCGGTTTGAGGCGAACTCGAGACGAGAACCGGGATGAGGAAACACCCTAGAGCAGGACAACCACCGATCACGAGCGTATGATTGAATCAACACATGTACGTCGCCTTGCTTGCAAATCGTTACCTCACCAGCCGGATCATTCCATGGATCGCGGTTGCAGCTGTCGCATTGTGCGTCGCCCTGGTCGTGATCGTGGTGAGCGTCATGAGTGGTTTTCTCGACATGCTGAGAACATCCGGAAAGACCATGATGGGCGATGTCGTCATTCGCTATCCCATCAGCGGAATTCCGTACTACGAGGACCTCCTCGAGGACCTTGAAGCACTTCCAGAGGTCGCGGCGGCCACCCCCACCATCGATACGTACGGCCTGATCGAGATGCCCTACGGCACGGGTGACGGCAACAATCTGATCGAGCAGGTCCAGGTCTGGGGCATCGAACCGGAGAGCTTCAACCGAGTCAGCGAGTATGAAGACATTCTCTGGTGGCGCACGCCCACGGCGGAGGATGCCGAAGCACTGCCAGCCGACGACCTGCGCCTTGATCCCTCACGAGATCGAACCGAAGCCGCGATGCTCATGAAAGACCCCGGCACCGGGGAGCCTGGAATCGTGCTTGGCATGCACATCTCCGTCTTCAATGTACGACGGGCCGATGGCACGTATGGCTTTCAAGGCGGCAACCCGAGCTACTGGATGCCGGGCAAACAGGTCGAACTGACGCTGGTTCCGATCAAGGGTGGAAAACTCTCGATCGAACCGGAATCGAGAGCGTTCAGCATCGTCAACGAGTTCCAATCCGGTGTCTTTGAAATAGATGACAAAAGAGTTCTCATCTCGCTCGAGGAGGCACAGCAGATGCTGCGCCTGGGTTCAGGAACGCTCTACGATCAAAGTGGAAAGCTCGACCCCGAAACGGGCATGCCTCTGGCCATCGGCAAGAGTCCGGCCCGCGCGATCGCGATCTATGTGCGAGCCAATGATGGCTACACACCGGACCAACTGAGGATCGCCGCCTCGAAGGCGTACGATCAATTCTGGTCCGACAGTACGGATCGCAAGGATCGCACGGTCAAGCCCCCGTTAGGAGTCTCGGTCATGACCTGGGAACAGCAGCTGGCTTCGATCATCGCACCGGTCCAGAAGGAACGAGAGCTGATGAGAATCCTGTTCTCGATCGTGTACATCGTGTGCGCGGGACTCGTCCTGTCGATCTTCTGGGCGATCGTCTACGAAAAGACCAGGGACATCGGAATCCTCAGAGCCATCGGTGCCTCACGACCGGGCATCCTCGGCATCTTTCTGATCTACGGGCTTGTCATCGGTCTGCTTGGATCGATGGTCGGGGTCGGCCTTGGGTGGCTGGTGGTCACCAACATCAATGCCATCCACGACGCTCTGGGCGAACCCGCACCGATGTGGATGACGATCAGCGCGTTCTCGATCTCGGCCGTGCTTCTTGGATTTTCAGTTCATGCCGCGCTCAAGGGCTCGATCCTTCGCTGGCTCCTCGGGGTCATCGGATTCCTGATCATCGGAGTGGTCGGTGCAGGCCTCGCCCTGCACCAAGGATTCCTACTGTGGGACCCGAGCGTGTACTACTTCAATGAGGTCCCCAGCAAGATGGACTGGTTCACGGCCTTTCTCACCATGGGTGGTGCCGTTCTCTTCAGTGTCATCGGCGCTGCCATTCCCGCGGCGAGAGCGGCGGATACCGACCCTGTGAAAGCCCTTCGATACGAATGAACGACCTGACACCAAACAGCGAAACTCCCATTCTCGAGGGCGAAGACCTCAGAAAGACCTATCGCCTCGGTCGGGTCAAGGTCCCCGTGCTCCACGGTGCGTCAGTGAGCATTCAGGAAGGTGAATGGGTCGCCATTCTGGGCGCGAGTGGTTCGGGCAAGAGCACCCTGCTGCACCTTCTTGCCGGTCTCGACAAGCCTGATCTCGATTCGGGAGACATTCGATACCGAGGTTCGAAGGTCGAACTCCAGAACGGCGGCGAGACCAACCACTATCGCAACAGAACCATCGGATTCGTGTTTCAGTTCTACCACCTCCTTCCAGAGCTGGATGTCCTCGAAAACGGGATGCTTGCGAACCTCGTCCCTCGAGGCAGGAAGTCAGGCATTCTGATTCTGGTGATGGCGCTCATCGGTGCCGTCATCGGAGCATGGCTGGGCCTGCTGGCTGCAGGCGACTGGGGCCTGCTGCCGTTGGAGGAACGCACTCCGATACGAAGCATCGTGCTTTCCGGAGCCTGTGCCGTCATTGGTTCGGGCACGATGATCGTTCTGATCCAGATGGTCCAGGCCGTCATCCTCAGAACACGCATGCGTTCCGGGGAAGCCGCCGATGTGGCCCGCTCGACTCTGGGCGACTTCGGACTCGGTCAGAGATATCGTCACCGCCCTCGCGAGCTCTCCGGCGGTGAACGTCAACGCGTCGCGATCGGGCGTGCCCTCGGAAGCGACCCGGATCTGTTGCTGGCCGATGAACCGACCGGCAACCTGGACGAACGGACCGGCACCGAGATTCTGGAACTGCTCAAGAAGAAGCATGAAAAGGGATTGACGATCGTGATGGTCACCCATGACCCCAAGGTCGCCGAATACGCCAACAGAGTGGTACGTCTGAAGAACGGCCGGGTCGTCTCGGACTCCGTGCAGAACTCAGTCGTTGGTGAGATGCCATCTTTGGACGAAGGCCACGAGACGTTCAGCTGACACGCCGTATTCGTCCTCGAGAGCCTGCTTCCAATCCTTGCCGGCCTTGACCGCCCGCACCCAGTCCGCGAAACCGCTCGGGTTTTCGGTGATCATCATGGTGCACAGCAGATAGCCCACCGCGTAACCAACCGCCTGCTCGCCGGGCCAGCTGCCGTCTTCGTAGCTCATCTCGACGACGGCGGAGACGTCACCGTTGTTGCGGATGTAGTGAAGTCCCTGTGGGCGCCGGTTCGAATCGACCGGCGAACCTTGAAACGAGCGACCCGCGACATATTCCGCGAACCCTTCGTCCGCCCAGGTCGGAAGCCGGACAGGAGAAATGAATCGATGCATGATTCCGTGGACGGTCTCGTGAACGAGCGTGGAAGCGAATTGAAGATCGTCTTCCGCTCGAAAGGTGTTCACGAAGACCTTGGGCCCTCGTTGATGACACAAGCCGATGACACCAGGCGCGACCATGTTCTTGAATGCCTGGGCCTCGATCAACCGAAACTCATCCGAGGTGCGACAGATGAAGATCGACGCCTTGCCCCAGAAGAGATTCAAACCGTTTGGAATCCCGAGAAGTTCGGCGACCTTTCCATACATGGCGTCGAGTTGACGAACAAGGGATGCCGTCTGCCTTGGAGCCAGTGCGGAATACACGAGGAAGTACCTGGTCTCGACCGGCTGAGCATTTTCAAAGCCGGCCTCCTCGAGCAATGCCTGGCTTTCCTTGCGCATCACGGCCACGGCTTCTGCCTGCTGGGCATCATCGAGAATGGGCCATGGCCTGGCGGTCGCGGTGACACCATCGGGAAGGCCTTCGCGAAGTTTCCTGGCGGCTTCGATTCGGGCAGCCTCCTCACGCAGTCGATCGACCTCGAGTGCCCGGGAGCGAGCGGCGTCGATCGCGGCTTCGAGCGAGGGGTCACGACGCAGCGCCTGGACGAAAGAGGCCTCGGAATCCTTGTCACCGCGAGGATCATCACGTTGAAGCTGAAGCTCTCCGAGGGCCAGCCAATCGGCTCCGGAAGCTCGATCCATAAACTTTTGAAAAGTCCTTTTCAGGGAGAGATACTCAAGAGCATTCCAGTCATGGGTTCCGAAAGAACCATGGATACCGACGCTATCCCACTTCTCAACAAGAACTTGCGAGACGCCGCCATCATCAAGAAGTCGAATGGCGATACGAATTCCAGGCGAAGCGGTGCCGTCCTGAGCGCACACCTGATTCGTCGGAAAAAAAACGGCAAGAACTGCCGCAAAGATTGGGATCTGAGCGATCAGAAGCGGTTTCAGCGGAGTACAGATGAGGTGCATCGAAGTACTGTACGCAAAACAGGGTGAGGAATACTCACTTTGAAAGTGAATACGAACGTCATTCGACCCGAAAATGAATGAGACCTTGCGAGTTGAACCAGTGGCACTCGGGTAGAATGACCGGCCCGCAAGGAAGAACGCCCCGAGTACAGGGGCACCATTTGCCAGGAGGATCGCGGCATGTTTGAACGTCTGACGGATAGAGCTCGCAAAGTGATGGCACTCGCCAATCAGGAAGCGCAACGGTTCAACCACGAATACATCGGTACGGAGCACATCCTGCTCGGTCTGGTGAAGGAAGGTTCGGGAGTCGGGGCGAACGTCCTGAAGAATCTCGACATCGACCTTCGCAAGGTCAGGCTCGAGGTGGAGAAGCTCGTCAAGAGTGGCCCGGAAATGGTCACGATGGGCAAGCTTCCCCAGACACCCCGTGCGAAGAAGGTCATCGAGTACGCGATCGAGGAAGCACGCAACCTCAACCACAACTACGTTGGTACGGAGCACCTGCTGCTCGGTCTGCTGCGAGAGCACGACGGAGTCGCAGCCCAGGTTCTGTTGAATCTCGGACTCAAGCTGGAAGAGGTTCGCGAAGAGGTCCTCAACCTCCTTGGAGCCGGCGTCGATCAGGAAGAGACCGAAGATGGTGGTGACTCCCCCATCGGTGGCGGTGAATCCGCTCAGGCCGCACCACGTCGCGGCAAGAGCAAGACACCTGCTCTCGACAGTTTCGGCCGTGATCTCACCGAGCTCGCCAAGAGCGATGAACTGGATCCCGTGATCGGGCGCTCCGAGGAGATCGAACGAGTCATCCAGATCCTCTGCCGCCGAACCAAGAACAACCCGGTCCTCCTCGGCGAAGCCGGTGTGGGCAAGACGGCCATCGTCGAAGGGCCTCGCACAATCCATCATCGCCCAGGAAGTCCCCGACCTCCTGTTCGACAAGCGACTCGTCGTCCTCGACCTCGCCATGATGGTCGCCGGTACCAAGTACCGCGGCCAGTTCGAGGAACGCATCAAGGCGGTCATGAACGAGGTGCGACGCGCCAAGAACGTGATCCTGTTCATCGATGAACTCCACACCCTGGTTGGAGCCGGTGGCGCGGAAGGTGCGATCGATGCCTCGAACGTCCTGAAGCCGGCACTCTCCCGTGGTGAGATCCAGTGCATCGGGGCGACGACCTTCGATGAGTACCGCAAGTACATCGAGAAGGATGCCGCCCTGGAACGACGGTTCCAGTCGATCGCGGTCGAACCTCCGAACGACGATCAGACCATCGATGATCCTCAAGGGCATTCGCGAGAAGTACGCGTCTCACCACAGAGTCGAGATCACGGACGCAGCCCTCAGGCCGGCCGTCGAGTTCTCCGAACCGATACATCTCCTCGCGAGTCCAGCCCGACAAGTCGATCGACGTCATCGACGAGGCCGGTCGCGCGCTCCGACTCAAGAGCATGACCAAGCCCCCGGACCTCGCCGAACTCGAGGAGAAGATCGAAAGACTCTCGCATCGACAAGGACGAAGCCGTCAAGAACGCCGATTACGAGAAGGCTGCAGCCTCGAGACAGCGCCGAGAAAGCTCCGCAAGGAGAAGGAACGACGTCCAGCAGGAGTGGCGTGAACGATGAACGAGACCGTCGGCACCGTCGACGAGGAGTGATCGCGGAAGTCGTGTCCAAGATGACCGGTGTCCCGCTCACGCGCCTCGACAAGGACGAGTCCGAACGACTCCTCGCTCGAGGACGAACTGCACAAGACGTGGTCAGCCAGGACGCGCGGTCAAGTCCGTCGCGCGTGCGATCCGCAAGGCTCGTTCCGGCCTCAAGGATCCCGAGCGACCGATGGGTGCTTCATCTTCGTCGGCCCCTCCGGCGTCGGCAAGACCCTCCTCGCCAAGGCTCTCGCCGAGTTCATGTTCGGTGACGAAGATGCCCTCGTGCTACCTCGACATGTCCGAGTACATGGAGAAGCACAACGTGTCGCGCCTGGTCGGCGCCCCTCCCGGGTACGTCGGCTACGAGGAAGGCGGTCAGCTGACCGAGCGGATTCGACGCCGCCCTACGCGGTGGTTCTGCTCGACGAAGTCGAGAAGGCGCACCCCGACGTCTTCAACATGCTCCTCCAGATCATGGAAGAGGGCCGACTGACCGATTCGCTTCGGCCGCCAGGTCGACTTCAAGAACGTGATCCTGATCATGACCAGCAACCTCGGTGCGGACATCATCAAGGGCGGCTCATCGTTCGGCTTCGCCAAGCAGGTCGGATACCCCGGACTACGAGAAGATCAAGAAGGCCCTGAATGGAGAGGTCGAGAAGTTCTTCCGACCCGAGTTCATCAACCGTCTGGACGAGACGATCGTCTTCCAGCCTCTGGTCAAGAATGATCTGAACCACATCATCGAGTTCGAACTTGGCAAGCTCCGAGAGCGCCTTGCGGTCGAAGGAGATGGACACTGGAGATCGATCAGCCTGCCAAGGACTTCCTCATCGACAAGGGATACAACCCCGACTTCGGTGCCCGTCCCTTGCGACGAGCCCTGGCTCGATTACATCGAGGATCCTCTCGCGGAAGCACTGCTCTCAGGTGAATTCTCCGCGAATCAGATCATCGATGTGACAAGAAAGGGAGAGGACGACCACCTCTACTTCACGTCGAGCGACATGCCTCAGGAAGAACCTGAAGCCAAGGATGAACCCGAGGCAACCACGGCCTGACCGCAGGCGCATCAAGCGAATCTCAGGGCGTGTCCGATCTCGGACACGCCCTTTTTTCGTGACACCGGTCGTTGAGTTCGATGGTTTTCTGGTGACGCAGATCCGAGATGCTCAGCGCACCATCAGCCACTTGAGTCCGTCGGACTCCTTCACCACATCGAACTCGGTGAACTTGAATTGTGAACCGAGACTCGGGTGGAGACGGATTCGAAAGGCGTTGCTTCCGATCGACTCCTGAACGACGTCCGAACTGTAGAAACCGAAGCCCATGCGATTGAACATCTCCATGAGATCCCCACGATTCTGCTCGCAGAATCCAGCGAAGGACGTGTAGTCCTGACCTGACTTGAGATAGACGGAGCGAGTCTCAGCGGCCAGCAGTTGATCCCAGAGAAGTTCGTATTCTCGCTGCCGGATGCACTGCTTCGCGTGAGCAAGCACGTGCTCGGGAGCGAATGCCCGAAGGGTCACGGCACCATCGGCGGTCCTCTCACGTATTTCGATTCGCTCCGCCCCGGCAAGAGACTCCTTGGATGCTTCACTGCGGCCGGGGCGTTTCTCACTGAACTTCATCACGGTACCGTCTTCCAGAACGACCTCCGAGGGAAGTTCCTGATCCGAGGCACGCTGATAGAACGCCGGCCGCTGTCGATGCTCGATCCGATAGGGCTCACAGCCAGCGTGGAAGAGCCCACACAGAACGGCTGCGAGAAGTGTCGGAACCTGGATTCTCATCGCTCGTTCGAACGTTCTGATTGAGTCCGAAGATCGAGGGTGAAAGGGGCGATCCACAGCTGACTGGTTCCGGAAGGATCCTGCTGCGACGTCCACATCATGTAACGCCCCTTCGAGTCGAATGCGGGAAGAACGTCAGCACCTTCGAATGAAGTGATTCTCCTGAGCGCGGTGCCATACCGCTCACGGGGAGGTTCGGCGTCATGCTCGCTCATGGCATCGACGATGAAGACCTCGTAGTTGCGGTGCCCCATCTGACTGGTCGCGTAGACGAGATGTCGCCCATCGGGATGCCAGAAGGGTGCCCAGTTCACGTGGCGATTGTCCGTGACCTGGTGCTCTCTTTCGACTCCAATGATGTCACCATCCTCGTTGAAGAGAAGATCGGCGACGAAGAGCTGCAGATAGTTGTTGTTGTGTCGATCGGATCGATAGCAGATCCTCTTGCCATCGGGAGAGAAGAACGGACCACCGTCATAGCCCGGAGCGGTGATGAGCGGCACGTCCGTCCCGGTCTTCAGATCGCGGACGAAGAGATCGCCCTGACCGGTGGAAAGCGTGCAGTACAGGAGATAGCGACCATCGGGAGAGATCGAGCACTCAGCCACGTATGACGTTCCATCACCGGCGACGACCTCGAGATTCTCCGGGGTCGGTTCACCTTTGCGAAGGTCGAACTTCACGACTCGCATCTGGGGAGGAAACATCCACTTGTACCGGCCGCTTCTTTGATATCCGGGAGCATCCGTCTCCTCCCGGGGAGGCTCCACCGTCGAGGCGAACCAGATCAGGTTGGGATCCTGAGGATCGAACCAGCCACAGGTGTTGGCGGATCCGGGTGGTGAGACCCGCCGAACGTCGCGCAACTCGGGGCGACCGTCGGTGAATGCCAGTTCACCCAGATACATTCCGTAGAATTCATCGGCGACCTCGCCTTCACCGACCTGCTCGACGGCTTGAAAGATCACTCTGGTACCGTCAGGAGAGAAGTACGCCTCCCCTGCCTTGGCGAAGCGATCGCTGGTGGTCAACTGAAAGCATTCACCCAGAAAGGCATCTTCCGCGGAAACGGAGCCGAGCGCACCTGGGAGCGTGAACAGGGCACATAGGAACACGCAAGTGAAGTTTCGATGGAAACCGATCGACATGTTTCGACTCCGGGAGGGTCATGTAAGTCAAACATTCTATACCCTGCAGGTCTCACATGAAGACGATTCCAACCATCTTGATGCAGGATGACCACATCGTGGTCTTCGACAAACCCTCGGGACTCCTCTCCGTACCCGGGATCGGACCCGAAAAAGCCGATTGTCTCGTCTCGAGAGCTCAGACGGTGCTTCCAGATGCCCGAATCGTGCATCGACTCGACCGTGACACCTCTGGAGTGATTCTTCTGGCAAGAGATGCTGACACGCACCGCGAATTGTCACGTCAATTTCACGACAGGGAGATCGAAAAGACCTACGTGGCGATGGTTGCCGGTCATGTCCTCGGCGAAGACGGGGTGGTCGATGCCGCCCTCCGCAAGGACATGGACAATCCACCCAGACATCTGGTGGATCCGATTCAGGGAAAATCGGCGAGTACCAACTGGGCGGTACGAGGCAGGGCCTCCGAACCGGATCGGACGCTTCTTCGCTTCGAACCTCATACGGGAAGAACGCACCAACTCAGAATCCATGCATGCGTCCTTGGACATCCGATCATTGGAGATGATCTCTACGCGCCGCAGGACATCGTCTCACTGGGAGACAGACTCATGCTGCATGCCAGTGAGTTGACGTTCACACACCCTGCCACACCGGCACTGAGGATCACGGTGAAGGCGCCTGAACCCTTCAGCCTCTGAACGACCCGCAGGAAGAGCGCCTCACGGAGTTCGTTTAGGCAGAAGATTGAAACGGCTTCGCTTCAAGAGGAATTTCGAATCAACCATGCCGGGATGGTCAGCATGCTCTTGAACAGGTCGAGCAGTCCGATGTCGGACAGATCTTCGTCGGTCTTCAACTCGAGGATCGTCGGCTCTGACAGAGGATAACGAATCCAAGCACGCTCCGAGCGCGATCAAGAGAGCGCACTTCGTTCGATGGTCTCACTGCTGTTCACCTTTGCGGCCAATGAGTCCGTACATGGCGTCATCTGGTTGGACACCCAGACAGACGACAGATCTCCTGCAAGGCCTCACGTCTGGTTCTGATCGTCTGGAGAGGACCATGACGGGACACTCGGTCCGGATACTTGGACAGAGCCTTTCGGGTAGCTTCGAAAGGTCAGTCGCCAGACAAGCGCGGCAAGCAGAGGGTGGTAACGATCGTTGCAGTACCGGCTGCGCGTCTCCTGACGGAACTTGAACACCCTGAAACTTGTAGGAGCGGCAAGAAGCCCACGGGTTCACGCATCGTCAGGATGAAACGCGCATCGGGCATCTTCCTCGCGGTGCTGAGGACATTCTTGCCTTCACTCGCGGTCTTCTCGACCCAGAACTGCTTGCCCTCGCGTTCACAGAAGGCACGCCCAAGCGAATCGAGAACATCAGCAGGCGTCGGCTCCGAACCCGCAAGCCGACGCGCCGATGAGATGACCTCGGGAAGATCTTCGAACGACGTCTCGGAAAACCAACCGGGATTTTTACCCAGATCCTCTCTTCAGGGGCAGTGGACGACCAGAATGGACAACCCGAGAGTGTCTTCCAGAGGGCGTCCAGTTCGGATGGGGAGTACCGCCCATTTTGGGACGGACGAATCCACCTCTTGCTGAAGAAGTGCGTTTCACCGAATGCGAGAAGCATGGGGTGCAGATTCAGTGACTGAACAAGCCAGGTCGTGCCGGATCTTGGCAGCCCTGTGATCAAGACAGTTGGCTGCTTCGAATCACGTCATGGAGTAAAGGAATAGCACTTCAATGAGGTTTCATGAGAAGATATTCTAGAAGTTCGACTATCGGCCCAAATGAGCTGGATGCCGCAAAAAACACTCAATCCTCTTGGTTCGACTGAATGCTTCTTCATGGAATTCACCGGACAGGCTCGTCCAGAAAGCGATATCGTCCGGCGTTCCGGATTCGCCATCGAACCCGGGAGAGACGATTTCGACGAATAACTCATCGGATGCCTCAGTATCGGACGGGGAAGCGCTTCCGAATGACAAGGAGAAGGGATTTCCCCAGGCATCACGATTGGCGTCGGAATCGACTTCTTCCATGAGCAGTGGACCGATCACGATGGGTGTCTCGAGGTCACCCCCGCGAGGCCCAGGCGGTGCGAAGCAGACGGGCGTATTCGAATGCGGCGGAAACCGTCTTCGATCGGCTCGCTTCTTCGAGGTTTCTTCGCATCGGATTGTCACGAATGGATCGCGGCTGGACGACGAAACGGTCCGTGATGACCTCGGGAGGGTAGACATTGTTGGTTCTGTCGATGTCCGCAGTACGTCTGCGATCATCGAACCTGACCGACACCAGCGACTGATCCGAGAGGAAGAGTTTCGAGAAGGTTTCAGGATTTCGCTTCCAGATCTCGGCAGGCAGCATGATCTCTTCGGTACCACCATCCTCCCAGACCAGGGTCAGGGGCAGCGGAGTCATGACACCACCGTGATTCCTGAAGCGAACCACGTTGAAATGAAGTGGTTTCTCATGGAGGCGTTCGATCACTTCGCGCTCATCCTCGTCCACGCTTCGCATCAGTCGAGCGTAGGAACGTCTGTCGGCCTCGGTGACATCAAGCTCATCGAATTCGTTGTAGAAGTCGAGCAGTTGAGGATACAGATCCGTTCGCTTGGGCAGTCCGCCGTTTCGAAGGTCGGAAATGCTCTCGGTCTGAGCATCGCGCTTCGCACGTGAGAGTGGCTTTGAAAGCTCCGGATCGAGCGGGTCGATGGTGAAGTCGTAGATCCGTTCGACCGAGACGTCGACATGATCCGTGGAATAGAACCATGACCTCCAGAACCAGTCGAGATCGGTGCCGGAGGCGTCTTCCATGGTGCGAAAGAAATCGGCGGGCTCGGGGCGCTTGAAAGCCCACCTTCTCGAGAATTCACGCATGGCGTAGTCGAACTGCTCACGACCCAGAACGGTCTCTCGCAGAATGTTGAGCGCCGTCGCGGGTTTCGCATAGGCATTGTTGCCTCGCTGGATGATTGATTCACCATGCGACATGATCGGCCGTTGATTCTCGGACATCATGTAGCGCACGATGTTCTGAGGCTCTCCTCTGCGCGAGGGATAGTCATCCTCCCAGACCTCTTGAGCCAGATACTGGATGAAGGTATTCAAGCCCTCGTCCATCCACGTCCACTGCCGCTCGTCGGAATTGATGATCATGGGAAACCAGTTATGGCCAACCTCATGGATGATCACACCGATCAAGCCGTACTTGGTCCGCTGCGTGTAGGTGCCGTCATCCTCGGGGCGAGGGCCATTGAAGCAGATCATCGGATATTCCATCCCACCAACGGGCCCGTTCACACTGATGGCCACCGGGTAGGGATATGGAATGGTGAAGTGGGAATACATCTCGAGAGCATGCGCCACGGATTGAGTCGAATAGCGGCTCCAGAGCGGCTCGCCTTCGACCGGAAAATAACTCATGGCCAGGGTCACGCGATCGGATCCGGGAATGGCCACTCCCCAGGCATCCCAGGCAAAGGTCGGACTCGACGCCCAGGCGAAATCCCGGACGTTTTCCGCGTCGAACACCCAGGTCCTGTTCCCGTCGGAAACACGTTCCTCGTTGGCCAGTGCCTCTTCGGGCGTGATGATGAGAACGGGCTGTTGCGCGGTCATGGACTCGGTCAACCTCGTGCGCTGACGTTCATCCAGAACTTCATCGGGATTGGCGAGCACTCCGGTGGACGCGACGACATGAGTTTCGGGAACGGTGATCGCGACGGTGTAGTCGCCGAATTCGGTGGCGAACTCACTGGTTCCCAGAAAAGCCTTGTTCTGCCATCCATCACCATCCGTGTAGGGACAGAGTCTTGGAAACCACTGCGCGATTTCGTAGAGAGCATGTCCATCGTCGAAGAGTTCGTAACTGGAGCGAGCACGACGAGTGGTGTTGCGAACCACCGGGTGACTCCAATCGACGTCGAAGGTGAACACTTCCCCCGCGGCAAGCGGTTCTGGCAGCTCGATTCTCATCACCGTGTCGACCACCGTGAACTCGAGGTCGGAACCGTCGGAACGCGCCACTCGATGAATGTCGCAGCCACCCTCCCACTCTCTCAGCTCCAGGTGCTGTCGCATGGATCGGAGTGACTGGTCCTGGGTGAAATCGGGCGAGGACGTGGAACGATTGGCGAGAGAGTCACGGCGAAACCGGTTCTGATCCAGCTGAAGCCAGAGGTAGCGAAGTTCGTGTGGACTGTTGTTGTGGTAGGTGATCCGTTCCTGACCGTGAAGGGTTCTGGTGGCGTCATCCAGACGTACCTTGATGTCGTAGTCGACCTGCTGCTGCCAGTACGCGGGGCCGGGTGCCCCCGAGGCCAATCGCAATTCGTCAGGTGTCGGCAGGATCTCATCAAGTTGCCGGAAGGTGTCTGCGTGGTCCAGGCGCTCTATGACGATCCAGGGCCCATCGTGAAATTCATGATCCTCGAACAGAGTCGGAGGATGTGCAAGGGCGGAAGTGAGGCATGAAAGCAGAGAGACAATGATGAGGAGTGAGCTTGTCATGCACCAAGTGTAGGCAAACAGGATGATTTCACGAGGCGACTGGCCAGAATGGATGATTTCGGGGATCCTGATGGGATGACCAGATCGGAGATACGAATCCTCGGGGTGCCAATGGGTATCGGTGGCGGAAAGCCGGGAACGGCCATGGGCCCTTGGAAGATCCGGGAGAAGGCCTTGGTCGAAAGACTCTGCCGGACCCTCGGAGACTTCACGATCGAAGATGCTGGCGACGTGGTCGCTGAACAGGACGAAAACCTGTCAAGACTGGAACGAACCGCCTGCTGGTGCGACAGCTTGAAAGCACGAACCAGGGAGTTCTCGAGCAAGAACATCGTCCCTCTCGTCATCGGTGGCGACCACACGCTGGCGGCAGGCTCGCTTGCGGGTGTCGCGTCGACACATCACAGACGAGGCGAGGGCGTCCCCGGAGTTCTCTGGATCGACGCACATGTGGATATGAACACCCACGAGACATCACCATCGGGAAATCCCCATGGCATGAGCGCCGCAGCACTGCTGGGTCTCGAGGTCGATCATCTCAGTGAGATCGTGGGCCGGGACGGTCGGATCGATTCGAACCGGATCGCCTTCCTCGGCGCGAGGGACATCGATCCCGGAGAACAGAAGCACATCGATGAGCTCGGTCTCACGGTCTTCTCGTCCGAGGTGATGCATCGTGATGGCATCGAAAAGACCGTGACGGATGCGCTGAAGACCGTCTCTCCGAATGGCGAACCGTTCATGGTCAGTTTCGACGTGGACGTGATCGATCCGGAGTTCGCACCGGGAGTCGATACCGCGGTTCCCGGCGGACTCGATCCCAGCCAGATCATCGAGACGATGGAACTCGTCGGCCGCCATGGGCGGGTGGTGGCGATCGACGCCGTGGAATTGAATCCTGAGACGGACGTCGAGGAGCGAACCAGCGAATTGATGATCACGTCTTTGGTGACACTTCTGCAGGCGACGACCGCAGACGCGTCAGACCATGACTGATCCGGCAGATCCCACCTGTGACGGGGAGACACCGCGCGCCGTGAGATACCTGCCGAGCGCCATCATCGGAAAGTACAGGCGGTACATGTGGTATCGAAGATAGAAGACCCGGGGAAAACCGATCCCGGTCATTTCCAGTTCGACCCATGAACCGGATGGATCACCATCGGGATTCGTGCGCGGATCGGCGGCGGAGACATCATCAAGCTGCCTCGACTCCAGCCAGGACATCGCGGCAAGCACCTCAGGATCCTCGGGACCGAAGATCGCAAGCATCGCCATCGCACCCCAGGCGGTCTGAGAAGGGGTGGCGACACCCTGACTCTTCAAAGATGGATCGAGGTCACTGTTGGCGGTCTCGCCGAAGGAACCGTCCTCCTTCTGAATGCTCTTCAACCAACTGCCGGCTTTCTGCACCCAGTCTTCATCGGAAGACACGCCACATTCGAGGGGACCGACGATCGCCTGCCAGGTCCCGTAGATGTAATTCACCCCCCACCGTCCGCGAAAGGACCCGTCCTCTTCCTGCCGGCTCTTGATGAAATCGATTCCGGCCGCGACCGCGTCATGGGCAGGATCGAGTCCGTGTCCATGAAGAAATTCGAGCGTACGACCGGTGATGTCGGTGCATGAAGGGTCCTGCATCGCGTTGTGATCGGCGAAAGGGACATACTCGAGGATCGTTCTCTCGATGGTGCGATCGAATGCGGCCCAGCCACCATCGACGTTCTGCATGGCGAGCATCCAATCGAGCGCACGCTCGCTGGCCGCCACGTTCTCGTCACCACCGATTCTGAGCAGGGCCTTCCCGACCATGGCGGTGTCATCACAGTCTGGGTACCACGCATTGTGGTACTCGAAGCACCATCCGGTGAACGGAGGATCACCGTCGACGTTGCGAACCCAGTCACCCTGAAAGCGAGATTCCCTGGCGCGAAGCCAGGCTGCCGCCTTCGACAACGCCTCGTTTTCTCGTGTCAATCCGCAGTCGGCCAGAGCGTAGAGCGAGATCCCCGTGTCCCAGACGGGGCTGAAACAAGGTTGGATTCGAATCGATCCATCCGGGGATTCCAGAAAGAAGGCATCGAGCTCCTCCTCCGCACGACGGACTCTCGAATGCTCGCGCTCGTAGCCGAGAGCCTTCATCACCACCTGGCTGTACACCATCGCGGGAAAGATCGCGCCCAGGCCGTCGGTCGCGGCGGGACCATCCTGTCCCATTCGATTCTTGATCCAGTCCCAGGCGAGTTCGATTGAGTTCCTTCGATAGAACGTCGAATTCAACGGGTCATTGAGAAGCTTGATGACTCGATCGACGTTCTTGAAGAAGAACTTCCAGACACGAGGCGTCTCCGAACGGAGTGTGAGCTGATGACGTGCTTCCTGGTCGATGAAGAGTTCATCGATCGCAAGTGATTCGGGAAGTGGGCGGGTCGGTCTGAGGGTGGCCACCAGGGAGAGTGGCAGGATCATCGTGCGGGTCCAGGCACTCACCTTGTCGAGATGAAAGTAGAACCATCGTGGGAGCCGGATGATCTCCGGTGGAATCGCGGGGACCGCGTTCCATGAGATCTGACCGAGACAGGCGAGGTAGAAGTTGCTGAATGAGTTGCAGTGTTCGGCACCGCCTGCGGCATGGATCGCGCGCACGGCGGCCTGCATGTGCTCGCAACGGGGGTCATCACCCATGAGCTTCAGCGCGAAGTACGCCTTGACGGAACCGGAGACGTCCACCGCGGAGTCACGGTACTGCCCCCACCCACCATCCGGTCGCTGTTGGGTTCTCAGTCGAGAGGCGATGCGCTCAAGGACGTCCCAGCCATCTCTTCCATCATGCAGGACGGCGTGCTCCTGTTCGAGAATCCATTTCATGAGGATGTACTCGCTCTGGAGGATCGAATCCCCTTCGAGCTCACCACACCAATGACCATCATCCTTCTGCAAAGAAAGAAGTGCTTCGATGGCACGATCACGCGCCTTGGTCAGATTCTCGAGTCCGGGGTCGACGGATGTCATCGGCTCACTTCACTTCGGACATTTTTACCGGTCTCTTCTCGCGGGCGCTGAGAAGCGCTGCGTGGAGCACGCGTTGGGTCTGATAGGCATCCTCGAAATCAGGAAGAGGCACGACCGGCTTGTTCCCTCCGAGAACCCGGAGGATGTCCGAGCACATGCTTGTGAAGCAGTGCTCGTACCCGATGAGATGCGCGGCGGGCCAGTAGTTTTCGACGTACGGGTGCGTGTCTGCGTCGGTGCACATGATCCTGCTCCAGCCTCGAAGCCCGGGATCGATGGTGTTGTCCCACCACTCGAGTGCGTTCATTCGTTCGAAATCGAAGCGCAATGATCCTTTTTCCCCGTTGATTTCAAGTCGATTCGCATTCTGATTGCCCGTGGCCAGACGAGTCGCTTCGAAACTTGCCACAGCGCCCTGCTTCATGCGCCCCATGAACATCAGACAGTCATCCACGGTTGAACGCCCCATCTTCCTGCCCGAGGAAGCCCCCTTGCCGGCGATCGGTCCTCCCGAGCCTTCCACCAGTTTTCGTTCCTTGATGAAGGTCTCCTCGATGGCACCACTCACTTCGGTCAGCTCGTCACCTGTGACGAAACGTGCCATGTCGATGATGTGTGCATTGAGATCACCATGTGCACCGGAGCCGGCATGCTTTCCAATGAACCTCCAGAGGAGCGGCGTGTCGGGTCCTCCCCAGTCCTGGAGATACTGTGCCCGGACATGGAAGATCCGACCGAGCTTTCCACGCCTCACGAGTTGATGCGCGAACGCGACGGCAGGACACCTTCGATAGTTGAACCAGACCCAGGCGTGGAGGCCCTTGCGGGCGGCCTTGCGGGCGGCATTGCGCATGGCACGGGCTTCGTCGAGCGTTCCGGCCATGGGTTTTTCACAGCAGACGTTTCGCCCCGACTCGAGCGCGGCGATGGACATCTCGGCGTGTTTGTGATTTTCGGTGGTGACATCGATCAACCCGATCTGATCATCCTCGAGCATCGACCGCCAGTCGATGGTGCTTCCATCGAATCCCCAGCGCTGGGCGAAGGCTGCCACCCTCTCTTCGGAAAGTCCTGCGACGGTCTTCATCTCCGCATGCCGCTTGAGAGTGAAAAATCGATTCACGGCACCCCATGCATTGGCATGAGCCCGACCCATGAATCCATTGCCGATAAGGCCTACTCCGATGTTTTTTGTCATGCCTGATCACACTCCCTGAAGATGATTTGATGATTCCATCGTATGCTAATGAAGCAAGATCCACGCTCAAGGAGCCTTCAAGATGAACAGATTACTCGCCTTGTTCCTCATCGTTCTCTTCTGCGCCCCCACTCTGGCCGAAGACGATTTCCCGGAGAGCTGGTTCTGGGGCGACGAAAAGGTCAGAGCCATGCACCAGGCCATGGTCGGCAAGAAGGCTCCGGCACTCAGACTCGCGGATGTGAATGGAAAGCCCGTGCCCACTCCACCGACGCTTGGCAAGGTGGTGGTGGTCGATTTCTGGGCGACATGGTGCGGCCCATGCCTGAAGGCGATTCCGGAGATGGTCGAACTGCAGGCCCAGTACAAGAAACAAGGCCTTCTCGTGATGGGCGTCCATGACAGCAGACAGGGAGTCGACCGGATGGTGAAGGTCGCAGGTGAGAAGGAAATCAACTACCCGCTGTACGTTGATGACGATGGACGAAGCGCCAGGGATTGGAAGGTCAAATTCTGGCCGACGATCGCGGTCATCGATCGGACGGGAAAGATTCGTGCGATCGGGCTGCAACCGTCGCATGTCAAAGGCGTGGTCGAGACCCTGCTGAAGGAACCGGCACCGGCACCCTCCAGAGGCCGAAAGACAACTGATGCCAGCAGTCCACCGCCCGTGCCCACCGAGCTGCTCGAATCCGCCACGGACATCTCAAGAAGCAGACGTCTTGCCTCGATCGACGCGACGACCCCTCCTGAACTCGACGTGTCGAACTGGATCAACGGAGAGATGAGACCTGAGGATCTCGAGGGCAAGATCGTCGTCCTTGATTTCTGGGCCACCTGGTGCGGACCATGCCTCGCCTCGATTCCCAAGAACAATGCTCTCGCACAGAAATACGCTGATGACGTCGTACTGATCGGCGTCTGTCATGACCGAGGTGCGGAACGAATGGCCGAGATGGTGAAATCCAGAAGCATCAGGTACCCGGTCTGCCATGACGTCGGCAACACCACGATCGATGCCTACATGGTGAACGGTTATCCGGATTACTACGTCTTCGACCGTCAAGGACGCCTGCGCGTTCCTGATTGCAGAAACAGCAAGGTCGAGGCTGCGATCAAGTTCCTGATGGCTGAAGAGGACTGATCTCTGAAGCACTCACGCTTCGGGAACGAATCGGGTTCCACTTTCGAGATAGAAATTCAGAAGGTCGCCCGGCTGAAAATCAGACGCACGCTGCCCCGTGACTGCCGTCTCCACGGTGATCCACATCGGGACCACGATGTCCATCAGAAGTCGATCGTTCGCAGCATCGACTCGGCTCACCGTTCCCTGGACGATGCGAGGCTGACCATGAACGGGTTCGATGAAACGCCCGCCCGCATCGGCACGATGCATCTTCAGGGCTTTTCCTTCGACTGTTCCGCGAATGCGCCGATTTCGTCGGGAAGCCGGCTCGGGAAAGTCCGCCGGAGCGACCGAAGGTGTCAGCATCACGAGATAATCGGTGCCATGGACACCAAGCGTCACCGAATCTTCGGTGGGTGGTTCTTCCAGAATGAATGATGCGATTTCTCGAACGGGGGCGGCTTCAGTCACGCGAGTGTCCTCCTTGGAACGTGATGACATTCTAGTTGGTTTCAACCGCTTCGTGCGGGAAGGTTCAGCCCGAGAAAATTGGCCAGCAATCGGGGGCCCTCTTCGGTGAGAAAGCTCTCGGGGTGGAACTGAACGCCATCCATGGGCTGGGCCGTGTCGAGGGCTCGCAAGCCCATGATGGTGCCATCCGACAACCAGGCACTGATTTCAAATCGACTGGTATCGACGGACTCGCGATTCACGATCAATGAGTGGTAGCGAGTCGCTTCGAATGGTTGGGAGAGACCCGAAAAGATGCCGCGCCCGTCATGATGGACTGCGGAGGTCTTGCCGTGCACGGGGGCGGAGGCGCGCTCGACGACCATGCCAGAGAGCGCACCGATCGTCTGATGCCCCAGACACACTCCGAGGATCGGCAACCGGCCGCTCAGACGATCGATGATCGACTTGCAGGCGCCGGTCTGATCCGGTGTGCATGGTCCCGGGGAGATGATCAGATGCGAAGGTGCGAGACGATCCGCCTCATCGGCGTCTATCTCGTCGTTACGCACCACCTGAACGGGGATGGACGCGTCGAGTTCACCGATTCGTTGCACAAGATTCCAGGTGAAACTGTCGTAGTTGTCGATGAGAAGGATCACGCCTACAGACTATCAGGCTGCGTCGGCAGCCGTACCCGCGACACCGTCGCGAGTCACCACGAAGAGTTCGCGTGTGATCGGATAAGGCATGCGACGGAAATCCTGGCCGACTCGCTGGCGAAGCCTGTCGAGAAAGGAATCGGGGCCATTGCTCACGGCGACGAAACAATCTCGTGCCGGCGTGGCGACGAAGAAATCGCCGTCGAGTTCAGGCGCAAGTCGCTTGTGCAAGGTGGTGAGCAGCAGTCGTGCGGCATCGTATCCATCCTTTTCGGAGACCATCGCCGCGCGTCCGCCATCATTGCTTTGGATGACCTTGATCTTCACTTCGGGCACGTACCGCGAAAGATTCTTTCGTGAGATGTCATCGAGATCCTCGGGACCAAGGCCCCATTTGATCATCTGCTCGGTCGTGATCGAGACCGTGACCTCGGGAAGATCGATCACGTAGACGATGACGGTGCCGTTGACGTAGGGAATGTGCGCGACCTGCTCGCGATCGAGACGATCGAAGATGCTCAAGGGTTGAATCCTGGGCATGATGCGACCTCGAGCCATTGCCAGAGGCATGGGGAGATTCAGCACGAGATCGCCTTCGAGCACTTTTTCGAGGTAGTTTTCGACGATCTCAGTTCCACGGGACGGGTTTCTAAGCACCATCCGGTACAGGTTTTCCAGCCCAAGATGTCGCCCGCTGACGATCAGGTCCAGAGGACCGACCAGCTCGGGTTCTCGATCAGGAAAATAGCGTTTCAGGAGCACTGCCACCTGTTCGCCGAAAGCCTCTGGTTCTCTGGGAAGATGTGCCATCTTCGCTCTCCAAGAAACCCCTACCTGCCACCTCCCCCGATCACACGCGGGCATGGTGATGAAACGTTGCCGGAAGCCTCTTCCTCCAAAGGCTTCAGGCGTAGTTGTCTTCGGCCATCCGGAAGTCCGGCTTGCGCAAAGAACACGGAAGAACATGAAATCAGTGACGAGGTCGCCGAAACATCGTTTAAAGGCGGATGTACCATGGAACCTCGTACCAACCGAACAATGAGGAACAGACCGATGTCGGAACCAATGACTGATACGCAGGCGCTCCACGACTGGTTCGATTATTCAGACGGAGATCGTCCCCTTCTGATCATTGCGGGGCCCTGTGTCCTGGAAACACCGGAAATCAACCGCCAGATCGGAACCGAGGTCTCCCAGATCTGTGCCGATCTCGACATCCCGTATGTCTTCAAAGCCAGTTTCGACAAAGCCAATCGTTCCAGCATCGGATCCGCTCGAGGCCCCGGCGCGGAGCGAGGTCTCGAGGAAATCGCCAGGATCGGTCGTGAACTCTGCCGTCCGACATGCACGGACATTCATCTTCCCGAACAGGCGAAGCTGGCCGCTGACCATGTGTCACTGCTTCAGATACCGGCGTTTCTCTGCCGCCAGACCGACCTCCTGTGCGCTGCAGCTCGAACCGGCGCGGCATTGAATGTGAAGAAGGGGCAGTTTCTGGGCCCCGATCAGATGACCAACGTGATTTCAAAGGTTCGATCAGCCGGTGGCAAACGACTGATGCTCACCGAGCGAGGCACGTTCTTCGGATATGACCGCCTGGTGAATGACTTCATCGGACTTGGTGACATGATGGAACTCGGTGCCAGGGAACACTGTCCGGTGTGCTTCGATGTCACACATTCGACCCAGTTGCCCGGCGATGGAGGCACCCACACCGGTGGGCGCCCGGAGCGGGCACCACTGCTTGCCACCGCCGCCACTTCGGTTGGCGTCGACTGCCTCTTCATCGAATGCCACCCGGACCCTTCGACCGGAAGCAGTGATGCCGCCACCATGGTGCCGCTTTCCGACGTCAGAGGGTTGCTGACCCGACTCGTGAGAATCCGTCAGGCGATGGTGGATCCGTGCTAGAGGTTCCGGGACAAGCGCGTTCTTTTTTCGAATAGAACGCCACCATCAGGGGATGCATGACTATCGTGAGGAAGGCGGAGAAACGACATGGAACACAAATGCGACAGATGTGAAAAGCCTGCCCAGGTCCACGAGGTGAGGATCAAGAACGGCAAGAAGCACGAGATCCATCTCTGCCCGGAATGCGCCGCCGCGGAAGGCTACGGATCGACCGGAGCCCCCACGGCACCGCAGTTCGCCAAGGCGATCCCGGTGCCCGCCCAGGCGCAGAGACGTCGCATCACCAGCTGCTCGACATGCGGCCTGTCCATCGCGAAGTTCCGCCACCATGGCGTCCTTGGCTGCCCGAGCTGCTATCAGGCCTTCGAGAAACATCTCGAACCCCTGATCGCCAGAGCACAGGGAGGGGCGACCCACCACTGCGGCCATATTCCAGAACGACAGGAAGGGCACATGGATCGGCAGCTGCAGCGCTCGAAACTGCTCAAGAAGTTGAACGAAGCGATCGCAGCCGAACAATACGAGCGCGCAGCGGAGATCCGTGATTCCCTGCAGGGTCTTGGCGGTTCGGTCCTCGGCGGGGAGGAATGAGACATCATGGTTGGACCTCTTGACAACGATTCATGGCTCGGAGCCTCCGGCAAGGACTGGGACATCGTCCTCTCCAGCAGAGTCAGACTCGCACGCAACGTGGCCGGCGTTCCCTTCGTGGGCATGGCGAGCGATCCCGATCGCAACGAAGTCGTGGGCATGGTCAGAAGAATTCCGATGTTCGCCGGCAATGACGCCGATCTCACCTGGCATGAGATGGAGAACATGGCAGACCGTGATCGCCGCATGCTCGTCGAACGACATCTCATCTCCCACCAGTTCGCAGATGCGACATTTCCCCGCGGAGTGGCGATCTCCAAGGACCAACGTCTCAGTGTGATGGTCAATGAAGAGGACCATCTGAGAATCCAGACGCTTGCGCCCGGCCTGGCTTTGCGAGAGGCCTTTCAACGGGTCTCCGAAGTCAGAGACGAGTTCGAATCCTCGATCGAGTTCGCCTTCAGTCCCCGATGGGGTTTTCTGACCGCATGCCCGACGAACGTGGGTTGCGGCATTCGTTTTTCGGTGATGCTCCACCTCCCGGCGATCCGCATCACGGAGGAGCTCGGTCGTGTCAGACAAGCGGCGAAGGATCTCGATCTGGCCGTTCGCGGATACCACGGCGAAGGCAGCGAGTCGGTCGGTGATTTCTTTCAGATCTCGAACCAGATCACGCTCGGGACGTCCGAGGACGACCTGCTCGAGGAATTCCTGGGAGCGGTCGTCCCTCGACTCGTCGAATATGAACGGCACGCACGGACCGTCCTTCAGGAGAAGAAACGAGTGATGCTCGAGGACTTCGTCCACCGAGCGCACGGGACACTTCTCTCGGCTCGCCTGCTTGGTATCGACGAAGCGATCAAGCTGCTGAGCAGACTGCGGATCGGACGCGCTCTGGAAGTCGTCGGCTCACCTGATCTCTCCGTGATCCACCGACTGCTGCTCAATGTCCAGCCAGCGCATCTGTGCGCCTTGAGCGGAACCAGCATGGAAGAAGGCGAAGAGACGCTGGCGGCACGAGCTGAAATGGTGCGCAACGCTCTCGGCTGAAACCCGAAGGATGAAACCGCATGACAACCACTTCACGAAACCGTGAATCGGTCTTGGCTGCGTCTCGGACGGTTCATCAGATGGAGAACAAGGCGTCGCAGTCGCTCGCGAAGGAAAGATCCTTTTCGGACAATCCTCCGGCATCATGCGTGGAAAGCGTGAGGGTCACCTTGTTGTAGCGAACGAGGATGTCAGGGTGGTGCTGAACCGACTCAGCCTTCTCGGCCACGGCATTCACGAACCCCATCGATTTGATGAAGTCATCGAAACCGAAGGTCCGCTGGATCGAATCACCGTTCTGAGACCACTCGGGAAGCATGGAAAGCCCTTCGGCAAGTCGTTCCTCGGTCAGCTTCTCGATGTGGTTCGTCTGATCGGTCATGGCGTCTCTATTCCGTGCAATTGCAGGACTGGGGGTTGCGTCAGCGACACATGTCGGGGCACTATAGCGAACGGAGTCGGTGGCGGTACCTTGCCGAACCCGTCTCGATCGAGAAAACCAACCTGAACCCTTGGAAGGGCGTCAGACACGCTCATGGCCGATTCCAGAAGAACCACCCGACTCGCTCCGTCTCCCTCTGGAGCCCTCCACCTGGGCAATGCCAGAAGCCTGTTGCTGTGCTGGGCGATCGGCCGGGCGCAAGACTGGCGGGTCCTCTTGCGCATGGAGGATCTCGACGGCGAACGCTGCAGCGGTCACTCGGAATCTTTGATCCTCGAGGACCTCCAATGGCTCGGACTCGACTGGGACGGGGAGATGATCAGGCAGTCGGAGGACCTCGAACGGCATCGAAGTTCGGTGATTCGGGCGGCGAAGGCGGGAACCATCTTTCAGTGCGCCCGATCACGGCGCGCGCTTCGTGAAGCTTCGGATGCGATGGCCGCCCCGCATGAAGGCGGTCCGAAAGCACGTTCGACGATCGACATGAGACCCGCGGGCCGGGAAGCGTATCGATTCTCGAAAGGCGAACACAACCATCGGGCGACCATCGCCGAGGGCCACATGGTGATTGAAGATCAGATTCTGGGCTCATACGAATGCGATCCCCTCGAGATGTTCGGAGATCCCATCGTGTGGACACGACGCGACACGCCGTCGTACCAACTCGCGGTCGTGCTCGACGATGCACACCACGGCATCACCGACGTGATTCGTGGTGATGACCTGCTTCCTTCGGCTGCGTTGCAAAGTCGTCTGGCCGACCGCTTCGGGGTCCCGTCACCTCGATGGTGGCATGTCCCCCTGATGAGAGATCATGACGGCCGAAGATTGGCCACACGTGACCAGGACGAGACGCTGACTCAGATGAGAGCAAGGGGCGTCCAAGGCACGCACGTGATCGAGCACCTGGCGAAAGGCTGCGGCTTCGAAGCACCGTATCCGAGAACCGCGGTTGAATTTGCCGAGAAACTCGACCTTGAGTCGATGGTGACCTGGTCACGTCGGACAAGTCATGATGGTGGAGATCGTCTGCCGGAAGACATCGAAGAAAGATTGAAGGAGTCACCATGATGCTCACATTCGAAGCAACCCTGAAATACCTGAGCCTCCTGAGTGTGTGCGTGTTCCTTTCGGCCTGTGGATGCGAGAACGGCCCCGAAGAGGACGTGGTCATCTCGGGAGAGACATTCACTCTGGAAGTGGTCAGCACGGAGGCCGCCATCGAACGCGGCATGGGAGGACGAAAAAGCCTCGCACGCGATGCTGGAATGCTGTTCGTCTTTCCAGAAGCGAGATCGAGGCGGTTCTGGATGAAGAATTGCCTCATTTCACTCGACATCATGTTTCTCGATGCCAGAGGGCGCATCACGGCGATCCATCAGATGCCCGCGGAGCCGCTTCAAACGGAGAACGAGAGCCTCTCCGACTACGAAGATCGACTTCCGGGCTATCGGAGCCTTCTGGGGGCTCAATATGCGATCGAGCTTCAATACGGGCGAATCGCGGAGCTGGGCCTGGAAACTGGACAGAAAATCGAGTTGCCGTTCGATTGCCTCAAGACACGGCTTCCGTGACCCGATGATCAGGAGGACTCCCGGCTTCAAATGCCGCGAGCTCTTCAAGAACTCGATCGTCGAAAGTCTCCGTGCACACAGACAGAATTCTCATCCTGTCCGATTCGTCCGACACGCATTCAAACAGGGATGCGTGGTCAGTCGAGTTCGATGCCGGACTCGTCGAGTTCGCGCTGCAACCATCGAACTTCATTCACATCGAAGATCCGGCATGGCCACCGCGAATCGACAAGTCATCGAGGGGGATGGTCGTCTTCCCATCGGAGGAAGCTTCCTCCGAAAACGCACTGGCATCAGCCACGCGAGCGGTGATGGCACGGGCGGAACGACATGATCTTCCGGTCGTGGTCCTGTCCGATCATCCGGCACGCGACGTCACGGCCGGACTTTCGGGGCTGACCGTCCTTCCGGCGGAGACCTCGGCTGAAATGACCAGCGCGGTGTTCAAGGGCGCACTCTCAACAGCGGCCAGGATTCATCACCTGCGGATGCAGAACGAAGTCAACGGCCGGATCATCGAAAGCGTGACCGAAGAGATCGATCTGATGGACGAGGAACTGCAGTCGGCGATGATGGTTCAGAAGGCGATGCTTCCACAGGAGATGCCGGGAGTCGGGGATGTCTCGATGGCCGCCTTCTGGAGACCGTCTTCGTATGTGTCGGGCGATTTCTACCAGGCGAGGATGCTCGATCGGACTCGCATGGGTGTGTTTCTGGCCGATGCCGCCGGGCACGGTGTCGCATCGGCGCTGATGACGATGATCATGGCAAGATCCTTCGAACCGTGTTCGGATGACGGCCGGATTCTGTCCACGGGCGAAGTGATGCAGAAGGTCAACAACGCACTGTGCAAGATAGAGCGCTCACGGTCTCGATTCGCCACGGGCATCTACGTGATTCTCGACTGTGAAAATGGTGCGCTCACGTACAGCACGGCGGGGCACCCGGCACCGATGGTTCTGGGCGGCCAACGAATTAAGGCGCTTGATCTTGAAGATGGCGGACCGGGGATGGGAATCTTCGATGACAGTCCATTCGAAACGATGCACGCGACGCTTGAAAGCGGCCAGAGTCTTTTGATGTATTCAGATGGTTTCGAGCAGGCATTTCCGACCCCGGACGTTCCCGAAGAGTCACTCCATCTGCCCAACAACGCATACTTGCGAGTCTTCAAGTCACTTGGAGAGCTGGCCTCACCAAAGGCGATGATCGATCGGCTCGAAGCGGCCATCGACGGACGGCGTGGGTCGCTCAGACAGAAGGATGATCTCACCCTGCTGTGCATCCACCGCGCGATGCGATCCATTCAAATCGAAGTTGAGTGAGATCCGCTGACATTTTCAGAGCCGGCGGGTCTATCCTGAGCGCATGTTCACAGGATTGATTCAACACATGGGTACCATCTCCAGCCGGTCCGAGGACGGCACTGTGATTCGCCTCACCATCGACAAGAACGGTTGGGGCCATGATCCGGATCGAGGTGATTCGATCGCCATCAACGGCTGCTGCCTCACGGTGGTCGAAAAGACGCCCGACCAACTTCAATTCGACATGGTTCGGACCACGACCGACACCACCACCCTCGCGTCACTCGAGGTTGGTACACAGGTCAATCTCGAACACGCCGCGACTCCGGCAACTCTTCTGGGTGGTCATCTCGTCCAAGGCCATGTCGAATCCACTGGAACGGTGGTCCACAATCGTGACTTCCCAGACCGAGGTTGGATTCTCAAGATCAAAACCAGCGACACTCTTTCAAGATTTCTGATCAAAAAAGGGTCGATCACGGTCGATGGGGTCTCGCTCACGATCGCTGAAACGATGGATCAGACCCTTGAAATCGCGCTCATTCCCGAAACTTTGGAACGAACAACCCTCTCCGAGCGTCAGGAAGGCGATCTGGTCAATCTTGAGGCCGATTGCCTGGCGAAGATGGTTTCAGCCCTTCTGGAGCGGACACCACCCGCGGGCGGTTGACGCTTCCCCTTCTGATTCCGATACTGACCGGATTCGAATCGGGGGAACGTGATTCTTCCGACCGATGCAGGAGCCCCACTCATGTCAGGAACCCACCAGATGATCTCCAATGAATCGACTCTCAGGCACATCCGCACAACGACGATCGCATGCACCTTCGCCGCCATCGCCGCCTGTGGTCTTTCAGCCTGCAAGAATCCGGATCGAACCACTCGCTATCAGGGCTCGAACACCACCGCGATGACGGCTGCCGCTCCGGCACCTGCACCGGAAACGCAAGCTCGGACAACGACTTCCGAAGAGGCCGCCGCGACGATGTCGAAGTCGTCCACGGAAAAGATCATGACGATGGCCGATCAGTCCAGACTGGTCAGCACCGACTCGAGCAGCGCGCTCGGTCTGCAGACGATCTGGCAGTCGACCACTGCGGGTTCCGGAACCTATGGAATCAAATCGGTCCACCGCATTCAAAACGAATTGATCGTTGCGGATCGGAACAACGTTCTCACCAGTCTGCGCCTCGACAGTGGCGACACGATCTGGAAGGACGGTTCCCTGCCTCGCAAGGAGACGATCTTCGGCATCGATCTCTTCACCACCAGCGGACAGGACTTCTACTACGTCACCACGGATACCGATGTCTTCGTGATCGCATCCGAAACCGGGTACATCGTCAACAGACAGAACATGGTTCGCATTCCCGACACGACCGTGATTCGTGCCGGAGAGAATCTCATCTTTGGAACGGCCACCGGAAGAATCGTCTGGCACAACACCAGGGTGGGATACGAACTCAAAGCGAACAAGCTTGGCAGCGGAATCGTCAACGGCCCCATCAGAGTGGGCAAGAATCTCCTTGCCGCCAGCGTCGATGGTGAACTCATGATGATGAGTGCCAGAAGTGGACAGCGATTCTGGCGCAAGGACCTGAAGGTCGGCATCGAAAGCCCCCCCACTGCATCGAACTATGCGGCGTACGTGGCGGATCAAGGCCAGCGACTGACCTGCATGGAACTTGAAAGCGGCCAGAAACTCTGGCAGTTCTTCAGCCCCAGTCCTTTCGTGGGTGGACCGATCACCATCGGTGACCGCGTCTTCCAGTTCACGGAATCCGAAGGTCTCAACTGCTTTGATGCACTTCCACTCAATGCGCCCCAGGGACGGAAGCTGTGGTCGAATGAAGACATCCAGGGTGAAATCGTGACTGCGATCGGAAACGACATTCTCGTCTGGAACGCGAAACGTCACATGCTTGCTCGCATCGATTCAGACCGCGGAGACCTGAGATCTTCGACGACTCTTCCAATGGTCTCCATGGTCGAGGCCAGCCGAGATGCTCAAGGAAACCTTCTCCTGATCGCCGCCTCGAACGATGGCCGACTCCAACTGCTGGAATCCAAGAAATAAATGCCGGATCTCGCACCAGTAGGCAGAGCCCTCCTTTCGGTCAGTGACAAGACCGATCTCATTCCCTTCGCCAGAGCACTCGAAAGCCTTGGAGTGGAATTGATTTCCACTGGAGGAACGGCTCGGGCGATCGAAGAAGCGGGAATCGCCGTTCGGACCGTGGAATCCGTCACCGGGTTCCCCGAGATGATGGACGGAAGAGTGAAGACGCTCCACCCGAGAGTCCACGGCGCCGTTCTGGCCCGTCGAGATGAAGCCAGCCATGTCGCGGCACTCGAGGAACACGAGATCACACCGATCGACCTGGTCTGCGTCAACCTCTATCCGTTCGAGAAGACGATCAGACAGGAGAACGTGACCGATGACGAGGCGATCGAGCAGATCGACATCGGTGGCCCTTCGATGCTTCGTTCCGCGGCGAAGAACCACGACTTCGTGACCGTCGTCACCAACGCAGGTCAGTACGACCACGTGATCCAGCAGCTCCGCGACAATGAAGGTTGCACCACCAAGGCGCTGCGCAGTGAACTTGCCGCCGCCGCGTTCAGTCGAACCGCGGAATACGACGCCGCCATCAGCGCCTGGATGGGGCACAAGTCTGAAGCGCTCTTCCCAGACGTGCTTCAACTTTCGTTCGTCGCTCGAGAAAGCCTGCGCTACGGAGAGAACCCCCACCAGCGAGCGGTCCTCTATGCGGACCCCGCACCCAGCGGAGCCGACGTTGCCTCCGCGGACCAACTCTGCGGAAAACCTCTTTCGTACAACAACATCCTTGATGCCGCCGCAGCACTCGAGCTGGTGCAGGACCTGCGGGACCTTCATCCGGATGAGACGAACGTCGCGATCATCAAGCACACGAACCCGTGCGGCACCGCCGTTGCGCGAGCTGCCTCTGAAGCCTTCGAATACGCTCATGCCGGTGACCCGATGGCCGCCTACGGTGGCATCGTCGCCATGTCGAGTGATATCGACGTTGACGCCGCGCGCCAGATGACCGAGACCTGCCGCTTCCTTGAAGTGGTGATCGCTGAAGGCTTTTCTCCTGAAGCCGTCGCCGTCTTCAGTGAAAAATGGGCCAACGTCAGACTTCTGGCGACAGGGGATCTGCGACGGCCCAGCCGAACCGAAGTGATGTACCGAAGCATCCCGGGAGGGCTTCTTGCTCAGGAACAGGATCGCTCACCCGTGAAGCCGAATGATTTTCGCCACGCTGCGGGGCCAAAGCCATCCGATGCCATGAGTCGAGATGCAGGAATCCTCGCCACGGTGGTCAAACACCTGAAATCGAATGCCGTCTGCCTTGGCCGCAATGGAGCCTTGCTTGGCGCCGGTGCCGGCCAGATGGACCGCGTCGCATCCTGTCGAATCGCCATCGAAAAAGCTGGCGCGTCATTGGATGGCTCCGGAGCACTCATCGCCGCCAGCGATGCCTTCTTCCCCTTTCCCGATGGACCGGAGCTTCTCATCGATGCCGGAGCGACCTGCATCGTCCACCCAGGTGGCTCCAAGCGGGATGAAGCGACTTTCGAGCTCTGCGAAGCACGTGGCGTGACCTGCCTGCTCACCGGCGTCAGACATTTCAGGCATTGACCTGGCCTGACCTCACCGCTCAGAAATCAAATAAAACACCGTTTGATGTCCGTGGAGTGACATTTTTGGCTGTTATGTGTTGTCTGGACGCCGTTTGCGTCTAGTATGTCGTGTGAGAGATTTGAGAGTTTGAACCAAATGAAGATGGCTTCTTCCCCCGGGAAAAGGGAGAAAGCTGAGCTCAGCAATGACCCGACTCCCTGTTGCATGCCTTACTGGTGCATGCCTTGCAACCGCCTCCTTTGGTGGTGCTGCATTCGCGGACGTCTCCGATTTCAACACGACCCTGACCGCCTTGAGCGGTTCGGAGTTCCAGTTGGTCGATACGTTCTCCATCCTCTACGACCTTGACACTGCCTACATCGACGCCGATCTCGACAACGCACCCGACTTCACACAGGATCTGGATCTGGGACAGTTTCTGGGCGAGTACATCGATCCCGAATTTTATGTGCTCGACTTCGCACTCCCCGGCAGCGGAACGGATCTGAAGCCCATGTTCATGGGAAATGAACTCACGGGAGCCGCGAGCGTTGACTGGAGACTCTCCTACGCGACGACTCCAGGTGATGCTTCGAGCATCTTCAGCACGATCCTGTCCGGTTCAGCGACATCAATCGGTGGCGGCCTGATTCTTGACATCACCGATGGTCTGGAATGGCCCGTCAGTGGACTGGGCCCGGATAGCGACTTCGCACATGCAGCCTTCAAGATCATTGATTTCGACAGCTTCACCTTCACCTACGGTGGTGGACCTGGAAATCCGTTCACGCTCGAAGCGAACCTCATCCCGGCACCGGGCGTGCTGGCCCTTCTCGGACTGGGTGGCCTTGCCGCTCGACGCCGACGCAACTGATTCTTCAGTGATCGGGCCGAGACCCGTACCGCTGATTCAGGCAATTCAAGGCCTCCGGTCGTCTTTCGACCGGAGGCCTTGCTACTATCTGAGGACGACTTTTCGCTCCAATCGCATCGAATGAGGAATGCGTCTGATGTCCAAGAAATCATCGCTCGACCACCCCACGCTGAAGCACATCAAGAAGGCGTTTCCTGATGTGCCGTTCAAGGCGTCCGAATTTCGTGGGATGACCACTCTGGTCGTCCAAGGGGAGAACCTTCATGACGTGGCACGGTTCCTCAGAGACGCTCCAGAATGCGACTACGACTTTCTCTCGGACGTGATCGGCATCGATTATCTCGACTACCCGGTCGAGACCCCCGGTCGCTTTGCGGTGGTCTATCTGCTCTCGAGCGGCCAGCACGACGACCTCTTCACTCTGAAGACGTTCGTCGATCCTTCGGTCGACACCTCGGGCATCGATTTCGATCCCACGCTGCAGGTCGACTCGGTCACCGATATCTGGCCCGGTGCGGAATGGCGCGAACGCGAGGTCTACGACATGTACGGGATCCGGTTCCTGAACCACCCCGACCTGCGCAGAATCCTGATGTGGGAGGAATTCCCGGGACATCCCCTGCGCAAGGACTTCCCGCTGCGAGGCCGTGGCGAACGCGAAAACTACAAGACCCTCGATCGCGAATCACGCTGATCGTCAACCCTATTTCTGAGTGGAGCAACGATGACCAAAGCCGTCATTCTTGGTTGTGGCAAAGTCGGTTCCGTGATGGCAAGAGATCTTGCCGCGACCGAAGGCTGGGAAGTCCTCTCGGTCGATCCTTCCGAAGACTCCTTGAAGCAGGTGGCGGGAAGACCGGGCATCGAAACCCGCGTCGCCGATTGCTCGGATCAGAAGATCGTGACCGAGCTTGCCGAGGCGCACGACATCGTCATCGGCGCCCTTCCGAGTT
The DNA here is from genome assembly GCA_949373145.1 of uncultured Phycisphaerales bacterium. GTDB lineage: Bacteria > Planctomycetota > Phycisphaerae > Phycisphaerales > SM1A02 > UBA8087. Next base: position 97,639 of record CASICI010000014.1, read on the forward strand.
TTCTCGGTTATGCCGCGATGGAATCGGTGATCAGAACCGGGACCTCGATGTGCGACATCTCATTCATGACCGATGAATTCAGAGACCTCCACGACCTTGCGGTGAAGAACGACTGCACCGTCATCGCGGATTGCGGCGTCGCCCCCGGCATGAGCAACATCCTTTCCGCCTGGGGCGTCTCGAAACTCGACCGTGCCGAAATGGTCGAGATCCTGGTGGGCGGCCTTCCGCGCGAGCGGCATCTGCCCTGGGAGTACAAGGCAGGCTTCTCGCCCTACGACGTGATCGAGGAATACGTGCGACCCTCTCGAGTGGTCGAAAACGGTGAGATCGTGATCAAGGAAGCGTTGACCGAACCCGAGCCAGTCACCTTCGATGGTGTCGGCACGCTCGAAGCGTTCAACACCGACGGGCTTCGCTCGCTGGTCGACACCCTCGACGTTCCGAACATGCGCGAAAAGACCATGCGCTACCCCGGACACATCGACCTGGTCCGTGCCATGCGTGACACCGGTCTTTTCAGCGAGGAACCGATCGAAGTCGATGGCGTCATGGTCAGTCCCCGCGCCCTCGTCGCCAAGCTGCTGTTTCCAAAGTGGACTTTCGATCCGTTCGAAGAGGACCTCACCGTGATGCGCGTGACGGTCGAAGGTGAACTCGACGGCGTCGCCACCCGGATGCGTTGGGATCTCCTGGATCGCCTCGACCCCGAAACCGGATTCACCAGCATGTCGCGGACCACCGGCTTCACCGCCACCGTGGTGGCGGCGATGATCGTCGAAGGAAGCCTCGCACCCCGAGGTGTCTTCGCCCCGGAACAGATCGCCACCGAAGACGGTTTTCTCGACCGACTCATGGACGGCCTCGCAAGTCGAGGCGTGAACTACGAAGCGCACCTCGAAACCAGAGACTGATCAGACGCGAACAGGCTCCGAAAAATCGAGGCCTTTCGGATCGCAAGGAGGCGAACCGTGGCCGGCGAGACCATCGAACATCTTGAACTGAAGAAGCTCGCGGTCGAATGGCTGCGAAGGCTCGGATGCACCGCGGTCGCGACCGAAGTCCGCTGCCCCATCTCCCGCTGGAGAGTCGACGTCGCCGGCTGGTTCGAAGGCGAGCACGAACAGGTCAACGGGACCGGCCCTTTGTTCGCCGTTCGTGAGGACGAACGCGGCATCGCGCGCGGTCGTACCGTGATCATCGAATGCAAGCAGGCCCGCTCCGACTTTCTGCGTGACGACGCGAATCAGAAACGCTTGCTCCAGACTCGCGACCACCTCGAAAAACGTCGTCGTGAGATCGAGGAACAACGCGTGAAACCGAAGGAACCGCACCTGCGGCGTTCGGGTTCGGCTCTGTTTCCGGAACTCGAGACCTGGGACTTCGCCGCGAGCAGGATCGATTCCTACCGTCGCGTCCTGAGAGAGATCAAGAACGTCGAGCGAAAGCTTCATGGTGAGACCAAATTCGAACTTCTGACGCGCTACCGACTCGCGGATCATCTCTACCTCTTCACACCGAGCGGCCTGATCAAGCGTCCCGAACTCCCCCGAGGGTTCGGTCTGATCGAGGCGAGCGGGATGCGTCTGCGCCACCCGATGCCGATCGACCCGGAGGCTCCCCTGCCGATTTCGGAGCGTTTCAGTGCCGAGGGCCTCGACTGTGAGGAAAAGCACAGGGTCAGGCTGCTGAGAAATATCGCGATTTCAGCCTCCAGAGAAGCCCACCCGAGATCACGGTGACCGAATGGTGGGCAAGGTGGCCCCGACCGGCGAGGTGCGGTATCCTTCGCGATCTTGAGGCCCCTTCGTCTAGTCAGGTCCAGGACGCCAGGTTCTCATCCTGGCAACAGGGGTTCGAATCCCCTAGGGGTCATTTCAACGCACGGCACGCTCGATTCCGCAGGAGCCTCGTCGCCCATCTCGGACCGATGAGATCCGCCACGGATCGCCGGACGGTCCACCCAAAAGCCCCCGTAGCTCAGTTGGATAGAGCAGCTGACTTCTAATCAGCAGGTCCCAGGTTCGAGCCCTGGCGGGGGTGTTTCGACGGGGATGCGAAACCACCCCCAGCCAGCAGGCAGCTCTGAGAAATCGATCTCCAGGCGCTGCAAAGTGCCCTCAAGAGAGAGTCACTTGCGTTTTGTTCGCGTCCTGTTAGGGTCTTTCTCCCATGAAAGATCATTTGAGACCGGCACCCGAAGCCCCGAATACGAGCAGACCCCTCCTGTGCCTCCAGAGTCGAGGCCGGATTTCCCTCCCCCGCCGACGACCACGTCGAACGCACGCTCGACCTGAACGAGGAACTCATCACCCACCCGGCAGCCACCTTCTTTCTGAGAGCAGGTGGACGATCGATGCAGGGAGCTGGAATTCATGATGGTGATCTGCTCGTGGTCGATCGCTCGGTTCCCAGTGAGAACGGCACGGTGGTGGTCGCGGTGGTCGACGGTGAATTCACCGTGAAACGACTGACTCAGACACCTGCAGGCATGATTCTGGCCGCGGAACACCCCGACTACCCACCCATTGCGATCGGTTCGGAGACGGATGTCCGAATCTGGGGCGTGGTGACCTGGGTACTGCACCAACCATGACAGGGTGCCGAACACCGATGTACGCACTCGCCGATTGCAACAACTTCTACGCCTCCTGTGAACGGGTCTTCGACCCCGAGCCTGGAAGGCCGACCCGTCGTCGTCCTCTCGAACAACGATGGCTGCGTCATCGCGCGCTCCCAGGAGGCCAAGGATCTCGGCGTGCGCATGGGTGAACCGCATCTTCAAATGCCGGCAGCGCATGAAGGGACGACTCCCTGGTGGTGCAGATCCTCGAACTACACCCTCTACGACGACATGTCCCGGCGGGTCGTCGAATCGATCCGGGAATTCATCCCGGACGTCGAGAGTCTATTCGATCGATGAAGTCTTTCTCAACCTCGAGCCACTCGTCAGGACGAGACGTCGACCTCATCTGCCGACGGGCACGGACGAGCGGTCCTGCAGTGGACGGGAATCCCGATCTCGATCGGGCTCGGAACCACGAAGACACTCGCCAAGCTCGCCAATCGAATCGCCAAGAAGGACCCGTCGGCTCGACGGCGTGCACCGCGTCTGCCGACGCTCGAGTCGGAACGGACCGGAGACCCTCGCACGCCGCCGCGGTCGAAGACGTCTGGGGCATCGGACGACGCTGGGCGAAGCGGCTGCACGAGCTCGGCATCAGGACCGCGCTCGATCTTTCACGGGTGCCTCCGCTCGAGATACGACGAGGGTTCAACGTCGTCGCGATGCGGACCGCGCTCGAGCTGCGCGGCACACCCTGCCAGGAAGTCGAGGAAGTCGAGAGCTCCTCGCAAGACCCTCGTCCGTTCAAGGTCGTTCGGGACGATGGTGACACGCTGGGAGGACATGTCCGAAGCGATCGCCACCCATGCCGTGCGAGCGGCTGAAAAACTTCGCGGCGAAGGTGGTCATGCCGGGCGGATCTCCGTCTTCATTCAGACCAATCGGTTTCGCGAAGACCTCCCACAGTATGGACGGTCGGGAAGCTGCGAGCTGCAACCCGTGACCGACGTCACCCCGGTGATCCTCGCCAACGCCCTTGAAATCGGACGCCGACTCTGGCGTCCTGGTTTTCACTACAAGAAGGCCGGGGTGATGCTCTGCGAGCTGGCTTTCGAGGAGGTGCAAGGAACGCTTTTCGACCGACGCGATGAGAAACGGGACGAGCGATTGATGACGGCGATCGATCGAATCAATCAAAGAATGGGTTCGGAAACCGTTCACCCCGCAGCGACCGGATTCAAGGATCGACGCAGCTGGGCGATGCGACAATCATTTCGATCACCGAGGTACACCACGCAGTGGACCGATATTCCCAGAACGAGACAATGAAGATGGTCCTGTCATCCGATGCCAGACGGCGTTTTTTTTTAAAAAAACGACCTCCTGAGAGGAAATCACAACTAAAAAACCTGTTTACGCACGTTCCCTGCTAATTTTAGGTGTGCGCAGCACCGCTGGATCACCCCGAAAGAAACAAGGACACCACGACGTCAATGATTGCGATCACAACACTTATCGTGAACACCATGCTCGCAGCAAGCACTCCATTTGCGGGAGACTGCCCGGCCGGCAAGGTTCTGGACTGTGCGGACAGCGACTGCATCTCGGAGATCTACATCGGAGATGGATTCTGCGACGGTACCGCTCAGGCGGACGGCGCCAATCTCTGCTGCTATGAAAACGATGGCGGCGACTGCCTCGCGAACGGAGTCGAATGCCCCATCGACGGTGGTGGCACGGGTGGCGCGGACTGCTCGAATTCGTCCTCGCTCCCTTCCACAGGCAGTTATGACTTCGACAACTTGGAGTCCACGCTGACCGTGGATCTCGTCGGCGTATGCAGCGGCGGGACGTTGAATTCGGACATGTACTACAAGGCGATGATCTTTGACTGGGTCTGCCCGCAGGACGGTGGATACACCATCTCCACCTGCGGAACCGCGACATTCGACACGCGCATGGCGATCTTCGAAGGCAACTGCGAATACGAGAATGTCCTGGCCTGCCAGGACAACACACCGGGATGTTCGATCAACACGACGACGATCGATTTTCCGGCCATCGCAGGCGAAACCTATTACATCTGCATCGGATCGATCGCGCCGTTCATCTCGGGGAATGGGGCACTGACCATCGAACCCGCACAGCGTGAGCTCAAGGCCGCGCTGGTGTGGCCGGCCGACCTCGGAGCTCCCGAGGACACCAGATACGAACTGTACGAACCACCGGGCGCCACGGGGTCCTGGACGACATGCCTCGCCAATGCAGAGGAAAACGGTGACGACCTCGTTTCAATCTCGAATGCGGAAGAGGACCTGGCAGTCCGCAGGACCGCCGCAAAGTTGACTGCAGGGTTCTGCGCCTTCGGTCTCTACCAGGAAACGACGGCCAAGGACTATTCGGAACCCGCCGGTGGATGGCGCTTCACCGATGGCACGCCGCTCGGATTCACGAACTGGAACACGGGTGAACCCAACAACGCCGGGCCCGAGGATTACGGACAGATCGGACCCCAGGGTTGGAACGACAATCTGAATGACATCGATTGGCGCGGATACATCGTCAAACGCCCGGGAACGCCTTTTCGATTCGTGTGGGAGGAATCGATTGGTGGCAATGGGCACGAATATGAAGCATTCGGTCTTGCGGTCGACATGACGCTGGAAGAAGCGGTCATCTACGCTGAAAATCGCGGTGGCCATCTTGTCACGATCAACTCGCTGGACGGAACTGCAGATGATCCAGGCGGTGATGATTCCAGAAACCTACAGTTCGCGCGGCATCGCGATCGGGCTGGTCCAGAACACCGCATCACCCGACTACGCGGAGCCCGCCGGTGGATGGGAATGGGTCACCGGAGAGCCGCTCGACTTCACCTTCTGGAACGCAGGAGAACCCAACGAAAGCCCACAGGGTGAAAATTACGGCGAGATGTTCGGCAGCGGCGGTTGGAACGATGCTCTCGGTGACGCACGTGCTGAAGCCGTGATCATCGAGTACGAAGGCGTGGTCAACGAGTGCATCGAAGATCTCGATGGAGATGGCGTGGTGGGTGGCGCCGACCTCACGTTGCTGCTGTCTTCCTGGAACACGCAAGGCACGGGAGACATCAACGGGGACGGTAACACCGACGGAGCCGACCTCACCCTGCTGCTTTCGAAATGGGGCCTCTGTTCCTGAGAGGGCGATCGCGGATCAGTTGACTGGACGAACGCTCAAGAGAGAAGTTCCTTCAGATGTGCTTCGAGACACTCCAGCGTGAACGGCTTCTGAAGCATGCCCTGGAATCCATGGGTCCGGTGATCGGACATCACAGGATCGTTGCTGTAACCGCTTGCAACGACCGCGCAGACGGCGGGGTCCATTTCACGAAGCCGTTCCATGGTCCAGAGTCCGTCTCGGCCACCGGCGACGGTCAGATCAAGCAGCACCAGATCGAATCCTGAACCCTGCGCATCATCGATCAACGAGGCCTGATACGCCTCGACGCAGGACTCACCCTCTCCGACCTGAACCACTTCATGACCGAGTGACTCCAACATGGAGGACACCGTGCGTCGAACCTCATCGTTGTCATCCATGACGAGAACTCTGGCGGGTAGCGTGGAGACACTCGCGGAGGCGACCGGTTGGCGTTCCGGCTCGAGGCTTGTCTGCTTCGAGACAGGGAAGGTGATGCGAACGGTGGTTCCAGATCCGGGCTCGCTGGTGATGTCCAGAATGCCGGAGTGACGTTTCAGGATCCAGTAGACACTCGTCAGACCAAGTCCATTCCCAGTCTCCTTGGTCGTGAAATATGGTTCGAGAACGTTTCCCAGATGCTCTTCGGGTATGCCACATCCAGAATCACGAATCTCGACGGAGACACCATCCCTCGAAGTGCGACCCCCTTCGGGAATAAAGGTGTCGGCGAAGACGCGAACCCAGATGTCTCCGCCGGATGCCATCGACTGCTCGGCGTTGATCACCAGATTGTTCAGGACCTGATGAACTTGAGCCGAATCGATGTCGACCAGAGGCAGTGCTGGATCGATGACGATGTGCCCGCGTACGCTCGAGCCATACAAGGCCAGTGAGACACCTTCGGAGACGACCTGCCCGAGATCCTTGGGATGACAGACCGGTTCACCACCCTTGCTGAAGGTGAGCATGCGCTTGGTGATGGCGCTCGCCTGATGACACGCCTGAACCGCAACGGACAATTCTTCCAACACCGAACTGTCTGGTCCCAGTTTTCGCTGAGCGATGTTGAGACTTCCGAGGATCTTCGTGAGACTGTTGTTGAAATCATGAGCCAGGCCACCGGCAAGGCGACCGATCGACTCCAGCCGCTGCGTCTGAACGAGTTCCGATTCCAGTTTTCGTCGCACCGTCACATCTTCAAGACTTCCGACGATCTGGCCCTCGTCGAGTTTCTTGTGGACTCGCACGAACATCCAGCGCGGAGCACCTTCGTGATCCATGAATCGGATCACCGGTTCCGCACCCACCCCTTCAGGTTGTACGGGGTCACTCAGCAGAATTTCACCCCAACGCTCCTGGTCCTCCTCGAAGACATGATCCGTCAACCGCGTACCGAGGGTCTTTTCGAAGGAAAAGCCGAGAGATGTCTCCCATGCCTTGTTGAGATAGAGAACCTTGTGATCCGAGTCGATACGAAAGACGACATCGGAAATGAAGGAAAGGACTTCGTTCGAACTCCTCTTGGTTTCCGCGAGTTGTTCAATCAATCTGTATTGGAATTCAACGTTCAGATCACCTCGGTCGAGCGAGTTGACGTCGTTGAGTGCGGACTCATTCCCGGGATCGGCCATCATGAGACAGCATGCTCCTGTACGAGGAATTCATCGAGCGTCATGACATGCGAAAAGAGCGGAAAGACATCCGAACAGAAGAATTCCTGTTCGATCGGTGTGCGAGCCGATGTGCAGTCCGAAAGCATGGTCACTTCATAGCCGAGATCGAACGCCTGCAGCGCACTCGCATGGACGCATATCGAAGTGACGCATCCGGCGAAGACGATCCTGGTCACGCCTTTGTTGCGAAGAGTCGCATGGAGGGTGGTATTGGAGAATGCATTGAAGCTCTTCTTGCCAGGAAGCTCGATGATGCGATCCCCGTAGATCGAGATCTCGGAAATCGTCTCGGCGCCGGGCGTTCCCTCCTTGAATGCCTGCACATCCCGAATCGTCTTGAGAATGCCGATGGGATTCTCAAGCTCATCGTAGAGACCACTGAACACGATGGGCGTGTTGACCATCGTCATCTCACTGTCCTTGAAGGAATCAATCAGTCTGATCGTATTTTGAAGGGTGCCGCTGACCCGGTGTGATTCTTCGACGACCCCGTGAAGAATTCCGGTGGGAACGAAATAATCATTTTGAAAGCCGATCAACAGCAGGGCTGTCGTACTCGCATTGGCGTGTGTCATCTCTCTCCACTCATCTCCCATGATGCCAAGGGTCACGCTGTTGGAAAGGCTCCAAGCTTCAGAGGGGTCTTTCCAGATACATGAAAGTGTGTCATCACCCGTGGCCATGATCCATGGGGTAAAGACCCCATGACGTGAAAAGTGGGCCTGAACGCCTCGGTATGCGGATCTTATTGGGAATCAGAAGCAGAATCCGACCAGATGATCGTCACGTCCGGATTCAATGACCGAGCCGCTTTCACGCCAGCCTCGGTCACGCGACTCGAACCGACGAACAGCCTGCGCAACGATGATGAACGCATGAGTGCTTGCAGGCCCGAATCGTCGATCTGCGTCTCGAAGAGATTCAAACGTCTCATACCGGTCAGACTTGCCAGAAGGTCGACCGATTCGCTCGAGATCGAGGTCCCTTTGAGTGTGAGTGTCTGGAGTTCGTCGAATCCGGCGAGGGCGGTCAGTCCGGAATCGGTCACTTCAGTGTGTGAGAGGTCGAGTACCACCAGCACGGTCGAAAGCGGAGTCATCTGGCGAATATCATCATCACCAAATGGTGGTTCGATGCGGTGCCTGAGCGCCGAGGCATCGAGCTCGAGAAAATTCGAATCACGTTCGATCGGTTTCAGAGGGACACCTCGAGTGAGAAGCACCTTCGAGAGTTCCTGAATGTCTTGCGCCTGCTTTCGAGTGACGGGATCACTCTCGGCAGCGCCCGGATCGGATGAAGCCACCGAAGCACTGCCGGGGTCGTTCTCGAGTGTCGGAATCTCCTCCTCGGTTCCGGACGCCGCTGATTCGGTCGAGCCACCTTGTTCGATCCAGAGGCGGACCAATGCAATCTCATCTGAGGACAGACCAGGACCATTAGGAGGCATCGCATCGTCATCATCACGTGGCAGGGTGATCACCGCGAAAAGCTCGCTCTGGTCAGGCGCACCGGAAGAAACCACGGGATGTTCGTCGAGGACCTGTTCGAAATCATCCTGAGACACCAGACGAAGACCCGCACGAGCACGCCCGGTCGGTCCATGACACTTCCAGCAATGGGTGTCGAGAATCGGCTCGATCTGCTTCTTGAAGGAGACCATCACGATCTTGGTCGGTTCCTCAGGCTTGGGCTGGGCGGATGTCGACGGCGCCACAGCATCATTCTTCGGAACGATCGGCTTCACGGTTTCAGGGGCGAGTCGGGGCTCGGGCGTCGACTCCGATGTCGTGGGCGGAGTCACCGAAGACACCGACTCGTCTTCGACGGGCGGTGCATGATCGGAGACGGACAGCGGCTGCGCTCCGGGCTCTGGAAACAGTGATTTGATGACGAGTGATTTGCCCCAGACCAGCTCCCCGCCGAAATGAGCGGCCAGACCGATCAGGATCGCGCAGACGAATGAAAGCGCTCTGACGATCGAGGTCGCCCATGACCGACCACCGAACCAGGCGACCAGAACCAGAACGGAAAGCAGGAGTCCGAGCAGACCTGCCGCGACACCCAGCCAGCGATGAAGCTCGAGCTCCCAACCACGGCCGCCGTACCCGGCATCGGCCAGCGACCATCCACTCCAGGCGGAGAACATCGCCGACGCTACCGCCGATGAGAAGTGCGATCACGGTGAACGAGGCGACTTTCTCCCGACGCATCAGGAGACCGACGAATTCGACGCCCGCAGCGACGATGATCAGAGCGATTGGAAAATGGGTGAGCACCGGATGCAGTCCGGCAAGAACACCCCACCAATCAGGCGAGGCCGCCACGCTGGGTGAGAGTGCTGTCCCGACGGGGACAACCAGATAGATGCTGAATGATGGTGTGAAACATGATGATCGAATGGCCTCCGAGAGATCAGCATCAACTATATCGAAGAAAGCGCCGCGAACACCACGAATACTCCTACCATGAGCTCATGTCATCACCACATGCCGATATCGGATGGGAATCGAGACTCCCGGGAGAGACGACCCGGGGAGCGGCGATGAAGATGACGTGGAAGGACCTCCTTTTCATCCATTGGCGGGTCGATCCGGATCTTCTGAAATCCACTCTGCCCGCCGGATTGGAGGTCGACACGTTCGACGGGTCGGCCTGGATCGCGCTGGTCCCCTTCACCATGGCCAAGACGAGGCCGACGTTCCTCCCCCCCCTGCCGATCGCACGAAACTTCCATGAATGCAACGTGAGAACCTACGTCCTGAAGGATGGCGTCCCGGGCGTGTGGTTCTACAGCCTCGATGCCGCCAGCAGACTCGCGGTGTTCGGCGGCCGCACCCTCTGGAATCTGAATTACGTCCATGCACGATTCGAGGTCTCGAAGACCGACCGGACGCACGACTATCGGCTGACACGCCATGATGGAAAGGGCACACGGATCCAGTGGCGTGCGGGAGACGCCATGCCCCGAAGCGAATTCGGTTCCCTTCGCCACTTTCTCACCGAACGCTACAACCTCTACGCCGGCAAAGGGAAGTCGACTGTGGCGAGGCGCGGTCCACCATGAACCCTGGACACTCCGGCAGGCGGAGCTTCTCGAACTCGAAGACGACCTGGTCACGCAGGCCGGCATAGAGACCATCGGGGCACCGATCTGCATGGCGGCCGATCCAGTCACGGTGCGGGGCTGGATGTTGAAGCAGGTCTGAGCCCGCCTCACGGCCACTCGAAGCCGTCTCGATCTCGAATCAGAGCAGCACGTCCTCGTCGGAACTCACCGAACTCGGGAAGCCCGTCGGGTAGGCACATCCTCCTCGGGCTCGTCGATTCGCTCCTGCTCGAGGATCCGAACCGATTCGATTCGCCAACCGTCCTCGCTGCCACGGACACCAAGCTCCGCGAGGTATTCATTGGTTCGCTCGTGGACGTGACCCCAGTGCGTCACGTTTCCATCGACCTGCCATCGGTAGGAGACCTCCATGAGAATCTCCGGTCGATCGGGGTCGGGTTCGATCGATTCGATCTCCACCTCGACGGGGCGCACGGCGGTGACACGACTGACGGCACCCTGTGCCTCCTCCATCACCAGACTGGCATAGATCGTTCGGTAGAGTTCATCGAGCAGGTCACCGCTGACACTCCGGTCGAGCGCGTCATAGATGTCGGTCTCGGCCACGTAGTCGAACGCGCGGTAGATGTTCCCGTGCAGAGGCACCAGGATCGCCTCGGCTTCGGCCGAGGTGGGGAGTTGAAGCCGCTCGCTTCCGGGCGGTTGGATCTGCACCACTCCCGACGCCGGAGCCCGCATAGGCGACCACGGCCGCGCAGGGGAGCACGATGAACGCGACCAACGAGCTTCCCGGCCGACGTGACGCCAGCAGTGGGATCGAGGACACCAGCGCCACCGGCCGCGACGATGATGGAGAGCAACGGCAGAGGCCATGGCATGCGACGACTTGGGAGGCGCGATCGTTTCGAGTCGTTCGTTGATGGCGGTGGAACCACTGCGCCATGACCACACCGGAGCCTGCTCGCTGAAGAAGACGGCCTCTCTGATGCCTTCGACCTGAGCTTCGGCGGCGATCGTGATGGGCTCGGGCGGGACGACCGAACTGAAAGGGTCGGTCGGATAGACGTACCACTGGAGAGAGATGTCCGAAGGCTGGCTTTTCAATGGCCATTCGACGTCGAAGCGGACCTTTCTCAGTCCGCGCATTCCGGTTCGGACCATCAAGGCGAGATATGTCGTGTCGGGATCGTTGATCAGCAGACCGTCCACGATCGGGTTCACCGCGACACCATCGATGTCGGCGACGAGATCGGCATCCGCCCACCGCTGCAGTGTTTCGAGAAGAGCAGGCCCCTCGGCGGGGTCGATTCGGTCCGCGAGTTCTCGTTCGAACGCCATCGCCTCATCAAGAAAGACGATGTTCATCGTGACCTGCATGCGAAGCGCGTCCTCGTCGAGTGACAGCTTCAGATCGACATGAGGACCGTCGACCGGATCGAGCATCGGTCGAGCCACGGCACTCGTCGACAGAATGATCACGCAGGCGACCGCGAAGATGAGTGAAGAAAGGCGGTGAGAACAGGCACTCGGGGGTGTCACGATGTGGGCTGAGAAAGGCATCAAGCGCTCCTGCCGGTCGGGTTTTCGCCGTTTGAAACAAAAGGACGAAACCAAAGCTGGGTTTGGCTGAAAAAGGGTCTTCTCATAGGATACCCTTTCAAGAACAAACCATTTCTGGACCTGACCATTTGGAGCCACCCGTGAGTCAATACCGCATGAATTCCGTGATCCGTTGGACCCTTCTTCCCGCGATTGCACTCACCACCACCTCTTCGTCGTTCGCCCAGGAGCGAGAAGCTCGTGAGGACGCACCGCTCTCCGACATCTTCCGCGCCTCGCCGGAAGACGTCCGTGAGTATCAGGAACATCTCATCATTCTTGCCAGTCCCTGGATGGGCGGAAGGCTCCCAGGCACACGTGGTGCGGAACTGGCGAGGGAATATGTCGAAACACAGTTCAAGACGCGCGGCCTCAAGCCCGTCATGAACGTGACCGAAGACGGTGGCTCCGGCTACCGACAGCCCTTCCCTCTTGGCAGCTCGTCAGACCTGATCGAGATCGGACTCAGCAGCGGCGACTACGAATTCGACCTCGACAACGATTTCATCATGACCGAGATGGGTTCGGACGCGGGCATCACCGCTCCACTCTCATTCGTGGGATACGGCATCGAAAGCGGACCGGACGAGTTCTCGAGCTTTTCCGAGGACGATGATCTGAGCGGCAGAATCGCCGTGCTCTTCCGTTTCGAGCCGATGAACGAAGAAGGCAAGAGCCTCTGGTCCGACAGCGGCTGGTCGTCGCGGTCGACCTTCGACCGGAAATTCAGAGCCGTGGCCAAGAGAAATCCTGCAGGAATCATCCTGGTGAACCCACCCGGAGCCGACGACCGGAGAGCCGGTTCGTTGTTCAACAGTGCTCAGAGAATGGTCGACAACGTTCCAGTCTTCATGATGACACCGGAGTCGGCGGAACAACTGCTCAATGGAGAGGGTGCGGACAAGAAGACGATCGAAGAGTGGCGCGCCCTGGCCGACACCGGTGAAGGCGGAGTCATCGACATCGAAGACGTGATGGTCACCATGATGGGCCGACGCGAGGTCACGAAGCTTTACGGAGAGAACGTCCTCGGCATGATCGAAGGACGAGGCGACATCGCCGACGAGTACGTCGTGATCGGCGCCCACATCGATCACCTGGGCATGGGTGACTTCGGAAGCAACGAAGGATCGGCCGGTAAAGGCAAGTTCCACCCCGGTGCCGATGACAACGCCTCCGGTGTGGCGGCCCTGATCATGCTGGCGGAATCACTCCAGACCGCCTACGACGAAGCACCAGAAGACATGCCCCTGCGCGACATCATCATCATCGCCTTCGACGGTGAAGAGTCTGGACTTCATGGCTCACGATTCTATGTGAACAATCCGGCCCAACCGTTGGAGGATCTGAACCTGATGATCAACTTCGACATGATCGGGCGCATCGAAAACGATCGTCGTCTCAGCATCTCGGGAACGGGCACCGGTGAAGGCATGAGCGAGTGGGCACGCCCACTCTTCGAAGCCTCGAGCCTCGAGATCGTGGAATCGGAAGCTTCCAGCGGTGGCAGCGACCACTCGGAGTTCCTCAGCAAGGGCGTCCCGATCCTCTTCGCGATCACGCCCTTCCCTCTTCACAACGACTACCACACCTCGAGAGACACCATCGATCTGATCAACTTCGAAGGCGGAACCGAGACGGTCAAGCTTTTCCACGAGCTTGCCTACACCGCCGCGAGCAGTCCTGAAAAGATGGATTTCTCCCGCCCGAACAGAAACGGTGGCAGCAACGCGGTCCGCGCACGACCTCGCAACATGCCCAAGGTGCAGCTCGGCATCAGATCGACCACCGATGACGGTGAACCCGGTCTGCGCATCGTGTTCGTCACCGACGACTCCAGCGCAGCGATGGCGGGAATCGAAGTGGGTGACCGCATGGTCCGCTGGGGAGACAGCGAACTTCGAGATCGCAGCGTGCTCATCGATCAGCTGAGAAAGCACGCGCCGGGCGATGTGGTCGAAGTCGTGGTCATTCGAGACGGCACGGAAAAGACGATCGAAGTCAAACTGCTGCCCCGCGGAGAATGATTCACACCGTCACTTCTCACGGGCCGCGGGGTCCGAGCCACGCCTGACCGCGCGAGCGCGGGAGATGGCACTGGTGCCGAAACGCTCGATGATGGCGTCGGTGGTCTCATCGATGACGCGATCACGATCGGACCCGCTCTGCTCGAACAATCCCACCTGCCCGCTTCGGTCCAGTCCACCCACGCTGAAACCCAGCAATCGGACGGGCTGAAAACCTTCGAGACACCACCCTTCGAAGATCGATCGCGCAAGCTCCCAGAGCGTCCTGGTGGTCTCGGTGGGCTGATCGACGGTCCTGGACCGAGTGATGGTCTGAAAATCACCGAACCGTATCTTCAAGGTCACCCGGGTGGCTTTGGCCTGAGCACGCCGCAAGCGCTCCGCGACCTGCTCGACCTCACCCAGAAGAATGTCGCCAAGCAGTTCGCGATCAGAAATGTCCTCGGAAAAGGTTCGCTCCTGTCCGATGCTCTTCGACGTGCGCTCGGAGACCACCGGTCGATCATCGATTCCATGCGACAGTTCGTGAAACCGACGGGATGATTCACCGAAAAGCGAGACCAGATGATCGGGATCGATCTTCTGCAGATCGGCGAAGGTACGCAGCCCGTGGGTGCGGAAGGACTCGGCGGATTTCCGACCGATCCCCCACATGCGCTCGATCGGAAGTCCGGCCAGTCTTCGAGCAAGACCCTCGGACTCGAAACGGACGAGCGCATCTGGTTTTTCAAGATCGGAAGCGATCTTCGCGACGAACTTGTTCGGAGCGACACCCACCGAAACGACCAGGCCGAGCTGTTCGAGGGTCTTGCGGCGAATGTCATTGGCGATGGCCGTGCCATCGCCGAGCAATCGAAGCGAACCGGTCACATCCAGAAAGGCTTCATCCAGACTGAGGGGTTGCACCAGAGGACTGGCTTCCTCGAGGATCGCCATGAAACGACGACTGAGTTCGGAGTATCTGGCACCACGCCCGGGAACCATCACGGCGTGCGGGCAGAGACGCAACGCCGTACTGCTGGGCATCGCACTCCGACACCCGAATTCACGGGCTTCATAACTGGCCGCGGCAACGACCCCTCTGGCTCCGACACCACCGACGAGGACCGGACGGCCGCGCAAGGAAGGATCATCGAGCTGCTCCACCGAAGCGAAGAAGGCATCGAGATCGCAGTGCAGGATGGTGCGTTCGAGTGCGGTCATCAAGGATCAGCATACGAAAGAGATGACGCGACGGAAAATCAGCTCAGAAAGCGACCAGTCGAACCACCAGAAGACTGGCAAGCACCACGGTCAGCACAGCCGGCCCCACCGAGGATCGCCCCACCGCATCCTTCCGATCACCAAGAATCATGGCCAGGGTCCAGCAGAGGAAGAGCAGAGTCGGCGTGTCGAAATATCTCTGAAAGGACTGAGCGTTCGCCATCTGAGTCACGGTCGAAGCGACCAGAGCACAGACGAGGATCGCCCAGCTCCGGCGTGCGGGCGTCGCGGAGAGCGCACGCCCGAAGATCACCAGGGAGGCCGCTCCGAATCCGGAGAGACACGCCAGCGGGAGCGAACGGTCGGCGACGACCCAGAGCCCCGAAAGCGTCCACAGTGGCCCGCCCGTCCGACCCGCGGCGAGGTCGGGGGCGCTTTCTGGAATCAGCACGAAGAGCATGCCTGCCAGAGCCGCGACCACGATCATGGTGATCTTGCCGCGAATCAGCACAGCCGTCTCGGGAACCGCAAGGAGAAAGAACGGTGCGTAGAGACCGAGCAGCCCCAGGGCGTATCCGGCTGCGATCCAATCGATTCCGGACGAGACGTGGAACTCCTGAAAGTGAGGAGGCACCAGTCCACCCCACAGAATGACGAAGGTGATGAGCACCGCAAGCGAGGGAATGACGACTGCAATGAGCGCGAGAAGTCCTCGCCATGCGGAGACAGTCCGTTCACGGCCCAGATCAAGCAGACCGGCGAAGAGAACCGGTCCGGCGAGCCAGATGAAATTCTGCCGGGCGGCAACGGCCACGAACATCGCCAGCGAGGCGAGCACCAGAATCTTCGCGGAGCGTTTTGAAAAGAGAACGCAACCGATGCAGAGCGCGGATGCCATCCACGCGAAATCGTCTGTGTGAACGTGGGTGGCACTTGCCACGACATAGATCGATGCGGCCAACGGCATCGTCAGAAACGCCGCGGCGCGGGCCTCCGTGAAACGTGCCGCCACACCGGAAACGATGACCACGAATGCAACGCCGAACAGTGCTGAAAGAACACGCAGTGTTTCAAGTTCATTACCGAAGACCCCGCCGAGAACCACCATGACGAGGTGATACAACGGTCCCGTCGCGGCTGAATAATCGCTCAGATCAGGAACGGGCCACTGCATCTCGAACTGACGGACCACCTGGATGTGAAAGAGATTCTGGTCGTAGGCATGAGACGCGATCAGGTGCTCACCGACGAAGACCCCGGTCACCAGGATGAGGAGAATCAGCACGGGTGCCCAGGCGGCTCGCATGACCTGTGCGGCCGCACTCATGAGCCGGCTCCAAGTCGCTGCCAGGCGGCAAGATGATCCGATGCGATCGCATCCACCCGACACCGCTCAGCCTGCTCCATCGTGGCGGTGCGAAGCCTCGCACGCAGCTCAGGGTCACGAATCAATTCGATGATGGCATCAGCCAGTCTTCGCGCGACGCCATCACCCTCGCGGGTGAAGACCATGCCGGTGTCACGATCTCTGACGTATCCGGAGAACTGGGGCAGATCACTCACCACTGGGACCGCTCCGCATGCCATCGCTTCGAGTGGGGCGACCGGTGACGCCTCTCCGAAGAAAGCCATCGACGGATAACAGTGAATGTCGCAATTCTGCAGACGCTCGACCAGTGCCGCCTGCCCGACGATCCGTCCTTCGAATCGAAGGTCGATCCCTTCGGCACGCTTTTGAAGGTCGGCGAGAAACGGATCACCACCACCACCCTGGCTCACTTCGTGCGGACCGATGATGGAGGTGGTCAGGGGAATGCCCTCATCATGAATCAGACGACACGCATCAACGAGGACATCCAATCCCTTTTCAGGATGGACACGTCCATGAAAGACCAGGTTCAAGGTCTCGCCGGACATCCGTTTCGGATCGGGCCGGAAGACCGAGGTGTCGACGGGATTCGGAACGACGTCGATTCTCTCGGTGAGTCGCGGGGCCTGCGCTTTCACCGCATCAGCGATCGCATCCGAGACGGTGCTGATTCGATCGATGTGGTTGTAGAGGAACATCTGACGCTTGGGAAAACGTTGGAGATGAAAATCAAGCAGGCCGAGTTGCTTCCGACCTCGCACCATCCGCGGCAACCAGAAACAGTTGAAGACCGTGACGTCGGCCGCGGGCAGATGCGGGCGGACGGCTTTCGAGTAGCGATAGTCGTACCAGAGATCGGACCAGGTGGAACCGGATCGACCGAACCCCGAGAGCCTGAGATAACGGACGCCGTCGAGCACCGAGTCCTCGGGCAGATCACCCCACGCAGGGCAGACCACGGTCACCTGATGACCGGAGGCTGCGAAGCTTCGACTGAGATCGGCCCAGACCTTCTCTATCGCGCCCGCGGGTGCGGGAGGCATGGAAAGAAAAGCGCCGATGACGACGGTGATGCGCATGAATGATTCCGAGTGAACGAGAGGACGGTTTCATGTTCTATCGGCTTGCCGAGGGCGTTCACTTCCCGTTGGATTCGTCTTTCTGGTCCTTTGCACCGAACCAGACGAAGACCGAGGAAGGCTCAGGAGCCGATTCAAGCAGGCCAAGACCCACCAGAGCCTCCCCCATCGCATTCCAGCGAGCGCCGGTCATGTATCCAAGACCATGCTTCTCAGTCACGGAATCCCGGATCAATGCCTCCTGGCGCTTGGCCGAAAGAGCCATCGCCTGCTCGCTCATCGCGGGATTCAATTCAGACATCTTGAGATTGGCCGCAGCAGGATCCTCGAGATAGCTCGCCCAACCAGCTTCGAACGCCCGAACCATCGCACGACAGGTCTCGGGATGAGCGTCAAGAAAAGCACGCCGAGTCACCAGAACCGTGTCATAAGGGTCGTAAGCGCCTCCCTTGTTGGGAAGAATTCTGGTGTTGAACCCCTCCAACTCAAGCGAGACCGGCTCGGCGGTGATGAAGCACTGACTTGCCGACTGGCGGCCTGCACGGAACGCCGGGGCGTTGTACGCGACGAATTTCGCGCCATCCGTCACCTTGAACCTCTCATTGATCGATTTGAAAAATGCCAGGGAGGTGTCGACACCGACCACTGCTTCAGGATCCTTCCAGAGTTCAGCCAGAGTGGTGTACGGAGAATCATCGCGAACCATGATCGCATGAGGGCCGTGTTGATAGACCGCGAACAATGCCACGAGCGTCCCACCTTGTGCATTGAGTTGCAGAACCTGGGAGCCTCCCACGATGCCGAAATCGACGCGACCGGCCGCCACCATCTGCGGAGAGGACACACCGTCGGAGCCGGAGATGATCTCGACCGAGAGCCCTTCCTGTTTGAAGACCCCATCGATCTCAGCCTGATAGACCCCGCCGAACTGCGGCTCGGGAACCCAGTTCAACTGAAGTTCGATGGCGGCCTTCGAGTCGGAGGCGGGCTTCGAGTCGTTTCCAGGATCGCATCCCGTGAGCATGAGTGCGGCGGCAGGCAGAATGATCGTTGAAAAAAGGCGCATGAAGACATCCTTAGAAGAAACAGGTTCAGGACCGTTCACCTGAATGCCAGTTGTGCAGGAGGAACCATCCGAGAAGATTCACAAGACCGAAGAGCGTGAAACCGACCAGTGATGCGATGAGCACCGATGCGAACATCAGATCCGTCTGAAAAGTCCGAACCGAAGCGATGATGATCGACCCGAGCGGGGCGGAGTCACCCGTGTAGCCACTGACGAATTCGGCGGTGATGGCACCGATCACGGAGAGACCCGCCGCGACTCGAAGGCCGGTGATGATTCCGGGCGTCGCGGAGGGAAGCTCGAGTTTCCACCAGGTCACGAAACGACCGGCACGATGAAAGTGAAAGAGCTCACGGAGCTCGGGGTTGGTGCCGCGTATTCCGCCCAGGGTGTTTGCAATGACCGGAAAGATCGCGACCACCACCGTGGCTGTCACGGTCGAACCGAAGCCGAAGCCGAACCAGATGACGAACAAAGGTGCGATCGCGACGAGAGGCACCATCTGCAAAAGAAGTGTCGGAGGGTAGAAACCACGTTCGAGCCAACGCGAGAGACCCAGAAGACTGCCCAGCATCACCCCCAGCGCCGATGCGATCAGAAAGCCCGACAAGGTCGAAAGACCCGTCGAAAGCGTCGCCTGAAGCAGACGTTCGGAATTGTCACAGGCAGCACCCACCACGGAGACAGGCGATGGCAGCAAATAGGGTTCGATTCCAAAGAGCATGACCACCGACTGCCAGAGACCCAGGAAAACAAACGCCACCAGACCTGGTGGAAGCACTCTTCGGACGAGGAATCTCATGAGTCTCCCCCGCTTCGAATCTCACGCTGAACGAGGCGGACCTGTTCATTGAAGACCGGACTGGTCCGAGTGTCGGAATCCCGCGGACCCAGATCGATCCGAAGTTCGCGACGCAGCCGTCCGGGTGATGACGCCATCACCATGATTCGAGATGCCATGTAGACCGCCTGCCGGATCGAATGCGTGACCAGAACGGTGGTCATGCCTTCCCGCTCGGAGAGTTCGATGACGTCGTCTTCAAGTTGCTCGCGAGTCAGCTCGTCAAGAGCTCCGAACGGCTCGTCGAGAAGAAGCAGTCGAGGTCGTGTCACCAGTGCGCGTGCGATCGAGACGCGCATCCGCATGCCACCCGACAGGGTGTGCGGAAGATTCTCCAGGAAGGAAGACAGGCCGACTTTTTCAAGCGACTCCGTCACGCGATCCGTGCGTTCGCTGTCTCCGACTCCTTCGAGCTCGAGAGGAAGCCCCACGTTCGAAGCCACAGTGCGCCAAGGGAGAAGACGAGGGTCCTGAAAACAACATGCGACGTCCCGGGCCTGCGAGGCGTCACCACCATCGATTCGCACGGTGCCGTGCGTCGGCTCCAGAATGCCTGCGATCAATTGAAGAAGCGTCGTCTTTCCGCAACCACTCGGGCCGATCAAGGCGATGAACTCTCCCCCGGCTATTTCAAGATCGACATCTCGCAGGGCATGAAAATCTCTGCCGAAATTCTGCGAAACATCTGACAACGAAATCATGGGGACCGATTCGGAGGATGCATCGGAGACGAGTGACATAGCGATACAGTCTATCGTGCACCATCAGGGAAGACCCGAGCGACCATCTGGTACAACGTGAAGATCACACAAGAAATGGAGAGATCATGAACAGAGGAATCCTGAACGCGTTCACTGCATGCGGCCTTGGAACACTCATCCTGGCTTGTTCCGCGGACGGAGACCTCGGAGATGACACGTGGCGAGTCCACGACATGAATCGCCCTCAACCGGAGGTGATCAGGCCCGGTATGCCGGCATCAGCGACCAGCCCGGGCACGGCCCCCAGTGACGCAGTCGTTCTTTTCGACGGAACCAACCTCGAGGCATGGACAGGGAAAGATGACACCCCTCCATGGCAGATCAAGGATGGAGTTCTCATTGTGACGCCGGGAAGCGGCGACATGATGACTCGACGGAATTTCAGCGACATCCAGTACCACATGGAATGGATGGTGCCCGCCGAACGCAAGACGTCGGGGCAGAAAGGTGGGAACAGCGGTCTGTTTCTGATGGATCGCTACGAAATCCAGATCCTCGACAGTCATGAAAACAAGACCTACCCGGATGGGATGGCCGCGAGTTTCTACGGACAACACCCTCCCGCGGTCAATCCAACCAACCCAAAAGGAACCTGGAACACCTACGACGTCATCTTCCGCGCGCCTCGCTGGGATGCCGAAGGGGCTCGCCTCTCCTCAGCTCGGGCCACCGTCCTGTTCAATGGAGTCCTGGTCCATGACAGCCAAATGTTCAAAGGCCCGACGGAACCTTGGAAAAAAGACAAACCCCATGGGCCAGACGTGATCAGACTTCAGGACCACCAGGACCCGATTCACTTTCGAAACATCTGGGTCCGAGAGTTGAGTCCTTCAGAGGAATAGACGCAATCTATTGAATACAAGTTACTTAAATGCATGAACTTAAATGAAAACACGAGGTATAATTACAGTCTCGGAAACGTGCCACCGGCCAAGACTGGTCAATTTGCGCATAAAGAGAACTTTTCACGTATTTTAACGTCATTTAAGAAACTTTAGCTGAATTGCACCCGCCCGCCTCAGCCATGAGCCACACCAGTGTGGCGATGAGGCCCGCACTGGAAACCATTTCAGATGATCAGGCTGACCGGGAAATCCCGTGCTCAAACTTGAAACCACCCTAAGAACACACTCTTTTGACGCCCTCTGAACGTTCGAACTGCGATATAAAAGACAGCAGAACGGGCCACATCGGCCCTCGCCCACATATGGAGAAGATCTGGGATGCCTCGCACACGCACACTGACCGGTTTCACGACACTCACCCTGGCCCTGGCTTGCAGTTCGCAAGGACTCGCCCAATCGGAGCAGGACAACGTCTTTGATGCCGGCGGCGGCTCAGCGGGAACCTACGACTTCGGCAACAACTCAGACTGGTCCAAGGGAGGCCCTCCCTGGACGGACGACGAGGTCGATGGTGGCATTTCATTCGACCTCGAGGATGTTCCAACCGGCACCACCGACACCTACACGATCAACCTCGCCGGGAACTACAGCGCGATCGACCGATTGAACATCCTGTCTGAGTCGCTGATCATCCTGAGTGGCACGGGAAGCTTCACCTTCGATGACGACGGCGACCTTGAAACCCGGAGACAGCGCACTTCGCATCGAAAGTGGAGTCACACTGAACCTCGAAGGTGACATGACCTTCGACTACGGAAACGGCTCGACCGACGAAGAAGACGCCGCCCAGACGCTGAACTACACACTCGGCGGACAGCAGATCGCGTTCAACCTGATCATCGAAGGACTCATCTCGGACAACGCCGAATCTGCGATCGACGGGATGCTCACCTTCACCGGTGGCGGCTTCGCTCTGCTCACCGGCGGGATTGAAGCCAACGGAACAGGTTCCGAGTTCGGACTGACGCTCCAAAGTGGTTCGAGCCTCATGCTCGCGGGTGGAAACTACACACTCGCCGAGGGCGTCAACGTCACGTTCAACGGCAACTTTGAAGACCGAGAAAACGGGCAGGGCATCCTCCAGATCGTCGATGGCGCCGTACTCGACACGCAAGATGGCGGCGACATCGCTGTCGATGGGATTCGGCGCCATCCTCGTGGGGCCATGTGAACCTTCTCGATTCGGCCCTCGCCGATCTCGGCTTCGGTGAAACGAACGAGCAGATCGCGACGAACGCGGCAACCGGGACCGGAACCGTGACCACCGACAATCTCACCCTGGCAGGTGACTCCGTCGTGGTGGTAGGCGATGGTTCCTCGATCACCGCCACGACCCTCGATAACGGCGTCCTTCAAATCGGAGGCACCAGTGCGATGGTGCTTCAGACTGGAGCAAGCGGCAACTTCAACGTGCTCGAACTGAACAGCGGAAGCCTGTTCAACGCGGGGCACACTTGATTTCATCGAGAACTCCACGATGGCAGGCGGCACCTTCACCTCCAGTGGAAACACGACCTTTGCAAATGCATTCGATTCCACGGGCACGATCGACATCACCGGGTGGGACGTTCGCAGTCAACGGCGACACCGTCTTCGGATCAGGCAGCCAGATCACCGTCAGCGGAACAGGAGCCGGACTCGACCTCGCAACGACGGCGGCCAGCGACAACGGCATCCAGATCGACGGCATTCTCAACGTCAGTGACAATGCGATTGCGACATTCGGATTTGATGGCGACACGGACACCATCAACTTCAGTTCGACTTCGAGAACGATCGTCGACGATGCAAGTCTCACGGTGAATGGCCAACTGACCCTGAGCGGAGAACTCTTCGTCCAGAACGGCGGTTCATTCAACTTCAACACCGCGGCAAGCGATTTGCTGAACGTGGACAATGCCTTCATCGGTGGCGGCAACGACTACGTGTCCGGCGCACCCAGCGGCCAGATTGCCACGATCGACTTCGGTGACTACACGTAACGTCGATGAAGAACTCATCATCGGAACCCCCTATTCCGGAATGATCGACTCCGAGACAGGCGAGTTCATCGCGGGTGACGGCATTCTTCAGTTCAACACCCTCGTCGACCTCGACCTGACCGACGGAGGCACGATGCTCTTCGCGCTGGGCTGGGATTTCGATGAGGACACCCAGACCGGAACGGCCTACAACACCCAGGTCCTGATCGGAACCGCCGGCGATGACC